>JAZQKK010000001.1:0-99618 GCA_045542115.1 Eubacteriales bacterium
CTTCTATGAAGAGAATAGTCGGTGTCTATGACGAAGAGGTTCCACCCGTTCCCATTCCGAACACGGTAGTTAAGCTCTTAGGTGCTGAAAATACTTGGCTGGCGACGGCCCGGGAAAATAGGGCGATGCCGACATTCTCTTTTTTTGTACCCATTTTTTGGCCCGTTAGTCAAGCGGTCAAGACGTTGGCCTCTCACGCCGAAGACAGGAGTTCGATTCTCCTACGGGTCACCAAGGCTCTGACGGTCCGACGTCAGAGTCTTTTTTTAATTGCATATAAGGGCCTTTAGCTCAGTTGGTTAGAGCTCCCGGCTCATAACCGGTCGGTCCCGGGTTCGAGTCCCCGAAGGCCCACCAAAAGCGACAAGTTTCGGTAGAAGCTTGTCGCTTTTTTAACCAAATTTTGAAACGGTTCTGCCGTATTGGCCTTGGGAGAACGGGCGAAGCGGTATTGGATCGTTGCAGAAGGGATAACAGAAAATGAATTTGTTGGAATTATCGTATCAATCCTTATGTAAGCGAAATAGTCTGTCTCTATTTGTCGAACGGTTTTTCTTGCAATTTGTCTTGAAATGTGGTATAATAGATACAGAAAAAGAATCCCATCGTTTTAACCTATTTATCATACAACAACGTCATAAGAAGAAGACCAGCCCCCGAATTTGTCGAGGGCTGATTTTCTTTGAAAAGGGGGTTTGCTTTTTGCCGGGAAAACCGATTAGTATTTGTCGAAAACAATGGATCGGATTTGTGAAAAAATCTCTTGACAGCGGGACAAAGTTATGATATAATGAAAAAAAAGGGGAAATTGTATATGCCTACTGAAAATTCCTTTAAAATTCGTACGAAGAACCGCAATCTGTTCCTTCGGGTCTCCAAGGGGCATTTTGCTACGAATCACAGCCATATCAACTATTACGTGGACGTAACCACCCAGAAGACCCGCCTTTCCGAAGCTCAGGCGGTGGCAAAGGAAATCGTCTCGTATTATAATCACAGTACGATCGTGGATACCATTCTTTGTCTGGATGGCACTCAGGTGATCGGTACTTGCCTTGCCCGGGAATTGACCAAGGAAGATTTTACCAACCTTAACGCCCATCAGACCATTTACGTTATGACTCCGGAATATACCGCAGGAAGTCAGTTGTTCCTTCGTGATAACATCATTCCGATGGTAAAGGGGAAGAACGTGCTGATTCTCTGTGCGTCGGTGACCACCGGATATTCTGCGAGAGCCGCCATTGAAGCGGTGAAGTATTACGGAGGGCGCGTTGCCGGGATTTCAGCCATTTTTGCGACCATTTCGGATTGTGACGGCTATCCCGTCCGTTCGGTCTTTGATGCGGACGATTTGGAAGGATACGAAAGTTATCCCACCCACGATTGCCCAATCTGTAAGGCAGGCCACAAGATTGATGCTTTGGTGAACAGTTACGGGTATTCGAAACTGTAAACGGAATATGGAAATTTTTTGGGGGTGCCGTGTGGCACCCCTTTTTGATGTACTTGCATTTTTTTGAAATTTGTGGTATAATGAGGACATATTTTGGAAAAGAGGTACTTATTTTGACGGAAAAATTGCGTCTTCGGGATTGTCTCGGAGATAAGGATTTATATAAGAAAATGCTGAAAATCGCCATTCCCATTTCGATGCAATCGATGATTACCGTGGGAATCAATCTGATGGATACGGTGATGCTCAGTTCGATGGGAGACGCGCAGTTGTCCGCTTCCTCCCTGGCGGGGCAGTTTATCAATCTGTTTATGATTTTTTGTATGGGAATCGGGATGGGGGCTTCGGTGCTGACGTCCCGATTTTGGGGGATGCAGGACATCTCTTCTTTGAAAAAATCGGTCACCATTATGCTTCGGTTTGCCTTGATTTTCAGTACCGTTTTTACGGTGGCTACCATCCTTGCTCCCGGGTGGATTATGAGGATCTATACCAATGAGCCGGAAATTATTGCCTATGGGGTGCGGTATCTGAAATGGATGATCCCCACCTATTTTTGCACCGGGTTGTCCTTGGTTTGTACCATTGTGTTGCGGACGGTAGGACAGGTGAAGATCCCTTTGACCTGTTCCGTTATCGCCTTCTTTGTGAACGTATTTTTCAACTGGGTGTTTATTTTCGGGAAGCTGGGTGCCCCCCGGATGGAGATCGAAGGGGCTGCCCTGGGGACGCTGATTGCCCGTGTCTTCGAATTGTGCTTTATCTGCGGCTACTTTTTCCTGATTGACAAACGGATGAAATATCGTATCAAAGACCTTTTTATGAAATGCCGGGATATGTTGAAAGAGTATGTTCGCGTCAGTATTCCCGTGTTGATTTCCGACGGTCTTTTGGCTTTGGGGAACAATGCGGTGGCGATGGTAATGGGGCATATTGGGGAGGCTTTCGTGGCCGCCAATTCGGTGACGATGGTTGTTCAGCAGTTGAGTTCCGTTTTGACCCAGGGGATTTCCAATGCCAGCGGTATTATTACCGGACATACGATGGGCGAGGGGAATTACAAAAAGGCTTACCGGGACGGTTTTACCTTCCTTTTCATCGGTACGGTTATGGGGCTGCTTGCCGGAGGCTTGATTTTGCTGGTCAAGAATCCCATTATCAATTTCTACGACGTTTCTGCTGATGCCAAAGCTATTTCCCACGAAATGATGTACGCTATCTCCTTGATTATGGTCTTCCAGACGGTAGGGAATATGTTGACGAAGGGGGTCCTTCGCGCCGGAGGCGATACGAAATTTTTGATGCTGGGCGACATTTTGTTCCTGTGGGTAGCGTCCATTCCTTTGGGGGCCTTGGCCGGATTGGTTTTCGGATTTCCTTCCTTTTGGATTTATACATTTCTGAAAATTGACCAGGTCATCAAGTGTGTTTGGTGTATTTTCCGTTTGAAGAGCGGAAAATGGATGAAAAAAATCAAATCTGCAACGGAATCGTAAAAGAATCGCCTGACTGAGGTCAGGCGATTCTTGCTTTTTCTTTTTTACGGAGCAAACAGTAACCACAAAAGGATATATGAAGGAATGACCGCCGATAGGGTAAAGGGAATCCCAATGCGGAAAAAATCTCCGTTTTTCACGGTGTATCCTTCTTTGCGGAGAATCCCGATGCCGGTAATGTTTGCCGAGGCGCCGATGGGAGTGATGTTCCCACCCAGAGTGGCACCGGATAGGAGTCCGAAATATAGAACGGTGGGGTCGATGTTCAGCCCGGCCGCCAGGGCGGTGACTACGGGGAGCATCGTTGCTACGTAAGGAATGTTGTCAATAAAGGCGGAGATGAGAACCGATCCCCAGACGATAACGGTGTAAAGAAGGAATACGTTTCCTCCCCCTAATTTCGCCAAAAGCCCGGCTGCGGCGTCGATCACGCCCATATGAGAGATGCCGCCAATCATCAAAAAGAGCCCCAACAACAGGCCGATCGTCTCAAAATCAATGGATTTCATCGGTTCCACAAAGGCGCGGAAGGACTTGTTTTTTATCCAGTTATATACAAGACCTATCACCATCATTCCGACGCAGATCAAACCGTTGGTAACGGCGGGTTTTTTGGGAATAAAGGACGCTGCGATGAGCAGGACCACGACGCCGACCAGAAGGACGGTGGGGACGTAATCGGTGACTTCCGTGCGTTCTTTCTTTTTCGGAATGGGGGACTTTTCTTTTCGGAACAGCCACGCTAAAATCAGCGCCGAAAGGACCGCTCCCAATTCCACAGCGAAGAACATCCCCGGCTTTCCCTGATAAACGAAGAAGTCCAGAAAACTCATATCGGCGTAAGAACCAAGCATTATGGCGGTGGTGTCGCCCACCAGGGTCGCCGCCCCTTGAAGATTGGAAGAAACGGCAATGCCGATAATTACCGGAACGGGGTTCGTCTTTAATTTTTTACAAACTTCCAACGCCACCGGGGCAATCATCAACACCGTTGCCACGTTGTCTACAAAGGCGGAAATAATGCCGGCAAACAGCGAAAGGCACACCGCTGCCATCATAATGTTAGGCACTTTTTCCATAATTAGATCTGCCAATAATTCCGGCATTTTACTGTCAATGAACAGTTGTACCAGCCCCATCGTGCCGGCAATCATCAAAAGCACGTTGAAGTCAATGGCTCCAAATACTTTTCCCAGCGGAAGCATCCCCGTTGCAATAAAAACGACGGCGGAGGCCAAGGCGATGTAGGGACGGTATTTGGAAAAAACCAGCATCATCACGTAGGTTAAGGCGAATAGCCCAATAGCGACGTAAATCATTTCAAAAGCCCCCCCGGTTTGATGAATTTATTATATCATTTTCGTCGGATTTTGTCAATATGGGAAAAGCACTTGACTTTTTGACGGGATTGTGTTATAGTAAAGAAAATAGGGTTTATTCAAAGGATGATTCAGATGAACTATTGGACACAGAGCAAGAAAAATATTTGGGTCGCTGCCCATCGGGGATGGCGGAGCGCTTATCCGGAAAATACGATAGCCGCCTTTCAGGCTGCCTTGGATTTGGGCGTGGACCAGATTGAGACCGACGTGCGTATCACCAAGGACGGAGAATTGGTTTTGATTCACGACGAAACCGTGGACCGTACGACCGACGGCACGGGCTATGTGCGGGAGAAAACGTTGGAAGAATTGCAATCGCTCGATGCAGGGATTCGGTTTGGAGAAGAATTTCGGGGGATGCGGATTTCCACGTTGCGGGATTTGATGGAATTGGTCAAGGACCATCCCACGATGACCTTGGATCTGGAATTAAAAGAGTATCCCGTGGACGGATGGGAAGAAACGTCGTATTCCGTTTGTGACAGGGTGCTTGCAATGATGGAAGAATACGGATTTGGAGACCGAATCGTTGTGAACTCTTTCAGCGGGAAATTACAGGAATACGTTTTCCGGAAATATGGAAAACGGTACCGTCAGCACGTATTCTATCCCTCGGCGTGTATGGGGAAGGGGTTGACGCTGGACCCCTATTCGTATGCCTATTGCTGCTGTATGTTTGCCGACAAGCCCTCCGATCTCAATATGCCGGACAAAGATGCTTTTGACCGGATGGAAGCGATGGGCGTCGAGCCCTGGACGGGAGCTTGCGTGAAGGATGAAGTCGGCGTTGACCGGGCAATCGCCAACGGTGCAAGGTTGATTACCTGCGATAACCCCGACGTCGTTCTTCAACTGTTGCGGGAAAAAGGATATCACGCATAACGAAAAAGGCTGTCTTCGGACAGCCTTCTTTAAAAACTCTAATCTTGGAATCAGTCTGTTTTTCAGCAAAATACAATCTTTTTTAATGTTAAAAAATGTGTTATACTGAAACCGGAGGGGATTTTATGAAGATATTAAACTTTGGTTCTTGCAATTTGGATTACGTTTATACGATGGACCATATCGTTGCTCCGGGGGAGACCGAATCCACCGATTCGTTTCAGATATTCCCCGGTGGGAAGGGATTGAATCAGTCGATTGCCGCGGCAAGAGCGGGCGCCGACGTATCCCACGCCGGATGCATCGGGACCGATGGGGAAACGCTGAAAACCATTCTCCGGGAAAGCGGCGTGAACGTATCGTATCTTCAAACGGTTCCTTCCAAGAACGGGCACGCGATTATTCAGGTTAGCAAGGCGGGGGAAAATTCGATTTTTCTTTATCCCGGCTCCAATCAGATGCTGAAAGAATCGCAGATTGACGCGGTTTTGGAAGACTTTTGCCAAGGGGATATTTTACTGTTGCAAAACGAGACCAATCTCGTTTCCTATCTTGTGGAAGCTGGGTTTCGGAAGGGAATGAAGATCGTTCTGAATCCGTCGCCCTTCAACGCTCGGATTTGCGAAATTGATTTTTCTCATTTGTCGTATCTGATTCTCAACGAGGTGGAAGCCCGGGAGATTTCCGGAAAGGATTTGCCGGAAGAGGCTCTGGATTGGATCTGCGGCACTTATCCCAACCTTACGGTGGTTTTGACGTTGGGGGCCTACGGCAGTGTTTATCAAGATTCCCAAAAGCGGTTGTATCAATCGGCCTATCACGTGACGCCCGTGGATACCACTGCGGCGGGAGATACCTTCACCGGATATTTTTTTGCCTGTCTTTCCCAGGGATGGAAAGAAGAAGTCTGTTTGCAGGTTGCGTCTGCCGCTTCGGGCATCGCCGTTTCCCGGATGGGGGCGGCTCCATCCATTCCCCTTCGCCGGGAAGTGGAAGAAGCGTTGGCGTGCTTGTCTCCGTCGGAAACGGTTCTTTCCAGCGCGATGCAAAAAGTGAGGATCTTTCGCTACTTGGAAGATTCGTTACAAGACGCGTCGTTGAAGGACTTGGCGAAGTTTTTAGGGTATTCCGCTTCCTATACGGGAACGGTGGTCCGTCAGGTGACGGGAATTCCTTTTTCTAAATTATTGCAACGGATACGGTGCGACCGTGCGGCGAAACTGTTGAGCGAAACCACCCTGTCCGTGGGGGAAATCACCTACCGGGTCGGGTATAAAAACGAAACCTTTTTCCGCAATATTTTCCGGGAGCGCTACGGTGAATCCCCCTTGCGATATCGAAAAAACAGAAGAGGCGAATCCTTATGACCTTCATCAAAAGCGTGAAAACCGTTTTCTGTCCGGAGAGAAAAGAGATATGCTTACAATGAGGTAGACGATCCGTTTGCCATTGCCTATCTATTGCTGTGGAAGAAGAAACTGCATCCCGTGGCAACGTACACAGCCCCGACGATTTTCGTATATCCTATCTACCGGGATGCTCTGTGGCACAGGATGTGGTACTTAAAATTGCCCAGAAATAAGGCAAAATTTCCTGTCGCAACTCCTAGTTGCGACGATGAAATCTAAAATGTATGGATTTTTCTGTGCCGTTATGGTAGGATAAATCCGGAAAAACCATTGGAAAGGATGAATCGTATGACCATCGAAATAGCAAACCGATTGGTGGAATATCGGAAAAAGAACCATCTTTCCCAGGAAGAGGTCGCGGAACAGATAGGGGTTTCCCGTCAGGCGGTTTCCAAATGGGAACGGGCAGAAGCTTCTCCCGACACGGATAATCTGATTGCGCTTGCCTCCCTTTATCACGTATCTTTGGATGAACTGATTTTGGGAAAGACGGTTTCTTCGGACGGTGAAAAGACCGACCGTATACCGAAGACGATTTTTGTGGAAACGGAAGATACAACGGTTACGGTTTCCAACGGTCATCTCCAAGTCCGGGAAAAGGCGGATTTTGAATCCGGAAACGAGGAAGACGGCGACGGAGCCGGCTTTCACGCGGAAATAAAACTGGGAGCCGATGACACTCCCGCCCGGTCTTCCGCCCATCGCTTTTTTCGGTCGTTCCCTTTCCCCGTTTTGACGCTGATCGCCTATTTGATCTTTGGCGTTTGCGATATTTTCGGCGGCTGGGCGTGGGGATGGCTTGTGTTTCTTTTAATTCCGGTATACTATACTTTTGTAGAATCTGTGTTTTTACGGAAGGCGGATCACTTTGCATTCCCCGTACTGATTACGTTGGTTTACTGTTGGTTGGGGTTTGAATTCGGCCTTTGGCATCCGATGTGGATCTTGTTTCTTACCATTCCGTTCTATTATTTCTTGTGCGAATTCTTTTCAAAACTGCGAAGCAGCGTAGCAAAAAAAGAAAACGAACCCTTTCAGGAAGACGGGGAAGGATAAATACTTATAATGGAACCGAGAAGACTCCTTTTGGGGGTCTTCTCTTTCTTTTTGTCAAAATTCTTGACATTCCGTCGATTTTGTATTATAATAAAAGGAGAAAGAGAGGTGCCTTATGCCGGGAATGATTACGTATCGCGTGGCAACCCCGAAGGATGCAGATGCGATTTTGGAGATTTACCGTCCCTACGTGGTGTCTACGACGGTGACCTTTGAAACGGTCGTCCCCACGTCGGAGGAGTTTCGTCAGAGAGTGGAAGGGATTTTGGCTCAATATCCCTATTTGGTGGCGGAATCCGACGGGCGTATTTTGGGATACGCCTATGCCGGGGCATACCGTTCCCGGGCCGGGTTTACCTGGTCGCCGGAATTGTCGGTCTACGTTCGACAAGGAGAACAGGGCAATGGTATTGGTACCCATCTGTATGGGGCATTGTTGGACCTCCTCCGCCTGCAAGGGTATCAGAACGTGTGCTCCATTCTTTCTTGGCCCAATCCCGGCAGTGAGAAATTGCATCAGCATTTTGGATTCCGATTTGCCGGATTACAGAAAAAATGCGGATTTAAAAACGGTGAGTGGCGAGACGTTGCCATTTTGGAGCGCCGCTTGGGAGATTATCCCACTCCTCCCGCTCCCCCCATTCCCTTTCCTCAGTTGCCGGAAGACGAAGTGTTGCGAATTTTGAAATTTTAAGTTGCCTCTTGACAATTCGGAATAAATATGTTATAATATAGAAAAATAAGAATTATTCTTAATCTTTATTCCGAAGGAGGTTGCCTATGACACAACAGCGGCGAATCGTCTTTGACGTCATCCAAAAGTCCCACCGCCATATGACGGCGGAACAGATTTATGCCGAAGCAAAGCAGATGCTTCCCTCGATTGCGATGGGCACGGTCTATCGGAATCTGGGGCTGATGGCCGAGGCCGGCGAGATTTTACGGATTGAAATTCCCGGTCAGCCGGACCATTTTGATAAAACCGTATTCCCCCATCACCATTGTATTTGTCCCAAGTGCGGTGAGGTTTGGGACGTTCCTGTCCCCGACCTGACGTCCCAACTGGAAGAAATTTTGGGAAAACCGGTGCACTCGTATGATTTGACTCTTCGCATCGTATGTGACGGTTGTCATCGGGTGCAGGCTTGATGAAGACGCGGAATTCCGCCGGGTATTCGGCGGAATTTTTCTTTTTTCGGAAGAAAAACGGAACAATATGTGAAATTATGGAATTTCACTTGCAAATCACAGTAAGATATGATAAACTGTTAATACAGAAAATAATAAGCCCGATGGAATAACACACCTTGAGGGAAGTTGCTTTGGAGGATACTATGAAAACGACCAAGATTTTCGCACTGGTTTTGATTTGTGCATTGGTTATGTGTGCGTTCCCGGTTCTGTCTCTTGCAGAAGAAACCAAGATTTTCTACGACGAAGTAGACGCTGCTTTGGAAGCCGCCGGAAAACTGAACAAAGAGCACTACGAGGATTTTACTGCGGTAGAACAGGCCGTGAAGGATGCGGAAGACGTTTCCGAACTTACGACTCAGCAGGAAGTGGATGCGGTTGCGACTGCCATTCGGAATGCTATCAAAGGTCTGAAATTGAAGCCCGCGGATTACTCCAAGGTGGATGAAGCTTTGAAAGCCGCTGAAAAGGTTGACCGCACCCTTCATTTTGACTATTCCAAACTGGACCGCGCCCTCTGGTCCGTGCATCGCAATTATACCATCGATAAGCAAGATAAAGTAAACGCGATGGCGCAGGGTATCCTGGATGCTATTGAAGGTCTGCAAGAAAAAGAAGTGGACTACACCCGACTGAACTCCATTATGGATAAGGTAGACGCTTTGGATAAAGACGATTATTACGATTTCTCCGCTGTGGAAGCCGCAGTGAAGAAAGTCACCCGGGATTTGAAGGTGGAAGAACAGTCGAAGGTGGACTATATGTCTGCCACCCTTGAAAATGCTGTCGCAACTTTGGTTATGAAGCCCGCTGATTACACCGAAGTAGACGCCGCTCTTGCCGCTGTTAAGAAGCTGGATAAATCTTCTTACGTAGATTTCTCCCAGGTTCAGGCCGCTGTGGAAGCCGTGGTTACCGGTAAGATGGCAAACGAACAGGAAGCCGTTGACGCGATGGCGAAAGCCATTCTGGACGCCATTTCCAAGTTGGTAGTTGCCAACCCCAAGACCTCTGACGCTGCCGTGTTCGGTATTGCTGTGATGAGTGTTGTTTCCTTTGCTGCCGGTGTTCTGGTTGCGAAGAAGCGTTACGCATAAGTTAAAAAATAAGGAATCGCCCGAAGATAACTTCGGGCGATTTTTTTTATTGTTTTATTTCGTTCTGTATTCTTCCACGGCCGTTGCGAATTTTCTTGCCGCCTCTCCCGCCCGTCGGAAATATTCTTCCGGGGAAAGAGTATCGTAAAATGGGCTTCTCTGCCGACTGACTTCCAGCATTGCCGTTCCGTAAAAACCGGTTGCCGCAATCTGCCGGGCCGCTCTGTCCAGGTCAATTTTTCCGTCGTAGGGGAGCATATGATAATCTTTGTTATCTTCTGCGTTATTGTCGTGAATATGAAGTGCCGCCAGACGGTTCCCGAATAGCGGCATAAATTCCCGTCCACCGGCAAAGCAGGCTTCGTGTCCGATATCCCAGCAGAAGCGAACATCGTCATAGTAATCGAAGACGTGGGCGATATTCCCCAATTTCCGCTGATTTTCAAAGGCAATTTCCACTCCAACTTTCCGGGCGTGTTGGATAAGTCGGTCAAAGCGTTCGTTCCCGATTTCGCTGATTTTTGGGGGGTGTTTTCCCGAAGAGAGATGCACGACGACAAGGGGAATCTCGTTTCGTTTTGCCGCGTTCAGGCTTCCTATTAAGCGCGTCAGCATCGTATTCCCACTATCGCCCGGCTTCCACATTTCGTTGATGCCGTCAAAGGGGGCGTGGATGGTCTCCACCTCGATACCCTCGCTTCGAAACGTTGTCACGTCCCGGTCAAATTCTTCGTATTCGTTTTCCATAAACGTGGCGGTAAAGCCGTTTTCTTTCATTAGACGAATTTCGTCTTTCAGAGAAATTGTTCCGTAACTTCCTTTGCTGATACCAATTTTCATTGAGGATTCTCCGTTGCGTATGTGATTTTGATGCCCTCGTCGGTTTCTTCTCTGCCGAGAATCAGTTTGGTTCGGTACAATTCCGCCAGAGCCGCTCCGTCTTCATAGGAAAGCAACACGGTTTTTTCGTATTCTCCCGAAAAATGCCGGAGGATGGCTTGTTTCAGGGCGTCGCATCCCTCTCCCGTTTTTGCGGACACGGAAAAGACCTTCATCCTTTCCCGGGAAGCCAATGCGTAAAAGGGTGCCGGGTCTAAGGAATCGTCTCGGTCGGTTTTGTTCAGTACCAAAAAAATCGGTTTTTGGTCTGCCTCTAAGGTGTGCAACAACTCTCGCACCACTTCCAGACGGGCTTCCGCCTCCCCGTCGGCACAATCCACCACTAAAAGCAACAGGTCCGCCGAAAGGGATTCTTCCAAGGTGGAGCGGAAGGCGTCGATCAAGGTGTGGGGCAAGTCCCGTAAAAATCCTACGGTGTCTGACAGCAGAATCTCCTGTTTTACCCCTTCCATTTTCCGCACGGTGGTATCCAAAGTGGCAAACAGTTGGTCTTCCGCATATACTTCGCTTCCGCATAAGCGGTTTAACAGGGTGGATTTCCCGGCATTGGTATATCCCACCAACGCCGCCGTCTGTTTTCCGGTTCGCAGCCGGCTTCGGCGGGTGGTCAGACGGTGCTGTTTCACTTCTTCCAAGGCCTGTTCCAGGGCTCGTATCCGGCGGCGAATGTGTCGGCGGTCGGTCTCCAATTTGGTTTCCCCGGGACCGCGGGTCCCAACGCCGCCCCCCAACCGGGAAAGACTTTCTCCCAGCCCTGCCAATCGAGGCAGGCGGTATTTTAACTGGGCCAATTCCACTTGCAGACGTCCTTCCGAAGAACGGGCCCGCTGGGCGAAAATGTCCAATATCAGCATCGTCCGGTCGATGACTGCCACGTCCAGCCGGTCTTCCAGATTCCGTATCTGTCCGGCGGTCAGTTCCGCATTCGCGATGGCAATATCAATTTCGTGATTTTCAATAAATTCCCGCATTTCCTCGGTTTTTCCCGAGCCAATGTAGGTGGCGTTGTCGGGTTTTGTCCGTTGTTGCAACAACACGCCCTTAACGTCCAATCCGGCGGTCTGAGCTAATTGCTCCAATTCCGCCATCGATGCTTCCGCATCTTCCCGGTCGGATACCCCAATCAATAAGCAGGATTTCGGTTCTTCCATAGAACGCTCCTTCTTTGTTTCGGTTGATTTCATTCACCTGTTCTACTTATTTATTATACCACATTTTTGGAAAAAAGCAAGAGAAAAATGCGTTTTTGCTCCTTCCGTTTTCCGGTTTTTCGATACGGTGGAAAAATTAAAGATACAATTGCAAAATAATTGTAAAATATTAGGCTTTACTCTTGCAAATTCCTTGAAAGTATGTTATAATACTTAGGTCTCAAAAAGAGACATCCGGGCGTAGCGCAGTTTGGTAGCGCGCTTGAATGGGGTTCAAGAGGCCGTGGGTTCGACTCCCGCCGCTCGGACCAAAAAACCGACAAGTCACTGACTTGTCGGTTTTTCTTTTTATTTCAACACGCGAATCAAATCCTGTCGGCCGGCCTTGATTAGGGCTTCCCGGACCAAGGTCCGATTTTGGGGCATATGGTATTGAAGCAGGGCCCGTTGGTAGGCCTTGTCCTTGTTTGTTCGGGGGACGTAGACCGGTTGCAGGGTAAAGGGGTCTAATCCTGTGTAGAACATACAGGTGGAAACCGTTCCCGGGGTGGGGTAGAAGTCCTGGACCTGTTCCGGATGATAGTTGATTTTTTTCAGATACAATGCCAATTCGATTGCATCTTTCAGCGTACATCCCGGGTGGGACGACATCAAATAAGGAACCAAAAATTGCTTTTTATCGTATTCCTTATTTAATTGATGATATTTGTCGGTAAAGGCCTTGTAATAGCGGAAGGGCGGTTTTCCCATCTGTTTCAGTACCCGGTCGGAGCAATGTTCCGGAGCGACCTTTAACTGACCGCTGACGTGGTGTTGGACCAATTCCCGGAAGAAGGAGTCGTCTTTGTCCAACATCAGATAATCGTAGCGAATGCCGGAGCGGACGAAGACTTTTTTAACCTTTGGCAGTTTCCGCAGGGTGCGGAGAATATCCAAATATTCTTCGTGGGAGACCCGCAAGGCCTTACAGGGCTCGGGGGCGAGGCATTTTCGGTTGTTGCACATTGATTTTTTATTGCAAGATGCAAAGCGAAAATTGGCGGTAGGACCGCCCACGTCGTGGATATATCCTTTAAAGTTGGGAGATTGGGTAATTTTTACCGCTTCTTTTACAATGGATTCTTTGCTTCTTGACGTTACCGTTCGTCCTTGATGGAAGGTGATGGCGCAGAAATTACAACCTCCAAAGCACCCTCGGTTTTGAATGATGGAGTTTTCCACCTCTAAAATAGCGGGAACTCCTCCCATTTTCTCATAGACAGGGTGGTAGGTTCGGGTATAGGGAAGATCATAGACCCGGTCCAACCCCTCCCGTTCCAACGGCGGAGACGGTGGGTTCTGAATCAGCCATCGTTTCGAATGTCCTTGGGCGAGGATATGCCCCGTGTGAGGGTCTTGTTCTTCGTATTGAAGTTTCGTTGCCTGGGCATAGGCAACTTTGTCCTTGCGGACCTTTTCAAAGGAAGGACAGACCACCGCACCTTCCGGCAGTTCGTGGGAAATGTAACAAGTCCCGGGAATGTCGGTGAGTTGCGTCACCGGTTCCCCCTTTGCCAATCGGGTTACGATCTCCTTCATTGACCGCTCTCCCATCCCAAAGGACAGAAGATTTGCGGAGGTGTCTTCCAAAATGGAACGGCGCACCTCGTTTTGCCAATAATCGTAATGGGCAAACCGGCGAAGGGATGCTTCCAGGCCCCCGATGACGATGGGAACGTCTTTGTAGACTTCCCGGATTTTGTTGCAGTACACGATCAACGCCCGGTCGGGACGTAGCCCGGCTTGTTTTCCGGGGGAGTAAGCGTCGTCGGACCGGCGATTGCGGGCCACGGTATAGTGGGCAACCATTGAATCAATGTTCCCGGAATTGACCAAAAACCCGTATTTCGGTCTCCCAAACCGGGTAAAATCGTCGGTGGTCTTCCATTGGGGCTGGGCGATAATGCCTACCGTGTACCCCAAGGCTTCTACCAAACGGGAGATAATGGCCGTTCCGAAGGAGGGATGGTCCACGTAGGCGTCGCCGGTGACTAAAATATAGTCAAACTGCTCGATGCCTTCTTCTACCATTTCTTCCCGGGAGATGGGGAGAAATCCCGGATATTTCTTGCTCATTCTTGGGTCACGTCTCCTTGGGTGGCACGAATCTCGTTCCATTGGTCTGCGGTAATCAAAACGTCCCGGGGCTTACTTCCCTGATAGGGGCCGATATACCCCTTCTTTTCCATCTGGTCCATCAAGCGGCCGGCTCGGGAGTGTCCTACGCCGAGGGACCGTTGTAACCCTGAGGTGGAGGCCATTCCGGCTTTCAGTACCAATTCTACGGCGCGGGGGAGAAGCACGTCGTCTCCGTCGTCCACAAAATCCCCGTCCTCGTCGGTTCCGCCCATCGAACCGGTGATGCCTTTCTTATTGCCTTTCACCGATTCTCTGGAATTCTTTTCAATGGCATCCAGTATCTTAGATTGTTCTTCGCTGTTGGATTCTCCGGAAGTGTGTTCTTTGATAAAGCCCACCACGTCCTCGATTTCTTTGTCCGATACGAAGCATCCTTGGATTCGCATCGGCTTGGGGCATCCCAGGGGATTGTAGAGCATATCTCCGCGGCCAATCAATTTTTCCGCTCCGGTTTGGTCGAGAATGATTCTCGAATCAATCCCCGAAGAAACGGCAAAGGCAATGCGGGAAGGGACGTTGGCTTTGATCAGCCCCGTTAAGACGTCGGCGGAAGGACGTTGGGTTGCAATAACGATGTGCATCCCCGCCGCGCGGGCCATTTGTGCCAGACGGCAGATGGCGTCTTCCACTTCTCCGGGAGCGACCATCATCAAGTCCGCCAATTCGTCGATTACGATAACGATTTGGGGCAAAGGCTTTTCGTCACCGGTAATCTTTTCGTTATATCCTTGGAAGTTGCGGACGTTTTTCTCTGCAAACAGCTTGTACCGCTGCATCATTTCGGTTACCGCCCACTGCAAGGCCCCGGCGGCTTTTTTCGCTTCGGTCACTACGGGAACAAGCAGATGGGGAATTCCGTTATAAACGCTTAATTCCACGACTTTCGGGTCAATAAGAATCAACTTGACCTGTTCGGGAGAAGATTTGTAGAGGATACTCATTAAAAGGGTGTTGATGCACACCGATTTCCCCGACCCGGTAGAACCGGCGATGAGAAGGTGGGGCATCTTGGCAAGGTCAATGCAGACGTTTTGTCCCGAAATATCTTTTCCCAAGGCTACCGCTACGTTACTCTTGTGGGAGCGGAAGGCGTCGCTGGAAATGGTTTCTTTCAGATAAACCACGCTGGCGACTTTGTTCGGAATTTCTATCCCGATGGCGGAGCGACCGGGAATAGGGGCTTCGATGCGGACCCCGGAGGCCGCCAGGTGCAGTGCAATATCGTCGGAAAGGTTGGTAATTTTGGAAATTTTTACCCCGGCATTGGGTTGCAGTTCGTACCGGGTGACGGTGGGGCCCCGCACCGCATCCAGATAGGTGGTATCCACCGAAAAATTGTGCAGAGCGGTCATCAGATTCTGCGCCGTCTGTTGCATTTCCTTCTTGGCGTTCGCGGCGTTTTCATCGGGTTTATAAGCCAATAGGCTGAGGGGCGGATAAACGTAAGGAATTTCTTTTTCTGCTTCTTTTTCAATCTGCGCTGCCATTTGGCCGGCTTCCGCCCGAATCTCTTCCTTGGAGACCTTTTCTTCTGCCGGCGTATTTTCAGCCTTTTCCAGGTCCATCAATGCCTGGGCGCGGGCTTCGATTTCCGCGGGAGTCTGGGGAATGTCCTGGGAATATTCCGAGACCAATTCCGAAGAGAGAACCACGTCTTTTTTGGATGTTTCTGCCGAAGTAATTCCGATTTTTGCCTCTCTCTGTCGTTGTTGTTCCTGCATCCGACGCTTGTCCGCCGGAGTCAGGGTTTCGTCCGCATCCACCGTGGGAATCTCAAAATTCCGCTTCCGGACCGGAGCAGGGGAGACTTCTTCTAGGGGTTGGGGGCGTTTCTTCTTTCGGAAGGTGAACAGAGGCAGTTGTACGGCGGTCTGTTCTTCGTTGTTCTTTTCTTCTTCCGCAATTTCTTCTTCGGACTTGTCAAACAGGCTTGCAAAGGTCACACCGCTGACCACGACAAGCAAAATCAAGATAACGACGATAAATACGATGATGGTTCCTACCCGGTTGAACAGGGACAAAAAGCACCAGGTCAAAATCCCGGTGACCGTGCCGCCCCCGGACATCGAGACACCTTTTTCCGCTAAAACGGAAAGATAATCAATCAAATTCATTCCGTTCAATTCTACGGCAATGGCAGACCACAAAGACGAGACCACTGCATACAGAGCTACCATACACCAGCCTCGGGCGGTCATTTTCGTGTGTCGGTCTAAAATGCGGGTGATCGCCAACAGGAGAAACAAGATGGGAATCCCCGCGGCGGTGGCACCCATCGCCCAGGACATCGCAATCTTTAATCCTTTCCCCACGACGCCCATCAGCCCGTCAAAAAAGCTGAGGAAGGTAATCAGTGCCAGGGCAAGGAATACGATGGCCAAAAGGGTATTCTTCATCCCCCGGTCCATCTTTTGCTTTTTCGGTTGTTGTTCCGGTTGCCGTCTTCCCCGGGTGGAGGTGGTTTTTCGGGTCGCTTTTCCGGAAGGGGAAGAGGTCTTTTTCTTCGTCGCCATAGGAACGTCCTTTCTTTTTGGGTGGGTTTTGTTCTCAATCGTGTTGTCAGACACGGGAATTTGTAAAATTTTGATACCGTTTCGGTTTATTTTCCGACATTTTGCAGGGAAATGTGTTATGATAACAAGGTAAGATGTTTTTGATACCGTAAAGGGGGATATTTTATGGAAGATAATATCTATACCGTCAACGTGGCGGGGTTTGACGTTAAACTGTATTCCAGTGAGACCGAAGCGGAAACCACGTCCATCGTCAAGGCGGTCAATCGCAAGATTTCCCAATTTGAACAGGGGAACAAGGGTGCTCCGAAAATCAATTCCATCCTGTTGGCCTGTATGGATTTCTGCGACGAAAACCGTCAGATGAAAGAAAAACTGGAACGTCAGCGGAATAAAATTGCCGCATTAAAAGCTCAGTTAGCGGAATTGCAAAAGCAAACCGACGCCGCAGACGGGGAGTAAGAGATTTATGGAGATACTGTCTCCCGCCGGGTCTCCCGAGGCGTTGCGGGCCGCGGTTCTGTCCGGGGCGGATGCCGTATATTTCGGCGCATCTTCCTTCAATGCCCGGATGAACGCGTCGAATTTTACCGATGACGTTTTGCAGGAGAATATCCGGTATTGCCATGAGCGGGGCGTTCTTTGTCACGCCACGTTAAATACGCTGATTTCTCAACGGGAACTTCCTTCTGCCCTTGCAACGGCGGAAAAGCTGGTCCGGGCGGGAATTGACGCTCTGATCGTGCAGGACATTGGGTTGGCGGCGGAATTGAAAAAACGCACCGACGTCCCCTTGCACGCTTCCACCCAGCTGACCGTTCATAATCTGGACGGCATTTTATTCGCCCAGCAGATGGGGTTTGACCGGGTCGTTCTGTCCCGGGAAGTCTCCCGGAAAGAATTGGAATATATGGTCGCCCGTTCTCCTTTGGAGTTGGAGATTTTCGGCCACGGGGCGCTCTGTATGTGTTACAGCGGCCAATGTTATATGAGTTCCCTGATAGGTGGACGTTCCGGCAACCGGGGGGAATGTGCTCAGCCGTGCCGTTTGCCCTATCAAGGGGGATACCGACTGAGTTTGAAAGACCTTTGCTTGTTGAAATATTACAACGAGTTGGAAGCGATGGGAATCGCTTCTCTGAAAATAGAAGGCCGAATGAAATCTCCGGAATACGTTTCTGCCATCACTGCCGCTTATGCCGGAGCAAAGCGGGGAGAGGCCTATTCTTCCGAAACCGAGAATTATCTTGCGGGGGTTTTCAGTCGTTCCGGGTTTACCGACGGCTATTTCACCGACCGCCTCGGCAAAGAAATGTTCGGCACCCGAAGTGAAACGGTTCATCGGGTGGACCTGCCCACCAAGGAATATTCCCGGCTTGCTCTGGACGTTACGGTTCGTCCCGTATCGGACGAGCAATTGCTATGTACCGCTGTTTGCGGTTCGTATTCCGCCGAGGGGGTCTTGCCGGTATCGGAAGCTCGGAATCGGGCTACCACGGAGGACGAAATTCGCAACGCCTTCGGGGCATTGGGGAATACGGCCTATTATTTGCAGTCTTTTTCGGTGCAGTTGCCTGAGAATTCCTTTGTTCCCGTGTCTGCGGTCAAATCCCTTCGTAGAGAACTTCTTGACCGGTTAACGCAAATGCGGTGCCTTACGTCGTATGCCTGGAAGGACGTTCCGGTATCCTACGCCGAGGCTGATTCCTGTTCCGGCCGAAGAGAAGGATTCTTTCTGCATCCGGAACGGATTCCAACCGACGTGGATTTGGACTTTTTGTGGTTGCCCCTGACTGCCGTCAAGGACCATCCCGATTTGATTTCTCAATATGGAAACCGCGTTGGATTCGTCCTTCCCCGCATTATACGGGAACCGGAAAAGCAGGACGTTATCCGGCTGATTCAGGCGTGGAAAGAGTGGGGCGTTACCGACGTGCTGTGCGGAAACGTGGGACATTTGCCCCTTTGCTTTGCGCAAGATTTAGTGCCCCACGGAGATTTCGGATTGAACGTATTCAATCCCGTTACCCGGGATGCACTTTTGAAGAAAGGTCTGAAAAGTATAACCCTTTCCTTTGAACTGAACGGCGCTCAGCTTCGGGATATGACCACGTCCCAGACGGGTACGATCGTTTACGGGCGATTGCCCTTTATGATTTTCCGCAACTGCCTAAAACGGCACCACGGACCCGACGAGACGATGACCGACCGGATGGGGAAAGAATTCCTTTTGACCTGTGGCTACGGTTGCCGGAATGAGTTGTGGAACGCCGACCGGTTGTGGTTGGCGGACAAACCCATTGCGGGATTGGGATTCCAACGGTTCTTGTTCACCGATGAGAGCCGGGAGGAAATTCAATCGGTCCTGTCGGCGTACCGCAGGGGCGATGCGCCCTTGTCGGGAATGACCCGAGGGAAATTTTAAAAATAGGTGTACGGATTGGAGAGACCTTCTCCAATCCGTTGTTTTTTGCCTTATTTTAAGAAATGTTCCGCCGTTGCCATTTTGATGCAAACGCACAGAAGTTTAATGCAAATTTTCAGTTCTTCCAGAGGGGGATAGGTGGGTGCAATGCGAAGATTCCGGTCTCTGGGGTCGTGATGGTAGGGGAAAGAGGCTCCGGCGGGGGTGATTTTGACCCCGGCCTTGTTCATCAACTCTTCCACTCGCTTCGCGCAACCGTCCACCAGGTCTACCGACAGGAAATATCCGCCGTTGGGAACCGTCCAGTAAGCGTATCCGTCGGGAGCCAACTGTTCGTTCATTTCCTTTAACGCCGCGGCAAACTGAGGTTGAAGATGGGTCGCGTGGCGTTTCATATGTTCTACGATTCCCTGCTTGTTTTTAAAATAACGGACGTGGCGAAGTTGATTCAATTTATCGGGACCGATGGTCTGATAGGTCTTAACGGAATTCAATGCCTTGATGTTTGCCTTAGACGCCGCCATCGCCGCAACCCCGGCACCGGGGAAGGAGATTTTGGAGGTGGAAGTAAACATCAAAGCCCGGTTGGGATTTCCGGCTTTGACACATTCGTCGTACAGATTCAACAGGGAATCGGAGGCGTCTCCCAAATCGTGAACGATGTAGGCGTTGTCCCAATAAATACGGAAGTCCGGTGCTGCTTTCATCGCAGCAAGACGGCGGACGACCTGGTCGGAATAGGTTTTTCCTTCGGGGTTGCTGTATTTGGGAACGCACCAAATCCCTTTGATGCAGTTGTGTTCGTTGCACAACGCTTCGATCTTATCCATATCCGGACCGTCGTCCTTCATTTCGATGGGAATCATTTCGATTCCCAAACTTTCGCAAATGGCGAAATGCCGGTCGTAGCCGGGCGCAGGACAGAGCCAACGGACCTTATCTTCCCGGCACCAGGGACGGGAAGAACCGGGGACACCGAACAGCATTGCGGTGACCAAGGTATCGTACATCATATTCAGGCTGGAATTTCCGCCGACTACGACGTTGTCCGGGTCTACCTCAAATAACTCCGCAAACAGTTTGCGGGCTTCGGGAATCCCGTTGAGAATCCCGTAGTTCCGGTAGTCGCCTTCTTCTCCGTAGCAGTCTTCGCTGGTTTTCAATGCACTGAGAAGGCCTTCGGTCACGTTCAACTGAACCGAAGAAGGTTTTCCCCGGGACATATCCAGGTCCAAATCTTCGGTGCAGAAGGTGTTATATTCGTCTTTGGCCGCCCGATAGACGGCGGACCAATCTTCTTTGGTAAATTCGGAGATCATACAGGGTAATTCCTTTCCAATTCGGGTTTGATCAAAATTCAGCGGTGCCGACGGTCCGGGGGAAGGGGATAGCGTCCCGGATATTGGAAATGCCGGTCAAATACATAATCAACCGCTCAAAGCCCAGGCCGAAACCGGCGTGCTTCGTTCCGCCGTAGCGGCGCAAATCCAGATACCACCAATAATCTTCTTCGTTCAGCCCCAATTCCTTCATTCGGTTCAACAGAACGTCCAGCCGTTCTTCACGCTGGCTTCCGCCGATGATCTCTCCCACGCCGGGAACGAGAAGGTCGGTGGCTGCAACGGTCTTTCCGTCGTCGTTGAGTCTCATATAGAAGGC
The DNA here is from genome assembly GCA_045542115.1 of Eubacteriales bacterium. Lineage (GTDB taxonomy): Bacteria > Bacillota > Clostridia > Oscillospirales > UBA644 > RGIG995. The sequence continues at coordinate 20,796 of JAZQKK010000001.1, forward strand.
TTTGATTTCCTTGGGATAGTCGGTAAGGAATACGGGGGATTTGAAAATTTCTTCGGTCAAATACCGCTCGTGTTCGGTCTGCAAGTCACAACCCCAAGAGACGGGATAGTCAAATTTATGGCTGGATTCTTCCAACAGTTTCACCGCTTCGGTGTAACTGACCCGCTTGAAATCGGCGTTGACCAGATTGGTCAGCCGTTCCAAAAGACCGGTATCGACTCTTTGATTGAAGAAGGCAAGGTCGGCGGCACATTTGTCCATTACGAAATTGATGACGTATTTAATCATCTCTTCCGCCAGGTCCATATCGTCTTTCAGATCCGCAAAAGCGATTTCCGGCTCGATCATCCAGAATTCCGCCGCGTGACGGGCGGTGTTGGAGTTCTCGGCACGGAAGGTGGGGCCAAAGGTATAGACCTTATCAAAGGCCATCGCAAAACACTCCGCTTCCAACTGGCCGGAAACGGTCAGGTTGGTGGACTTGCCAAAAAAGTCTTCGGAATAATCCACCCGGCCGTCTTCGGTCTTGGGCAGATTGTCCGGGTCAAGGGTGCTGACGCGGAACATTTCTCCTGCGCCTTCGCAGTCACTTCCGGTGATGATGGGGGTATTTACGTATACGAACCCCTTTTCCTGGAAGAACCGGTGAATGGCGTAAGCGGCCACGGAGCGGACCCGGAAGGCAGCGGAATAAAGATTGGTCCGGGGACGCAGGTGGGCAATGCCCCGCAAAAATTCGGGGGAGTGCCGTTTCTTCTGCAACGGATAGTCGGGGGTGGATGCCCCGGCCACCATAATGGCAATGGCCTTGATTTCGAAAGGCTGCTTCATATCGGGGGTCAGAACGAACCGGCCTTCCACCTCAACGGCAGAGCCTACGTTCAGTTTGACGATTTCCTTGTAGTTGGAAAGATTTGCCTCTTCCAGAACGATCTGAACACCGTTGAAATAGGACCCGTCGTTGAGTTCAATGAACCCAAAGGCCTTCGAATCCCGCAGGGTGCGGACCCAGCCGCAGACCTTGACGGTATGTTCGGAATAGGTTTCGGGGGAAGCAAACAGTTCGTTGATAAAGGTGCGTTTCATACCTATATTCCATCCTTGTCTGTGATAACTTATAAATATAATATAGTATTATACCATATAACCTATGGAAAGACAATAGGAGAAGGGTGATATGTCATAAAAAGTTCTTTTTTGAGTTGGAAATTGTGTCTTTTTTGACGGCTCTTTTTCTTGAAAAAGCCGGTTTTGTAGCAATTTTGCCGTCTTTTTGGATGGATTTTTTTCATATTTTTCGGGCGAAATCTTTAAAAACTGCGATGATTTCAACGTTTTCTTCGTGTTACAAGTTTGAAAAATCTCTGTCGCAATTTTTTTTCAATTTTCATTTCCGTCATAAAAATGCCTTGAATTTACAATATTTCCCCGGGATATCAAGGGGAAATGTGGGACAGAATGACGACGAAAATGTTACAGAATTGAAAAATGTGTCCTTTTTTTATTGAAATTTTGTCTGCTTCTTGACAAAGTACGCAAAATGTGTTATACTGTTTCCATCACGGACAAATACAATTCCGGAGGGAATAAGATTTTATGGAAAAAACTATTTTGATTGCCGATGACAATAAAGAAATCGTCGATCTGTTGAAAATCTACGCACAAAAGGAAGGCTATCAGTATATCTGCGCCTACGACGGAGAACAGGCTCTGAAATTTTTCAAAGAGCGGAACCCGTCCCTCATTCTTCTTGACGTTATGATGCCGAAGATCAACGGCTTTGACGTTTGTAAGCAAATCCGTCAGACTTCCAACGTTCCTATCATTATCATCTCCGCAAAAGCAGAAGAACAGGAACGGATTTTGGGTCTGGATATCGGGGCAGACGACTACGTTATCAAACCTTTCAGCCCCAGAGAAGTACTTATGCGGGTCAAGACTGTTCTTCGCCGGGTTGCCGACGAATCGGTGGACGAGAAGAGCAAAAAGATTGAAGTTGCCGGCCTTGTAATTGATATGAACAGTTACGAAGCCTCGGTCAACGGAAAGCCCGTCATTCTGACCAAGAAGGAAATCGAGATTTTGTGGCTCTTTGCCACCAATCCCGGCCGTGTCTTCACTCGGGATCATCTGTTGGAAAACATTTGGGGCTACGAATATTTCGGCGATACCCGTACCGTGGATACCCACATCAAGCGTATCCGCACCAAACTCGACATTGACGATACGGTCGGGTTTGATATTAAAACGGTCTGGGGCGTCGGTTATAAGTTTGAAGTCAAATGAGACGCAAAGCAGAACAACTATTTTTGCTGATTGAACGGACGGTGCCGGTGCTTCTTGCCATCGGTGCCGTTTTGTCGGTTTTATTGCTTTTGTTCCGGGCGAGTACCGCTCTTCTCATCGCTTGTATCGTGGCGTGGGGAGTTGCTCTTGCCGCCGCGGTAGCTGACTTCGTTTTTTCTTGTTTTTTCAAGGGAAAAACCGCATCTGAGCCCGAAAAATCGTCGGACTCTTTGTCCCAGACGGCCCGATTGTCCGAGGTCGCTCACGAATTAAAGACTCCCTTGACGGTGATTCGGGGAACGGCGGAAGTTTTGTTGGACGGAGCGGTCCCCGAAGAGGAATATCCGGAATATTTAAATCGGATTCTGCGGGAGACCGATTCGATGGCGAGGTTGGTGTCCGATCTGTTGGAATCCACCCGGAAGACCGGCGACGTCCGTTTTGAGCCGGAAGCCTGTGACCTTTGTGAGATCGTCTCTTCCGTTGCGGACGATTTCAAACAGACCGCCGCAGAGACCGGCGTGGAATTGGAATACCGTTGTACGCAGCGGATTCCCAGGTTGATGCTGGACCCTCATCGGGTGGGGCAGTTGACGTTGATTTTGTTGGATAATGCCGTAAAGCATTCTCCCGCAGGGGAGAAGGTCACGCTTTTTGTGGCCCGGGACCATTCCGGCGTTATTTTTGGGGTACAAGACCACGGGAGCGGAATCGCTCCTCAGGATAAGCCCCATATCTTTGAACGGTATTATAAAGCTCCCAAATCCCGGGGCGGCCGAACCGACGGTTCCGGAATTGGGCTTTGTGTCGCCAAGCAGATTGCTCAGATGCACGGCGGCACCATCGACGTAAAAAGCGAAAAAGGAAACGGGGCACTGTTTACGGTGCGTTTCCCTCTTTCCAAATGTAAGGTGAAATAATTTATGAACAGAGATTTTATTCTCGCATCTTCCTCCCCCCGGCGGTTTGAGTTGCTCCGGCAGATTGGTCTGTCCTTTCAGAGCATCGTTCCGGCGGTGGATGAATCGACCGATGCTACCGACCCGGTGCAATACGTTTCCGAACTTTCGGTCCGAAAAGCCGCTGCGGTGGCGAAAAACAACCCCTTGTCCGTGGTCATTGCCGCCGATACGGTGGTGACGGTAGATGGGAATATTTTGGGAAAACCCCACGGAGATGCGGAGGCTGCCCAAATGCTTCGGATGATGTCCGGCCGTTCCCATTTCGTCTTTACCGGGGTTACGGTCATTTGTGACGGAAAGATTGAGACGGCCATTTGCCGGTCGGAAGTGTTCTTCAAACACCTGTCCGAACAGCAGATTGCCGCCTATATTGCCACCGCGGAACCTTTTGATAAAGCCGGGAGTTACGGTATCCAGGGGCGGGGGGCATTGTTGGTGGACCACATTGACGGCGACTACGCCAACGTTGTGGGATTGCCGGTGAGTATGCTTTATGAAATGCTGAAAGAGTTCGGCATTGATATTCTTTGACGGAGGAGGATGTGTTTATGGGTTTGAATGAATTCGGAATCGACCTTGGGACTTGTAATACCCTTATTTACCGTCGGGACAAAGGGGTGGTTCTCAACGAGCCTTCGATGATTGCCACCGAAACCTACGGAGCCAAGAAATTCATCTGTGCCGGCCGGGATGCCCGGGATATGCTGGGCAGAACCCCCGATACGGTTACCGTTACCACCCCTGTGCAGAACGGGGTCATTGCGGATTTTGACAAGACGGTGATGATGCTCCGGGAATACATTCGTCGCTGCCGTACCGGATTTGGTTCGGTTTCTGCGGTGGTTTCCATTCCCTGTCGGGCAACTCCCGTGGAAAAACGGGCTGTCGCCGACGCGGTTCGGGCTGCCGGAGTGAAAAAAGTTCCTTTTGTTGTGGAAAAACCCATTGCCGCCGCCTTAGGGTCCGGACTTTCCATTTTTGAGCCGCGGGGAAGAATGGTGGTGGATATCGGTGGCGGTACCACGGAGATCTCCGTGCTGTCTTTGGGCGGTTTGGTATCGGTCACCTCCACGACCTGTGCCGGGAAAAAGTTTGACCGGGATATTATCAACTACGTACGAAAGACCCATAGTGTTCTGATTGGAGACCGGACTGCCGAGGACGTTAAACTGTCTATCGGTTCGGTGTTTGACGACGGACACGTGAATTTTATGACTGTCAGCGGCCGGGATCTGGTTCGAGGCCTTCCGGTGAACGTTGCTCTTTCTACCGACGATATCCGGGACGTTCTTGCGGAATCCGCCCGTTTTTTGGTGGACCAGATTAAACAGACCTTGGAGAAGATTCCCCCCGAAATGGCGGCGGACATCATCGACAGCGGCATTACTCTGGTGGGGGGCGGAAGTCTTTTGCCCGGTTGGGAAGAGTTGCTCTCCAAAGAGACGGGTGTAGCCTGTATGCACTCTGCTTCTCCCTTGGAAAGCGTTGTTACCGGGGTTGGAAACGCCTTCCGTTACCGGGACCAGATAAAACCCGGGATTCAAAACGAAAATATTCTTGCTTAAAACCATTTTGGTATAAAAAATCGGGAGGTGCGGAGATTGAAACGCTATTTTCGGGGACGCTTTTTCGTCGTTCTTGTCTTGGTCGTCTGCTTTTTGTTAGGCTTTATGCTTTCGGTTGCGGTCAACGGCCATACGATGCCCCACGAACAGTTGGTGGGAATCATCGTTTCCCCCGTCCGCACCGGGTTTGCGTGGTGTAAAGACCGGGTGGCGCACTTCGTTTCTTCCATCACCCAATACGGAGATTTGGAAGAGGAAAACGCCCAACTTCGGCAACAGGTCAACGACCTGCAAAAAGAAATCGACGATTTGCATTACGATAAGGTGCAAAACGACCGGTATAAAGAAATGCTTTCTATCACCGACCCTTCCTATTCCTTTGAATACGTGTCCGCCCACGTGGTTACCGCCGCTTCCGACGGCTGGAACGCTTCGGTGGGGCTGAATGCCGGAACCGGAGCGGGAATCCAAAAGGGGAATATCGTGGTCTGTGAAGGCGGTCTTGTAGGAAAGGTGACGGAAGTGGGTTTAAATTGGGCCACCGTTTCTACCTTCATCGACCCTCAGATCTCCGTAGGTGCAATGCTTCTTTCCACCGGGGATGCGGGTGTTACCGAAGGAACGTTGGAATTGAAGGCAAAAGGGCAGTGTTACGTCCGCTATTTGAATAAAGATGCCGCCGTGAACCGGGGAGACCGCATTTACACTTCCGGTTTGGGAGGCGTTTATCCCAAGGGAATCTTGCTGGGGACGGTTGCAGATCTGCAATACGAGGATAACGGACTTTCCCTGAACGTGGTTCTGAACCCCGCCGTCTCCTTTGGAGATTTGAAAGAAGTTTTGGTAATTACGAACTTTTCCGAGGGCGCCCAATGAAACTGAAATGGAAATTGCTTTGGATTGGACTTCTGTTTATCGGCCTGGGCTTGGCGGAGCATTGTATCGGTCCGGTATGGTGGGGTTGTAATCCCCCGCTGCTGCTATGTGCCGTGGTGGTCTGTGCAATGTTTGAAGGGGAAAAATCTGCGGCTCTGTTCGGCCTGTTTTCCGGATTGTTTGCCGATGCGATGCTGTCCGGCGTTTTTGGATTGCGGGCTGTTTTGTTTTTGATCTTTGGCTATCTTATCGCCTTTCTGGAAGAAAAAATTCTTTCCCGGAACGTATTTTCCTGTACCATTGCGGGAATGATTTCCGTGGCGTTGATGGAACTTTTGGAATGGGGCATCGTAGGAATGAATCATCCCGTCCCCTTCTGGACGGCCGCTCAATACGTATTTTTGCCCCGGTTGGCAATGAGTTTGCCAGTGCTTTTGTTGTTGTATCCTTTGTTTGTTCTTTTCTCCCGGGAACGGGACGGTTTTTCTCCAAGGAGGTGACCCCGTGAAAAAAAGCCGCATCGTCGTTTTGTGTCTGATGCTTTTTGCTGTGCTGGCGGTGTTTATTGCCCGCCTTGTAAAATTGCAGTTGATTGACGGAGAAGCCTATCGCGCCCAGTCTTTGGCTCGGGTGGTCACCAAAACGGTGGAGGAATCCGCACGTGGGGAGATTTTAGACCGATACGGTTTACCTTTGGTGCAAAATCAGACTGTTTTGACCGTCAATCTGGATTTGAATATTTGTAAAGACGTCAACGGCACGATTTCCGCGATGATCCGGGTCTTTGATTCCCATTCTCATCCCTATACCGACCTTCTTCCGATCTCGGATTCGGAACCTTATATTTATACCGAAGAAACGTTGCCTGCGAAATTTTCCGAATTTTTGGAAAAGCGCAAGGTGAATGTTTCCGCCACGGCGGAAGATGCCATTGCCGGGTTGATCTCTTATTACGGATTGGAATCCTATTCTTCCGAGATGGCCCGGGCGGTGATTGGTGTGCGGTACTCAATGTTCCAAAGCGGGTCTCCGTCCATCTATCCCTTTGCATCCGACGTTCCGATGGAGATCATCACGGCCCTGAAAGAACGGGAGGAAGAGATGGTGGGGGTGGATATATCCACCGGATATACCCGCAGTTATTCCGAAGAAAACTTTGCTTCCCATATTTTGGGATATATCGGTCCCATTTCTCCCACGGAATACGAGACTCGGCGGGAAAAAGGATATGCGCTGACTGACACCATCGGCAAAGACGGAATCGAAAAGATTTGCGAAGACCTTCTTCGGGGAAAAGACGGCTATCGCTATATCGAAGTGAACTCTTCCGGGGCGGTGACCTCGGAATTGGAAGGAAGACCGGCGGTCTTCGGGTCGGATATTATTCTGACCATCGGCAAGAATATGCAGAAGATAACCGAGGAATCCCTTGCTTCTGCGGTGGAAAACACCAAGAAACTCAACGGAGAAAAGGCGGCAACTGCCGCAACGGCGGTCTTTATGGACCTGCAAACGGCGGAGATTTTGTCTCTTGCGTCCAATCCGGACTACAATTTGGCAACCTTCTACGAAGACTACGCCACCCTTTCTCAATCCCCCAATTCTCCTTACGTGAACCGTGCCATTGCCGGAACGTTCCCTCCGGGGTCTACCTGGAAGGTCATTACTGCCATTGCCGGCTTGGAAGAGGGGGTCATTACCAAGAATACCTCTTACCGCTGTACGGGGCGGTACACCTATTACGACGATTATCAGCCTACCTGTTACGACGGAAAGGCCCACGGTGTCGTAACGGTGGAAACGGCATTGCAGAAGTCCTGTAACTGTTTCTTTTACGATATCGGAAGAAAAATCGGGAGCGACAAACTTGCGGAATATGCCGCAATGTTCGGCTTTGGAGGAAAAACCGGAGTGGAACTTGCGGGAGAGGTCAGCGGGTCTGTGGCATCGAAGACTGCCCGGGAACAAAAGGGTGGAATCTGGAATGCAGGGGAAAGTCTGATGGCTGCCATCGGTCAGTCGGACAATACCGTAACGCCGTTGCAATTGGTTTCGATGGTGTCTGCCGTTGCAAACAACGGGACCCGTCTGCGGCCTTATCTGATTCGCTCCGTAACCAATCGGGATACGGGGGAGACCATAGAATCAAAGACCGAAACTTTGGCTCAGTTGAAGGTCTCCGTGAAGACTTTGCAGATTATTCGCAACGGGATGTATAAAGTTATCAATGAGCCGGGCGGAACGGTGTACAGTTATTTCCGGGATTTCGATATGGTCACCGTTGCCGCCAAATCGGGAACGGCGGAATATGCTTCCGGTCATCCCACCGTTTTAGTAACCGGGTACGCTCCGGCGGAAGACCCGAAAATTGCCTTTGCCGTGGTTATTGAACACGGAGGTGCGGGGGCCAACGCTTATACCTGTCAGGTGGTCAAGGACGTTTTGTCGTATTACTTCTCCAATCTGGATTCCTTTGACTCCCTTTCCGACACCAATACCCTTTTACCTTGAATCTTGCACTTTATTTTTCGCCAAGGAATTTTCTTGAAGATTCTTTGGCGATTTTTTTATTTTTTTGTAAATTTGCAATAGGGAACGGGAGTTTTTTCTTCGTTCCTCTTGATTTTATCTCTTAAATATGATAATATATAATATATTACATTTGAAAAAGGGGGCGTGCCGTTTGGGAAAAGTGTTTCTGATTGCATCGGGAAAAGGCGGTGTTGGAAAAACCACCGTTTCTGCCAACGTTGCGGCGGCTCTATCCGAGAACTATCGAGTCTTGGTGATTGATGCGGATTTGGACCTTTCTAACTTGGACTTAGCCTTCGGAATGCGGAATCGTCACGTGTACGATTTGCAGGATCTATATTATCGCAACTGCACTTTTGACGATGCGGTTTTATCCATTCCCGGACACCCCAATCTTTTCGCTCTGTTTGCCCCGTTGCGACGGGAAGTTGCCACGGGAACTCTTTTGAAATTTCTTCGGGGACTGATTGGCGAAAAGCGGCGGACGTTCGACTATATTTTGATCGATTGTCCTGCCGGTATCGGCCCCACGTTGGAGGAATTGGCGGACCCCCGTTACGAAACCTTGTTGGTCACCACCCCCGACCGTACCGCCATTTCTGACGGGGAACGGGCGGCGGAGCATCTGCACCGAAAGGGTGCCGGGCGCGTTCGTCTTATTGTCAATCGGGTCCGTCCTTCGCTGATAAAGAAAAATCAGGCCCCGGACATCGATGACATTATCGACACTACCTACCTGCAACTGATTGGATTGATTCCCGAAGATATCAACGTTATCTGCGCAGGGAACGGAGATATGCTGACCTACGACCTGCCCAAGGCCCGGAGTAAAAAGGCGTTTCGCAACATCGCGTTGCGAATGACGGGACAGGCCACTGACCTTGATAAGTTTTCATAATTTACCATACGGAGGTATTGAAAAATGACCATCGCTTTGCTTGCAAACGATAAGAAAAAGGAATTGATGGTGCAGTTTTGCATTGCATACTGCGGAATTCTGGCAAAGCACGAAGTTTGTGCAACGGCTATGACCGGGAAATTGGTCTCTGACACCACCGGGCTGAACGTCTTCCGTTTTTTGGAAGGAAAGGGTGGCGGTGCGGAGCAGATCGCATCTCGGGTCGCCTACGACGAAGTAGACCTTCTTCTTTTCTTCCGGGACGCTTCGCAACAGAAAATGTCGGAAGCGGAAGAGACCCTTCTTCGGCTGTGCGATATGCACAACGTTCCCGTCGCTACCAACATCGCCACGGCGGAAGTGTTGGTCTGTGCCCTGGGACGGGGCGATTTGGATTGGCGTGAAATTTATCACACCGACCGGAAAAACGATATCAATCTGTTTTAATCAATCATCGCGTAAGGTGCAAAACACAAGAAAGATCGTGTTTTGCATTTTGCTGAAAGGACCTATAATATTATGGCAATGGAAATCAAAGCTCCCCGCGGGACCAACGACGTTCTTCCCGGAGAATCCTATCAGTGGCAGCAGATTGAACAGGCTGCCCATCGGGTCTCGGACCGGTTTGGGTTTCGGGAGATTCGCTTCCCCACCTTCGAATCCACGGAACTGTTTGAACGTGGCGTGGGGGATACCACCGACGTGGTACAAAAAGAAATGTACACCTTCAAGGACAAAGGAGACCGCTCCGTCACCCTTCGGCCCGAGGGGACGGCCTCGGCGGTCCGGGTCTGTTTGGAGCACGGTCTGTTCGGCGGACTGATGCCTTTAAAGGCCTATTATATCATCTCCGCGTTCCGCTATGAAAAACCCCAGGCGGGACGGTTCCGGGAATTTCATCAATTCGGGGCGGAACTTTACGGCTCTGCCTCTCCCCAGGCCGACCGGGAAGTCATTGAATTGGCAGATTCCTTTTTGCGGGAATTGGGGTTGGACAAGATTTCGCTGAACATCAACTCCATCGGTTGCCCTGAGTGCCGTAAAAATTATCACGCCGCGTTGAAAGAATATTTTTCCGCCCGGTCGGAAGAATTGTGCGAGACCTGTCGGGGACGGTTGGACCGCAACCCGATGCGGATTCTGGACTGCAAGTCCCCCGTTTGCAAGGAAATCGCCGCCCAGGCACCGGTGATTTTGGATTATCTTTGCGACGACTGTAATCAGCATTTTGAAACGTTGAAGGCTTCCTTGGACAATGCCGGAATCGTTTATACCGTAGACCCCCATATTGTCCGGGGCTTGGATTATTACACCCGTACCGTGTTTGAATTTATCGACCCCGTATCCGGACTGACCCTTGCGGGGGGCGGGCGGTACGACGGATTGGTTACCGAATTGGACGGAAAAATGAAAGTCTGCGGTCTTGGATTTGCCGCCGGCCTGGAACGCTTGGTCGGAGTGATGAAAGAACGGGGGCTGTTCCCCGAACTGCCCCGGGACGGCGTTTACGTTGCCGCGATGGGACAAGGGGCGGTGCTGTCTGCGAACCGTTTGGCATCCGACCTTCGGAAGTTGGGACTCCGGGCAGAGACCGATTTGATGGACCGCTCTTTGAAGGCGCAGATGAAGTATGCGGACAAGACCAACGCCCGTTTCGTGGTCGTTATTGGTGATAACGAGGTTCAGACCGGCAACATCACCGTGAAAGATATGGCAGGGGGCGAACCCTTGGAAACCACGTTGAACGACGGTGCGAAAGCCATTGCAACGCGGTTTTGCGAATAAGACCGACCAAGACGTTTCCGTTTTTGCGACACAATTTTGATATGATTAACGATTATAATAAAAGGACGATGACATTATGGGAAAACAATTGAACCGTACCGCGTATTGCGGAGAATTTCGCGCTTCGGATGCCGGCAAGACCGTCCACGTGTACGGATGGGTCCAACGCCGCCGCCCCTTGGGTGGATTGATCTTTATCACCCTGCGGGACCGTTCCGGCATTTTGCAACTGACCTTTGACGAAAATGAAAATAAAGAACTCTTCGACCAGGCTTACGCCCTGCGTTCGGAAGACGTTATCACCGCTACCGGGGTAATCCGGATGCGGAGCGAAGAGACCCGCAACCCGAAGATGGACACCGGGGACGTGGAAGTGTTGGTTTCGGAACTGACCGTTTTGGGCAAGTCCGAAACGCCCCCCTTTGAAATCGTGGAGAACTCCAAAGCAAACGAGGAACTTCGCCTGAAACATCGGTATCTGGACCTTCGCCGTCCCGATTTGCAGAACAACATTCTGTTCCGCCATCGGGTTACCAAGATTACCCGGGACTATTTTGACGAAAACGGATTTATTGAGATTGAAACGCCGATTTTGATTCGTTCCACCCCCGAAGGGGCCCGGGACTTTTTGGTTCCTTCCCGAATTCATCCCGGCGAATTTTACGCGTTGCCGCAATCTCCTCAATTGTATAAGCAACTTTCGATGGTGGCCGGGTTTGACCGGTATATGCAGATCGCCCGTTGCTTCCGGGACGAAGACCTGCGGGCCGACCGTCAGCCGGAATTTACCCAAATCGACCTGGAAATGTCTTTCGTGGAAGTGGAAGACGTTTTGAAGATTGGGGAAGGTTTTATTTCCCGCGTCTTCCAAGAAGCGCTGGGCGTGGATATTCCGATGCCCCTGCCCCGGATGACCTATCACGAAGCGATGGAACGGTACGGTTCCGACAAGCCCGACGTCCGTTTTGGAATGGAAATTATTGATTTGACCGAAACGGTGAAAGATTCCGGGTTTGCCGTCTTCTCCGGAGCCATTGCCGGAGGCGGTTCGGTTCGGGCGTTGGTTGCGGAAGATGCCGTCTCCAAACTGACCCGGAAAGAAATCGACAAACTGGTGGAATACGTGAAGGGTGTCGGTGGAAAGGGTATCGCCTGGATTCGCCTTACCGAAGAGGGAATGACCTCTTCGTTTGCCAAGTTTATGACCGAAGACGAAATGAACGCCATCCTCACCAAGACCGGTGCCAAGACCGGAGACGTGGTTTTGGTGATTGCCGATACCAACAACACCAAGGCGCTGACCACCTGTGGAATGTTGCGCACCCATCTGGCCAAGAAATTGGAATTGAAGTTGGAAGGGTACAAATTCCTCTGGATCGTGGAATTCCCCTTCTTTGAATATGACGAAGAATCCCAGACGTGGATTGCAATGCACCACGCCTTTACCGCTCCTCTGGACGAATGTCTGGATTATCTGGAAACCGACAAGGGCAAGGTTCGTGCCAAGTGTTACGACTTGGTTTTGAACGGCATTGAATTGGCCTCCGGGTCCATTCGTATCACCGACCCCGAATTGCAGAAGCGTATTTTCCGCCTGTTGGGTCTGACCGACGAAGAAGCCTACGAAAAGTTCGGCTATCTGACCGATGCCTTCCGCTACGGGGCGCCTCCCCACGGTGGTATGGGCCTGGGATTGGACCGCCTGGTGATGCAAATGCTGGGCTGTGAATCTCTCCGGGACGTTGTTGCCTATCCCAAGGTGCAGAATGCTTCCGAATTGATGACCGACTGCCCTGCACCGGTGGATGCGGACCAGTTGAAAGTTCTTGGGATTGCCACTGTTACCGACAACGAATAAACCATTCTCGCAAGGAGTACCGATATGATTGAAGTCACCGGGCTTACCAAACGCTACGGGAAAAAAGCCGCCGTGGACAATCTGTCCTTTACCGTCCGCCGGGGGGAAATCATTGGTTTCTTGGGACCCAACGGGGCGGGGAAGAGCACCACGATGAATATGCTCACCGGCTATCTTGCCCCCACCGTGGGGACCGTCTATATCAATGGATACAATTTGATGGACGCTCCCGAAAAAGCCAAGGAATACGTGGGATATCTGCCCGAAATTCCCCCGTTGTATTTGGATATGACCGTCAACGAATATCTGAATTTCGTTTTCGGCTTGAAAAAGTGCAAGTTTCCTCGTAAGGAGCATTTGGACGAGGTTTGTGACGTGGTGCGCATTTCCCACGTCCGTCATCGGATGATTCGCAATCTGTCCAAGGGATACCGGCAACGGGTAGGGTTGGCCCAGGCTTTGATTAACGACCCGAAGATTCTTATCCTCGACGAACCTACCGTCGGTCTCGACCCCAAGGAGATTGTGGAGATTCGCAATCTTATCCAAAAATTGGGGCAGACGCGGACGGTCATTTTGTCGTCCCACGTTTTGTCGGAGATCCAATCAGTCTGCGAACGGGTCATTATCATTAACGAAGGTCATCTGATCGCCGACGCTCTCACCGAGGATCTGGCTCGCTCTGCGACTGCCAACAGCCGCTATGCCGTTCGGATTGCAGCGCCCCAGGAGGAGGTCGTTCCCGTCCTTTCTGCCCTTCCCGGAATGTTGAAGGTGGAACTGCAAGGGTCGATGGAACCCGGTACGGTGGACGTGATGATCGAAGCGCAGCAAGACGTGGATATTCGCCGTGCCTTATTCGAGGAGTGTGCCAAGCGTGGTTGGTACATTTTGGTGATTACGCCCGTGGGGGTCTCGCTGGAAGATATTTTCCTGCAATTGGTAGGGCAGTCTTCCGTCCGTCCGGAAAGCGAACCTTTGACGCTGGACCAAGCCGCCGGAGAAAATTCCGAAGAAAAGGAGGATGACGGGGAATGATTGCCGTATTCAAACGGGAGTTGGTGGGCTTTTTTAAGAATTCCACCGCATACCTGCTTTTGGCCATTTACGCCTTTTTGTCTTCGTTGTTCTTCTGCTTGTTCGTAATGCTGAACAACACCAGCTATTTGGGGAACTTCTTTGGACTGTGGTTGTTTATCGTGGAAATTATTATCGTTTCCATTTTGTCGATGCGGTTTTTCTCGGAAGAGAAGAAAAACAAGACGGACCAGTTGATCTTTACCTCTCCCGTCAGCCTTTCTTCCGTGGTAATGGGAAAATTTTTCGGGGGGATGACGGTGTACGCCGCCTGTACCGCCATCAATCTTATCTACGTTTTGGTGATTGAAATTTTTGGGGGTACCGACGCCGGAACCAACGTTTCCAACTTTGTGGGAACGATTCTTTTGGGGGGATGTATGATCTCCATCGCCCTGTTCGTCTCTTGTTTGACCGAAAATTCCATCGTGGCCGCCGGGGGCACCGCCGGAGTCTTTCTGCTTTTGATGTTGATTGATTTCGTAGCGTCGTTTTTGTACGCCCTGCTTCCTCAGTGGATGTATTGGTTGCCTCAGTTTTTCCAAAAAATGAACATTTTCCTGTGGTACGACGATTTTGCGGGGGGCATTATTACCCTGAAATCCGTGGTCTTTTATCTGTCGGTCACAGCCGTATTTCTGTTTTTGACGGTGCGCGTTCTGGAACGCCGCCGTTGGCGTTAAGGGAGGTGGCGGAATGAAAAAGAAAGTTAAAGAAACCGGCATTCTCCTATCGGAAGATACGGCGGAAATGGCCTATCACGTAGAAGTTCGCAAAAGTTTTTGGGCAAAGGTCCGCTACGGTGCCGCCGCCACGGCCTTTACCGTGGTCTTCGTTGCTTTGATGGTTGGGTTGAACATCCTTGTAGGCCTTGCCTCGGAACGGTTCGACCTGCAAATTGATATGACCGAAAAGCAATTGTTCACCGTCAGCAAAGAGACGGAAGAGTATCTTTCCAAGTTAGAACACGACGTGGAATTTATCGTGTTGGGCGATGAGGCCAATTGGCGGAGTTATTCCACCTCCGCATCTACGGGAGCCGATAAGGGGCTTGGGGTGTCGGTTCACAAGTATATTGTGGAAACGTTGGACCGCTACGCCGAACTTTCCAAGCACGTGAAACTGTATTACGTGGACTACAACTACAACCCCGAATTTTTCCGGGAGCGGAATAACCTCCCCGTGACCGACGGGTTGGGAGACGACCCGGTTCTTATCGTGTATTCTCCCGATACGGGGCGGTATCGCTATATCCGGGCTTCTCTGTTCGGTGATACTCAGTTTTTGGCCTTGGAAAACCGTTTGAATACGGGGATTCGCTACACTACAAACCCGGATATGAAGAAAATTGCCATTATCGGGGGGCACAGCGAAAAGAATCTGCTGTACTTCAAAGCGGTGATGGAAGACGACGGGTATACGGTGGATTCTCTGGAATTGACTACCGTCGAAAAAATTCCCGACGATTATCAATTGATTGTCATCTGCAACCCTGCCCGACAGTATTCCGCCGGAGACATTTCGAAGATTGATGCTTTTCTTTCCAATAACGAGCTGGAAGGGAAGAGTATGATGGTCTTTGCCGATTTGGATTATTGTAATTCCGATACGCAACTGCGGAATTATCTGAAAGAATGGGGCATCGAACTTCTGGACGAATGTATCTACGACCCGGAACGGAGCACCACGCTTTCCGGCAAAAACGCCACCTTCCGCGTCAACTATTCCGACGAGGCGGCTTCGATGACCGGGGAGTTATCTACCGGCAATTTTAATTTGAATCTGCAATTGGGCAAGACCCGGGCGTTAAAGAAACTGTTTGACGATGAAAACGGTGTTTCGGTGTATTCTCTTTTGAAATCGTCCGATACGTCGTTTTCCCGGTTCCAGGCCGCATCCCGTAACGATTTTACCGGCATTAAGAAACAGGAAGGGGACACGTCCGGCCCCTTTGATATCGGTCTTTTGGCTCTGCGGAGCCGCTACGACGGATTGAGCACTTTCTCTACGTCTGTGGCCGTGTTTGGGTCTACATCGTTGGTGGACGATTATTTCATTTCCAACGTGGACAGTGAAAACCAGGCCACCCAGGAATATATGGCCCAATTGGTTCATTTTATGGCGGCGCAGAGTGAAAATGAATTTAGTCATATTCCCACCGTCAGCCTATTGACCGATACGCTGAAATTCAAGAGCGACGGTCAGATTACCGCCGTTTGGGTGATTTCTGCCGTGGTGGTGCCTCTGTGCTTCTTGGCTGCCGGTCTGTTGATTTGGAGAATCAGAAAACATTTATGATGAAAAAACGACTGTTGCTGATCGGCATCGCCTTGGCGGTCTGCGTCTTGGTTGCCGTTGGCATTGTTCTGGTGCTGGAAATTGACCCCCCTGCTCCTCCGGAAGAGGAAAATCTGGATTTCGGATTGACCGTCAACGACGAGGGCATCAAGGTCTACCGATTTTCTCCCCAGAACGTGGATTATATGGAAATTTCCAATTCCCACGGTTCTTACAAAGTGCGGATGGAAGAGAATAAAGTCTATATTGTGGATTATCAGACCGTTCCGCTTTTGACCGCATCTTCCGTGGGGTTGTTCCGCAGTGTGGAGAGCCTTTCTCTGAATACGGTAGTGGACCCGGATTGTCAGAATCCTGCCCGGTTTGGGTTGGATACCCCCCAGGCCACGGTAACCATTCAGGCGTACAGTGAGAAGCGTGTCACCTTCCATATCGGGGATGCCAGCCCCACGGGGGAATATTATTATTTTTCCGTAGAAGGGGATACGGCAGTTTATTTGGTGGACGACTTTTTAGCCGAACGGTACTTGAAATCGGTTGCGGAATATTGCGACCGGAAGATATACAAACCCTTTGACCCGGCTGCGGATTTCCGAGGGTTGACCATAAAATCTCCCACGCTGAATTATTCGTTCCGCACCGCTACCGAAGAAGAAAAGGCCATTGACGGAGTGTATTTTAGCGGTATTGCAATGGAATCTCCCCACCGTTGGGGGGTAGAATCCGCGGTGATGGAACAGATAATGACCTCGATGATGGCTCTGACGGCCGATAACGTGGTTCAGATGTGCGTCCCCGGTTCCGACCTTGCAACATACGGGCTGGATGCGGAGAATCGCACCGAAATCGTGCTGAAAGTCTTTGCCGACCCCAATCCCACGATGTACAACAATACCACGAATCCTTATTTTGATTCTACGAAGCCTACGGGAGAATACAGTGAATACACAGTCACGTATTGGCTGGGAAAAACCGCAGACCGGCAGGTCTACGTGATGTTTGACGAAATTCCCGTGGTCTATACGATGCCCAAAGAGACCTTTTCTTGGTTGGAATGGACGCCCTATCGGTATTGTGCAAAAATTCTTTTTGCCGAGTATATCGCCAATTTGGAGTCCCTTTCCGTGGCGTGGGGACCGCAAGAATATACCTTTACAATGACCGGAGCGGATTCCGAAGACCGGGAAGATTTGAAGGTGGTTTGTAACGGTGTTCCCGTGGACGGAGAATCTTTCCGGGATTATTACTCCAATATGATGGGAATGTATCCCACCGGAGAAGGAACGATGTCCGAAGGAGGGCCGGTCTTGACCATTTCCTATGCCACCAAAGACGGTCGGAACGAGGAATTGACCTTCTATTCCGTGGACGACCGGAATTGCCTTGTAAAGGTGCGGGACCAAGCCTTCCTGACCGTCCGCATCAACGAGGTGAATAAAGTCATCAACGATACCCAGAAATTGCTTCAAGGACAACAAATTATACAGTAAACAACAGCGGACCTTCGAAAAAGGAAGGTCCGCCGATTTTTCGTTGGATTTTATCGAATTTTTTCGGATTTTGCTCTTGACTTTGCCGGTGGTTTGTGCTATAATTGGGGCGAAAACAGGGAATAGGAGTGATTTTATGTTATTATTCTACGTTCGTCACGGACATCCCACCTATACACCCAACAAATTGACTTCTCTGGGGCGTCGACAAGCAGAAGCCGTGGGAAGACGGTTGGCTCTGTTTGGGGTGGATAAGATATATGCGTCTACCTCCAATCGGGCAATGGAAACGGCTCAGCCCACCTGTGATATGTTGTTGCAAGAAAAGACACTTTTGGATTATGCCAACGAAAATCTCGCTTTCCGGGACTTTTCAATGAAGCTTCCCGACGGTCGGGCGCTGTGGGTCTTCGCCCACCCCGAGGCCCGGAAAATGTTCTGTGACCCGGAAGTGCTTGCCTTGGGGCACGAATGGTACACCCATCCGTTTTTCCAAGAGTTTGGTTATAAAAAAGGCGTGGACCGTATCCGGAAGGAAAACGATGCGTTCTTCGCGTCCTTGGGGTACGAGCGTATTCCGGGGCAGGGGGCGTTCAAGGCCGTTGCACCCAACGACGACCGCGTCGCTTTGTTTGCGCATCAAGGATTTGGGATTGCCTTTTTGAGTGACGTTTTGAATATTCCATATTCTCAGTTCTCCATTCACTTCGACCTGTCTCACAGTGGACTTACGGTCATCGAATTTCCCAACGAAGGCGAAATTTCCATTCCTCGCATCTGCACCTTGTCTTCCGATGCTCATCTGTATAAGGAAGGTTTGCCGACCCTATACAATTTCCGGTTTCGGTATTAAAAAGAACAATGAAAAAAACACCGCAGAATCTCTGCGGTGCTTTTTTATCTTTGATTATTTCTTCAACTTATTTCCCACCACGTCGGCCAAGGTTTCTTGGAAGGCTTCCAAGGTGATGGCTCCCAAATCCTCGCCGGAGCGGTGACGGACGGAAATGGTGTTGTTTTCCATATCCTTGTCCCCCAGAATGACCATATAAGGAATTTTTTCCATCTGGGCAGAGCGAATCTTGTATTTCAGCGTGTTCTGACTGTCGTCCACAGTGACCCGATAGCCTTTTTCCAACAATTCTTTCTTGATGCCGTCGGCATAGTCGTTGGCCCGGTCGGTGATGGTCAAAATACGAACCTGTTCGGGTGCCATCCAGGTGGGAAGGGCACCGGCGTATTTTTCAATCAGGAAGGCCAGGGTGCGTTCATAACAACCGAGGCTGGTTCTGTGGATGATATAGGGAAGTTTTTGCTGTCCGTCGGAATCGGTGTAGTACATTCCGAATTTTTCAGCCAGAAGCATATCAATCTGAATGGTGACGATGGTGTCTTCCTTTCCAAAGACGTTCTTATATTGAATATCCAGTTTCGGACCGTAGAAGGCGGCTTCGTCGATTCCGATTTCGTACTGTACGTCCAGATTTTTCAGAATCTTTTCCATCGTGGCCTGAGCGGTTTCCCATTGTTCCGCCGTTCCTTCGTATTTAGCGGTATTGTTGGGGTCCCATTGAGAGAACCGGAAGGTGCAGTCTTCCAACAACCCTACCGTACCGAGACATTCTTTGGCAAGGCTCAGGCAGTCGGCAAATTCTTCTTCCAACTGGTCGGGGCGGAGCACCAAGTGTCCTTCGGAAATGGTGAACTGACGAACCCGGATAAGGCCGTGCATTTCCCCGGAATCTTCGTTGCGGAACAGGGTGGAAGTTTCCCCCAACCGCATCGGCAGGTCCCGATAAGAACGGGCTTTGTTCAGATAAACTTGATATTGGAAAGGACAGGTCATCGGCCGCAGAGCCAAACATTCCTTTTCTTCATCGTTGGGGTCCCCCAAAACGAACATTCCGTCCAGGTAGTGGTCCCAGTGCCCGGAAATGCGGTACAGATCCCGCTTTGCCATCAGGGGAGTTTTGGTAAGAAGATAACCGTGTTTTTGTTCCAGATCTTCCACCCAGCGTTGCAGTAACTGAATGACTCTCGACCCCTTGGGCAGAAGGATGGGAAGCCCTTGACCGATGGAATCCACGGTGGTGAAATATTCCAATTCCCGGCCCAACTTGTTGTGGTCCCGCTTTTCCGCTTCTTCGGTCTGTTTGATGTATTCGTCCAACTCGGTCTGATTGGCAAAGGCAACCCCGTTGATACGGGTCAGCATTTTATTGTTCTTGTCGCCCTTCCAATAAGCACCGGATTGCTGGGTCAGTTTAAAGGCCTTCACGCCCTTGGTATAGGTCAGGTGAGGTCCGACGCACATATCGATATAATCCCCTTGCTGATAGAAGGAGATGGTGGCGTCTTCGGGAAGGTCGCCGATGTGTTCTTCCTTGTATTTTTCGCCCCGTTCCTGCATCAACTTGACCGCTTCTTCCCGGGAAAGGGAGAAGGTCTTGATGGGCAGATTTTCCTTGGTGATCTTCTTCATTTCCGCTTCGATCTTGGGAAGGTCTTCTTCCGTGAGTTTCACGTCTCCCAAGTCTACGTCATAATAGAATCCCCGTTCGGTTGCCGGTCCGTAAGCGAAATCCGCGTGGGGCCAAAGCCGCTGAATGGCCTGTGCCATAATGTGGGCGGCGGTGTGGCGAATGACGTGGAGCTGTTCTTCTTCGGGACATTCGGCAACGTGTCCGTCGTTGTACAGAATTTTCATATTCCTCTTCCTTTCGGTGATACTTCCAAAAATAAAAAGCACCCTTAAAGCATTGCTTTAAGGGTGCGTAAATGCACGGTTCCACCTTAAATTTCACTCAATTCCCCGTTGACGCCGGGATACGGCACCGCTTACTTGTCTTCCGTTGGGCGGTGCGGCTCGGGAGTGGTCTTCACGTTGTCTTCCCATAAAGAACTCACAGCAAACGTTCTTCTCTCTGAATGTTCCGACAGGCTACTCTCTCCGTCAATGCCGTTATATCCTATATAATAACACATTTTTTTTCGTTTGTCAAGGGGGTATGAAATTTTATCGGTCCACAAACAGAACGTTGCTCCAAGCCTGTTTTCCTTCGGCGTCGATGACTTCCCCACGAACCCATTTGTCGCATTTGTGTAGCGGGTAGACCCATTCGGTCAGCCCTTCCCCCCGATTGACCCGATGCGGTGCCCAGGCGGCGTTGGAGAACATCGAAATCCGGACACAGGGGGAACAATTTACAATAATGTTATCCCCTTCCCGGCGAAGGTGTAATTCCGGACCTTGGGTGGCGTAAAAATTCCCTTCCTCCACCGCCCGGAGAATGGCCTGGCGGCTGTCGTCTTCGGATGCTACCATAATATAAGACAACGTTTCATCGCTTCCGTTGTAATAGTGGGCATCGTCGGTGGCAATCTGAGGATACGTAATCCCTTCGTTGGCCAACAGGTCGGTAAAATATCCGGAGTAGGGCCGGCTGCTTTGTCCGGCATCGGAGACGGAATTATAAATCTCCATCGCTCCGAATCCGTTCAATTCTTTGGCGTGTTGCGGGGTGTTCAGCGACCAGGCGGGATGGGCAAGAATGGCCAATCCCCCCGCGTTGCGAATCCCGTCGATGACGTCTTGACGGGTGGCGGTGGCCTTGTCGATTTTGGGGTCGTATTCCATCCCAACCCCTACGATGTGCATCACGTCTACCGACGTGTCCGACGCTCCCATATTGTATTCGCAGCCCGACAGAATCTTGATTCCCGAAAGAGTTTGCTCTTCTCCGTAAAACCAATGGTCGGTTAGGGCGATTACGTCAAACCCGGCCTCTTTGTAAATCCGGGCCGCATCTTCGGGAGTGACCGTTCCGTCGGAGTTTTTGGTGTGAATATGTAACCCTACTTTATACCGTTTGGTTCCGAACATATCCAATATCATTGTAACAACCTTCTTTTCTGTTTTTTATGTCCAAGGCATCGTTTCCGGCATCGTCACCGTTTTTTCGCCGAGGAGTCAATGCCCAAGAACCGAATCAGATTATCCTGATAGATCTTTTGGCGGGATTCTTCGCTGACGTTCAGGCTGTCCAGGGCTTCTCCGTCCAGATCCAGCCACTTTTTCGCATAATTGGGATTATAATGGTCTGCGGAGCAGTCGGTGCCGAACATCAGATGGTCGTCGAACTTCCAGCTCGTCATACCGTAGATCTTTGTCAAAAGGTCCTTGCGGTAGGGTTCCTGGGGACCGGGAGTCAGATCCAGGAACATTTCGGGCGCCTCTTCTTTGGGCAGCACGGGGGCAAATTTGAATTCCCCGTACAGAGCCAGACATTCGTCCGTCCAGGGCCATCCGCAATGACCCATAGAAAATTTCAGATTTTTTACCGTCAGAAGCTCTTCCCAAAACAGGGGACGGTTGTATTTTGATGCCACCTGATTGTCAAACAGGATCCCGGAATGGAACAGCACAGGCTTGTTCATTTCGGCGCTCTTCCGCAGCAGGGTCATACATTTTTCTTCGTATACGTAAAAATTATTGCAGATGATCTTAAATCCCATAACCCCCTTTTCGGCGGCTTTTTCCATCTTTTCCAGAATGTTTTCTTCGTCGGGATGAATCCACAGAATGGGGAAGAGGCGGTCGGGGTACCCCTCTGTCCATTGTAGCAGTTCTTTCAGCCGCACGTCGAAGGCAGTCCCTTGGGTGGGATGTTCTTCCTTTGGAGGATTCGAGAAAACACATCCGCCGTAAACACCGGCATCCTCCATATTGGAGATCAGAAGGTGTGGGTCCGGCTTATCCACGAATTTCGTCCGGGAATAAATATGGATATGCATATCGTAAATCTTCATTGTCGGCACTCCTTTTTATTGATATCTCCATTATAGCCTATCCGAATCAAAAAATCAAGAGAAAAAAAGACATTTTTTTAATTTTTTTAGATAAAAGAAGACCTGTCCGAAAACAGGTCTTCAATACGTTATAGATATTGCCGAATGTCCATCGCAGGCTTTTCTTTCAGATTGCTAGCCGTTTTGCGATGTCTTTTGCCGATTCGTCGGAATTGAAGGTGCGTTATACGTGTAGGTCTACTTTATGGCTTTTACGCCGAATGGGTCCTGATATATCGCCGCTGTCTTCCTTCTTAGTTTCCGTCGATTCCCAGAAAACGCATCAGATTATCCTGATACATCAGTTTCCGCTCTTCTTTTCCGACTTCCAGCTCATCCAGAAATTCTCCGTCCATAATCCGCCATCTTTTGACGGTTTCGGAGTCGTATTTGTCTGCGATGGCGTCGGTGCCGTAGAGGATGTTCCCGGAAGTTTTGTAACCAATCTTATAGAGCTTGGTCAGCAGGTCCTTTCGGTAAAGCTTGGGGGTTCCCGGAGTGATGTCCAGGAACATTTCTGCCCCGTCCTTGTGTATGGGTGAGTTCTGGAACTCTCCGTACAGTGCCATACATTCGTCAACCCAGGGCCAGGAACAATGTCCCATCGAGAACCGCAGTCCCCGAATTTGTAACAGATGCTCCCAATTCAGGGGACGGTTGTAGTTCGATGCGGCCTGATTGTCCCAAAGAATCCCGCTATGGAAAATAACGGGCTTGTTCATTTCTGCGCTCTTTCGAAGCAACTCCATACATTTTTCTTCGTAAACGTAGAAATTGTTGCAAATGATCTTAAAGCCCATCACGCCTTGTTTAACGGCGGTTTCCATATTTTCGAGGATGTTTTTTTCATCGGGATGGATCCAAAGAATGGGGAAAAGGCGATTCTTATATCCTTCGGTCCATTTCATCAGTTCTTCCATCCGAGCTTCAAAGCAAGTTCCCGTGGATTTGGAGGGCTCCGGATAATTTGAGAACAGGCATCCGCCGTACACCCCGCCGGCCTCCATCTTTGTGATCAATCCGGAAGGATCCGGCTTGTTTTCGCAGTTTGTCCGGGAAAAAATATGGATATGCATATCATAAATATTCATAGTGCATTCCCCTTATGAAATTTTTTTTTATTATAACAAAATCACTCGAAAGAAACAATATAAAAATAGACAGAAATTTATCTTTTTTGGACATAAAAGAGGTGCCCATTGCATTGCAATGGGCAAAATGTCACAGATATTGCCGAATATCCACCGCCAGCTTTTCTTCCAGATTGATGAGCCGCTTGGTGATATCCTTGGCGTGTTCGTCCGCTGCTTCGTATTCGTTCAGATATTTGTTCAGGGACTTGACTCCCATATTGCATCCGTCGGTCATCAAATCCGCGATGGTCTCGTCCGATTCGTTGACCGAAAGTTTGACGTTGGTCTTAATCCACGACATCCCCTTGGCGATGGGGTTTGGGTCTTTGCCGTCATCGTGAAAACGCTCCAACGCCCCTTGAATCTCGTCATTCAATTTGATGTGCTCGTTTTTACATTTGGTCAGATATTCTTTCAATTCCCGACTGGAAACGTAGTCCAGAACGTCGTCAATGGAAGAAACTCCCATCTTGACCCCCGCATCACATTCCCGAAGTAATTTTATCGTATCCTGTTCTATCATAACGCTGTTTCTCCGTCCTTATAAAAATTCACGAACCAGACCGACCACCGTCCGCTTTGCCCGTTTTGCAATTTGGGGTAAAGTGGATGGGTGATGACAATTGTTTTTACACAAAATGACCCCGGCGGCAATGTGAGCGGCAGCAAGGACTGCTAAGGCAACGCCAATGGATGCCCCGGAATGTTTTTTTCGATTTAACATCAACATCGTTTTTTCTCCTTTATCGTATTTGACCTTAGTATTCCCCGAAAAAAACCGAAAAACCCCAGGAAAAATTTTATTATTTCCGTTTTTTTTCAAATTTACCTCTTGACAAACGTCTGCAAAGTTGCTATAATATATAGGCGTTAAAATTTGATATGCGGTCGTGGTGGAATCGGCAGACACGCTACTTTGAGGTGGTAGTGAGGAGACTCGTGGGGGTTCAAGTCCCCCCGACCGCACCAAAAAAAGAACAGACGGTGTCCGTTCTTTTTTTTGTTTTATATGGGAAATGCAATAGCAAGGGACTTGAACGGGTTCGGGAATGAATAACAGTCCTGTGGACTGTTAGAACCGAAGCCCGCCGTCTCCGCAGAGACGGTCAAGTCCCCCCGACCGCACCAAAAAAAGAACAGACGGTGTCCGTTCTTTTTTTTGTTTTATATGGGAAATGCAATAGCAAGGGACTTGAACGGGTTCGGGAATAAGGTTGACATACAAAGGAATCTATGTTATAATAAGTTATAATGCATTGATGGTTTAGTCAAAATATCTCCCTTTTACGGAGCCGTTCCGGGAGAATCGGGAATGGCGGAAAGGATGAAATCTATGGATTACGTATTGCGAACCTTTGGCCTGTCTAAAAAATACAAAAAGCATTTTGCGGTTAAGGATGCGGATATGACGATCTGCCGCGGCGATATCTACGGGTTTGTAGGCGAAAACGGCTCCGGAAAGACCACCGTTATCCGCTTGGTTACCGGTTTGATTTTCCCCCATTCCGGCAGCTTTGAATTGTTTGGTGTTCGGCACGATTCTGAAAAAATCCAATCTGCCCGGCGGAGGGTGAGCGCGGTTGTGGAAAGCCCCTCCATCTATTTAAATATGTCGGCGTACGATAATCTTAAAATGCAATGTATGATTTTGGGGATTTCCGGTGATGAAAAAATTCCACAGGTCCTCGGTGCCGTGGGACTTGGGGCTCTCTTGAAGGAGAAAAAGCACGTAAGCAATTTCTCTTTGGGGATGCGTCAACGGTTGGGAATTGCAATGGCCTTGCTGGGAGATCCGGAATTTTTAATCTTGGACGAGCCGATGAACGGATTGGACCCTGCCGGTATCGTAGAGATTCGGGAACTGATTTTGAAACTGAATCGGGAACAGAAGATTACGTTCCTGATTTCTTCCCATATTCTGAGTGAACTTTCGCTGGTTGCAACGAAATACGGAATTATTTCCAAGGGCCGTATTGTCAAAGAAATTACCGCCGCTCAGCTTCAAGTTGAAATGGCGAAAACCACCGAGATTACGGTAGACCGTCCCGAGGAGTTGGAAACACTACTGGAAGGATTGCTGCCCAAGGATGCGTTTTCCTATCTTCCCGGAGGAGTGCGGCTTGTGGGTGAAATCGATTTGAATTCGATATTGGCTGCGATTATCGGTTCGGGAATCCGTGTCGTGAGTGTGAACTGTCACGAGTCTACCTTTGAGGATTATTATCTGAAAACCATCGGAGGAAAACAGCTATGAAAAGAATGATTAAATCGGATTTCAAACGGCTTTTTCAGGATAAGCTGTTCCTCGTGGTTTGTATTTTAGCGGCAGTCTTTTCGGTGATAACGCCTCTTTTGTACGCGGTCTTGCTGGGCGCGACCGGAGAAATGGACGAGATATCCCAGGAGATCCTTGCCGGATACGTGACGGCGAAGGGACAGTTTTTCAGCGCCTTTTCTCTCGGGAATAATCTGGGGCTGATTGCGCCGTTGCTGATCGGCATCATTCTTTGTAAGGATTTTAGCTTTGGCACCGTGCGGAATAAGATCATCAGCGGACATTCCCGCACGTCCATTCTTTTGTCCCTCTTTTTGGTTTGTACCGCGGCCTTATTCGGCGTCGTGCTTGCTCACGCGCTTCTGACATTCGGAATCAGCCTCCCGTTTTTTGACTATCAGGCAGGGGACTTTGTGGCGGCGGACGTGTGGTATTTTTTGGAATCGCTTCTCTTTGAATTTTTGGTCTACGTGTTTATTTCCGCGTTTATCAGTTGGTTGTGTGGGGTGATGAAAAACGTCGGGCTTGTGATCGTGACGTATATTGCAACCGTCTTCGGGTGTATTACCATTGCCAGTATCCTGCAGGTGGTAGTCCTGATTTTGGGGATGGAGCCGGGAATGGAAAGCGTGGTTGATATTTTGGAGTTTTTCCAGCGAATCAACGTATTTAATTCCGCGTCTGCCATCGGACTTGG
The DNA here is from genome assembly GCA_045542115.1 of Eubacteriales bacterium. Classification (GTDB taxonomy): domain Bacteria; phylum Bacillota; class Clostridia; order Oscillospirales; family UBA644; genus RGIG995. Next base: position 47,376 of record JAZQKK010000001.1, read on the forward strand.
CAAGACGTATACCGTCTCCGACGCGTTATATTATACCCTTCCGCCGCTGGTCGGCACGGCGGGGCTTTTGGGACACGGAATATGGAAATTCCGCCGCAGAGATCTGAAATAGAAAAAATAAGAAAAAAAAGCACTTATGGCAACCGAAAAATCGGGTTTCATAAGTGCTTTTTTGTATTGAGTTAATACGCTTTGCTGTATTTCTTGCCGGCTTGTCGTTGTTCGCCGAGGAGTTCCGAGACGGTGACGAATTCGTACCCCTGTTCTGCCAAAAGGGGAAGAACCAACTTGATGGCGTCCAGGGAGTTGTAATAGAGGTCGTGCATCAAAACGACGTCTCCCGGGGTGACCGAGGTCAGAATGTTCCGGGCGATCCGGTCCACGTTAGTTTGATTTCTTGCGGAATATTTCCAGTCTTGCGTATCCACGTTCCACAAAATAATCGAATAGGGAGAGGCTGCGACCCGGGTGTTGGTAATGCTCCCGCCCGGGGGTCTCATCAATACGGGGGCTTTTCCGGTGACGCTCTCAATCAAAGATGCGGTGGTCTGGACTTCGTATTGATAGGTGGCTTCGTCGCACTTGTTGTAATAGACTTTGTGGGTATATCCGTGGATGGCAATTTCGTGCCCCAAATCCGAAGCGTACTTCATCGTCGTTTGCCAGTCTCCGCGGATGCGATTGCCAATCACAAAGAAGGTGCACCGTCCGCCGTATTTGGCAAATTCGTCGGCAATCCCCTGGGTGACGGGGGTATAGGGGCCGTCGTCAAAGGTAAATGCAATTTTGCGGGGCGTTCCGTCCGGGGGCGGAGTGATTTGTCCCAGAATTTCGTCGAGGGGAACCTCTTGCACCGTCTCGGTATTTTTGGAAGATTCTCCGGTATCGGTGGGAAGGGGCGTTTGCGTTTCAGTTTGCGTTTCGGTGTGCGTTTCAGTTTGCGTTTCGGTTTGGGATTCGGGTTCCGATGCAGAGAGTGTAACTTCCGATTCTTCCGGGTCGGTTACGTCAGAAGAAGTGGAAGGTAGGAATTCGGTCTTGGTTTGGGTCTGGGTCTGTGGTGTGGAAACGTTGGAATCCAAAGGTTGTTCTGGGGGCGTCGGGTTGCTGATGAACCAGGCAAGATAGATGGACCCTGCTGCTAAGACCAGCAGGAGCAATGCGCCCAATATTCCTTTCCACAAACCGTTAGATTTCATATCCGTGTCTCCCAGACGATAGAGTAGTTCTATTATAACACCGAGAAAAAGAAATGTCAATTCCTTTTGTCGGGTTTTGAAAAAAATTACGATTTTAACGGGAATCCTTGACAAAATTTCCTTGATATGGTATACTGAATCCAATAAAAACAAGAACAAGAAAGGGGTAACGTCAATGGATCTGCAAGCGGTTTTTTCTGCCAATGGGCTTTCCTTGTCAGCCCAACAGCAAGTGCAGTTTTCTCGGTTGACCGATCAGATGCTTCGGGTCAATGAATATATGAATCTGACCGCGGTTACCGCCCCGGAGCAGATTGCCGTGAAGCACTACGTTGACTGTGCTTTTTTGGCGGACCTTCCCGCCCAAGGAAGTTCGGTTTGTGACGTGGGGGCCGGAGCCGGATTCCCCACTCTCCCATTGGGAATTTTGCGCCCCGATTTGAACATTCTCGCCGTGGATTCCACCGAAAAGCGGATGCGATACGTGGGAGAAACGGCCAAGTTGTTGGGGTTGTCCGGGGTTTCGGTCCTGACTGCCCGGGCCGAGGAGATGGGTGTTGCAAAAGACTATCGGGAGACCTTCGATTTTGTTACGGCCCGTGCCGTTGCGCCACTGAATATTTTATGTGAATTGTGTTTGCCTCTGGTGGCGCTGGGAGGACGATTTTGTGCTTTGAAGGCTGCCGGAGGGAGAGACGAGTTGGAACAGGCGAAGTCTGCTGCCGGGCTTTTGGGAGCGGAGATTCGGGAAGTTCGGGAGTTTTCTTTGGTAGACCCGTCCCACGGTATTCCCGAAGAGGCTTTAAAACGGATCTTGCTGATTTTTGAAAAAACGTCGCCCACACCGGAAGGTTATCCCAGACGATATGCAAAAATACAGAAAAAACCTTTATAAAAGGAAAGATGCAGAATTTTATTCTGCATCTTTTTTGTGTTTATAATTCTCTTCCGTTCAAAACTGCCCGTTTTAAGATACTTCCTTCGTATTCCAATTTCAAGGAGAAGAAGGGGGCGTTTTCGTCTAAGAGGCGAAGAAAAATTTTATCTCCCTCCCATTGAGGCAAGGTGTCGAAGCGGGATTTTTTGACCCATTGCAGGTCTCCTTCGGTACAGTCGGTCAAGGTTCCTTCCGTTTCGTGGCCGGTGAACAGGTGCATATATTCTCCCTCGTATCGGTCGGAAACGAAGGTGACGATGCCTCGATACCGATACTTTGTCAGGGTCAATCCCGTTTCTTCCTTTACTTCCCGCAAAACGCATTCTTCCGGGGATTCGTTTTCTTCAAAATGGCCGCCGATCCCAATCCACATTCCTTCGTTCAGGTCGTTCTTTTTCTTGACCCGGTGGAGAAGCAAGATTTCATCGTCCCGGTAAATGTAGCAGAGTGTGGTGTTTTTCATTGTGGTTCTCCTTTAAAACAAGAGACCTGCAGAACGCAACTGCAGGTCTTTGTCGTTTCATCGTCTTTTGGGATTCTCACTCTGACCGAGCAGGTAGTCCACCGAAACGTTATAGAAATTCGACAGGCGAATCAGCACGTCGGTGGGGATGTCTCTGGAGCCCAACTCGTAACGAGAGTAGCAAACCTGAGAACAGCTGAGGATCTGGGCGATGTCTGTTTGTGTGAGATCGTGGTCTTCCCGAAGATCTCTGATCTTTTGGTACTGCATAGCGGACACTCCTGTTGTGTGATTTTTTGTGATGTAATGTGTCGATGCAGTGAATGCAGGAAATCTGCATTCCTGCGTTGGGTCTATTATAGCACACTTTTTCTCAAAATGTGTGAAAATAAACCGAAATGGTATAAAACTTTTTGTGAAATCCCCTTAAAATGCGAAAAAAACGGGGTAGAGCTTGATTTTGCTCTATCCCGTTGTGTCATTCCGTTACGGTTTGGTAAGGCGTCTATTTACGGTATTGTGGGGGTTAGTTTTGCCTGAATTGACTCCGGGAGAGGTCGGTCGGAGACGATTCCGTCAATGTCTTCTACCGAGCCCATATTGTAGAAATAGGTCTTGCCAAATTTCCCGGAATCGCAGAGGAGGATCTTCTTTTTACACACCGAAAACATCACTTTTCTCAGGTCGGACTCTTCCACCGCCCGGTCGGTCATCAGCCCGTCGTCGGAAAGTCCGTGACAGGAGAAGAACAGGATGTCCGCATTGATGTTCCGGATAAAATCCGCCGCCAGATCCCCCACGTAGGAAAAGGAGTGAATCCGCATCTGTCCCCCGGTGCAGAAGGTTCGGATGTTTGCCTCCGCCAAGGCCACGGCGGTTTTTGCTCCGCTTGTGATTACGATTAGATCCTTGTATTTTGCAAGATACGGAACCAAGTGATACGCGCTGGTGGACCCGTCTAACATAATAACCATTCCGTCTTGCACCATCGAGGCGGCTTTTTTTCCGATTTCGACTTTTACGGAAGATTTCTCGTTTTCCCGCAGCAAAAAGGGGATTTCCCGGTCGGCCGCTCCTTGGGTCAGAATGGCACCTCCGTATTTCTTCGTGATAAAGCCTCTCCGCTCCAATTCCGTTAAATCCCGGCGGACGGTGGGTTCGCTGACAAACAGTAGTTTTGCCAAACGGGCCACGTTGGTTTGGGGGGATTGTTTTAATTCTTCCAAAATTCTGCGATGGCGTTCCTCAATGAGCATAAAAAACTCCTTTCTCTTTCAAAAAGCGTATTGACATTTTGGAAATTTTGTGATTTAATAAGGGTACATCATATAAAACCGGAGGATGTTATGCTGAATACGATTTTACCTACCCCCAAAAAAGTTCTTACGGAAGAAGGGACGATTATCTTTCCCTGTGTGATTTCCGCGGACGATGGGTTTTCCCGTCAAGCAGAGGCTCTTTGCCATTCTTTGCAGGTATTGACCGGAAAAACGGTGACCCGGGCTACGGGTGGTATTGTTTTGCGTAAAGACCCGTCTTTGCCCGAAGATGCTTACGTTTTAGAGGCTTGCGAAGAAGGTTTGATTCTTTCCGCGTCCGGGGTTCACGGAATTTGTAATGCTTCCGCTACGGCGTTGCAGTGCATCGAACGGCGTCCCGAGGGATTTGCTTGTCCCAAGGTTCGTATAGAAGACCGGCCCGACAAAGAATACCGGGCTTTGATGGTGGACCTTGCCCGGAAATGGCATCCGATGCGGACGGTTTTGAAATATGTGGACGTTTGTTATTTTTTGAAGGTAAAATATTTGCACCTTCACTTCATTGACGTGCAGCGGTATACCCTTCCTTCCAAGGCTTTTCCCCTGATTGGCGGCGGAATGGAACAATATACGGAAGAGGAAATTGCTGTTCTGAACGAATATGCCCTGGCTCGGGGAGTCGTGCTGATTCCCGAATTTGAGACTCCCGGCCACGCCACGTCGTTGACCCGCACTTATCCCGAGGTGTTTGCCAACCGGGTAGAAGGAGAAGCCGGAGGCTTTGAGACCGAAGTTGGGATGATGGACGCGGACAGCGTTATCTGCCCCGGCCGAAAGGAATGTGAGGATGGGATTCGCACCTTGATTGCGGAAATGTGTGACCTGTTCCCGAATTCTCCTTATATCCACATCGGGGGAGACGAGGCGGCGTATGTGGTGTGGGATTCCTGTCCCGATTGCATCGCGTACCGGAAAGAACACGGAATTGCCGATTCCCACGAACTGTACAGTGAAATCGTAGGACGTGTGGCAAGAATGGTTCTGGATTTGGGCAGAACGCCCATCGTTTGGGAAGGATTCCCGGAAAAAGGCGTTCACTACATCCCCAAAGAGACTATCGTTATCGCCTGGGAAAGCCATTATATGCTGGCTCCCGATATTTTGAAGCACGGCTTTAAGATCATCAACGGTACTTGGCAGCCCTTGTATATCGTTTCCAGCACCACCCACCGTTGGGGTGTTAAGGAAATTATGGATTGGAACGTGTATGAATGGCAGCACTGGTGGCCCAAATCCTATGCGATGCTGAACCGGATTCACGTACCTCCCACCGAAGACGTGCTGGGGGCACAGCTGTCGGCTTGGGAATGTACCTACGAACAGGAGATCAGCCGGGTGGTGGAAAATTTGTGTGCTTTGTCGGAACGGACCTGGAACGTGGAAAGACTCCACGATCAACCGACCTACGAAGCGCGGCAAAAAAAGGTCCTTTCTGCCATTTACGCTCTGATTCAAGACCGGTGATCGGGCTTGATTATTTGTGAGCAATTCGTGATTATTTATAAACTTTTACGGCGGGAGTTGACTTTTACTCCCGCTTATGCTTTAATATAAGTATAGCACAGTCTTTCAAATTTGTCAATCAATCAAGGAGTGTTTTTTATGAAAACGAAAGCCGTACGCCTTTACGGGGCAATGGACCTGCGTCTGGAAGAATTTGAATTGCCGGAAATCCAACCCGATGAAGTGCTGTTGAAAGTGGTTTCCGATTCCCTGTGCGCTTCTACGTATAAAGCGGTCAAGCAGGGTACGATGCACAAACGGGTTCCCCCGGATATTGCCGAAAAGCCCATCATCATCGGTCACGAAATGGCCGGGGAGATCATCGAAGTGGGTTCGGACCTGACCGACCGGTGGAAGGTGGGACAGAAGATTGTCATTCAGCCTGCTTTGAAATTGGACACCGGCTACGACCCCGGTTATTCCTATCAATATATCGGCGGGTCTGCGACCTATGCCGTGGTTCCCAAGATCGTTCTGGAACGGAATTGTATGATCCCCTACGACGGAGACGCCTTCTTTAAAGGTTCTTTGGTGGAATCCCTGGCCTGCGTTTTCCGGGGATATCTGGGCTTTTATCATACCGATTATACCAACTACGTCCGCACCGACGGAGCGAAGGTCGGAGGAAAAATCGCCATTCTCGGCGGCGCCGGCCCGATGGGACTTGGGGCGGTGGATCTGGCGTCCGGTTATGCCGGGGTCTCTCAAATCGTGGTTACCGACCTGAGCGAAGAACGCCTGGACTATGCCCGGAGCAAATGTACTCCCGAAGAAGCGGCTAAGCGCGGCACGGAACTGATTTATATGAATACTTCCGGGTTGGAAGACCCCGCGGAAGAGTTGTTGAAGATTTCTGACGGTGGATTTGACGACGTGTTCGTAATGGTTCCCGTTCCGGCGTTGTTTACGATGGCGGAAAAGATTTGCCGAGAAGACGGTTGCGTCAATTTCTTCGCCGGTCCTCCGGTTCACGATATGCAGGGGTCTTTGAACCTGTACCGTGTTCACTATGACGGCATTCACGTGGTCGGAACGGCGGGAAGCATCCCTCAGGATATGATTGACGTGATTGGGTTGATTGAACAGAATAAAATCAATCCCGGAACGTTGGTTTCCCATATCTGCGGTCTGAACGCGGTCATCGACACTCTGATGGCAATGGAAAAACCCAGCGGGGCGAAAAAGGTCTGTTATACCCATCTGGACCTCCCCTTGATTGCCATCGACGAATTGGACCAATGGGCGGAGAAAGACCCGATGTACAAGGAATTGGCCGCGATTGTAAAACGCAACGACGGTTTGTGGTGTGCCGAGGCGGAAGAGTATCTTTTGGCCAACGCTCCCAAAATCTAAGGAGTTTTTTATGAACATTATTACCCTTACTCTGAATCCTGCCATTGACGTGCATTGTCACACTCCTTCCTTCGTGCCGTTTCACGAAAATCTCTGTTCGGTCACCGACCGGGAGACCGGAGGGAAGGGCGTGAATATCTCCCGGGCGTTGACCTTCAACGGCGTGGAGAATCTTGCCGTGGTGGTGCTGGGAGAAGAGAACGGCGAAGGATTCCGCAAGTCCTTGGAACAGGATGGGATGTCTCTTTGCTGTGTCTCGGTTCCCGGAGCGATTCGGGAAAATATTACCCTGCACTGCGACGATAACGACGAGACCCGCATTTCCTTTTCCGGCTTTACGGCGGACGATACCCTGTTGGACCGGGTGGCTGATGCCATCTCCCATAAAATCACGGAAGATACTGTCGTTACCTTTACCGGGTCGAATCCCAAGGGGATTTCGATGGGTGCAGTCAAGGAGTTTCTCCGTCAACTGTCCGGACGGGGTGCAAAGATCGTTATTGATTCCCGCTCCTTTACGTTAGAGGATCTGATTGAAATGAAACCGTGGCTGATCAAACCCAATCAGGAAGAGATCTCCGCCTATTTGGGACGGGAAGTGGAAACCTTTGAACAGGTTGCGGTTGCCGCAAAAGAACTGTATGAAAAAGGCATTGACAACGTGATGATAAGCCTTGGGCCCCAAGGCGCGTTGTTGGTCTGCAAGGAAGGAACCTTCGTTGCGGTACCTCCCCGGGTGGAAGCGCTTTCCACCATCGGTGCCGGAGATTCCTCCATTGCCGGATTCCTCTCCGTTGCCGATGATTCGGCTCCGGAACGCCTGCGTACCGCCGTCGCCTTTGGAACGGCTGCGTGCCTTACTTCGGGAACAAAACCTCCGATGCCCGAAGACGTGACGACCGTCCTTTCTCAGGTCACGGTGAAGCAATTATAAGAAAAACAAATGAAAAGAAGTTCTGCGAAAAGCAGAACTTCTTTTTAATTTTCTTGTTGTTTTCGGTAGGCGCCGGGAGAACTTCCGTAATGTCTGCGAAAGGTCTTGATAAAATAGCTCAGGTCGTTAAATCCGTATTCCAGTGCGATTTCCGTCACGGATGTGGCTCCGTCGTTCAGAGCCTCGGCCGCTTGTTCGATACGGTACTCGTTCAGATACTGAATGGGGGTTTCTCCCGTGATATTTTTAAAATATTCTCCAAAGTATTTTTCGCTTAACCCCGCAATGTTTGCCAGGTCTTTTAAGGTAATGGGTTCTTTGTAATGGTCCCGCAGAAACATTAGGGCGTTTTCAAAAGGAATCAGCCGTTCTTTGCGCCGGGGAAGGGGAATCTTTTGGTGTTCCGGCGTCTGCATCAACTGATGAATCAGACCAAAGAACGCCCCCAAAGCTTCTGCTTCAAACCCGGGTTTTGCAGACATCAACGCCTCGGTTAGACGATCGAATTCTTGTCCCACCGCTCCCGATAAGGAAACGGTTTGAGGTGTTTTTAAACCCTGTTTTTCCCGTTGCGATGCGGGGCTTTTCAAAAAAGAAAGCAACGCTTTTCCGTCGAAGGTGACACATTCGTACCGACTTTCCCGGGGAAGGGCACTGTGAATGGTTCCCGGGGGAATCAGCACCAGCGTTCCCGCATTTACTTCCACCGTCGTTCCGTCCAGGGACAGGGTGAGTTTTCCCCGTCGCACCGCCAGAAGTTCCGTTTCCGGATGCCAATGGTGAATCATTCGGTAGCGAGGGTGCTGTTCGTCCACCGGATAAAAGGCCATTGGAAATCGGTCGGTGGTATGGGACGTCTGTTCTCGGCAGGAATGAAAAATCATAACTCCTCTTTCTCCGTAAAAAGTTTGGCCAAAACCGTAAAAATAAGGTTTAGGAAACACAAAAACCGGATATTGTTATACTTTATTCCCATTATACTACAAGACAAAAATTTTGTCAAGAGGTATAATAAAATCAGAAAATAATATTCGGAGGGATTTTGTTATGGCAGAAAACAGATACGTAGGTTCTTATCCCGTCATCGGCATCCGCCCCATCGTGGACGGCCGCCGGGGACCGTTGAAGCTGCGGGAGAGTCTGGAAGACCAGGTAATGGGACTTGCCAACGCCGCAAAAAAACTGTTTGAAGAAAATCTTTTCTATTCCAACGGAGACCCGGTGAAGGTCATCGTTGCCGATTCGTCCATCGGCCGCGTTCCCGAAGCCGCCGCCTGTGCCGACCAATTTAAAAAGGCCGGAGTGGATATCACTCTTTCGGTCACGCCTTGTTGGTGCTACGGTTCGGAAACGATGGATATGGACCCTAACACCATCAAAGGAGTTTGGGGATTTAATGGTACGGAGCGTCCGGGTGCCGTGTATCTTGCCGCGGTTTTAGCTTCCCACGCTCAAAAGGGATTGCCCGCCTTCGGGATTTACGGCCACGAAGTGCAGGACCGGGACCAGGTTACGGAAATCCCCGAAGACGTAAAAGAAAAGTTGTTGCGGTTTGGCCGGGCTGCGGTGGCCGTGGCGACAATGCGGGGGAAATCGTATTTGCAGATTGGGTCCCAGTGTATGGGCATCGGCGGTTCGATTATGGACCAGGATTTCGTTGAGTCTTATTTGGGGATGCGGGTAGAATCCGTAGACGAAGTGGAGATTCTTCGCCGGATGGAAGAAGGAATCTACAACGAGGAAGAATACCAAAAAGCACTCGCTTGGACGAAAGAGCATTGTAAAGAAGGTCGGGACGACAACCCGGAATCGGTGAAATTCTCTGACGAGCAAAAGGAAAAACAATGGGAATTTACCGTTAAAATGTATTGCATTATCAAGGATTTGATGGCCGGAAATCCCAATCTTCCCGAAGGATTCGAGGAAGAAATGGTGGGACACAACGCCATCGCGGGCGGATTTCAAGGACAGCGTCAATGGACCGACCACTGGCCCAACTGCGATTATCCGGAAGCCCTGCTTTCTTCCACTTTCGACTATCAAGGAGCCAGAGAGCCTTATACTTTGGCAACGGAAAACGACGTGCTGAACGGCCTTGGGATGTTGTTTATGCGGCTTCTGACCCACCGGGCGCAGATCTTTGCCGACGTGCGGACCTTCTGGTCTCCCGAAGCTACCAAACGGGTTACCGGCTACGATCTGGAAGGAAAGGCGAAGGAAAACGGCGGAATCATCCATCTGTTGAATTCCGGGGCTGCCTGTCTGGACGCCTGCGGAGAATGTAAAGACGAAAACGGCAACGCCATTATGAAAAAATGGTGGGAGGTCACCGAAGAAGATATTCAGAAGATGACCGACGCCACCGTATGGTGCGAAGCCGGGTTTGATAATTTCCGTGGCGGCGGATTTTCCAGCCACTTTACCACCCGGGCGGAAATGCCTTGCACGATGATTCGTCTCAACCTGGTCAAAGGATTGGGACCCGTGTTGCAGATCGCGGAAGGGTGGACCGTCCGTTTGCCCGACGACGTTTCCGATACGTTGATGGAACGGACCAATCCCACTTGGCCCTGTACTTGGTTTGCTCCCCGTTGTGACGGAAAAGAAGGAAGTCCCTTCTGCACCGCTTACGACGTAATGAACAATTGGGGTGCCAACCACGGTGCCATCTCTTACGGGCACATCGGTGCGGATTTGATTACCCTTTGCTCGATGCTCCGCATCCCCGTTTGTCTGCACAACGTTCCCGAAAAAGACATCTTCCGTCCTGCCGCCTGGAACGCCTTCGGAATGGACAAGGAAGGTCAGGATTATCGGGCGTGCCAGACCTACGGACCGCTGTACAAAAAATAAGAGGGTGTTGCAATGAGTGATTTCACGTATCAGACACAGGACAGTTCGGTTCCTTTGGAGACCTACGAATGGGATCGTACCTGGATAGAACATACGGAGAACGTTCGGGCAAAACGGGTATTTTATATTGGAGATTCCATTTCTTGGGGTATCCGTCCGGAAATGCAGAAAAAGGTAGGGGAGACCTTTCTGACCGATGCCTTGGCTTCGTCTAAGGCCTTGGATAATTCCTACCTTTTGCCCACGTTGGACTTATTCTTTCGGCAGATTCAAACACCCGATCTTCTCATCGTGAATAACGGGCTTCACGGATGGCATCTGACCGACGACAGCGAATATCCTCGGTTGTTGGAAACTTTTCTTTTGACGCTGAAATCCCGACTGAACTGTACTGTTGCCGTGGTGTTGACCACTCCCGTAGCCGATGCCGGACGAAATGAGCGGGTGAAGGTGCGGAACGCCTCTGCGAGAGCGGTTGCGGAGAAGATCGGATGTCCGGTCATCGACTTGTATTCCCCCGCAGTCTCCCTGGCTCAGGTCGACGGAGTCCATTTTACGGCGGAAGGGTATCAGGCTTTGGCGGACGTCCTTTCCGGGGAAATTCAAAATCTTCTATAACCAAAAAAACTCCCTGTGGTCACCGACGGCAGGGAGTCTTTTTTATGGTATTTATTGTGCAAAACGACCAAAATTATCAAAGAACTTGAATATTATTGTGTACAAAGTATAAGAAAATGCAAAAAACCACTTGACAGCGAAAGAGAAATATGCTATAATAAAGCCACAAGGAAAGAGAACCCCGGTCAGAGGATCTCCTCAATACAGCGTCAAAGGGGCGCACGGGAGCCGGGAGAGTTGCCTTTCAAAAAGGAGACGAGGAGTATGAGAAGTCCGAATATCTGAGTTGGGTTGCCGCGGCAAAGTGCCCGGTGTCCCGAAACGACTGACCCGAAGTTCCCCGAAAGGAGAACAGAAAGATGCGCAATCCAAACATCTGAGTCGGGTGCCGTAGCAAAGGGTTACGGTATCCCTAAAAGGAAAATCTCGTCCGAGGAAAAACCGGTCGTTTTCCCGAAAGGAGAACGAAAGATATGAAAATTGCTAAAAAGTAAGACGGGTCGCATCCGTAAAATGCGGAGCGTCCCTTGAAATATTCACCCCACGCCCTTCTTCGTAAGGAGTTAGGAAACGGAGTATGAATCTTCAACGATTTATGAAACTGCAAACTGAATGAGTTGGGGGTCCGGACAATCGGTCCGTGATTCCTGCCCAAGACAGACCCCGTTTATTACGAGGCTTGAAACCAATGAAGTAGTTTCATCTTCGCACCGTCGTGCGATGGTCCGGGAAAACCGGCAGACCCGAATTGAAAGCGAGAGGTACAGTCCAGTGTACTAATAAGATTCGGTTCACAAAATGCAAATTTAAGAATACCGGGGCGGATGGTTCCGCCCCGTTTGATTTTTTTTATTCAGTTTCGCAGCAGAGGGAACAGGGGTCTTTTCCGCTCCGTTTTGCCGTTTTGAGGGGTGTTCCTATTACGGTCTTGGACCGTTTTAAGGAAGAACAGTCTTTCGAGACGTGATATTTGGTTCCCTGTTCGGTGACGTAAACGATGGTATCGTCTTCCGGTTGAGGTTTTGTAGCTACATCGTTCCAGGGCTCTTTTTCATCCAATTCGATTCCGTGGGTTTTGAGAGAAACGGTTTGTCCTTCCCGGATGCCCAGCCACAATACGGCACCGATCGCCAATGCAAATACCAATAAGATGCAGGCGCTCTGTAAAAATCTCCGGCTCATTTCGATTCCTCCAAAGCCTCTTCTGCAATGATTCTGCGTTTGCTGTGCATTTCTTCCGAAATCCGTAGGAAACAGGGTTGATAATAGTTTTCTCTCATTATGGACCACCTTGAATGATACGTTTTTTATATGATACAATATAAATTTGAAAATTATAAGAAATCTATTTGAATTCAAAGTGAAGAATAAGGAAAGAAATCGAATGAAATTTGTCTTAAATCAATTGACAAAGGTCGAATAATGTGCTAAAATACTCCTGTATTAATATACGGGAGTATTTCATACTATGAAATTGCCGAAGATTTTTCAATCCGTTTGGGGCTTTTTTTACCGGAATCCGGTGCTGTGTCTAGCGGGAGCGCTGGCGCTCGTCTCCGCAATTTTAGTTCCCCCGGACGCCCAATATCTGCAATATTTTGATTTCCGCACGCTGACCTGTCTGTTTTGCACGTTGGCGGTGATTTGTGCCTTGCAGGACATTCACTTCTTTACCATTCTCGCGGAACGTCTCGTAAAGCTGACAGGGAATTTGCGGATGGCGGTGTTTACCTTGGTGGTAATTACGTTCTTAGGGTCGATGGTACTAGCCAACGATATGGCACTTTTGACCTTTTTACCCTTAGGATATACGATGCTGGTTTCTACGGACAATAAAAAATATATGGCAGTCGTCTTTATTTTGCAGAATATTTCTGCGAACCTGGGCGGAATGTTGACTCCCTTTGGGAATCCTCAGAACTTATATCTGTATTCCCGGTTTTCCATTCCCACCGGGGAATTTATGAAAATAATGTTCCCTCCGTTTTTAATGGCGATTTTATTGCTGGGCGTTTGTTGCGTGTTTTTTCCCGGAAAGCCTCTGACTCTTCGGGTGCAGACCCAGGGGGCGCTGTTGCGGAAAAGAAGCATCTTTTATTTGATTTTGTTTGCCTTTTCCGTGGCTATCGTGTTCCGCGTTTTCCCTTACTGGATCGGTCTTATTATCGTCCCTTTGGCTCTGTTTTTTGCCGACCGTAAGGCTCTGCGGGAGGTTGATTACGGTCTGCTGTTTACCTTCGTGTTCTTCTTTATTTTTGCCGGCAACCTGTCCCGTATCGACGTGGTTCGTACGGTTTTGTCCGGTTTGATGGAACGAGAGCCGTTGCTGGTTTCGGTCTTGTCCTGTCAGATGATCAGTAACGTGCCGTCCGCCGTGCTTCTGTCCAATTTCACCACCGATTACGCTCCCCTTCTTGTGGGAGTCAATCTGGGGGGGACGGGGACGCTTATCGCATCGTTGGCAAGCCTGATTACCTTCCGCAAGTATCGAAAATACGCTCCGGGGAATACGCTGAACTATATGCTGACCTTCTCGGCGTTTAATTTCGGATTTTTACTGGTTCTCACTGCGGTGGAATATTGGCTCCTGTCTTAAAAAAAACGGTCGTGTTTTTTTTGAATTTATGAATAATGAATGGAAAATATTCATAAAACAAAGGGATAATTCCCGTAATTTTTACAAAATTATTACTTTTCTTCAATTACACTTGCAAATTCTTTCATTTGGGTGTATAATCTATCTATTATTGATTGCCGAAAGGCAGAAAAGGAGAAATGATATGAGAGTTTACAACTTCGCAGCCGGACCTTCTACCCTTCCTCTCGAAGTGCTGGAACAATGCCAGAAAGAAATGCTGGATTACAACGGCACCGGGATGAGCGTCGTGGAGATGTCTCACCGCTCAAAGCCCTTCCAGGCCGTGAACGACGAAGCGCAGTCATTGCTCCGTGAATTGATGAATATCCCTGAAAATTACTATGTCCTGTTCGTTCAGGGCGGTGCATCGCAACAGTTTGCCGCCGTTCCTCTGAACTTGATGAAGAACAAAAAGGCCGATTACATCGTAACCGGTAACTTTGCAGGGAAAGCCCAGAAAGAGGCTGCAATTTACGGTGATGCTGCAATCGCCGCCTCTTCCAAGGACAAGAATTTTACTTACATTCCCGACGTGGATAAGATCGCCTTCCGGGAAGGCATCGACTACGTTCACATCACGTCCAACAACACCATCTTCGGAACGAAGTACAACAAATTCCCCGAAGTGGATTGTCTGGTTGCCGATATGTCTTCCAACATTTTGAGCGAACCTGTGGACGTTTCGAAGTTCGGGCTGATTTATGCCGGCGCTCAGAAGAATATCGCCCCGGCCGGGGTTACGCTGGTCGTCGTCCGCAAGGATTTGGTGGATGATCAGGAACCGTTGCCCTTCTGTCCCACGATGCTGAAATATTCCGTTCAGGCCAAGGAAAACAGTTTGTACAATACGCCCCCCTGCTACGGCATTTATATGTCGATGCTGATGTTCCGCTGGCTGAAAAAGATGGGCGGCGTGGCCGAAATGCAGAAGATCAACGAATACAAAGCCGGTCTTCTCTATGATTTCATTGACAACTCTTCCTTCTACACCAACCCCGTAGACGTGAAGGACCGTTCCATTATGAACGTTCCCTTCGTCACCGGTTCCGAAGAAATGGATGCCAAATTTGTAAAAGAAGCCGCTGCTTCCGGTCTGGTCTCCTTGAAGGGGCACCGTCTCGTCGGCGGGATGCGGGCTTCTATCTACAATTCGATGCCTGTGGACGGCGTAAAAGCCCTCATCGAATTTATGAAGAAATTTGAAATGGAGAATAAGTAAGCAATGAAAGAGATTCTTACCCTCAACGCCATCAGCCCGAAGGCTGACGTAGCGTTCGACGATACTTATACCGTTGCAAGCGACGTTCAGAATCCCGTGGGGATTATGCTTCGTTCCTTCAATATGCACGAATACGACCTGCCCGCTGACGTTATCGCCGTAGCCCGTGCCGGTGCCGGTACGAACAATATTCCCTGCGATAAGTATGCGGAACAGGGCGTCGTGGTCTTTAATACCCCCGGTGCCAACGCCAACGCCGTCAAGGAATTGGTAATGGCCGCTCTCCTTCTCGGCTCTCGGAAGGTTGCCGAATCGATGGATTGGGTCAAGACCCTGAAAGGCAAAGGGGATGAAGTGGGCAAATTGGTAGAAAAAGGAAAGAGCCAATTTGTCGGCCCCGAAATCACCGGTAAGACGTTGGGTATCATTGGGCTTGGCGCCATCGGTGCACGGGTTGCCAACGCTGCCATCGCGCTTGGGATGGAAGTTGTCGGTTACGACCCCTACCTGTCGGTGGAAAGCGCTCTTTCGATGTCCCGTCACGTAGTGCGGGTCAACGATCTGGATACCTTGATTAAGACTTCCGATTATATCACCTTGCACGTTCCTCTGTTGAAGGACAACAAAGGCTTTATTAACGACGATATGATTGCCAAGATGAAGGACGGAGTCGTGATTATCAACGCCGCCCGGGGTGAATTGGTGGACAACGCCGCCATTCTCGCCGCCACCAAGTCCGGCAAGGTTTCCCGTTACGTTACCGATTTCCCCAACGACGCTCTCATCGGGGAAGAAAATATCGTTTGCATCCCCCACCTGGGCGCTTCCACGCCCGAAGCGGAAGACAACTGTGCTGTAATGGCCGCCAAGCAGTTGGTGGATTATATTGAAAACGGGAATATTGTGAACAGCGTCAACTACCCCGCCTGCTCCTGTCCCCGTGCCGGGGCGATGCGGATTGCCGTGCATCACCTCAATCAGCAGAATATGATTGCCCAGATGACTACGCTTCTGGCCGCCGAAGGGGTCAACATTGAAAACCTGCTGAATAAGAGCAAGGGCAATTATGCTTACACCATCATCGATACCAATACCCACGTTTCTCAGCATACCGTGGATGCGATGAAGGCTCTCGACGGTGTCGTTCGCGTTCGCGTGATTCACTAATCGAAAAAAATCCTATAAAATCAACACTCCCAGCAGATTTTATTCTGTTGGGAGTGTTCTTTTTTAATCCGTTTTGGTTTGGAAATCAGCGTCCTTTGAATATTTCAAGGGCAATCAGTACGTTTTGTTTCATTGCAATCTCCTTCTGTTAAGGGGCGGACTGCTTTGTACAGACGACGGTAAGGCCCATAGATGGTTTGATACAAATCCCGTTGCTCTCCCGGGAAAATGTGTTTCTCCGGTCAGATGAAGTACTTGCCGGCGGTCTGCAAATCCGGATAGATTCCTATTGCAACTTCCACCAGCATCGCCGTGCCCGCCGCTCCTCTGTATGAGAACGGAAAAATTATCGGATATTTGATGTTCGGACAGGTGGGAAGCGGCAGTAACCGAACGGCGTTGACCGGGAATTGACTGCCGTCTGTGAGTCCTTTCACTGTCTCACGCCCCCGGGCATCAAAACCGTTGCCATTCGCTCGGACCGTCAGATTCGTGCCTCGGCAAAAATTTTGGAGACCTGTACCGGTTATATTCGCCTACAAGCCTTGGCGGTCCTTCGGCGGGACGAATTGCTGTGTCGGTTGGAGGAATACGTCCCGACCCATCTTTCGGAAGACCTGTCGGTGGAAGAGCTTTGTCAGGTGCTTTCGGTGAGCCGCTCCGCATTGTACCGCTTGTTTCCGGAAGGGGGAGACTGGGGTGTTGCTTCCTTTGTCCGCCGTTGTCGGATGGAGGAGGCGTACCGTTTGGTTCGCACGACCAATCTGTCCGCGGGGGAGATTTCTCTTGCGGTGGGATTTCGGGACGAGGCCTATTTCGCCGGTCGTTTCGCCTCTATTTCGGAAGGAGCGTTCGGGAGATGCGAAAATCCCGGTGACAAAAAATGGGAAAAAAGTATGGGAACCTTCTCTTTTGCCTTGACAAACGCCGGAGAATATGCTATGATATAATAAATAATTATGTACAATAATACCGCGGTCGTTTTTGCCGTGCAGGAGATTTAATATGGACGAACAGAGAATAACGGAGAATCGGATGATTCTTATCTGGCTTACGGTGTTGACCGTGATAACCCTTGCGGTGTTTGCCTTTTGTTTTTTGGGAAACGGAACTTGGTTTTCTTCGGAAGAACCGGAAGTGCAAGGCCCCCAATCGTCCACTCAGGATACCTCCGGTGGGCAAACTACGGACGCTCAGCAGCTGGCTTCCATTATCAGTGAAGTTCAGACGAAGATGAATAATTTCCAAACCCTTCTGGACTCCCCCTATTTGATGTTCGTGGATGAAACCCATCCCCTTCCCGAAGGATTTGAAGTCGGGGAAACGGTGCTTTTGACCGGGTCGGAAACCGTGAAAATGGAAAAGTCCGCCGGGGAGAAGATGAACGAATTTTTTGTCGCCGCCGACAAGGCGGGATACGCGGCCACCGTTACCGCCGCCTACCGCACGCAACAACAGCAACAGAAAGTCTACAACGATGCGGTGCAAGACTTTATGAACGCCGGGTATCCCGCGGAGACCGCCCGGACGATGGCTGCCGCCTCAGTGGGGTCCGTCAATTGCTCGGAGCATCAATTGGGGCTCGCGGTGGATTTTTCCAAGAAAGAAATGTCCCTCTTGGGAGCGGACGGAAGAACCTTTGAAGAATATCTAAACGATACGATGCACACGTACGGGTATATCCTCAGCTATCCTGCGGGAAAGACCGAACAGACCGGCCACGATGGAAATACCGTTCATTACCGTTACGTCGGCATTGCCGCGGCGGCGGAAATGAAAGAAAAGCAGTGGACCGTTTCCGAATATCGGGATTATCTGTCCACGCAGATTGATTATCTCAAACAGTACATTCAGTCTCTGGAAAACAAGTGAGGTGCGCTATGGACGAGAACAAACGAAACCGTATGGCCCTTGCCGGATTTATTCTTTCGCTGATGGGGGTGTGCACCGTGGTCACCTCTCCTTTGCAACTTACCGCCTTGTTGCTTTGCCTTTCTGCGGGAAAAACGTCCCGCTTCGGAAATCTTCGGCGGGTGGGGATTTTACTTTCTGCGGTATTTCTGGCCCTCTCGGTCTTGTTGTGGGTGCTGTTTTTCTGCTATTCCCACGTGATTGTGCCATATCTTTCCGAGTTTCTCGGTGAATTCTATTATTAAGGAGCGTTTTATATGAACCATCAGACTTCGATGCCCGTTGCGGGCCAGCCGATTGCCTGCATCCATACCACCAAAGGTGATATTTCGGTGAAATTTTTCCCCGAGCAGGCTCCCAAGACTGTGGAGAATTTCTTGACCCACGCGAAAAACGGCTACTATAACGGAATTATTTTCCACCGCGTTATTCCCGATTTTATGATTCAGGGCGGCGACCCCACCGGAACGGGAATGGGCGGCGAAAGTATTTGGGGACGGTCGTTCCCCGATGAATTTTCCCGGGAACTGTTTAATTTCCGCGGCGCTCTTTCGATGGCGAACAGCGGCCCGAATACCAACGGAAGTCAGTTCTTTATCGTGCAGGCTTCTTCGGTAGACCCCCGGATGATACAGCAAGTCCGTCAGGTATATCCCGAGGACATCGCCAATGAGTACGCCGAGGTGGGCGGGACGCCTTGGCTGGATTTCCGTCATACTGTGTTTGGCCAGGTGTATGCCGGAATGGACGTGGTGGACGCCATCTGCAATGCGCCCCGAAACGGCAATGATAAGCCGCTGGAAGAGATTTTCATCTGTTCCATCGACGTTTCTGAATATAACGCGTAATTAAATTTGGAGGTACTTTAATATGAAATTAGGTGTTTTGGCAGTTCTTCTCAGCGACCTTCCTTTGAAAGACGCTTTGGCGTATCTGAAATCGGAAGGCGCACAAATGGTGGAAATCGGTTGTGGCGGATTCCCCGGAAAGGCGCATTGCGACCCGGAAATCCTGCTGAATGACGAAGCGGCTTTTGCGGAATTTAAAAAGACCGTGGAAGAATCCGGCTTGGAGATTTCCGCATTTTCCGCGCACGGCAATCCCGTGCACCCCAACAAAGAAATTGCAGACAAATTTCATAAAGACTTTGAAAACGCCGTCCTTTTGGCAGAAAAAATGGGCGTAGACCGGGTTATCACCTTCTCCGGCTGTCCCGGGGATTGCCCCGAATCCAAGCACCCCAACTGGGTGACCTGCCCCTGGCCCGACGATTTTCTGGAAGTTCTCGATTATCAGTGGAACGACGTTCTGATTCCTTACTGGAAGAAAGAAGCCGCCTTCTGCCGTGCCCACGGTGTGGATAAAATCTGCTTTGAATTGCATCCCGGCTTCTGTGTTTACAATCCCGAAACTCTGTTGAAACTTCGGGAAGCCGTCGGCCCGGAAATCGGCGCAAACTTTGACCCCTCGCACCTGGTATGGCAGGGAATCGATCCCGTCCGCGCTATTTTCGCATTGAAGGATTGCATCTTCCACTTCCACGCCAAGGATACCAAGATTGACCAATACAACGTTTCGGTCAACGGTGTTCTGGATACCAAACATTACGGCGATATTGCCGGCCGAGGTTGGAGCTTCCGTTCCGTCGGCTACGGCAACGATGAAAAATATTGGAAAGACATTGTTTCCGCTCTGCGTACCATTGACTACGACTACGTAATGAGCATTGAACACGAAGACGCCCTGATGTCTCCCAAGGAAGGTCTGCGCAAGGCGATGTCCGTGCTGAAAAACGCAATTACTTTTGAGGGCAAAGGCGAAATGTTCTGGGCCTGAGGAACTTAAAACGTTGTTCTTTTCCGTCTTTCTCTCCTCGGAGTACTCGCGGTACGCCTTCGGAGGGAAAGAACGAAAAATAACTTCCGTTTATAAGTTCCTCCACGGAAACGGAAAATCTTTTCTTTTTTTGCGGAGTACTCGCGGTACGTCTTCGGAGGGAAAGGACGAAAAATAACTTCCGTTTATAAGTTCCTCCACGGAAACGGAAAATCTTTTCTCTTTTTGCGGAGTACTCGCGGTACGCCTTCGGAGGGAAAGGACGAAAAACAACTTCCGTTACGTGCCCGTATTATAATAATAGTTTATCACTTTGAATTTTCATACGTTTCCGTCCGACATACCGCCGGACGGAAATGCATATCTTGAACCGAGAGGGGGAAGGTTGTGGCGGATTGGGAATCGCTTCGCGCTGCTTGTGAATCCTGTCATCGTTGCCCCTTGGGGGAGACCCGGACCAACCTTGTGTTTGGCGTGGGGAATCCCGAGGCGGATATTCTCTTTGTGGGAGAAGGTCCGGGGGAGCAGGAGGATTTGAAGGGCGAACCCTTTGTGGGAAAGGCAGGGATATTGCTGGATAAGATGTTGGCCTGTATTGGTTTCAGCCGTGGGGAAAACGCTTATATTGCCAATATCGTCAAATGCCGCCCGCCTCGGAATCGGGATCCGTTGCCGGAAGAGAGGCAAGCTTGTCTTCCGTACTTACGGGAGCAGACCAAAATGATTCGTCCGAAAATCATCGTCTGTCTCGGAAAGGTTGCGGCAACCACGCTGATAGACCCTTCCTTCTCCATTATGCGGTCCCACGGAGTATGGTATGAGCGAAAAGGCTTTTGGATGATAGCCACCTTTCATCCCGCCGCTTTGCTTCGCAATGAATCTCTGAAACGGGATGCTTATTCCGACCTTTTGCGCATCCGGGAAAAGTACGAGGAACTGTGTCCGGACGCAAAAAAAGGACCGTCTGCAAGGCAGACGGCCAAAAAGGAAGAAACGGAGAAGTAAAACATCTGCACTTATTATAACTCAATTTTTCTGCGAAGCCGGTCGAATCGTCGCCTGAAACGGGAAAAGCGTTCGACGGATTTTGCGGACGGGAGGATTGTATGAATAACGAAATTTTTGACAACGCCGTGATAACGGGAAAAAAGGTTCTGCGGAAAGCCGGTCAGACTGCTTGTGATTTAGCGGAGATTGCCCGCATCAAATGGAAGATTGCGGAATGTAAGGGACAGTTGTCTCAGAAATACCGCCGTTTGGGGAAAATGGCCTGCGACACGATGGATGAAGGAAATCTTTCCATCGGGGAAGAAATGCAGAGCGTTTATAACCAAATCAACGACCTGAAACAAAGCATTGCCGCTTTGAAGGAGGAACTTTGAGCCATATTTTGATTTGTGCGATGGATTCGGAGGCGGAAGGCTTTCGCAAGATGCTTGCCGACCGGACCGATGAAACGGTGGGAGGGCTGACCTTCTCTGCCGGATTGCTCTGCGGACATCCCGTGGTCGTGGTCAAGTGCGGTGTGGGAAAGGTGAATGCCGCCCTGTGTGCCCAGACTGCCATTCTGCGGTACGCTCCGAAGGCCGTTATTAACGTCGGGGTTGCCGGCGGTGTGGGAAACGGAATTGTGACCGGAGACGTGGTCATCGGAAAGGATACCATTCAGTACGATTTTGATTTGACTGCCATTGGAGAAGACGACGGAATGGTAGTTCCTTGCGATGAAACGATTTCTTCCGCGTTGTGTTCTGCTGCCCGTAAAGTCCTGCCGGAAGAGCGTCTGTCGTTCGGGCGGATTGCTACCGCAGACCGTTTCGTTGGAGACGGACAGACCGCTTCCCGGATTCGGGACCATTACGGTGCCCTTGCCTGTGAAATGGAAGGTGGGGCCGTGGCGCAGGTGTGTGCCGCGTCGGGTGTTGCTTGCGGCGTTCTGCGGGCGATTTCCGACAATGCAAACGAACATTCCGACGTGGATTTTCCCACGTTTCTGGCATCTGCCGTAACTCAGACGGAAAAGATTATTACCGCATATTTTGAGGAAATTGTATGACCAAAGGTGCAAAACAGCCCCGGAAAGGCTTTTTGATAGGGGCGATGGTATTGTCCCTGTCCGGCTTTTTGTCCAAGCTGTGCGGGGCCGTCTTCCGTATTCCCTTAACCAATTTGGTCGGGGCGGAAGCAATGGGGTATTTCGGTTCGGCTTACTCCATCTATAATTTCTTGCTGGCCCTGGCCACCGCCGGGATTCCTACGGGAATTTCCACGATGGTCGCCCGTTCCATTGCCAAAAAGAAATACAAAGACGTTTCCGGCGTTTTGAAGATTGCCGCCTCCATCTTTGTAGTGTTTGGCGGAGTCCTGTCCCTTTTGGGGTTGATTTTTGCCCGGCCGCTGGCCGTTTTGATGAATTCGGAAGATGCCTATTGGTGCGTGGTCGCTATTATGCCTGCCGTGTTCTTCATTACGGTCGTTGCTATTTTTCGGGGGTTTTTCCAAGGCCATAACAATATGGTTCCCACCGCCTGTTCTAACGTTATTGAGGCGGTTTTGAAGTTAGTAGCCGGATACGGTTTTGCCTTGCTCTTATACCTGAACGGATACCAGGACCAACCCGCCGTTGTGGTGGGGGGAGCGATGGCAGGGGTGACCCTTGGAACGGTGATTTCTGCCTGCTTTATGCTGTTACGGTATCTGCTTCGAGGGGATTCCTACCGTCTTTCTGCGGAACCGAAGGAAGAAGATTCCGCTACGCCCCGCAATATTCTTGCCAAAGACTTTCTTTCGGTGACGTTTCCGATTATGATTTCTTCGGTAACTTCCAACCTGATGAACGCTTTGGACGCGTTTTTCGTGGTCAACCGAATGAAAATTCTGAATTTTTCCATTTCCCAAGCCAACCTTCGTTGGGGATGCTACGGCAGTATGGCGCAGCCTCTGTATAATCTCCCATCTTTCTTGATTACGTCCATCGGGACCAGCCTTGTGCCGTCCATCTCAATGGCTTACGCCCGTAACGATTATCAGGGGATTCGGGCGATGCTGGATAAGGCGTTGAAGTATACCGCCATTCTTTCTTTTGGATGTGCGTTTGGATTGAGTGCCGTTTCCGACGGAGCGGTCCGCCTGTTTTACGGTGCCCGGCCTGCGGAAGAGCTGGCGATGGGGGGAGAGTTACTTTCAATTCTTTCCTTTGCCCTGATTTTTGTGGGGATGACCAACGTGACGGCGTCCATTCTCCAATCAGTAGGGAAAGCCCATATGACCGTCATTTCCGTGGCGGTAGGTTCCGTGGCAAAAACGATATCCACGTTTTTATTAGTCTCTGTTCCGCAAATGAACATCTACGGCGCCCCGGCTTCCACCCTGGTTTCCTTTCCGTTGGTGCTGATTTTGAACCTGATATTTATCCGGAAATATTTGGGATATTCCCCCAAATTCCGGGAAGTTTTCTTAAAACCGTTGGTCTGCGCCGCCGGGTGTTTTGGGACGGTGAAAGTGATGATTCTTGCAATGGGAGATTTTGCCAATACCCGATGGGCGGTGTTTCCGCAAATCGCCGCAGGAATTGTTGTGTATATTGTACTAATTTTAGCCGTAAAACTTGTTTCAATTTGTGAAATACGGAAAATTTTCAAGAAATCTTAACAAGACTCTTGCAAAATCGCGGAAAATAGTGTAAAATAGTTATAGTCCCGGTTTTTCCTTGCGGTCCTGCGAAAAAAGCCGGGTTTTTGTCCGCGTAGGGCGAGACCGTTTATTTTGTGTAAGTTCACTCCCGAAAAGGGGAACTGAAATAATATTTTTCTTAAAGGAGAAAAGAAAATGAATAAGTTTGAACTGATTTCTGTCGTTGCAGAAAAAATGGACGTTTCCAAGAAGGACGCTGCCGCTTATTTGGAATGTGTTCTGGACACCATTACCGAAACCTTGAAGGCCGGTGACAAAGTTCAGTTGGTTGGCTTCGGCAACTTTGACGTTCGTGAAAGAGCCGAAAGAGAAGGCCGTAATCCTCAGAAGCCCGAAGAAACCATCAAAATTCCCGCTACCAAAGTTCCCGTTTTCAAAGCCGGCCGCATTCTGAAAGACGCTGTAAAATAAGAAATGCGATTGGATAAATATCTGAAGGTTTCCCGCCTGATCAAACGCCGGACTGTGGCGAGCGACGCGTGTTCCGCCTCCCGGGTTTCTGTCAACGGCAAGGTGGCCAAGCCTGCCCACGACGTCAAGGTTGGGGATATCCTTGAGATATCTCTCGGCAACGCTCCCTTAAAGGTCGAAGTGGTCCGTATTACGGAACATTCTCAAAAGGCGGATGCCGATTCGATGTATCGAGTCATAGAATGACCAAAGGACTCATATCCTTTAACAAGGAGTGAGTTTTATGGCCGATACACAAAGTCTGATGCTTCAAAACCGTGCTTCCCTTTCCGTATCCGGGGTAGAGGAGGTCTGCGGCTTTGACGATACGAGTATTTCTATGGTCACCGGTATGGGGGACCTGATTGTGAAGGGGAAATCTCTTCGCATTTGCCGCCTTTCTCTCGACGTCGGCGAGGTCGATATTGAGGGAACGGTCGACAGTTTGGAGTACACAAAATTAAGACGAAATAGGGAAACCTTCCTCGCCCGTATTTTTAAGTAAGGGGGCGGGTGAGGATGGTTCTTTCCAATGTTCAGCAGTTCTCTGTACTGTTATGGTCGCTGCTGTTCGGCGTGTGCCTGGGGGTCGCTTACGACTGTCTCCGGGCTTTTCGCGTATTCGTCCCTTGTTCCGCGGTCTCGCTTTTGTTTCAGGACCTGTTCTACTTCCTTACCGCCGCCGTAGCCTCGTTTCTTTTTATTTTTGAGGTGAACGACGGGACGGTCCGTCTATTCATTCTTCTGGCGTTTTTGTTGGGAGGGTTGGCGGAACGTTTTACCCTTGGATTTTTCATTCTCCGGATCTGTCGCCGGATAAAAACTTTTTTTCTCCAACGTCCTCGGAAAAAGAGACGCGAGAAACACACAAAACACACACAACACAAACCGTCACAACGTACACGAAAAGCGAAAGCAGGGAAAACCATTGCGCAAGAGAATTAAACAATTGATTCAGATTTTCCTCATCGCGGTTTTTGCCGTCTGCTTGACTAATTTTGTGGTCAAGAAGATTGACATCGCCAAAAAAGATGCCGAAATCGATGCTGTCAATCAGCAGATTCGGGAGCAAATGCTCCGCAACGGCGAATTGGAAGATATTTTGTCGGAAGAAAATCAGGAAGACTTTTACCGGAACCAGGCGGAAGATAATCTTGGATACGGTTATCCCAACGAAAAAGTCTATCAGGACATTACGGGATATTAAAATACAGTAATTTACGAAGGGAGTCTGGCACGACGCCGTTCCCGTGCCGTGCCGTCCGTTTTTATGGCCATTGAAATCGGAACAATTACAGAAGGAAAAGTGACCGGAATAGCAAAATTCGGTGCCTTTGTTGCACTGGAAGAGGGTTCCGGCCTTGTGCATATTTCGGAGATTTCCACCGGGTTTGTCAACGACATCAGCGAGCATCTTTCCGTGGGGGACACGGTGAAGGTCAAAGTGGTCAGTATTGACGAAAAGGGGCGGGTCAACCTGTCTATCCGTCAAGCAATGCCCAAGCCAGAAGCTGCTCCTCGTCCGGAGCGTGCCCCTCGTCCCCAGAAACCGGCCTATCACCCCGATTATCGGGCGGATTTTGCGCCGGTGGAGCAAAAAGGTCCTGCATCCTTCGAAGATATGTTGCAGAAATTTAAGCAGGATTCCGACTCCAAATTGTCTGATCTGAAATTCAAAGAGGATTCCGGCCGCCGGAAACGTTCCCGCAAATGAATAAAAAACAAAACACGCTGTTTTCACAGCGTGTTTTTTGATGTTCAGTCTTCTAAATATTCTTTCAGGTATTCGCCCAATTTTGTGTAATCGTCAACTTTGACGAAGGGAATATCGGACTTGTAGACCGATTCGTCGTTTCCGCCCGGACCGTAGTCGTCTCCCACGAAGACTACGTTGTCGTGGGTCAGTCCGTTTTCTTTGCAGTACAGGTCCAAAGCATAGTATTTGTTGTAGGGGTTCGGCGCCATATCAAAGGAAGAACTTCCTCCCACAAAGACGGTGTATTCGGGGAAATCGGCCACCACTTTGTCGTAAAATTTCCGGCGTTTGCTCCGGTCGGGGTCAAAGGCCAGCTTGTCTGCAATGTCTGCTTTGGTTCCCAAAACCGCAAAGGTAATGCAGCCGGAGGGGTGATATTCTACGCTGTCGCCCTTGTATTCCGTATATCCATAGGTTTCCCGCAGGGCGTTGACCCGGGCTTCCACGGAGTCTCTGTCCTTTACCGGTAAGGATTCGTTGCGGACGATTTCGATATCTTTGGTTTCGGGATTGTATTTCGCGTACTGCATCCCGTAGTTCCCGATAATATCAATGGGGAAGTGGCCCATCTGGTCAAAGATGCGGCGGCATTGCCCCGCCCCGGCCATTAAAAGCTTATATTTCTTAGAAAGTTTTTCCAGCACCGCCCGGTTTTCTTCTCCCAAGGGGGATTTGTGTTGCGTCAGAGTTCCGTCCAGGTCAAATGCAAACAGTTTTACGTCTTTCATACCGTTTCTCCTGTTCTTAGGCGTATACGCCGATTCTGTTATAGGCACATTATAGCATAATTTGGAGAGAAAAGCAAGAGGTTTTCGTGTTTTTTTGATGAAAATTCCCCGGAAGATGGGCTTCTTCCGGGGAAAAATGTTGTTACAGGATAATACAGATCAGTCCGCCGCTTCCTTCGTTGGTAATTCTCTCTAAGGTTTCTTGGAGTTTTAGCCGGGAATCGTCGGATAGGTGTCCCAATTTGGTATGCAGTCCTTCGTTGACCAATTCGTGAAGGGATTTTCCGAAAATATTGCTGTCCCAAATCTTCTGGGGGTCGGTCTCAAATTCGGTCAAAAGATATTTTACCAGGTCTTCCGATTGTTTTTCGCTTCCCACAATGGGGGCAACCTCGGTTTCGATGGTGGCTTTGATGATGTGGTAAGAGGGGGCGGAGGCTTTCAGACGTACGCCGTACCGACCTCCTTGTTTGGTAATTTCCGGTTCTTCTAAGGACAATTCCTCAATGGACGGGGTAACGATGCCGTATCCTCGCAAATTGGCCTCGGTAAAGGCGGCGGACAGTTTTTCCACCCGTTGTTTGCTCCGTGCCAATTCGGACAAGACCGCAATCAAATCCCCTTCGTTTTCCACCGTAAGGCCGGTAGTTTCACTGAGAATCTGATAAAAAAGTTCTTGGGGCAAGACGGCTTTCACCGTGACCCGTCCCTTGCCTAATTCCATTCCTTCCAGGTCCGCATCACAAATGTAGGGATTTTCCCGGAGCCGTTCAATCAGACAATCGGTCTGACGAATTTTTTTCAGGTCACACGCCCCTTGATGTAGGTCTTCCAATACGCTTTTACGGATGGGGTGGTCTTCTTCCAAAAAACTGACCCAGGGGGGAATCCGGATCCCGATTTCCCGGATGGGGAACTCAAACAGAATATGTTCCAGAATCTTGCGGACACTTTTTTCGGTGAGATTCATACAATCCACCGGCAGGACGGGAACACCGTATTCTTGCTTCATTTTTTCGCATAATTCCGCCGTTTGCGTGGACCGGGGAGCGACGGTGTTCAGCAAGACCACGAAGGGTTTGTTGATTTCCTGCAACTCTTTGATAACTCTGGCTTCTGCTTCCAGATAGCTTTCCCGTCCGATTTCGCTGATGCTTCCGTCGGTGGTGATGACAAGTCCGATGGTGGAATGTTCCCGGATGACCTTCTGTGTTCCAACTTCCGCGGCCATATTAAAGGGTACGGGTTCTTCAAACCAAGGCGTCCGCACCATCCGGGGTTGTTCGTTTTCAATATATCCCAAAGCCTCGGGGACGATATATCCCACGCAGTCGATCATTCGTACCCGAAAAGACGCATTTTCCTGTAACGAAACTTCCACCGCTTCGTTGGGGATAAATTTCGGTTCGGTGGTCATAATGGTCCGGCCGGCAGCCGATTGGGGCAATTCGTCGGTGGCGCGGTCTTTCCCGTAAGGGTCGGCAATGTTGGGAAGGACCAAGGCTTCCATAAACTTCTTGATAAAGGTGGATTTCCCCGTCCGCACCGGGCCTACGACCCCGATATAAATATCGCCTCCCGTTCGGGCGGCAATGTCCTGATAAATGGTTGTGTTTGCCATAGGTCTTCCTCCGTCTTGTCGTTGTTTTTGTACTATCCTATGAGGCAAAACGGGATTTTATGACAGGGAAAGCGGGTGGCGTCAAGAGTTTTATTCAAAATTTTCTCTTTTACATAAAAATAAACCGATATGGTATATAACGCTTGTAAAAATCGAGAAATAATGGAATCTCAATTTTTCAAGTATACCATATCGGTTTTCAATATTGAAATAAGGAGTCTAATTAAAGATTCTCTTTTTCATTTTGTTTTTTCTCCTCACGCCGGGGTTTAATGATTTTCTGATAAATCAAAATCCCAAGAAGACTGACGGCGGCTGTGACGGCAAAGGCAACGATGGCTAAGGTGTATTTGGAATCGCCCAAAGCGTCGCCCCCGATGGTGGAAGTGACGATGGAGGGAATTCGGGCCACGGCAGAAATCAAAATCCACGTGGAAAATTTCATATCGGTCAATCCCACGAAATAGCACAGTAGATCTTTGGGGGTTCCGGGGATAAAAAAGACCAGAAACGTAATCCAATTTCGCCGCTTTGCCGTCCGCAAGAACCAAAGGGAACGAATTTTTTCAATGGGAAAGAAGATCTCCACCAGCCGGATTCCGAATCGGCGTACCAACTGAAAGACAAGAATTCCGCCTACGGTGGTGCCTGCCATACAAAGAAGGGTTCCTTCAATAGCTCCAAAGGCGTAGCCTGCCCCGATTTCCAGAGGTTCTCCGGGAATAATGGCAAAGATTACCTGAAAAACGACCATTCCAAGAAATGCGATTCGTCCCCAGATTCCGTGGCTGTTCACCCATTGCCGAAACAGGTCCGGCTCTTCCACAAAGCGGAGCATTGGTCCCCCGATAAACACGGTAATGAGGGCTCCGAACAGGATAGCAATCAGCAGAACCCCCGCCCCGAACCATTTTTTCTGTTTCGGGGTCAAATGCTTTATGGATTCTGAGATACGGTGTTTCACGAAAAAAACTCCTTGGCGTAGTTTAGTGAGGTTCGGTCCACCGCGGGAAGGTGACGGTAATTTTGAATAGGTCTGCGTCAATGGTAATATCAAACGTACCGTGTTGTAATTCCACCAAACTTCGGGCAATGGCAAGACCCAGACCGCTTCCCTCACTGTTTCGGGATTGGTCGCCTCGGACAAACCGCTCGGTCAATTCTTCCGGACGAATGTTCAAGGGGTCTTTGGAAATGTTGCGGAAGGTGACGACGGCCTGTTCCGGGGTCTCGGTCAGGTCCAGATAGACTCTCGTGCCCGGCAGGGCGTATTTGCAGATGTTGTTCATCAGATTGTCAAATACCCGCCAAAGCCGCTGTCCGTCGGCAAATACCGTCACCGGTTCTTCGGGCTTGGAGAGCAAGACGGTAAGATTGCAGTCCGCCGTTTTTTCTTGATATTCGCCCGCCGTTTGTTCCAACAGAACGCCCAGGTCGCAGGGGGAAGGATGAATTATCAATGCTCCGGAGGATGCCTTCGAGGCTTCTACGATATCGTCGGTCAATTTTTTCAGCCGGGCCGACTGCCGTTGCAGAACGAGCAGGTATTCCTGGGCTGTTTCCGGTAATTCCGGTTCTTTGGACAGCAAATCCACGTAGTTGATAATGGACGTCAAGGGGGTCTTGATATCGTGGGAAACGTTGGTGATAAGTTCGGTTTTCATTCGTTCGCTGTTGGTCCGTTCGTTGACGGCGGTATTCAGCCCGTCGCTGATGCGATTCAACTGCTCTCCGTGTTCTTTCAAGGGGCCTGCTAAATATTTGGTGTCAATCTTCTCTTCCAGATTGCCCTCGGCAATGGATTTCGCCTGTTTTTGAAGGGACGTAAAGGCTACGGCAACGGCAACTGCCCCAAAAAATCCCAAAACCCATTCCAGCGTCAGCAAAAGAAAGGCTAAGGGTTCTCGGGTGAGAAACCCCAGAAGGATATTGCACAGGGCAAAAAAGCCGGTAAAGACAGCCACGGTGGGAACGGTAGGAATTTTATGAAGGAGAACCGATAATTTTCCCCACCCCGCTTTTAATCCGGAAAACAAGAGGATACAAAGTTTGCCCAACAGGGTCTTGTTCAGGAGTTTGCCAACCTTGACCCGGGCGGCAAGGGAGAACACAAGTCCCAGCAACAGGGAAGAGGCCATCCATCCCAACAAGGGAAGACCGAAAAGCCAGACGCCCAGCCGCTCGCTTTCCAGAATGAGCCAACCCAGCAGAACGATCCCCACTTCCCCTCCTGCGGTCAATACGAAGAATAAGTCGAAGGGAATCCGGTTGAGTCCGCATAAGACCGGTTCTTCTTGTTTTGCGGTTCTTCCGGCAACGATGCAGAGACAAATCCCGCCTGCAACGGTCAAAAACAGGGCGGCGATGGTGACGATGGGAAAGACCTCTCTCCAACCGTGAAACAGGTCGATGGCTTTCAGGGTCAGGTACATATTCCCGGAATTTACAGGGTTCCGGGAAACGTATCCTCCGGTGACGGTGTACAAGGGGGTCAGTTCCCGAAAGTGTTCTTCTTGGGTAAAGGCGGAATCGTAGTAGGAGTAGGGGTTACGGTAGGAATCCAGCCCCGTTTCTTTCCACTCGTAATAGTAATAGGTGGCGGTGTATAGGGTCGGTTCTTCGGCCGTTCCCGATACTTTGATTCCTTCTTTATCTACGACAGTATATCGAAAATTCGGGTCATTTGCCACGGCGTGGCCGTAATATGCACCCCGAAAAGACGTGTAGCACTCGTCGGCGATTCGTCGGGAGACCAATTCTTGTTTTAAGTCGTCTTTGGAATAATCGTAAAATTGATAAGCTTCCAAAATTACCGTCAGAACGCCGCTTGCTAAAAACGTAAGGAGAAAGACCGACGTTAAAAAGAAAACGGCAACTTTTACGGGCAGAGAAAGAAGTACGCGTTTCATTTTATTTCCCCCGTTCCAATTTGTACCCCTGGGCCCAAACTACCTTCAAATAGCGGGGTTCTGCGGGGTTGATTTCAATTTTTTCCCGGAGATGACGGATGTGAACTGCAACGGTGTTTTCGGCTCCCAAGGGGGTGTCGTTCCACACGGTTTGGTAAATTTCTTTGGGGGACATCACTTTGCCGGGATTTTTCAAAAACAAAAGAAGAATATCGTATTCCGTGGGTGTAAGGGAAACGGGATTTCCGTCCACGTTCACTTCTTTGGTCCGGTCGTCTAATTCGATACCTCCGCAGA
Organism: Eubacteriales bacterium; assembly: GCA_045542115.1. Lineage (GTDB taxonomy): Bacteria > Bacillota > Clostridia > Oscillospirales > UBA644 > RGIG995. Next base: position 78,780 of record JAZQKK010000001.1, read on the forward strand.
CGAAACGGTCTTTTTGCGTTACCGAGCCGCCCAGGGTATTGTATCGCCGCAGCTGGGACCGAACCCGGGCAATGAGCTCGATGGGGTTAAAGGGTTTCGTTACGTAGTCGTCCGCTCCCAAATTCAATCCCAAAACCTTGTCCGTGTCTTCGCTTTTTGCGGTGAGCAGAATCACGGGAACGTTGTATTTTTCCCGCAATTTCACCGTAGCGGAAAGCCCGTCCATTCCCGGCATCATTATATCCATCAGTACCAGGTCGATGGGGCCTTTCTCTAAATTTTCCAATGCTTCGTCTCCGGAATAGGCTTCCACCGTTTCAAATCCTTCGGCGGACAGATATATTTTGAGAGCCGAAACAATATCTTTTTCATCGTCGCAAATCAAAATTCGGTTCATATCCATACCTCCGAATACAGTATAGCAAAATTTGTCTTAAAATCAAAGGGGGGAAATCTTTAAGATTATATTAAGATTCTACCTATAAAAACAGTATATCACGAATGTGTTACGGAATTGCGACAAAAAAAGAGTAATATGCCGTCAACATATTACTCTTTTGATGGTTCAAGACGGTTCTTCCTGAGACGTCGGCAAGGTTTTGGTTTTGCGCACCGTTTCCGGGAAGGTGGGAATCCCCTTGGGGAAGAGAATCCAAAGAAGGATAAAAATCAGCAGGAATACGGCAGAGATGAGAATGCCCGGCCAGAACCATTCCGGTTGATACCGCAGTTCTACCGTATGAGTTCCCGCCGTAAGGTTTGCCCCCACGTAGGCCTCGTCCAACAGAGCGACTTTTTCGGTTTCTACCCCGTCTACAAAGACCTTCCAACCTTCCGTATAGGGAACGACGGTGCAGAAAAGACCGTCTTGCTTTACGGTGATTTCCCCCTTCAACGACGTGTCGGAAACTTCCGTTGCGTTCCACGTCTCGTCGGACAGATTGGCCCAGCCTTTGTCAAAGTTCTCTTCATTAAAATAATAACAGTACAAACTGATGATTTTGTTTTCCTTGTTGGGGTCGGCTTTTACCCGGACGGTAAAGGTCTCTCCGGCTTCCACTTCGCAGAGGGGCGTAATATACCGCAAGGCGGCTACGGGATGGGAATAGGTCTTTCCGGAACCGGTGGTGACGGTAATGTCGCCCCCGCCCCCGATTCGCATATAGGCGTAGTAGGTGCCTGAGGATGCCGCGGTATAAGTGATGTCTAAAATACCGTCGTTTTCGTCGGTGGTGTATTCGTAGGTTCCCGACCCGGTTTTTTCCAGGGATTGGAAAACGTAACTTTCAAAAGTGTCTTCCTGACGGCTGAAAAAAATACTGTCTTCCGATCCGGTCAGGTGCTGGAACAGGCGGTTTTGCACTTGGAAGGGGCTGTTGGAAAATTCGATTTCTGAAAGACTTTCGTCTACCATAAACCCGGCCCCGAGATAGGCGGTGTTTTGGGATACGTTCAATTCGTTTTCGACGAACAATTCTTCGGTCTTGGTTCCGCTCATCAGCGGTCCGCTTCGGGAGACGAAGTATTTCAGTCCCAAAAGGGTATTGTTCACGGGGGTGGAGAAATTGTAATAATAACTGTTCGCGCCGGTGGTAAAGGCCATATTCGACATCAGGTCCCGAACCTTTCGGTTTGCGGTGGACGAAAATTGTCCCACGCCCCGATATCGATACATTACCCCGTCGTTCAGATAATAACGGCAGGTCATCTCTCCCCGCCAGAAGGTGGGGTCGGAGGCCTCCAAGCGGTCAAAGGTGTCGGTAATTACGTCTTGCCGGTAGGGATAGGCGGAATAACTGGTTTTGCCCACCGTATCCATACTCAGCACCAAACTGGATGCGATTTCCCCCGTGATAAGGAGACATAAAAAGACGGAAAAAGCTGTTTTTTTCAAGAGTTTTCGTTCATACAGGAAGAAGAACAGAAGATAGGCCGCCACCAAGATAACGTTCCCCAAAAATTTGGCACTGCCCAAAGAGACGCTGGAAAGCCCCAATAAGACGACTGCTACGGCCGCAATCCCGAAAAGGTCTTTGCCGGAAAGGTCTTTCAGCAGCAAAAATCCCCGGTATCCCATCAAAAGGAGCACGAAGCATATCAAAAAAGTATACCGTGCCGGAAGCATATTGGGGAAGCGGAATCCGTGGAGAATAAAGTCCAAAGCGTTGCAGTTGGTGCTGAAAATAAAGAAGGACAAGAAGGCGACGTTAATAAATTTATCTTCCAGACGAATTTTTTTCGACCGTAAGAAGACCATTGCCAAAAGAAGGGGCAAAACCCCGCAATAAAGATTGGGAAGCCCTTCCATTGCGGTGGGGTGATTGAAGGCAAAAAGATTGCTCAGAACGTCCAGATAAGAGTCGTAAAAGGAAATACTTTCAAAGGCGCCGGTGGCCGCAGAATCGGTATAGGATAAAGCGTATCCGGCGTGTAACAGTAAAAACGCCGAAAGCCCGCCTCCCAAAAGAGACGCCCCGGCAAATTGCAGGATGCGGCCCAAGAAGGGTTTTCCGTAGATCTGACGGATGGCGGCAATGGCAAAAAAGGCAATGACGCAGAAATAGCAGATAAATGCCCCTAAATAGTAATTGGACAGTACTGCCAAAAACAGGGAAATGACGTAAAGTTGAAATTTTCCTTCCGTGACCAGCTGATACAGTCCCAAAAAGACCAAAGGAAGCAGGGCTACCGTATCCATCCAGATGGTGTCCCAGTAGTAGCCCATAATAAAACTGCAAAAGGCAAACATCCATCCGAAGAAGGTGATGGAAAAATCGTTTTTATGAAAAATCTTTTTCAGCATCAGGGCGAAAAACCAGCCGGCACACCCGATCTTTACGGTGAGAAGGACCGTCATTACGTCCCGAAGAATTTGCGCCGGGAAAAAGAGGGTCAGAAAATTCAGGGGGGAGGCGATATAGTAGGCAATCAACGCCCCGAAATCTGTGCCCAAGCCCCCGTTCCAACTCCAAAGAATCGATTCCCCGTTTTGTACGCGGGCGTGAAATTCCTGCAAGAAGGGATAATACTGTTCCCGAAGGTCGGAGTAAAGCATCTGCATATCCCCGAAGGGATGAACCCCACAAGCGGCAAAGCCCACCCACATTCCCATCATTGGGAGCAAAAAGGCCAAAAAGAGCCAAATGGGTGTTTCTTTTCTCTTTTCCAGAGGGGATATCATAGAGTTTCCTCCGTCATTTCGTCCAGGGTCTTGCCGTAGCTGCTCAAAAATTCTTTCTCAAAGACTCGCAGACATTGTAAGTCGATCGTTTGCAGTTTTTCCCAAAGAGACTGCTCTGCCGAAACGAATTCCCGGTTGCCCGCTTGCCGTTCGGTGACGCATTTGATGTAGGCGGAAAGGGTGTCCGCCGCTTTTACGTAGACCCATTCCGGTTCCATTTCTCCGTTGAGAATTTCCGAATAATCTTCTTGAAGATATGCAGGAAGCTTGTCCAACAACGTGTCTCTCGCGTAATCCTCCACCGCCCGGTAACTTCCCAAAATTTCCCGATTGTAATACTTAATGGGTGTGGGAAGGTCTCCGGTGATGGTCTCCGACGCATCGTGATACAGGGCTAATACTGCCGCCCGGTCGGGGTTCAGGTCTGCGCCGAACCGGCGGTTTTCAATCAGCACCAGGGCGTGGGCCAGCATCGCCACCTGTTGGGCGTGCTCGGTGAGCGTTTCGGGAATGGTACTCCGCATCAGCCCCCAACGGCGGATATACCGCATCCGGTCAATAAAAGCAAAGAAATGAAACATACAAACCCCTCGTTTCCGATGTGATAAAAAACGGAGAGACCCTTGGCCTCTCCGTTTGCTTTGGTACGCTTATTTCCCCTGTTCGGCCTTATATTTTTCCAGCAGGGTATGAATCTTTTTGTGGGGGTCCAGAAGCTTGGACACCGACTGATTCTGATGCATTGCAAGAATATAGTAGGCAATGTACTTGGAGCAGTCTACTTCCGTAAACCAATCCTTCGCCAACAATTCGGGAGTGCGGTAAGTAAGATTTGTGGAAAGAACGCCGGTGATAACGCCGTCATCCACAGCCTTCTGGAATTTTTCCAGACCTTCGGTGAACAGCCCGTAGGTGGCGGTGACGAAAATGCGTTTTGCACCCTTTTCTTTCAATTCATAGGCCAGGCCCAGCATCGAATCCCCGGAAGCGATGATGTCGTCGGCAACCAGAATGTCTTTCCCGGCAACGGAATTCCCCAAGTATTCGTGCGCCACGATGGGGTTTCTGCCGTTGACCACGGTAGAGTAGTCACGACGCTTGTAGAACATCCCCAAATCTACGCCCAAAACCGAAGCGTAGTAGATATTTCTCTGCATTGCGCCTTCGTCGGGGGAGACGACCATTAAGTGGTCCTTGTCCAGACTCATATCCTTGTACTTGCGCAACAACGCTTTCAGCACCTGGTAGGTGGGCATTACGTTGTCAAATCCCATAAAGGGCGTGGCGTTCTGAACCCGGGGGTCGTGGGCGTCAAAGGTGATGATGTTCTTTACGCCGATGGCTTCCAATTCCTGCAACGCTACGGCACAGTCGAGGGATTCCCGGGTGGAGCGCTTGTGCTGACGTCCGCCGTACAGGGTGGGCATAATCACGGAGATACGGTATGCTTTCCCGGAAACGGCTTGAATGGCCCGTTTCAAATCTTGGAAATGGTCGTCGGGGGACATCGGAACTTTCCGGCCGAACATTTCATATTCCAGAGAATAGTTCCCCATATCGGCCACGATATACAGGTCGTAACCCCGGGCGGATTCTTTCAGAACTGCTTTCCCGTCACCGGAGGTAAAACGGGGGCAGACCACTTCCATCAAAAGAGAGTCCCGCATTTCGGGGTCGTCTTTGTAATGGGGATACCTGTCGTGGTACCATTTGGTCAGATGTTTGTCGATTTTCTGGCTCAGTTCCTTTGCTCCGGGCATTGCCAAAACGCCCAGGGGAAAGTACTCGTCGGGATGTGCGATAAGCTTTTGTTCGTCCATAATGATGTTCTCCGTATCTTTATATTTTTATTCTTTTTCTTCCGGGTAGGGAAAAGAAGAGTGAACTTTGGTGCACTCTTCTTTCCGTTTTTTATTCGTCTTCTTCGTCGCCCCGGTCCAACCAGACGGTGGCAATTTCCATAGCATCTGCCATAGATTTCTTTTCAGTCTTTTGAATGACCCGTTCGTTGGGCTTGGCTTCGGGGTCGTTGTTCTGCAATTCTACCGAGACCTTGGTTGCTTTCATAATGTCCCCATCGGGAGTTTCGCCCAAAATCTGCATCATAACCACGTATTTGTCAGTCAGATTGCCATAAAAAATAACGTTACCCGAGCGTACCAAGGGACGTCCTTTATAGGTCAGAAAGGAAGTTTCTTCTGCCATATTTGTGCCTCCGTTCCGAAAATTGTATTTAATGTATATTTATTATAACATAAATATATTGCGATGTCAAGCGTCGGGATCGAAAAAAATGTACAATCTTTTCCTTTTTACGTATACTTTTTCCGTCGCGGTGCATACTGAGGGTGAGGTGATTTTACTATGTTACAACTGTCTCAAAAAGAAACCGGGCTTCTCAAAGATATGAAAGACCAAGAGCAGCTCTGCATCGAAATGTATACCAAACATTCCGAATGTGCATCCGACCCTCAGCTGAAAAATCTGTTTACCCAGATGGCTCAGACCGAGCGGGAACACCTGAACACTCTGAATCAGATTTGTTCCGGCACCGTTCCTTCGATGGCGGGGGCAAGCAAGTCTATGCCTACCTTTACCGCAAATCATACCGGCGAAACCCCGGAAAAAAAGAACGACAAATATCTTTGTTCCGATGCTTTGGCTATTGAAAAACACGCGTCCCATCTGTACGACACCTGTGTCTTTGAATTTGCCGACGAAAACGTCCGCAAGGTCTTAAACCACATTCAAAAAGAAGAACAGGACCACGGGAAAATGCTGTACGATTATATGTCCGTCAACGGAATGTATTGTGCATCCTGATTTTAAACCGCAAAAATTCGTTAGCCACAACAAAAACCCCATTCCAAATAATTTGGAATGGGGTAAAATTTATACCGTTTTGGTTTTTAGAATTGATTCAAATCAATCTGCCCAGTAGACCACCTTGCCGTCTACGATGGTGACGTAGGATTCTGCTCCCAGGGCGGTCATCGGGTCGTCTGTCCAGATGACGACGTCTCCGTCTTTGCCGGCTTCCAAGCTCCCTACCCGGTCGGCAATGCCGATTTGCGTGGCGGGATTGATGGTAATGGCGCGCCAGGCTTCTTCTTTGTCAAGACCGGCCGCTGCCGCAAGACCGGCGCACATCGGAAGGCGTTCCAAGGGAATGACCGGGGCGTCGGTGATGATGCTGAATGGGACGCCCGCATCGTGCAAGACCGCGGGGGTGGTAAAGGATTTGTTGATCAGTTCAATCTTGGACTTGCTTCCAAAGGAAGGACCTACGAAGGCGGGAAATCCTTCTTCCGCCAATTCGTCGGCAATCAACGCTCCTTCGGTGCAGTGGTCCAAGGTCAATTTCACGCCGAATTCCTTGGCGATGCGGATGGACGTGAGGATGTCGTCTGCCCGGTGTGCGTGGGCTTTCAAGGGGATTTTTCCTTCCATTACCGGGAGCATTGCTTCCAATTTCATATCAAATCCGGGATTTTTGCCGGCTTCTTTGCCTTCTTTATAGTGTTTTGCTTTGAACAGCAATTCCCGCAACAGCGCCGCAGTTCCCATCCGGGTCATCGGCGTTTTCTTGGCTCCTTGTCCGTAACACCGCTTGGGGTTTTCCCCAAAGGCACATTTCATCGCGATGGGGTCTTTGATGATCATCTTATCCACCCGTTTGCCGTACAGCTTAATGGCGGTAAAGGTTCCTCCCACCACGTTGGCACTTCCGGGGCCGGTGCAGGCGGTGGTGACGCCTCCTTGCAGAGCGTTGGCAATGCCTTCTTCCATCGGATTGATGGAGTCGATGGCCCGAAGATGGGGAGTAATTGGGTCGGTAATGTCGTTGTAGTCTTTGCCTTCCCATCCCGTCGCCTGGTTGTCCAATCCCACGTGGCAATGGGCATCCACGCATCCCGGGGTGACCAAACGTCCTTTTGCATCAATGATCTCCGCTCCTTCGGGAGGGGCGATGGTTTCAGCGACGGAACAAATTTTTCCATCGTCTCCGATGAGGACGCATCCGTTTTTCAGGTCGTTTCCCACCATCGGTTTGACGTAGCCGTTTTGAATCAAAATCATAGCAGATACCTCGCTTATTTTTGTAACAGTATAGCACAGTTTTTTTATTCTGTCAAGAAGAAAAGAGCCTTTTACAAGGCTCTTGTTTTCTTTAAAATCTCCAAATCCTTTCCGGTGATGAAGCGGGCCAGATGTTTTTCCGCTTTCCGGAGCAGATCCTCATCCACGGGGCGGACGGAGGTTCCCGCAAAGGCGAAAAAGTTGCCCGAACAGATGCGTTCTACCGTTTCTTCCGAAAGATGCAACCCTTGGACGGTGATGTGGAAGCAAGGGTCGTAAAATTCTCCGTCATAGGTCAGGACTTTGCGGACGAAGTTGATTTTATCGGTACACCGCAGATTTTCCGAGTCGGTCCCCAAAAGAATCCGATGGGAATGGGTTTCAAAAAATTGCCGCCAACCTTCGATATCTTCTGAGAAATTGACGTACATTTCCCGGCCGGGCGTCAGGTCGAAGCGAACGTTTGGATAGGTCTCCATCACCCGTTTTGCCTCGTCCATATCATCGGAAAGAAAGAAGAAATGGGCAAACGTCACCTGTAATTTGGGGTGTTTGTTCAGCATTTCAAACACTTCTCCGTACAATTCTTCATAGGAAAGATACGTTCCGTCCCCGTAAAACCAGCCCATCGCCACGTCCCTCGGGTCGGCTTTGTCCGGGTCCCAAAAGGTTCTCGGGTCGGCACAGTGAATCGTGACGGGAATTTGCCGTTCTTCCATTGCGGTGAGAACGGCATCGTAAGAAGGATGATTCAGTCCTTTCCCGATGAGTTTTCGGGCGTCGGGTTTCATATGCATAAACTTAATTCCGTCGCACCCCATCTTTATCAAGGCGTCCAACTGGTCTACGTAGGGAATCTGTCCGTAGGGGTCCCCCGATTCGTGAAAAGAGCCGAAGGCCCGAAAACGAATCCGGGAGAAGTTCTTTTTCCACCAAAGGCAGAGATAATTTTGCAAAACGCCGTACCCCGGATAGTGGCTGCACGCCAGAAGGGTTCCGTCGGTTACTCCCGCATCGGCGATGGCGTTGAGCATCTGCTTGACGTCGTCAGGGTCTGTATGAAGAAGATGAATGTGACTGTCAACGAGCGTTTTATTCATAAAAACTCCTTAGAGCCATTCTTGAATTCCTGCAAAAATTCTCTTGGCAATGTGCTCCATTCCCAGATCGCCCGGATGAGCGGCAACCCCTTTGTGTTCAAACAGTCCGATGGCTTTCATTTCGTCCATATCCCCAAGGTCTCCCAATTCCACCAAGGGAAGGCCGGTCCGTTTGGCGTATTCCCGGATGGCCACGTCTCCTTTGTGTTTCCAAAACCCGGTGGTCAAAAGGATTTTTGCATTGCCTTCGGGGTTCAGATAGTCAATCAATTCTCCGTAGGCCCGGACGAATTGTTCCAAATCGTTTTCTTCATAGGTGCAGTTTTCAATCAACCGCATTACGATGATATCCGCCCGAAAATCCCGGGCGCTTTCAAACAGGGAAAGATCTCGCACTTCGTTGCGGTAGCTCCGTTCCCATTCCGCCACCTGACAAATGCAAAAGGCGGCGTCGGGGCAAATGTTTTGCACCTCGGCCTTAACCCGATGGACGTAGTCTTTTTCTTTGGCCGAGGCCGCCATCCCGTGGTCGGGAAGCCATCCGATGGAGGGAAGAGACCCGTGCCGGGTGATGGAGTTTCCCACAAAAAGAATACGGATACCGTCCTTTTCCAGGTCTTCAAAGGTAACGAATTGCGAAGGCTTTAATTGTCCTTTCGCGGATACGGTGTTTGCATCGATGGAAGCCATATCAGAATTTCCTTTCTACTTCGCCGTTCAGGCGTTTTTCACATAATTCGCCAAAATCCGGCGTTTGCCAATGTTGATTGAAATCCCCCCAACCCGTATCCTGAGGGGTACGGTAATCGGGCAGATTGTTGCGATGGGTCAATTCTTCCCGGATGGCTTGCAGAAATTGAAAGCCGAACTTGTGGCTGGGGGAGACGAAATGTCCCTCGTCCCATTCGTTCCAGTTGTCAATCATAATCATCTTTCGCCCGTAGGAATCTTCCGGGAGCAATTCGCACATTTTTCGGTTTTCCCGCAATACTTCCCGGAAATCCTCCGGAGCATAGAGCCAGTTTCCGTCGGTGCTGTAATTGGCGTCGGAAATGGTGACCAGGCGGGGGGTAGTATCATAAAAACAAGAGACGGTGGAGACGAATTTCTTGGGTTCTTGCATTAAAAGATTTCGATTGAATTCAATGTGGTGTTTTTTGATAAATTCGTAATCGGGATAACTCTTTCCGTAATAAGAAACGCCGTAAACAAAGCGGAAATCATAACCGTTTTCGGCATAGGTCCGCTTGCCTTGTTCGGTCATATCTTTATTGCAGGCGGCGAAGATCATACCGTCAAAGCCGTGTCGTTTGCATAACTCCCGGCATTTGTCAAAGGCCGCCTTTTGACCGGCAGGTCCGCCTAATTTCCCTTCCAGCTGATGGGTAAATCGGTCGTAAACGAACAGTACGGGCTTGTTATCGATTTTCAGGTAATTGTCCTTCTTAAAATACTCTTCCAGCCAGAAGGGCATCAGGTTCTCCAAAAGGTCTTGTTCGCTTTCGGCGGCGCCCCATCGCTGGGTACATTCGAACATCAGAGCGAAGTTTATCATCTTTTGATACCGTGCGTGAAACAGCGCTTCGTGGATTCCGTGTCCGCACCGAAGGTCGTTGACCGTTACCGGTTTTCCTTCGTTTTCTTTGTTTCGATACCAACAATAGATAAAACAGTTGATTCCGTGTTCCACGGCCCATTTGATTTCCCAATCGCAGTGAATGGGGTTTTCTTCGTCGTAATAGCCGCACAACGGTGTTCGCTCGGGGAAATCGTAGTTTGCCAAATCATCAAAGGCATTGTGAAGTTTTGCGGCACCTTTTTTCCACGCGGGATAGTAGTGGGCGGCGACGATATAATCACTCTTGGCCGGCTTCGGTTCGGGAACGTATTCTTCCAATTTGATGTTGTACATAGCTCTTTTCCTTCATTTCACGATGACACTTTCAATGTTCAGAACGTCCGCAATCTTTTTTAGGGCTTCGGCGTGGTGTCCGATGCCCAGGGCATAGTGGTGAGTAGGTCCTTCCATTACCCATTTTTTGATAAATTCCCTGGTGGTTGGTTCAAAAAATCCCCGGGTGTTGGTGTTGCCGGTGGGAGGAATAGGACCTTGTTTGGAATATCCCTCTCCGATAACGAATTTGAATTTCCCGTCTCCCGTTTGGGTAATTCCCAGCATTGTGATGGGTCCTTCTTTTATTTTAAATTCCACCGAGGCTCCGGAGCCGGGTTTCCCGTGGAACTTTTTCAGACTCCGTAGAATGGGTTTTCCTTCGGCAATCCGCAGATGATGGGGCCCGTCGTGCCCCACTAAAATGAAATCTTCCCGGAAGTCGAAAGGGTGGAACTCTGCAAAACTGCCGCCGATGTCCAATCGGTCGAGAATCAGCATTGCAATGCAGGTTTTAATATCGTATTCTCCGCACATCGGAATCCCTTGGGCGTTGAGAATGGAATTCCCCACAATAAAAGACGATACCGTCTCCCGATTGAGATTCCCTTCGGTCCCTTCGTAATAGTACGCAAGACCGGTTAATTGATTCTCTTCCACGAATTTTTCCAGAGCAACAGCGCCCCGGGCCGCCTTGGTTTTGTCTTGGTCGGTCAACTTCGAGGTGACCGGGTCGGATTTCGGTTCGGGCATATCAAATTCCCGGTCAATCACGGCAATCTTTTCTGCGATTTCTTCCTCGGTAACGTTGTTGTAAAGTTCCGCTATCCGGTCGATTTCCAGCAACGGTACGTGCAGTCCGAATGCTGCGGAAACGGCAGTGGGGTCGGCGTGCATATCGTACATCGCCTCCATCGTGTGGCCCATCAGCCCCATTCGTGCCCCCTTCAAGGCGTGGAGAACTTTTGCAATGTCGCACCATTCCGCCAATTCTTTTTCTGCTTCTTCGTCGTTGTATAGCGTTCCGATAATAACGTCGTGAACTTTTTTGCCCAAACGGTTGGCAACGCCGATGAATTCCGGGACGGAGCAAATATTATCGTTTTCCAACTGCATAAACGTGGAGGCTTTGCTGTAATCCAATCCGGCTAAGGGTTGTAAGGCTGTCAGAATCACCGGAGCTTGGGCACTTCGGATGATGGGGGCAAAGACCGACGAGGTCGCATAGGTAATCATATTGCAGATGATGAGGTCCACCCCGGCGGCGTTTAATTGGTCCGCCGTTTCGTAGGCGGCACGGGAATCGTCAATCAAACCGAAGTCCACCGCGGTAGCGTCATTTTCTTCCACGAGACGGAGCAGTTCTTTGTGATAGCGGTAGAACTTATCGTATAAACCGGGGAATTGATGGTTGTAGGTGGCGTGAGATACGGAAAAAACGCCGATTTTTCCGGTTCTGGGCATTTTTCGTTCAATCATTTTAAAAAACCTCACAAAAAAAGATTTTACACCTTGATTTTAGCAGATAAATGGTGTATAATCAATATACAAACCAAAGAAAAATTTGTGTAAAACAAAGATGGAGATTGTTATGAGGTTTTCCGATATCCGCCCGTTTGTTCGTTATGCCCGCTATCTGACCGTGTCCGACCGGGCAGAATTTTCAGACCGAATGATTCCCTGTGACGCCCGTTTGTTCTTCGTAATGGAAGGTGTGGGGAAGATGGAAATCAACGGTCGGCACTATGTTGCAAACAAGGGAAGCATCTTGTTGATTGCTCCCGGAATTCCTTACCGTTACGGGAATTGCGAAAAAACAAAGCCGGTTCGTTACGGGGTTTTAAACTTCGACTATACGCAAAATGCGATTCACCAAAAGATTCCCGTTCCTCCCAAGCCGACCGGAGAGTTTTTCCCGGAAGACCGTTTGGATCGTTCGGAATGGGATGCGGAGGAAGACTGGCCCGACGTGATTTTTTTAGAAGAAATGCATCGGTTTTCCGGGAAGCTTTCCGAAATCATTCGGGAGTATTCTCAAAACGTCATTTTGAACGAAACAAAGATTTCTTCCATTCTTACGGAGATTCTGGTGGACTGCGCCCGACAGTTGCGGTGGAAGACCGGAGACCGCCCCGAAACGCCCGATGGGATTCTGTCTTATATTCACGAGCATTTTCGTCAATCTATTACCAATCGCCAACTGGGAGAGGTTTTTAATTTTCACCCCAATTATATCAGCACGTTGGTGAAAAAATATACCGGGATGCCTTTGCACAAGTATCTTAATCACGTGCGGATTTCCCACGCGTTGCAGTTGCTGGACGGGGGAGACCCTTCCGTGGGGGAAATGGCACTGGAATGCGGATTTTGTGATATTTATTATTTCTCCCGGTGTTTTAAATCCGTCGTGGGGGTCAGCCCCTCAGAATACCGGAGGCATCGAAACGGATAAATTTGAATAAGAAAAAACCTCCGATGAAAGCGCGATGTCCTTAACGGAGAAATATGAAAACCGAATAGGATAACAGAGAAAGGCAGCATAGTCTATGATGGCTATGCTGTCTTTTGTATTATTTCATTACAAAATATCAAAGCGTCGCAGAAATGCGGTGCTTTTTTTGAATTTTATGTCGAAAATCGCTGGACTTGTGGAAAGTGTTGTGGTATGTGTTTGTGTTGCAAAAAGGAGGTGCAGCGCACATGACAACACTTGAAGATCTGTATTACGGTAACATCAGTCCGCACGAAAGGTACATAAAGCGCGGTTCGAGAGTCGATCAACTCGTAAAGCTCATATGCAAAAACGAGGAAAGCCTAATGGCAACGCTCACTGAGCAGCAGAAAGAAACTTTCGAAAAATTCAAAGACTGTCAGAGCGAACTGTCGGGACTGACCGAACGAGATGCATTCAGGGATGGCTTCATCCTTGCAGTGCGAATAATGGTTGAAGCAATGGAAGGGTTAGAACCGGTGGATGATATATGAAAAAACTAATAATCCTTCTTCTCTGCTGTGGGGTGCTTGTGAGTATGGTGGGATGCGGTGGAAACACCGCCCCGCTGCCTACCGAGAATTCGCCTATACTGGTATCGGAAACAATAACAACAGAAATACCACTCGAAACAACATCGCCCGTGACGGCAGTAGAGCCGACAGAGAAAGAAAAAGAGCCTGTTCCGACCGAGAGCAAGGATCAAGCAACCGCGCCGACCGTGACCGCCACAGAGCCAACAACAACGGCACAACTAACAGAAGAAACAACAACTACAACAAGCGCCGTTGAAGAAAAGTCTACTTCTCCGATCGAGGAAACGGTGCCAAGCACAACACCACAACTTACGGAAAAAGAAACGACGGAAACTGAGCCGCCCAAGGATGAACTAAAAGCCGAAACGGAATCTCCGAAGGTAACCGAGCCGGAACCTACGGAAAAGCCTGCTCCCTTCGATATTGATCACTGGATCGCCTATGCAAGGAGCTACGCCGAAAACAAAGGACTCGTACTAAGCGACACGGCGGTGGATTGTTGGGATAACCCTATCCGCGCAGGCACACACTGCATTTACCTCGAAAGAGATATCCAAAGCCGACTTGACCGCTATGCAAAGGATGAGGATATCACCGACGTGTGGATCTGGGCAGAAAGCATAAGTGACGACTGCTACGACATTTATATCGGCTACGCTTAAATACAAATGATCTCAAGTATAAAACACTCACTGGATACTGCAACCCAACGGAGAAAACGAAAACCGAATAGGATAACAGAAAAATCCACCATAGATTTAAAATGTGTCTATGGTGGATTTTATTTGTGACAAATTAAGCAAAAAACAGTTGCAACCCTACAAAATCCGACAAAACCCATTGAAAACAAACGAGATATATGCTATAATGTATTATGCAGAATTGTATTCATAGGAGATATGGAAATGATTACAAAAACAGATATGCCGGATCGCTGGTATTCCACAAAAGAAATTTGTGCATATCTCGGAATCAGCCGAGATACCTTGCTTGTTTGGATTGCAAATAAAAATATGCCAGCTCACAAGGTTGGGCGCAATTGGAAATTCAAAGTCAGTGAAGTAGATGAGTGGATTAAAAGCGGACAAGCGGCAGAATGAGGTTAATGATGAATGGTCAACAGTTTCAGGCACCTATTCCCAGTACAAAATCCATTGAAGATGCAAAACTGATTAGCGGTGCGTTAGACACATTAAACAAAGTAAGTATTAAGTGTAAAAAAGCCAACGATGCCATAATGTCGGGTAATAAAATCCGAATGTGGAATGTGTTGCAGGAACTTATTAATGAATATGGTGATGCAATTAATCAGAATCATCGTAATACTGGAAAGCAAGTTGTTTTTGCTAATATAAATTCACACACAATTGATCAGATTAAAAATCAATTGATTTGGATGCAACGCTTTATATACCGGTATGAAACTAATAAATTTGCAGCTGATGAAACGGTCAAGCACATTATAAAATCTTTTTTGAAGAACACAGGTCTGTTTTCAGATGCAGAACTAATAATAATTTAGGCGGAGGACAGAATGATAGCAGAGAAAGTACAAAAAACAGTACATTCTATTTCAGAATTTATTGATGAGATCAGCAAAATTAATGCCACTCTCATCCGTAACGGAGCTAACAAAAATGAAATGCTTTTGTTCCGAGGTCATTCTGATGTTACATACGAACTTATGCCGTATATTGGTCGCGGCAGAAGATCGTCGTGTGAAATAACAATCTTCAATGAAGAAAGAAACTTAATAGAAACTGCTAAAAATCGATTGCCGGATGTTTTCAAAAATGATTTGCTTCCCCTGGAATTACTTGCATTGTTGCAACATCACGGAATCCCCACAAGATTGTTAGATGTTACTGAAAATGCGTTAGTGGCGTTATATTTTGCCTGTTGTAATAATGATAACGCAGACGGTGAAGTTTTTGCATTTAAACATAATGAAATGGATGTAACAACTTATCCTTTGATGCAGGCTGTTGCGGATTCATACCGTTTAATCGGAGACGCCTTTTGCTCATTAGAAGATTTCGGAAAAAAGGCAATTGAACAACCCTATTTTTTGGAGCATCGATCTCTTTATAGGATTTTAGACGAAAACAAAGAAGAATTCGTAAAAATGGGCGAGTATTTCCCGGGGTTCCCTGCAAGTGCTGTTGACTGGATACAAAAGAATTGCAGTCAGCCTCGTATTGTATATGCGCCGATACGCAGTTTAAGACAGCAGATGCAACGCGGAAGGTTCATGCTATTTGCTAACAAAATTGTACCGAATGATTTAGATATAGGATTCGAAACTATTATAGATGCGCTTCCCAAAAATCACCCCATGATTTCAGGCGCAATAACTATCCCTAAAGAATGCAAAAAACAGATTTTATCAGACCTTGCTCTTTGCGGAATAAGCCGCGATACTCTATTCTGCGATAACGTTGATATTGTATGCGAAAGCATAGTGAGTAAATTCAAGAGTAAAGTCAAAGGAAGCTATTAATAGATAGGAGTTCATTATGCCAACACTTGAATGGATCGGAAAAGACAAGGTAATAAACCATCATCAAGACGTGCCGTACCGTGTTCTTGAAAGAATATACAGCTATGACGAAAACGGTCAGCACGATGAGGACAACGGCAGCGAGAATATGATTATCCGTGGTGATAATTTGGAAGCGTTGAAAGCTCTGTTGCCCAAGTATGAAGGACGGGTGAAGTGTATCTATATCGATCCGCCTTACAATACCGGTAATGAAGGTTGGGTATATAACGATAACGTTAACGATCCCAAAATCAAGAAATGGCTGGGTGAAGTAGTCGGCAAAGAGGGAGAGGATTTGTCGCGCCATGACAAGTGGCTGTGTATGATGTATCCTCGCTTAAGATTGCTCCAAAAGCTATTGTCGCAAGATGGCGTAATTTTCATAAGTGTTGATGTCAATGAGAAATTCAATCTCAAATTATTGTGTGATGAGATTTTTGGTAGTAATATGTTTATTGCAGATATCGCTGTGATAAATAACCTCAAAGGTCGTAGCGATGATAAATATATTGCAACAGCACACGAAAGCCTATTGATATATCAAAAAGGCGATTTCGTTACAAATGGAGTAGCGGTACCCGAGGAATATGAAACAGAATATAAATTATCAGATATAAACGGGAGATATCGTTTGCAAGGTCTCCGCAAAAGGGGTGCAGGAGCCAAGCGAGAAGACCGTCCTAATATGTATTACCCGTTCTATTATGATGAAGACTCCAATCTGTTGTCACTCGAACCCACCAATGAAAATTGCGTTGAAATATTACCACATTTATCCGACGGGAGCGATGGTCGGTGGCGTTGGGGAAAAGATACTGCACAGCAACGCATTAACGAACTCATAGCTCAAAAAGTAAAAGGTCGTGATGAATACGATGTTTTTCAGAAGGACTATTTACCCGATGATGGCAGCAAGAGAATAAAGCCAAAATCTTTTTGGATGGGAACGGAGTTTTCTGCTGAGAGTGGGACATTAGAGATAAAAGCAATTCTTGGAAAAGGAATTTTTGACACTCCAAAACCCACCGGAATTATTGAATACTGTATGGAGCAGGCTATGCGGTCAGATTCGATAATTCTGGATTCTTTTGCAGGCTCTGGTACGACAGCACACGCGGTACTCAATATGAACAAAGCTGATGGCGGTAACCGTAAATTCATCCTGATAGAAATGATGGATTATGCTGACAGCATTACTGCAGAACGTGTAAAAAGAGTTATCAACGGCTATGGCGAAGGCAAAAATGCAGTTGAAGGCACAAGCGGTAATTTTAGTTTCTACGACCTTGGCGATACCTTGCTCCTCTCCGACGGAAACTTAAATGAAGAAGTCGGTGAATCCAAAATTCGAGAGTATATATGGTACACCGAAACAAAAGAGGCAATGACGGATGTTGTTGCCGAGGGCGAGCCTTATTGCCTCGGCACAAGCCGCGATACTGCCTACTATTTCTACTACAAAAAAGACGAAATCACCACACTTGATTATGATTTTCTCTCAACCGTAAAAACCAAAGCGGCGGGATATATCATTTACGCCGACCTCTGTACCATATCGGACGAGGAACTCAAAAAGTGGAATATCACATTCAAGAAAATACCGAGAGATATTGCGAAGGTATAAGGAGATAACATATGGAACTGAAAAAATATCAGAAAAATGTAATACAAGACCTGTCGCGTTATCTTGAACTGTTGTTAGAAAAGCAGAGTGCCGGCGTAGCTTATACTGCTCTTTGGAACGAAAAGAACGTTATGGTCGGACTTAACGGTATGCCCAACTATAACGACGTCCTCAATGGTGTACCCAATGTATGTTTCAAAGTGCCTACGGGTGGTGGTAAAACCTTCCTTACGTGCAACTCCATCAAACCTATTTTTGATTCAATGCCCAATATGCGCGCAAAGGCTGTTGTTTGGCTCGTTCCGTCTGATGCCATTCTGTCGCAGACCTTATCTGCTCTTTCTTCTGCCGATCATCCCTACCGCCAAAAGCTCGACGTGGAATTTGGCAGTCGCGTAGAGGTGTATTCCAAAGAGCAGCTTTTGAACGGTCAAAATTTCAATCCCACATCTGTCACGGAACAGTTGTCTGTATTCGTGTTGAGCTATGACTCTTTCCGCACGAGCAAGAAAGACGGTCGCAAGGCATATCAGGAAAACGGTAACCTCGCCGCATTTGCAAAATACAACGCCAACTCCGAGGTGCTTTTGGATGACACCGATGAAACGGCGTTAATTCAGGTAGTACGTCAGCTCAATCCCGTGGTCATTGTTGACGAAAGCCACCATGCAACCTCAAATTTGAGCATTGAGATGCTTAATAATTTCAATCCGTGCTTTGTGTTGGATCTGACCGCTACTCCTAAAAAAGGCAGCAATATCATTTCTTTCGTTGATGCGACCGCACTGAAGAAAGAAAATATGGTTAAGCTTCCCGTTATCGTATATAACCGCAAGGCGCAGACCGATGTATTTGCCGATGCTATCAGCATTCGTATGAAGTTGGAAGCCGCCGCTATTGTGGAACAAGAGAAGTCTGGCAGATACATACGTCCCATCGTACTGTTCCAAGCACAGCCTAAAGTTGGTACTGAAAGCACAACCTTCGATAAGATCAAAAAGCATCTGATGGATTTCGGTATTCCCGAGGAACAAATTGCAATAAAAACGGCAGACAAGAACGAACTCAAGAATGTGGATCTAATGTCTCCCTCCTGCCCGATTCGTTTTATTATCACGGTTAACGCGCTGAAAGAGGGCTGGGACTGTCCTTTTGCTTACGTTCTTGCTACTGTAGCAAACAAGACATCTTCCGTGGATGTAGAGCAGATTCTCGGACGAGTTCTTCGTCTGCCCAATACACATAAGAATACCAATCAGGTACTAAACATTTCGTATGTCATCACTTCGTCCGATGACTTCCATGCAACGCTCGAGCGCGTGGTTAAAGGACTCAATGCCGCAGGATTTAGCAGTAAGGATTATTATGCAAAAGAGATGAAAGCAGAACCTGTTATTCCTACACCATCGATGCAGTTGACTGTTGACGATGTACCTTCTGCGGATATTACCGATGTAGAGGATGATGATCTTCCTGAAATTGACGTTGCGGAAGTAATGGCGAAAATTGAAGCTGCAGTTCACGAAACAGAAAACGTCGAACTTATTGCTAACGATGAACTGTTTTCTGCAGCAATTGCAGAAAGCGAAGCATATGAAGCAGCCATCGAAAATATGGAGCCTACCGCAAAAAATCTTGCTCCGGAGGAGGTGCGCGATAAGATGTCAGAATATCATATGAACGATGAATTTGCAGAAGAAGCATCAGCGATTATGATTCCGCAGTTTATGCAAAATGTCGGGTTTAATTTATTTTCTGAAAATGCATATGAATTATTGCGCCCCGAGCATCTTGCGAAAGGATTCACTCTCAGAGATAAAGATATTGTTATTGACTTTAATACTATCAATGCAGAGATGGCTCGCATTGATGTCGACGACGGACAAAACTCTACGCCGAAAGCGTGGCGGTTAACCGGTAACGATAGCGCATACTTCAAGGAAATGTTTAATTCTCAACCTTCCGAAAAGAGACTGGCTCTTTGCAAGGGAATAATTAAAAAACAACTTTCCAAGATGGATTATATTAACGATAAAGAACTGCAGGACTATATTGACAGAATTATTGATACTATGACCGAGGATCAGATTGCAGATCTGGAACAGTCGCCGTATCCGTACATTTTGAAAATCAAACAAAAAGTACAAGCGTTGCTGGCAGCTCATGCAGCAAAGACATTTGATTTATGGGTAAGCCAAGACAAAATCGAGTGTGTTCCCAACTACAAACTGCCTGCTTCAATTTCTCCTATAAATGTGACAACAACGATTCCGAAGTCACTTTATACAGCAGAGGAAGAGATGAACGAGCAAGAGTTCAAAGTGGTGTGGGAGTTGTCATCTCTTGAAAATATCAAGTGGTGGCATCGCAATATCTCTCGTCTTGGATTTTGCATCAATGGTTCAATCAATGCATATCCAGATATAATTGCAATGACCGAAAGTGGCAAGATACTCCTCATCGAGCCAAAAGGTGACCATCTTGAAAATGAAGAATCTGAATTGAAAGCCAAGATAGGTGCCACTTGGTCATCTGCTGCAGGAAAACAATTCCGATACTTTATGGTGTTCGATAAGAAATCTCCCGGTTATCCAGGAGCATATTCGTATGAACAATTTATTGAAATTGTAAAAGGGCTGTAATAAATAATACCGGAATAGCGCTGAATGCTATTCCGGTATTTTGTAATTTTCGCTGAGATAACATAAGTCATCAGCAGATTGAAATTAATAGTATTCCCACCTCTCGACCATCTTATTCACCCTACCTTGACAAAAGTTTCCTGCGTATGGTATAATAAAGGCACCGAGAGATCGGCTGGAAATTGAATAATATGTGCCACGACAGTTACTACTGTCACCCTTTCGTTTGAAAGACAACGATCATCCATTTAGAGTTATAGACTCGTACATACATCGGCACGGAACATTTTTAAGCGAACCAAACCGTTCGCTCATTTGTGTTTCCGTCTCGATGTAAGTGCGAGTCTTTTTGTTTTACCCTCGCCATGATTACATAAAAATCGAAAGGTGGAATGTGAATGATTGTATCAAAATTCAGAATCAACAAAAACGAAAGGAGGATCGGATGCAACACAAAAATTTCTTTATGGTTCCCAACCGCATCTTTGATTTAGAACTGAAACTGAGAGACTTCACCGTGTATTGCTGTCTGATCCGGCATAGTGACGGCAAGGACGGCTCGTGCTTTCCCTCGCGGAGAGTCATTGCAAAGGAGTGCGGTATGGATAGGAAAACCGTAGACTCTGCCATTGAAAATCTCTCGTCCCTCGGTCTGGTGAAAAAAGTTCAGCGGCATCGTGAGGACGGAACGAGAACGAGCAATCTCTACAAGTCGGATCGTAGCCATGTCGTTCTGTGAGCCAAGGAGTTGG
>JAZQKK010000002.1:0-4466 GCA_045542115.1 Eubacteriales bacterium
CTACTTTGCCGCGGCGATAACGTTCGACAGGTGAACTAGTTACCCGCGGGCGTTTTTGTGTCGTTAGACCAAATACGCCACTTTGACTTTTTCGGACTTGCGGCGGTATGAAGTCTTCTACCCGACTACACGACTACGCTAACCGAAGCGACCGCGCGACGATTTCGGGAGTTAGTCTTGCACAAAAAAAAAGCCCGCGGGAAAAACCCCGCGAGCAAAGAGAAAACAAGCAGACTCACCGCGGACACCCAGCACCCAACCACGCAGAGAACCGAGCACGCGAAACCGCCACCCGCCCCCACAGGACAGGCAACACGCCCAACCGCCAGCCACGAGACAGCACCGACGGAAACGGCAACGCAAACGAAGCAGGAACGAACAAACCCGACGGACAACCAGCACGCCGCAACCACGACCGCGCCACGCCCCAACGAGCACCAGCAGGCGACGCCGCGAACCGAAAAGAACCAGCCGAACCAGAACCCGACGCACAGCCAGGCACCAAGCAAGCACGGCCAGAACAGCACACCGCCAACGGGCACGAATCCCCCGCGCAACAACGAGGAGGCTCCCCAGGCAAACGCAACCACACGGCAAAGCAACAACGCCACGAGAACAAACGAGCAGACACAACGAACACCCCCAAAGAGAAAACAGAACAAAACACGGAACCCGCCGACCCCCGAAAGGACCGCACGGGCACTTCAACCGTTCCGCACGAAAGCAAGGACCGCCGTCCGCCCGCGATTTTCGTCGGCGTCCTCGCACACCAACTCTTCCTTCCGACGAAAGAGCGGTTGCGGCGGCGAGCTCTGTATTATCCTTGCTTCGTGCGTTACAATGGTAGCCCCGTGCGTCCATTACTACTTACACGTGGTAGAACAGGCGCATGGACGCGCCGGAGTCAGCGGAAGTACGGAAACTACAGCGAAACGCATGGATGCGTGTAGCGTCGCCGCAAGGCCCCCATGTCGCCGCCGCGGCGTTATCTGCCAGTCTGCCGTCTTACTCTTTCCTTTCCAGAAAAGTCGTTTGACATTAACCACGAAAAAAGACGGTCACTTTTCACAGTGCCGCCTTTCTTCGGACGTTCGCAACTCTCGCAATAACAGCTTCCTGCTCGCCGCGGTTTTCGTCCGTCTCGTGTTTGTTGCTTTCTCTCTGCTCGTCTCTAGTCTACTCGCCTTAACTCTCTAAGTCAAGGTTGACCGTCGTTTTGTCTATCGTGCTTGCCTGTGTGATTTTCCCGAATCGCCCGCCGTACTTGTCCCCGACCAAGATGTTGTTCGTCTGCATGTAGGCGTTCAAGTTCGCTATGTCACTTTGCGCGATATTTGATTTCGGGCTTTTCACGTTGAACGTCCGTGTGTCTCCGTCCACGAACATTGTCTCAATCTTCAACTCGCGCCCCGTGCTTACCTGGTCTGCCATTATGACAACACCTCCTCGGTTATCTTCGTCGTCGCCACATACTGATTATCCGACATGTTCAGTAGCATTTGGGCAAACTCTATCAACTGCTCATTCGTTGCACTCGGATTCACGTATGCGATTTTGTCCGTCACTTTCTTTTCGTCCTGCGATAACGACGTGATTTGTATCGACACTTTAACCACGATAAATCACCTGCTCTTCCGCCACTGTGTATTTCGCCTTGCTGATTCGCTTCACTGGTTGCCCCTCGTCACTCACAAACGTTTCCTTGTAGGGGGCCCCCGCTGTCTCGTCCGCGATTGTCCCGTTCATTGTTAACACTCGCGTTTTCAATCCTGACAGTGTCCCGTCCGCCATTCCCGTGAACGTGTAATTCCGCGTTGTCCCGTCCTGGTACTCGAACGTTAGCCCGACCGTGTTCGTTATTGTTCCCGCCAATTTCAATCACTCCTTCGTTCGTAATAGCCAAACCGTTTGTAAGAAGAACGCCGCGATCGGCGGCGTAGCCGCCGCTTGCGGCTTTCTTCTTTTTTCGCTTGTTTTACGGTTTAGCTATTTCCTTCGATTACCTCTAAATCGCTCTCCGATATTCCCGTTATCCGTAACTCGATTGTCGCTGGTATATACGGTTTGTGATTCGGTGTCGGGTCTGCGATTGTTCCTACCGTTATTGCTAAAACGGCTGTTGCCGTTCCTGTCGTGTAACTGCCTTCCAATTCCAACCCTACTGATAGCGTTGTGTGGTTTCCTTGGCGATAATGGCTGATTCTTACCGCCTCTTGACTCGGCACTTGCCGATTCAGCCTCGGTACTGTTCCGCGATAACTAAGCGTTAACGATTCGTTGTCCGCGTCGATGTTCGTCGTTCCTGACGCAACGATATAGTTGCGGCTAAATTGCGCGTCTGCGCTCGGTTCCGTCGGGCTTATTTGCCACGTGTAATTCGGTAAACTCCAGACTAATTCACTGATTCCGATTCCCGCGTTCAGCGTTGCCACTGTTATATTGTGGTATTCGCTCGCTAGCTGTTCGTAGTCCCATGGGTCTTCGGGATATTCACTGTCGTAGTACCATTTGTATTGTTCACAGCGTTGATAACCCGCGTACCATGACACTTGCGCTTGTATCGGCTCAATCGGTGGACTAGGGTGCGTCCTCGACTTCCTGCGTGATTCCTCGTTCCATTTTTTGCGTCGTCAATCCTACCACGCCTAAAATCCCCGTCATCGCCGTGAAAAAGTTGTCCGCGTTCGTCTGGCGTCCATTTACCCCCGCAATTTTAAATTTGTCCGTCGTATCGGGGCGGTAAATGTTCGCCGACGCCTTTAACTGATTCGAAAACTGTTTTGCCATGGATTTTCACTCTCCCGTTCTTTTTTGCGTTTCTCGTCGGATTTTATCATTCGTTCAAGTCATTGACAACTATCAAAATCCGACTTTTTGAGCAGATAATATAAAAAAAAATAGATAAGGTAAGTATTGACGTTTGTGCCTAAAAAGTGTACTCTGTAGAGGACACTTGTTTAGTTGTGAGAGTACATTTTACGTTTTTAAGAGTACATGTTGTTGTTCGTGTTTTTCTTCTTTTTCGTCTCCTTCGTTTGTTTTTCTCTGTTTTTGGGGGGCGTAGCCCCCCTTCCTTTTTCTCTTTTCTCTCGTTTTCCTCTCTTCTCTCTTGTTTGTCTCCTCTGCTTTTGGGGGGCGTAGCCCCCTTCCCTCTCTTCCTGTTTTCGTTTCGTTAGGACGGTGATAAATCTGTGTCGAAGATTACCAATATCACGATTATGGACGCTTGTACTGGTGAAGTCCTTGCCGACAAGCTTTACTATGGTGCTCGCTCAAAAGGTGGTTGGTGTATGATGTATCAACAAAAAGGTTTTGAACTGATTGCTAAAGCTCCCAACGCGTCGGTCCTGAAAGTCTTCATGTATCTCGCTTGCGGTCAAACGTATCAAGGTGGCATGAAGACTACCAAACGTGCGGTTGAGCAAGCTCTCGGTCTCGGTCACAATGCCGTTGCTACTGCGTTCAAGTGGTTGAAAGATAACTTCGTTGTCCACGAGTGGCGCGTTGACGGTTGCTCCGAATTCATGATTTCCCCCGTCTACGTCTGCATTGGCAAGTTCGATGAGCGTATGAAATTGTGGAACCAACGCTGGGAAAATTTCAAACCTATGTTTGCTTCCCGTCAGTATCACCGAAAAAAACTTGCCGCTTCTGAATCCTCTGCTAACTGAAAGGTCGTGTTTGTTATGCTGTGTCTTCCTGCTCCTGCGCCCCGTCTCTCTCTTGCCGCGCCTTGCTCCCGTCCCGATTCTGCGCCGTCTCTCCAGTTCGTTCGCCAGGCTCTTGAGGTCTACTCCACCATTGATTCCGATTCCCTGTCTCCTGATGACGCCGTTGATTTCGCCCGTGAACTGCAATGGCTCAAATCGTGGTTGTTCTGGTATTCTAAACATTGACAATCCCCGTTGCTTTTTTGGCCCCCTCGTTTTTTGGGGGGGCTTTTTTTTGTCGAACGGCGATTGCCTTAGGGGGCTTTCTTTCCGCAGTCGTCGAACGGCGATTTGGCTATTCGCTTCGGGTGCTTTTTTTTTGTTTGTGGAACGGGGATCGCGTTGGTTGTTGCCGCAGACGTCCGACGGGGATTGACCAAAAACGTCAAGCGCGGTAGTACTGTTGCGGCTTCCGCATTCTTCGACCACGACAACAAGCCTCTGCGGGCAACTCTGCTACCGTCGCCGCAGACACCTTTCCTTCGATAAACCCCGACCGCTTATCAAGCTTCGCGCCGGCGCGTGAGTTAGATTTACACTCGGAAAAACCGCATGGACGCGGTTTTTCCGCTTTACCCGATAACCTGTTTCGCGTGGCTCCTGCCCCCGTAGCCGCTACTTTGCCGCGGCGATAACGTTCGACAGGTGAACTAGTTACCCGCGGGCGTTTTTGTGTCGTTAGACCAAATACGCCACTTTGACTTTTTCGGACTTGCGGCGGTATGAAGTCTTCTACCCGACTACACGACTACGCTA
>JAZQKK010000003.1:0-47800 GCA_045542115.1 Eubacteriales bacterium
TAGCCTCCGACTTCGAATTCGTTTCCGGCGGTTTTTTTATTTCTTCGGTTCGGTAAAATGACGAAGCGCTTTGAGCAGAGGAAGAATCATCGTTCCCATCACAAGGTTGCTCACTCCGTGCAGAGCGTCGAAGGGAAGCCCGGAAAGAATCCAGGCAACGGTCTGATTCCAGTCATACCCGAAGATAAGTGCTTGGGCCGGGGCGTACAAAATCCCGTAGGCAAAGCCGTGAAGAGCACAGACGGCGGGATAGACGAACATCGCCCACTTGTTCGGAATCCGCTTGGGGATAAGCATCGTCATTCCCCACAGGACCGTCCAGATATAAAGATAGGGAATCCACCACAAATTAAATCCGTTGGTCAGCCCCATCAGAAAAACGTAGACGTACAGCGGAATCAACGCCTTCGTCCGAAACAGCAACGTCATCAACATCACGAATATCCCCGTCAGATGAATGTTGGGAAGGGCAGACATTGCTAACTGCGTTCCGTAAAGTAAGGCGGGAAACAGTCCGAACAGGACGATTTCCTTGATGGTAAGAAAGGGTTTTTTCACCATTATTTCGTGTAGACCAACTTGTAATGGGCACCGTCGGTAAGTTGAATACTGTCTACCCCGGTCATTGCCATTTCTTCCCCAATGTACAATGCCCAATAGGCACCGTTCACGTCGTAATCCGCCAATTCACCGTTGACGGTCTTAATGTACAGACCGTAGGGGCCGTCTTCCCCTTGAATCAGTTTTTCCTGTTCCAGAGCGGCGCGCAGAGTGGTTTCTGCGGTCTGAATGGTGAAGGGGGTGGTGGTCCCGTCGCTTCCCACCACGTCTACGGTGATGGTGATTTTGTTCTCAACGTGGGAATTTACAACGTCGGAACCGGTCGTGCCGGTATTCCCGTTGGTGTCGGGAGTTTCTGCGGGGGTACAGGCGGCAAGGCAAAGAGCCATCGCCAGCAACAGTGCCAGGGACAGGATGCGAAGATGTTTTTTCATTACGGTTTCTCCTTTGAAAGTTTTTTTCAAAAAAGAACAAACGCAAAGCCGTCTCTTCCCGGGAAGAGACGGCAGAAAAAGTCCTTGTTGCCATCGCCTCTTCCTTTTGCCCAAGAGATTGAATTGCAAACACAAGACGGAAAGCATTCTGACTGTCCGTTTTTGACGGGAAACGGTTCACAGTAATGGCGGTTGTTCCGGAATTGCACCGGATTTCCTTTCCACGGCGGGGCCGCATCGCAATCGAGTTGCGGTGAATTGCGTGTTTATTCGATTTCGGTTTATTCTACCACATTTCTACCGCCATTGCAAGGGAGTTCACAAAAAAGAACGGTTTTGATTTTATACAATTTGCACAAAAATTTGTCAATTTTTTTGGCATCACTCCCGAGGGAATCTTGTTGACCTTTTTTCGCGGATATGTTATAATATAATAGACTTATAATAACTTTAAGAAAGGGGAAGAACGATGAAGCGGTATCTGTTGCTTGCGGTTTTGCTCCTTTCTTTTTTGTTTTCCGCGTCGGTGTTGCCTCACCGTCCGGCGGACGCTTTGGATTCGGTCCCCGCGGGCTGGGTGGGAATCTACGACCGCGCAGGGCTGGAAGCCATCTCTTCCGCCCCGGAAAAGCAGTACATACTGATGAGCGATATCAACCTGTCGTCGGGAGAATGGAAGGCTCTTTGTTCTCAGGATTCTCCCTTCACGGGCATTTTGAACGGAAACGGCCATACGATTTACGGAATGACGGTTTCCGATTCGGTGAACGCCTGCGGGTTGTTTTCCTATCTTTCCGGAGGGACGGTGGAATCGTTGACTATCTCCGGGTCCGCTTCCGGGCCCATCGCCGGCCTTGTGGTGGGAAAAGTCTCCGGGGGCGTTATCCGCAACTGTTCCGTTTCGGGAACGGTGGCGTCGTCTTATTTTGGAGGCGGCGTTTGCGGACAACTTCGGGGACAGGGGGCGACGGTCAGCGGTTGTGCTTCTTCCGTTTCCCTGTCCGGGACCGGTTCTGCCGAGGGTGAACTTCTGTTGGGGGGAATCTGCGGCGGTGTTTACGGAACGGGACAGGTGGTTTCCGACTGTACCTTTACCGGACGCCTTGCCCCAACGGGGAATTTCTTTGCCGTGGGGGGCGTTGCCGGGGAACTCAACGGCGGGGCCGGGGGGACGGTCTCCATTGCCCGCTGTTCTTCCACGGGAGCGTTGTCTCTTATTTCCTATACCACCGCTTCTGTGGGAGGAATCGTCGGCCGGATGGAGCAAGGAAATCTGTCGGTGACCGATTGCACCTTCCAGGGCGCGTGGTCCGGGACGACGTGCCGGGGAATCCTGTTTTTAGGAGGGATCGTCGGCCGGGGAGAATCTTCGGGTGTTTTGGGAATTTCCAAGTGCCGCTCGACCGGGACTCTCGTGGGCGTGGGACACCTGGATTACGTTGCTTCCAACGGGGAGTACCGTTGCATCGACTGTTCCACCTCGTTAGGAAAAACCGTCAGTGAGAACAGCGGAATGACGGTGGGCTACGTGAATCTGGACGTTACCTATCCTTCCTGTGTGGGCGGAATCCTCGGAGCCGGCATTGCCAACGGCGGGACGCTGACCCTTTCGGAATGTTCTTCTTCCGCCGTAATTTCCGCCGGGGGAACCCCCGTAATGTTGGGGGGCATCGCCGGATTGAACCGTTCCGACCAAGGGACGGCGGCGATTCGGGACTGTTTCTTTGCCGGGCGGTTGCTTCATTCGTCTCCGGTCCACGGCGAGATTGCTTCTGCCGTAGGGGGAATCGCCGGATCGAATTGCGGTTTTTCCACCGCCGTTGTGGAACGCTGCGTTTCGGTCTGTGAGCCGGAGGGGGCGTATCCTTTGGCCACCGGGGCCGTGGTTGGAATCTCCGGGGTCCTTTATCAGGGGAACTCCGTTCCGCAAAATTCCGTTACCGTTTCTTCCTGTTACGTCTTTTCCGAAAACGACGCCTTCGGAATTCCTCTTTCGGGGGTGCAGATGTCTGCTCCCGCATCCTTCCAAGGCTTTGATTTTAACGGAGTGTGGCAGATCAATTCCGCCACGGGGCTTCCCAATCCCATCGGGGCGGTCGTTACGCCGTCGTCTCTCCCCATCGGAGACGTGGACGGCAACGGAGCCGTCACCCGGCTGGACGGGATTCTTTTGACCCGGTATCTTTCCGGGGACGGGCCGTTGACGGCCTTGCAATTACAACGTGCTGACCATAACCGGGACGGGGAAGTCAATTCCCGGGACGTGGTTTCTATTTTACAAAATGCGACTTAAAAGGAGAGAGCGTATGAAGCGAGTTTTGTCCCTTTGTTTTGCAGCGGCACTGTTGTGCTCCCTGGTGTTGGGAGCAATCCCCGCCGAGGCTGCGGAAGAGCGGTTTTCCCGCGCGTCCACCTTGGTGTCCGGGGAAACCTATATGTTTTCCATTCCCGGAATGAGAGGAACGGCAACCACCGATAAATCGAGCCACGACTACCTTTTGATGGGCGTGGAATCTCCGTCCGGAATGGGGATGGCTTTTGAGGATCGCCCCGTCGACTGGTCGGGGGTGGACGATGCATTGTGGAAGGTGGAAAAGGTCTCCGGCGGTTGGACCTTCTTCTCCCTTGCGGAACAAAAGTATCTGAGTATGGAATTAAAAGGAAGCGCCGGTCGGACCTTCCTGTCTTCTTCTCCCAAAACGTTAACGGTACAGCTGGTGGACGGAAAGGTGAAGATTTCTTCCCAACTGGGAGGGAAGACCCACTACGTGCGGTTCACCACCGCCTACGCCACCCAATCGGGCCGGCACGATTATAACTGCTGGCACGCCGGAGCTACGGACGGAAGCAACGCTTTTGGAATGTACCGCGTTCTCGGAAAAGAGCCGGAATACAAAAACACTGGGGAACCGCTGTTTACCGTGGCTTGTTTCTCCGACCTTCACGTGGACTACGGAATTCAATCCCAGACCCCGCCCATCCGTCCTTCCACCGTTACCAGTGCGGACTTCGTTCGGAATCTGTACGGGGGTGTAAACGTGGCGTTGATCGGGGGTGATCTGACCAGCCAAAACGACAGCAGAGCTGTTTGGACCAACGACCTTGTCGTGGGGGCGCAAAAGACCATTTACGAGACGATTGCACGTTCTACCAAGGACGGAAAAGTATTTATGGTCACCGGAAACCACGATAACGAAGCCGGGGTTGCCGCCGGCGATACGATTTATTCCGGGGATTACGATAAGTACCTGAAAGAAAACAGCGGAGAATTCGTTTCGTCCCTTCGCTTCAACGATATGAGCATCGGCACCAGCAAATATAACGAACTTCTTTGTTACCGTTATACGGTGGAAAATATCGAATTTCTCAGTTTGAATACGCCGTATCGGCCTGCTCGGGGCGACAGTTATATTTATGGGGCGCAAATCGATTGGCTGGAACGCCAACTGAAATCCATCGGAAAGAATAAGACCGTTATCGTTCAGTCTCACTATCCCCTTTCCGATATCGTTTCTCCCGCCAACGACCCCACGGGGAATTCCAAAACCAAGATGGCTACCCTTCTCAAATCCTATCCCAACGTCATTTACTGCTACGGCCATATCCACGACGGGGAAACCAATTATGCTTGGTATACTTCGTCGGAACTGATTTCGGGATTAGGCGAGATACAATCCGACAATTCCTACACCACCGTCAGTTATATGACCTGCCATATGGGCTCGATGGGATATTATAACAATCAGTTCCGCCCCGGCGGACTGACCGCTCAGGAACCCGGCATCAACCAGACTCTGGTGATGGAGTTTTACGTAGACCACATTACCTTCCGGTACTATAATACCGGAGAAGAAACGGCGGCAGACGGCGTCCGGGAACTTTCTTCCGTGACGGTAAAAAGAGACCTGTCCGCCCAGTTGGGGCATTTGCACCAGGGACCAATTCCTCCCTTCTCCGGGGGAGATTCCGGAAGCGGTTCCGGAAACAGTTCCGGGGGTGCCGGCGGTTCTTCGGGAGGCACCGCATCGACCGATACGCCGATTGGTTCTTCTTCGGGGACCCAGCGGCCTTCTTGGAGTGATTCTGTGGAGGATTCCGACGAACAGGACCGCACTGACGCTCCCCGTCCCGATGAAAATTCCGGAGGACAAACGGATAGTTCCGACGGAACCGATGCCAACATTTCGGATAGTTCCGCAAGCGAGTCTTCTCCTACCACGGAAACAGACCGGGATACTGCATCGGAGTCTGATTCCAACGGGACGGCAACCGACTCCTCCACCCAGAACGATACTTCTTCGCCGGACGATTCGCAGGGCGGCTCTGCCCTTGTTTGGGTTGCCATCGGTCTTTCCGCCGTGGCAGTTTTGGCTGTGGGCGGGCTTTGTGCTTGGTATTTCTTGATTTATAAGAAATCCTGAGAAACGTGGGGTGCATTGTGAAGATTTTTAAAACCGTGCTTGCGTCGGTATTATTGGCGGCACTTTGTCTTGGCCTGTTCGTCGTTTTTCAAGGAAAAGAGTATTGCGTAAGTGCAGCTTCTTCCTTCCGCTCCGGGGAATACGTTTTAGTGGTCTCCGGCATTACCCCTACGGGGATGACGCAGGGAGATTACGCGATGACCGGGGATACTGCCGTGCATCCGGGGATGTTGTTCTCCCGTTTTTACGTCGCAAGCCCCGAATCGGCCTTTTGCTGGAAGGTGACAAAAGTATCCGACACGGAATGTACCATTCAAAATCCCGCAAGGGGCGAGAACGGTTATTTGAATATGTCTGCCAACACCCTGACCTACGGCAAAAAGCAAAATCTGAAATATCAGTGGGTCTCCGGGAAGTGTAAATTTTACGTGACGGTAGGGGGGACGAATTACTATATTCGTTTTACCAACAGTACCAACAACGAATCCCGGTTCCACGCCGGTACCGGGGACGGAAGCAACCTGTTTTTGATGTATGAAAAAATAGAACTTCCCACCTCCACCGACGCAGATTTACCCTTGCCCAGCGGAAAACCTCTGCTGTCCTTGGCCTGTATTTCCGACTGCCACGTGGACTACGGTCTGCAATCCCGTCCCCCGTATATGCGTTCCTCCGTAATTAAGACCCTGGAAACCATTTCCCGGGAAGAAAATGCGGACCTGCTTTTGGTGGGGGGAGACAACACCTCAGACAACGGAAGAGTTGCAGACAAGGGCGGCTGGACCTACGCCACCTATCAAAACGTCATCAACGCCTATCGTTCCGTGGCGGCCGGGGCCACGTCCTCCGGGCGGTCTCTGTGGGCCTGCGGAAACCACGATTATCAGGCCGGAGAATTTGAGGGATACGATTCCTACGCCGGATTTGTGGATATTATGACGGAAACCTGCGGAACGCCCCTTTCCATCTATTACCAACGAAATGATACCACCCTGACCGACCAGCGCAGACCGGAACACGTGATGGGGCTTCATTACAACGTGGCGGGATTTGATTTTATTATTCTCAACGCCCCCTACGCGAAAAGCGACACCTATTCCAGCGGAACGTTGCAGTGGTTTTCCGGCCGGATGAAGTCCATCGGTGCGGGGAAAACGGTTTTTTTGCTGACCCACTATCCCTTAGGGGACAGCCGGGGAATTTCCCAATCCGCATACGGGGTCAAAGGGGGCGTTTACAATACCTTTACGTCCATCTTGAAGCAGTACCCCAACGTAATTTATCTTTACGGACACAACCACGGAGACCGGGATGTTCCCGCCTATATTACGACAGATACCTTTCAGCGGATTACGTCGTATACCCCTTCCGGCACCGTAATCCATTCCCGTAACGTGGTTCCTTCGTCCTTTATTTCCTCGTTTATGGGGTCTATGGGATATTATCCCCCCACGGGATTGACCGCCGCCGACCCTGAAATTATTCAGGCTTTGATGATTTACGTCTACAACGACCGCATCGTCTTTCAGATGAAAAATTACGGAAGTGTTTTTTCTCAGACCTCACGCACCTTGAAATCCTGGACGGTGATGCGGAATGTGAGCGGCGACGGGGAGAACACCGGTACGGATTCTTCTCAGAAGCCTTCGACCACCGATACCCCGAAACCCAACGGTACCGTTCCTTCGAAACCCAACTCTTCTACGGTCTCTTCGTCCGGTTCTTCCGGTTCGTCCAGACCCAACTCTTCCACCTCCCGACCGAATTCTTCTTCCGGAGCGTCCAAGCCGAATTCTTCTTCGGCCCCCCTGTGGTCTTCTACGGATGATTTTATCTCTACCGACGAAGGAGGAATTCCCGACGGGAATTCTTCGGAACATCCCACGGATGGGATTTCCGGGGAATCTTTCGGGACTTCCGAATCTGAGGGTGGAACGCAAAACGAAACAACGGACGGTTCGGATGCGGACCGCGTATCGTCCGCAACGGACAAAAAGACCGATTCCCAGAATTCCGGGAAGGAAAAAACCGATAAAACCACCGATCCTGTTTTAAATCAGACCGATTCCCACACTGCCTCTTCCGGCGTGCTGATTTGGGTGGCTGTTTGCTTGGGCGGGGTGGCGGTTCTGTCTGCCGGCGGATTGGCACTTTGGTACTTTTTCGTCTATAAAAAACCCTAAAACAGAAAAGGGGATTTCTTATGAAACTGACAAAATCCGTATGTTCCTTGCTTTTGGTTTTGTCCCTTGTGTTTGGGCTGTGTCTTCCTCTGCAAGGGGAAGAAGGGTCTTTTGGGGCAGCCGAGACCTTTCAGAGCGGAGAATACATTTTAGCCGTGGCGGGCATTACTCCCACGGGAATGGAACAAGGGGTCTACTGTATCACCCAGGACGAAGCGGTAAATCCTGGGTTGCTGTTTTCCCGGTTTTATGAAGATAACCCCGGCGACGCCCCCTATTGGAAGGTGACCAAGGTCTCCGATGGGCAATGCACTATTCAGAACCCCGCCAAGGGACAAAACGGTTATCTCAACATTTCCGCAAATACCCTTCAATACGGCAAAAAACAGAATTTAAACTACGAATGGGTGTCGGGACGGTGTAAATTTTACGCCACCGTGGGCGGAACCAATTATTACATCCGCTTTACCAACAGTACCAACAACGAATCCCGGTTCCACGCCGGAACGGGAGACGGAAGCAACCTGTTTTATCTCTACGGAATGGTTACGCCCGAGCCGGAACCCGACCTTCCCACCTCTCCGGACGCAGATTTGCCCTTGCCCAAAGAAGACCCCCTTCTGTCCATTGCCTGCATTTCTGACCCCCACGCCGATTACGGACTGCAAACGAAGGATCCCTATATCCGCAAATCGGCTCTGACCACCCTGCGGACCATTTCCCTGGAAGAAGATGCAGACCTTCTTTTGGTGGGCGGTGATATCACGTCGGATAACGCGAAACAGTCGGAACGGGGCGGTTGGACCTATTCCACCTACCAAAACGTCGTCAACGCCTATCGCAAGGCGGCAAACGAGGCGACCTCTTCCGGGCGTTCGTTGTGGGCTTGCGGGAACCACGACCACGAAGCCGGGGAAGACGACGGTTACGATTCTTACGCGGGATTTCAGGACATTATGCAAGAATCCTGCGGGACTCCCCTTTCGGTCTATCGCCAAAAAGACGACTTTACCGTCAAAGACCAACGGTACCCCGACCATATTTTGGGGCTTCATTACAATATCGAAGGCTTTGATTTTCTCGTCTTAAATCCCCCCTATTCCCAAGCCTTGAATTATTCCACCGGGGCGTTGCAATGGCTGAACAAACGCCTGAACGCCATCGGAAGGACCAAGACGGTGTTCATCGTATCCCATTATCCCTTGACCGACAGCCGGGGCATCTCCACCCCCACCTACGGACTTACGGGGGCGTCTTATCTGTCTTTGACGGGGATTTTGAAGAAATATCCCAACGCCATCTACTTGTACGGCCACAACCACGGAGGTGCGGAATCGGTTTACATTTCCGACGACACCTTTGAACGTATCACGTCGTATACCGCTGACGGTCGGGTGGTCAACAACCGCAACGCCATTCCAACGTCGTTTATTACCTCTTTTATGGGGTCCGTTTCTTATTACAGTTATTCGTTAGACCCCAATGCCCTCACGGAAAGCGACCCGGCTATCGTGCAAGGGTTGATGATTTACGTCTACAAAGACCGCATTGTGTTCCAAATGAAAAATTACGGGACCCACAAAGACCACGCCGACCGGGTCTTGAAATCCTGGACGGTAATGCGGGATATTGAAGGGGCTTTGAACGGCACGTTAAAAGATTCGATGGAGAACGTCCCCCAACTCCCCGCGGCGATGACTGAAATCCTTGTCACCGACGGGGTGAACGGGGCGGTGGTCTACGACCCGCTGCAATCCATTCGTACGGTAGGCTTGGCGACTACGGGTGTCACGGTGAAATCCTACGGCCATACCGCTCTTGTGGGAGACTGCTTGACTGAATCAATGAAACTGAGTCTGAAAAAACTGACCCGCGGGGATTCTTACGATGCCCTTTCTGCCGCGGTGAAAAAAGCGGTAAAGGAATTTGCCGCCTATGAGATGACCGTCAAAGACGGAAAAGAAACCCTTTCGGTGGAAGGTCCGGTGCAGGTGACCCTCGCCGTTCCCGAAATCTTCAACGACCGGGCGGAGGAAATTATCTTTGCCGCCTATTATGAAGAAAATTCCACCTTGCATATGACCGATGCGTTTCTCAGCGAGGACGGAAAGACGGTGACCTTCCGTCTCCCGAACCTGACCCCCTTTGCCGTTTCGGCCCGAGCGACGGTGGCTCAGGACGTCATTGACGGCGACCTGCCCTCCGGAATCATTGTGTCCGACGTGATTTTGGCCGGCATCGGCGGGCTGATGCTGATTGCCGGAATCCTTTGCCTCACCCTGGTCCTCTACCGAATGTGGAAAAAGGACCGGGCAACACCCTACAAAGAATAACCCAAAGGCAAAAAAGCCAAGTTTTGCGAAGGTTCTGTCGGAGAGATTGGAAAAAACGATTCGGAAAAATCTACATTATAAGATAAAGGAGAGTCCTTGTGGAGCGTAAAAAGAGCAACGCTTTTGCGGAACAGGTTCTGGAAGACGAGGCGATGCTGCAACAGTTGGAAGGGTATCTTCAAATGCAGCACGTATACAACGCCGCCATTCGGGAAGTGACCACCAAATTGCAGATTCTCGACGAAGAATTTCAATGCCGGTATGACCACAATCCCATCCACCATATGGAATCCCGGTTGAAAACACCCCGGTCCATCGTGGAAAAATTGCGCCGCCGCGCCGAAGAAGTCAGCGCCGATTCCGCCCGACGGAATTTGACCGACATTGCGGGAATCCGGGTCATTTGCCACTATATCGAAGACGTCTACCGCATTGCGGAGTTGTTGCTCCATCAGGACGATGTGACGCTGATTCGCAAGACCGACTACATTAAGACCCCCAAAGAAAACGGCTACCGTTCCCTGCATTTGGTGGTTCAGGTGCCGGTGTATCTGTCCAATCGCACGGAATACGTTCCGGTGGAGGTGCAGATCCGCACCGAAGGAATGGATTTCTGGGCCAGTCTGGAACATCAGATGCGATATAAGTCTTCCAAGCCGGTCTCCCCGGAATTGCAACGGGAGTTGCGGAATTGTGCCGAGGATCTGGCGGAATTGGACGTTCGGATGCAGCGAATCTACAAACATTTGCAATAAAATCTTTTCTCCGTGCCATACTAACGGCACGGAGGATTTTTTTATGAATATATTACAACAGGCAAGGAACTTACAGCCCCAACTGGTGGATTGGCGCCGACAACTGCACCGCTGTCCGGAAGTGGGGTTCGATCTCCCTGAAACGATGGCGTTTCTGAAACGGGAATTGGAAGGGATGGGGTATGCCCCTGCCGATTTGGGAAAGGCCGGTCTGATGGCGGAGATGGGGGAGCCGGGCGGCCGGACGGTCCTGCTTCGGGCGGACGTGGACGGGCTTGGGATCCGGGAAGAAGCCGCGGTGGAGTTTGCTTCCCCAAACGGCAAAATGCACGCCTGCGGCCACGATCTGCACGCAACGATGTTGCTGGGCGCCGCCGCATTGATAAAAAAGATTCCCTTCTCCGGGGTTCGGGTACGGTTCTATTTTCAGCCGGCGGAAGAACTTCTGCAAGGGGCGGCGGCCGGAGTGAACGCCGGGGTGTGTGACGGGGCAGACGAGGCTTATATGCTTCACACTGCCGTAAATACCGGACTGCGGCCGGGAACGGTAATCTTGCCCCCGGCGGGCGTTATCGCGCCGTCGGCGGACTATTTCGAGATTTCGTTACAGGGCAAAGGGTGCCACGGAGCCGACCCGGCCTCGGGGGTGGATGCGTTGTCGGTGGCTGCCCGGATCTTGCTGGGGCTTCAACATCTTCCGGCCCGGGAATTTCCCTCCGGGGAACGGGGGGTTGTGACGGTAGGGTCTCTCTCCGGGGGAGATTCCTTTAACGTTCTTTCCGATACCGTGACCTTGCGGGGCACGTTTCGGTGCTACGACGAATCTTTTCGCCAACAGTTAAAGACCCGGGTGGAAGAAATCGCCCATTCCACGGCCATTGCCTATCGGACGCGGGCTGCCGTTTCTTTTCCGTCCGGGTGCCCGTCCTTGGAGAATCATTCCCAATTACGGGAGCGGGCGTTGGGACGGTTGGTCTCCATCTTCGGGCAGGACGGGGTCTTGGACGTGACCACCCCTTCCGGCACCGCCGGGTCCGAAGATTTTGCCGTCATTTCCCGCACCGTCCCTTCGGTAATGATGGCCATCGCCGCCGGCGACCCGGGGGTGGGATTGCACCATCCCAAAGTGGTCTTCGACGAATCCTGTCTGGCCTACGGGGTCGCCGCCCTTTATGGAATGTTACACGCTTGATACTCCCCCCTTCCTCGGCGAGAGGACAAAAAAACCGGCGGAAAATACGTTCCGCCGGTAAAATATTTTATAGTTTATTGTGCGTTCAATTCTTCCAAAACCAAGGTGGTGGTGTGCACGGCGTTATCCCGCAGGTAGGTGAGGGAGACCGAATCCCCAATCTTGGCGGATTGCAGAATTTCTTTTAATTGGTCGATGGTTTCAATGGTGGTATCGTTGGCCTTGATGATGATGTCGCCGGTTTTCAGCCCCGCTTTATCTGCCGGTCCTCCGGGAACGACGGTATAAACGAAAGCACCCTTCAAATCCCCGGATTCGTAGGTGTAGCCGGTGATTCCGATGCCGGGACGGGAAATCTTTCCGGTGCTCATCAATTCTTCTGCCAGAGGCAGAACGTCGTCAATTTGCAACGCGAAGCCCAAATTTTCGTAGGTGCCCGAAATCTTGATGGAGTTAATTCCAATCACCTGGCCGTAAACGTTGACCAACGGTCCTCCGGAGTTCCCGGAATTGATGGGGGCATCGTGCTGAATCAGGTCCAGCGTGTACCCCAATTCGGGGAAATTCAACCCTTCCCGAATGGCGGAGACCATCCCTTGGGTGGCGGTGTAGGAGAGGTTTTCGTTGTAGGGAGTTCCGATGGCAATCACCATATCCCCGGGGACGACTTTGGACGATTCCCCGAATTCTGCCGGAGCAAGGCCGGTGGCTTCAATTTTAATTACGGCGGTGTCCGATTCGGAATCTGCGCCGATGAGAGATGCGGCATAGGTCTTGCCGTTATAGTCGGTGACCGAAATTCGGTTGGCACCTTCCACCACGTGGGCGTTGGTGAGAATATAGCCGTTATCGGTGTAGATGATTCCCGTGCCGAAGCCGGAAGCCACTTGCCCTTCGCTGACCCCTTCCACGGAAACGGTAACCACCGAGGGGGAGACTTTTGCAATAATCTCTTGGGGGGTCAACGCATCCCCTTCTTCCACGTTGTCCCGATAATTGTAGGAGGGAGTGCTGCTCTGGGGAATATCAAAAGCCTGGGGAGAGTTTTTTGCAGCCCAAATGGCAAACGCACCCATCAGCAGGGAAATACATACGGCAATAATGGCAATAGCCAGCCAAACACCGTTCTTCTGCCGTTTTTCCACCACGACTACGGGCGCCACCGGTGCTTCCACACAGGGCGTAACGGGCGTTTCCACACCGGGAGTTACCGGCCCTGCTGCGGCGGGTTCTTCCGTTTGCGGAGCGACCGGTTCTGTGGCCACAGATTCTTCGATGGGTTGCGGCTCTTGTTCCGGAGAAGGGATGGGAGTTCCCGGTTGTTGTGATTCGTTTTTAGGGAAAATATCATTTTGTTCCATATTAAAATTCTCCTTTGAGAAAATTTTCCAATCGTCGGAAGCGACCGCCGGGAATCCCTTAGCAAGGGGGATGCTCGGCGACCCTTCACGTAAGAAGTCGGTGAAACTTCCGTACCTTTATTATAATATCCTTTTTGGGGTCTGATTTGACGGATTTTTGGGAATTTGATGGAATTTACAACAAATCCCACCGGGTGATGTGATATTGCAGACAATCCGCCGTATTTCCCCGAAGAGAAATATAGGCAGGCAGGGTCTTGCGGTAGCGGTAGCCGACCTTTTCCAACACCCGAAGGGATGCCAGATTCTCAGGGTGGCAAACCGCCACGATTTCATCCATCCCAAGGGTGGATACGGCATACTCGGTCAAGGCCTTCAACACTTCGGTGGCATATCCTTGCCCCCAGCTTTTTCGACTCAGCCAATATCCCACTTCCGCGGAGCGGTTAAAAAAATCCACTTGGTTCAAATGAATCAATCCCAACACTTTCGCGTCGTCCTTCCGTTCCACTGCCCATTCGGTGCAGAGGCCGGTTTCCAGTTGGGTCTGAATGTTTTCCACCATTTGTACCGTCTCCGCCCGGTCGTAGGGTCCCCAGGGTTCGTATTTGGTCACCCGGGGGTCGGAGGTTGCCTCGAACAGGTCGTCGGCATCCGCCCGAAAGACCTTGCGAAGGCGAAGTCGGGGGGTGTCAATGACGGGATAGGGCTCCATCCGGCGGAGAAATTCCCGTTCAAACTGTTTTTCCGGTTTCATAAATTACTGATTTCCGTATTTCGCAACGAATTCCTCGTAGCAGATACCTTCGCTCATAATAATTTTAGCGGCTTGTACGCCTACGTAACGGTAATGCCAGGGTTCGTAAATAATCCGGGTAATGTCGGTCTTGTCCTTGGGATACCGAAGAATAAAGCCGTATTCCGCACAGTGGGTGTATAACCAGCGGAAGGCTTCGGTGTTTTCAAATCCCTGGTCGAGACGGTCGTACCCATAGGTGGTGATATCCGCCGCAAGAC
The DNA here is from genome assembly GCA_045542115.1 of Eubacteriales bacterium. Taxonomy (GTDB): domain Bacteria; phylum Bacillota; class Clostridia; order Oscillospirales; family UBA644; genus RGIG995. The sequence continues at coordinate 14,258 of JAZQKK010000003.1, forward strand.
CGGTGTGATGCTCCGACGTACCGGGCACGGCGATGATGGTCGCCGTCTTCTTGATGGCGTCTTCCCGGGAATAACCGCTGTTTATGTATTGCTGGACCCGGGCGTTAAAACTGTCGGTCTGCAATTGAATCCCCCGATAGGTAGAACGAAGATAGAGCGTGATGCCGTCGGCTTTTGCCGCGAGAACCATCGCCCGGAAGGCATCGGCGGTGCGGGAATCCACCAACCGTTCCCGGCCGTTCAGGTTTACGGTAGCCAGCTTGGGGGCAAATCCATCGGGGATGGCGTGGTCCGGATTGACTAAAATCAGATTCCAAGAGGTGAAATCAAAGGTGCCGTCGGCGTTCACCCCGTCGGAGGAATCCACGACCGGCAGGTCGGTGGTCGGATTCTGCGGCGTGACGGAAGATGGATTGGTGGAGGGCGTTTGGGTCGCCGTATTGGTATCGGTCGCCGAATCGGTGGTGGCAGTATCGGTGGTCTGGGCCGAATCGGTAGCGTTGGCGGAAGATTCTGTGATACGGTCGGTGTCAGTGTCGGTTGCCGAATCGGTGGTTTTATCCGTGACCGAATTCAAAGGCCCGGAAGAAAGGACGATGGTGTCGGTATTCGGGCCGGGGATGGGAGACTGAGGAGGAGCGGTGATCCATTTAACGGTAAAGACGATCAGAAGTACCGTGACGGCAACCACCGTTGCCCCCAGAGAGAACTGAATCCACCGTTTTGCATTTTTGCGAGATGCTCTGCTCATTGTTCTTCCTCCAAAATGGTTAAATTTCGTAACATCGTGGCCTTCCCCTTCCACGCAAAGGCCCGGAAGGCGTATTTTTCCCGGAATTGTCGGTCGGACAACCCTTCCAAATCTTTTCGGGTCAACCGGAAAAGAATCTCATTGGGGGGAAGGGCGATGGGGGCCACGGGCAGCCCCTGGTTGTGGGGACAGACTTCCGAACAACGGTCACACCCCCAGGCCATTTGATTGGCCTTGACGGCGCGCCGTTCTTCCTCGGTCAACTCCCCTTTTTTCTGGGTGATGTAGGCAAGGCATTTGGTATAATCAAATCCCTGCTTGGTCAAGGCTCCGTTGGGGCAGGCGTTGATACACCGCCGGCAGTCGCCGCAGGATTTTTTTACCGGAGTTGCGGGACATTCCAATTCCCCGTCGGTGATAAGTTCTCCCAAAAAGATAAACGAGCCTTTTTCGGTAATGCACAAATTGTTTTTCCCTTTCACCGCAAGACCCGAAGTCAAGGCGGCTTTTTGCTCGTCGATGGGGGAATTGTCGGTGAAGGGTTTGAAAAAGCAGTTGGGATACAGGGCTTGCAACTCGGCTCCGATTTCCTTCAAAATATCTCCGAAATACCGATGGTAATCGGGCAACGCGGCAAATCGGGCTAAGTTTTGTCCCTCCTCGGTGGGGAAGTAGTAGGGCAGCGCGGTTATCAACACCGTCTTTGCGCCTTCTACCGGTCGCAGTGCCACCGATTCAAAGGGAAGGGAAGCCACCGGGAGTCCCCGTCGGGTGAAACATTCGGTTACAGGGTTCATTCCAAGGCCTCCGTTCCGGTTGATGGGATCAGTCGTTGTTTTCTTCGCTCACCGCTTCCCCTTTGGGTTCTTCGGACTCCCCTTCTTCCGGGGTGGAGGCAAAGACTTCTTCGGGGGTTTTTCCGTCCAAAAGGGCACGGAATTGGTCTCCGGTAATCTTCTCGTGGACCATCAGTTGTTGCGCGATGGTGTGAAGCTGAGGCAACTTATCCTGCAAAATGGATTTTGCCCGGTCGTATTGTTCGTCGATGATTCGCTTGATTTCTTCGTCGATGGTGGCGGCAATTTTTTCGGAATAGGTCTTGGATTCCGCAGTGAAATCCCGTCCAAGGAAGACTTCTTCCCGGCCCGTACCGAAGAGAATGGGCCCCAATTTTTCCGACATTCCGTACCGCATCACCATTTGACGGGCCAGGTCGGTGACCATCTGGATATCCCCGGAAGCGCCGGTGGAGATATCGTCGAGGCACAATTCTTCCGCGGCTCTTCCGCCCATTCCGTGAACGATGCGGTCCAGCATCTCTTTCTTGGACATATAACTCTTGTTCTCCACGGGGAGGTAGGAGGTGTATCCGCCCGCCATTCCCCGGGGGATGATGGAGATTTCGTTGACCTGACTGTTCCCGTCGGCAACCACCGTGACGATGGCGTGGCCGGCTTCGTGATAGGCGGTGAGCTTCTTTTCTTTTTCGGTAATCAGACGGGATTTCTTTTCCACGCCCAATTCCACTTTCATAATCGCGTCGGTGATTTCTTCCATCGTAATCTTTTTCCGGTTGGCCCGGGCGGCAAGCAGAGCGGCTTCGTTGAGTACGTTCTCCAATTCTGCGGGCGCAAATCCGGAGGTCGCCTTGGCGACGTTTTCAAAGTTTACGTCTTTGCCCATCGGCTTTTTCCGGGCGTGAATCCGCAGGATTTCTTCTCTCGCCTTCACGTCGGGCAGATGAATTACGATTTGGCGGTCGAATCGGCCGGGACGCAACAAGGCGCTATCCAGAACGTCGGGGCGGTTGGTTGCGGCCATTACGATGACCCCTTCGTTTTGTTCAAACCCATCCATTTCCACCAAAAGTTGGTTCAGGGTCTGTTCCCGTTCGTCGTTTCCGCCCCCAAGACCGGCCCCTCTTTGGCGGCCTACGGCGTCGATTTCGTCAATGAATACGATGCAAGGAGCGTTTTTCTTGGCCTGGTCGAAGGTGTCCCGCACCCGGGAGGCCCCGACCCCCACGTATAATTCCACAAAGTCGGAACCGGAAATGCTGAAAAAGGGAACACCCGCTTCTCCGGCGGTGGCTTTTGCCATATAAGTTTTCCCCGTTCCCGGAGGGCCTACCATCAGAACGCCCCGGGGAATCCGTGCCCCCAGGTCGGTATATTTCTTGGGATTCTTCAAGAATTCCACGATTTCCTGCAATTCTTCTTTTTCTTCGTCGGCGCCGGCAACGTCATTAAAAGTTACTTTGTTTTTGCCGGAATCCGCCAACCGCAGTTTTGCGCGGCTGAACCCCATTGCGCCGTTTTTACCGCCGCCCGCCATCTGCCGCATCATAATCCAGCCGAAAAATCCTACGGAGCCGATGAGGAGAATGTAGGGGATATACGTCACCCAAACAGGCAACGACGCCGCCTGCTGAATGTCGTATCCCTCGGCTAACACGCCGTGCTCTGCCGCCGAGTCGATATAGGGCTGGACCTGGTCCAAAAACCGGGACACGCTGTACAGCACGAAGGTCTCTTCCTTTGCGGGGGTGTCGCCTTCGGTTTTCAATTTGTAAGTGAGTTTGTTTCCGACGATCTTGAATTCCGTGACCTGTTCTGTTTTAAAATAGTCCACGATGTCGGAGTATTTGGGTTCTTCCGCCCGGGTCAGGTTGCTGATGAGGGATGCGGCGATGATGCACACCAGAATCAGAACGGCCCAGGAAACGATACTGCGAATACGATTGCTGTTGTTCAAGGGGATGCCTCCTGTATGATGAAGTTGTTGTGTCAGTCTTCGGTAAATTCAATTACGCCCACGTAGGGGAGCTGACGGTGTTTTTCCTGGTAATCCAGCCCGTATCCCACGACGAATTTGTCCGGAATGGTAAATCCAGTGTATTCCACGGGGACTACGTGGGTGTGCCGGGAGGGTTTGTCAAGCAGAGAAACGATTTTCAGAGAATTGACCCCTCTCGCCCGAAGAACGTCAATCAGTTTGGAAAGGGTATTTCCGCTGTCGAGAATATCTTCGACGATAAGAACGTCTTTTCCGGCGATATCCACCGAAAGGTCTTTGACAATTTTTACAGCTCCGCTGGATTCGGTGCCGTCACCGTAACTGGACACCACCATAAAGTCGATGCGGACGTCCAGATCCACTTCCCGCATCAGGTCGGTGAGAAACACCACCGCTCCTTTCAGGATGGAGACCATCAAAATTTCCTTTCCTTTGTAGTCCTCGGAAATTTGGGCCGCAAGTTCCTTAATACGGGCCTTTAATTCTGCTTCGGTGATGTAAGGGATGATGTTGTATCCCATCGTTGGGTTCCTCCGTATGTATATGGTATTTTCTTTCTTTTTATTGTTCCGAGAGAGTGATAAAATATCCCTCTTCTCCCGGATTTGGGGCAATTTTTCGGTTTGTTCCCGCCCGTTCGCACCAAAAAACACGGGCGCCGTCGGTCAAGACCCAGAGACGGTCTCGTTTGTATTGGGGAATTTTTAATTCGATCAACCGTTTTTTTAAGGTTTTCGTTCCCCCTGCGGTGCCGATGGTATCTTTCTCGCGGCGGGGACGCAGGGTGAGAGGTAATTTTGCGGGAATCAACCGATAGCGGTTGTGTTCCGTGGCGGTCACTTTGTGAAAGGTCAACGTCCTTCCGTCGGGCAGGACCGTTTCTTCTGCCGTAACCGTTACTTCCGGCAACGGGTCTTCTTTCAACGAAAGGGACAGAAACCCTTGTCCCAGATGGAGCCGGTACTTACGGTCAAATTCCACCGTTCCCGTTTCTTTGGAAAGAAGGGCCAGCCCTTGCCCCGTCTGTTCAAAGGACAGAGATTTTCCCGCAGATTCCAGCCATAACCGTAAAACTTCTCCCTGTTCCGCTTCGGATAAGGTCTGCAATTCTTTTAAGGGAATCTCTTCCGGATGGGCGGACAAAAAGGTTTGGGCTTTGTCGGTCAGATCCCGTTGCTGTTTTTGTAGCAATACCGCCGTGCGGCAGAGGGTTTTTCGCAGATTGGGGTTGATTTGTTCCATTTCCGGAATCAAAATATGCCGGATGCGGTTTCGGGTATAGGACAGGTCTTGGTTGCTTTTATCGGTGCAATAGGGAACGGAATGGGTGTTGCAATAGGAAAGAATTTCTTCTTTGCTCCAATCCAACAAAGGGCGAATCAGAAGAAATCCGTCTTCTTCCCGTTGGGGTAAGATTCCTCCGAGCCCTTTCAATCCCGCCCCGTGAATAAGGTGCAAAAGCACCGTTTCACATTGGTCGTCCGCCGTATGGGCGGTGGCGATATGGGTGGCGCCTACTTGGGCGGCGAGGGATTTGAAAAAGGCGTATCGAAGCCGCCGGGCGGCCGATTCCACCGTTTCTCCTTTTTGCCGCTCCGTCGTTACGTTGGTCCGAAACACGTAACAGGGGACGGAATGGGCCCCACAGTATTGCTCCACCATTGCCGCTTCCTCATCGGATTCGGGGCGAAGACCGTGGTGAATGTGGGCGACGTACAACGGAAACGCCGGAGCCATCGTAAGAAAGGCGTGAAGCATTGCCATTGAATCCGCTCCCCCGGACACTCCTAACACAAGGCCGTTACACGGTCTGTTCCGGAAATCCCAGTTAAGTTCCATCGCCGTATCCTTCCGGAACGGTGACGTTGGAAGCTTGTGCCGTAAAGGCGGTATACCGGCCGTCCCAGTTCAGGGTGATTTTTCCGACCGAACCGTGGCGGTTTTTGGAGATGTGGACCACGCAGGTGTTTTTCTTTGCCGCGTCTTTTTCGTAATAGTCCCGGGCGAGGAAGACGATAACGTCCGCGTCTTGCTCGATGGACCCGGATTCCCGCAGGTCGGACAGCTGGGGCGTGGGGTCTTCCCGCTTTTCAATGCCACGGGATAGCTGGGAGAGAAGAATGACGGGAACGTTCAATTCCTTGGCCATCAGTTTCAAAGAACGGGTGATGGCGGAGATTTCCTGTACCCGGTTGTCTTTGGACGCTCCCCCGGAGGCGGACATCAGTTGCAGGTAGTCGATGACCACCAATCCCAGATTGGGAATCTTCCGCAATTTGGACTTCATATCCACGGGGGTGATGTTCCCGGTTTCGTCGATATAGAATTGGGCCTCCCGCAGGTTGGTCCGCCAGACCCGGAGCAATTCTTCCCAGTCGCGGGCATCCAGTTTCCCCAGACGAATCTTTTCGCTTTCGATTTTACAAGCGGTGGAGATGATACGCCGGGCCAGCTGTTCTTTGGACATTTCCAGAGAGAAGAATACCACCGATTTTCGGGGATTGTATTGCGAAGATAAGGCAATATTGTAAGCAATGTTCAGGGCGAAAGACGTTTTCCCCACACCGGGGCGGGCGGCAAGAATGAACAAGTCGCTGTTGTTCAATCCACCAAGGAAATTGTCAAAATCGGAAATCCCCACCTTGATGGGGGCGAATTTCCCGGTCTCGTCCTTTTCCATTTCGGTCAGCCGGCCGATTTCCCCCTTGGCAACGTCGCCCAATAACGCCAGCTCGTTGGACTGCTTCCCTTCGGAGATATCGGAGAACCGTTGCTCCGCCAGGTTCAGTACCGTAGGAAGGTCCGTGTTGGCGTAGGACAGTTCGGAAATATCTTTGCAGGCTTCGATGATAAGTCGAAGATTTGCCGTATCGGCGATAATTTTGGTGTAATAGTCAATATTTTTGACCAGCGAGGCGTTTTCTGCCAAAAGCAGAAGGTATTGACTGTCCTCGTCGGAGGTGAATTCGCCCTGTTCCCGCAGGTGGGTCAGCAAAAGCACACCTTCAATGGGGTCCCCTTGGTCAAACAATTCCAGCATCGTTTCGTAGATAAGCTGGTGCCGCTTCGCGTAAAACTGTTCCACTTGCAGAGTAGCCGCCACCGCGCCGATGCGCTCCGGGTCGAGGAGCACCGAGCCGAGAACGATCTGCTCCGCCTCGATGTTGTGGGGCAGTTGCCGGTCAAAATCGTATTTCTGTTCCATCAAGTTCAAACTCTTTTCTGTTGGAGTTTTTACGCGTCCTGTTCTACCAGAACGGTCAGTTCACCGGTAATTTCGGGGTAGAGTTTTACGTCGGCGGTGTATTGACCGAATCCCCGGACGGGTAACTTCATCGTAATTTTTTTCTTATCTACCTCAATGCCGGTCTGTTTTTTCAACGCTTCGGCAACGTCTTTGTTTGTTACGGCACCTTGCAGGCATCCGTTGGCTCCCACTTTGCCTTTGATGATAACTTTTACCGAGGCAAGGCGGCCTTTCAATTCCAGCGCGGCTTTCTTCTCTTCCGCCTTGTGGTAGGCGGCAGAGGCCTGCTGGGAATTGTAGACGTTCAGGTTTTCCGCGTTTGCTTCCACCGCAAGGTTCCGGGGGAAGAGATAGTTGCGGGCGTATCCGTCGGAAGTGTTGACCAATTCTCCCTTTTTGCCCAGGGCTTTTACGTCGGCTTTCAGAATTACTTTCATCGTATTTTCATCCTTTCGGGGTTATTTCGTGAGATGTTCCGGCAGAGATTCCGCCAGATATTCGTCGATAAATTGGGTCAGTTGCTTTTTGGCTTCGGCAAGGTCGGTTTTTTCCGCCAAAGCCCCGGCCATCGTGAGATGTCCGCCGCCGCTCTTGAATTTTTCCAAAATAAGCTGGACGTTCACTTCTCCGTAAGACCGGCCGGAAATGTTGGTATTTCCGTTTTTGTCGGTAAACAAAGTGAAGGATGCCTTCGCCCCGTCGATGGTGAGCATCTCGTCGGCGGCTTGGGCGGCGGCAATTTTCAGATTCCCGGTGCCTTCTTCTTCGTATTGGGCGATGGCGAAATGCTTTCGGTACAGTTCCGCCGCCGAAACGAAGCGGACTTTGTTGCGGTAGGTTTCCATATCGGTCTGGAAATACTGCTTGACCGCCACCGTGTCCGCTCCGGCCTTCCGCAAGGTCGCGGAAGCGTCGAAGGTACAGGTGTTGGTCCGGATGGTAAAGTTCTTGGTGTCCAGACAAATGCCGGCCATCAGAGCGTTGGCTTCAATGGCAGGGAAGGAATACACTTCCATATAGTGGAACAGCTCCGTCACCATTTCGCAGGTGGAAGAGGCGTAGGGTTCTTGATACAAAAGCCGGGGGTCTTCAATGCAATCCACCCCTTTGCGGTGATGGTCGATGACAAAGACGGTCTTGGCCTTTTTCAGAAGCTCGGGAGCCACGGTGTTTTCTGCCCGATGGGTATCGACCACGGTGACGGCGGTCTTTTTATTCAGATATTCCGCCGCCTCTTTGCGGGTGATAAACCATTGGGCGTGGGCCGGGTCGGATTTCAGGTCTTGCAAGAGTTTTCCCGTAAGGTCGGTGGCTTCGTCTACGATAATTTTCGCGTCGATGCCCCGGTGCAGGGCGATGCGGGCCATCCCCACGGCGGCTCCCAGACAGTCCATATCTCCGTAGGTGTGCCCCATAATCAGCATCGTGTCGATTTCTTTCAAATGCTCGGACAGGGCGTTGGCAATAACGCGGGTCTTGACCCGGGTCCGCCGGGCACCGCCGCTGTTCCGTCCGCCGTAGAAGGAGTATCCCCCCACGTGTTTGACCGCCGCTTGGTCTCCTCCCCGGGAAAGAGCCATATCCAACGCTCCCCGGGCGGCTTCTTCCGCTCTTGCGAAACTGCCCATATCCGCCCCGACGCCGATGGAAAGGGTGGGGGACAGTTTCGTGGGCGTTTGCATATTGCGGATGCGGTCCATAATGTCGAATCGGGATTTTTCAAATTCCGCCAAGGCACGGTTCTCAAACACGAACAGATACCGTTCCCGTTCGCCGTGACACAAAATCCCCCCGGAAGACTGGGCCCACTGGTCGATGGTCTCGTCAATCAAGGCCATCATATTGGAACGCTCGGTTTCTTTCAGCCCGGTAAAGATTTCGTCGTAATTGTCCACCATCAGATGGGCGACCACCGGGCGGGAAAGATTGTATTCCCGTTTCAGATGATGATGCTGGGTGGTGTCGAACAGGTAGAAGATAAACATTTCTTCCTGTTCCCCGAATTGGTAGCAGTCCATATAGGCGGAATAGAATTTTCCGTCGAAGTTCAATTCGGTGATGCGATTTTCCAAAATTTCTTTGTGTAACTGCTTTGCATTGTGCAACGTAAGAAGGGCAGCTTCCGAAGTAGCGTCGGTAAAGGCTTCGTTGTACCACAGAATGATTCCCCGGTCGTCAGAAATGACGATGGGGACCGGGAAGTCCACCAACCGCTTTTGGGAAGTCATATTCAGCATATCCACGATGGCGTGGGCCAATTTCTTTTTCTTCCGTCCCGAAATGAAAAGGCGGATTTCATTGGCGAGAATACAAAGGGCAAAGGCAATGCACAACGGGATCCAGACCCACCGTTGGGCGGTCAGTCCGGCAAAGACCCCCGCCGGAATCAGAAACAGATAGCTGAGTCGGTCCAAAAAGGGATGGGAGCGTTTCATTGCAAAGTACCTCCTCCGAAAAATCCCCGTAAATCACGTCCGGACGACAGAAGTCCCAAAAACAGGAGCAGAGACATTCCGCAGGACGAGATGCCCGTCACGGCGGCGACGATGGTCAGAATGACCCGGGCGGCGGCCGAGGGGATGCGGGTGTTGATAATATACAAGACCAAAGAAAATCCGGCAAAGGTCAGAACGGCGGAAATCACCGCCACCAGATTCGTTCCGGCGATTTGCAACGCCGAGCCGGCCGGTGCCAAAAGATTGGCCAGAAAACACACGAGATACAACAGAGACAGTGCCCGTCCGGGACGGTAGGTGTCAATTCTTCCCATATATTGAACTTCCACCGTAGAACAGCGCTTCAATGCAACTTTGGTCAGCCACCAGATGCCGCACAGCAAGGCCAAAACGCCGATGGCGAACAGGGCGGGCGTCACCGAAAAGAAGGTGTCGGTCCAAAGGGCTGCGACCTCTTCCGGGGGCAGGTCTCCCCATAGGGCGGGAATGGTTGCGGCTTCGGGAAGAAATTGGGATTGTCCTTCCAGCAAGGCTTCGGTTTCCCGGATGCCGTCGGTCAACAGGTTCAGAAGTTTGGTGCGAACCATATCAAAGCAATATTTGGGGTCAAAAGAGTTTCCGGGGGAGGAAATCCAAATTTGAAGAAGTCCCCCGATGCCCGTCAACGCCGTGGCGGAAATCAACCCCGTTTGCAGGGAAAGGCCGAACTCGGTGCGAGCCAGAATCCCGATGGCTAAGGGATACCCCAATCCGCCCCAAGTGAACAGGGTCAGAAGTCCCAACACTGCCGATTGGTAGATGATTCCCACAGCCAACGCGGCCAGCAGAGCGAGAAGCACCGAAACGAGGGGGATGCGATAGACCTTTGCTTCCAATTCCTCTTCTTCGTCTTCGGAGAACCGGGCCATCGGATTTTTCCGACGCACGGTGCGAACCTCCGTCCCGCACACCGTTCCCGCGGCAGTGAATACGTTTGCCCCCACAAGGGCGGCAATCCAGGTGCCCAAAAGCCCCAGACACAGGGCCACCGTTCCGCAAAGAGCAAGCAGGGCGGAAAGAATGGGATATAATGTTTTTGGTTGTCTCAAATGATTCATAGGAAAAAGACTCCTGTGGAGTTCCGAAAAAACGGCTCCGATATCATGTTTTGCTATATAGTACAGAATATTATACTATATAATAGCAGTATTGTCAAGCCCATTCTTCAAAAAATCCATAAAAGGTTTGGAAAATAACCCCATTTCCTCCGCTTTTTCGGGTTTGAAAAAATGACACAAACAGTTCATAGTTTATCCATTGAAATTCTTCCAAATTATGGCTATAATAGTCTTAGCACTTAGCGTCGGAGAGTGCTAAAATCCCGACGCTCTTCATAAGTATTTCATTGAAACGGAGGCATTTTATATGACTTTGAAACCTTTGCTTGACCGAGTCGTGGTCAAGTCCGTGGAAGCGGAAGAAACCACCAAAAGCGGCATCATTCTGGCGGGTTCTGCCAAGGAGAAGCCCCAAGTAATGGAAGTGGTTGCCGTAGGACCCGGCGGGTTGGTGGACGGCAAGGACGTAGAAATGTACGTGAAGGTGGGCGATAAGGTCATCACTGCCAAATATACCGGCACCGAAGTGAAGATCGACGACACTGAATATACCATCGTAAAGCAAGAAGACATTCTTGCGGTCGTGGAATAAGGAGCGAATGAATTATGGCAAAACAGATTTTGTACGGAGAAGAAGCCCGCAAGGCTTTGGAACGGGGCGTCAATCAGTTGGCGGACACCGTTAAAATTACTCTCGGTCCCAAAGGCCGCAACGTGGTCCTCGACCGGAAATTCGGCTCTCCCCTGATTACCAACGACGGGGTGACCATTGCAAAAGAAGTGGAACTGGACGACGCCTTTGAAAATATGGGCGCTCAGCTGGTCAAAGAGGTTTCGACCAAGACCAACGACGTGGCCGGAGACGGTACCACCACCGCGACCCTGTTGGCGCAGGCGCTGGTCCGGGAAGGAATGAAGAACGTCACCGCCGGTGCCAATCCCATCGTTTTGAAGAAGGGCATCCGGAAGGCTGTTTCCACCGCCGTTGCAGAAATCAAGGCAAACTCTAAGGTCGTGGCCTCTTCCGACGATATCGCCCGGGTCGCCACCGTTTCTTCTGCGGATGAGACGATCGGTACTTTGATTGCCGAAGCAATGGAAAAGGTTACCAGCGACGGCGTAATTACCGTTGAAGAGAGCAAGACCGCCGAAACGTACAGCGAAGTGGTGGAAGGAATGATGTTTGACCGGGGATACATCACTCCCTATATGGTCACGGATACCGATAAGATGGAAGCGGTCATCGACGACGCTTTGATTCTTATTACCGATAAGAAGATTTCCAACATCCAGGAAGTTCTTCCCCTGCTGGAACAAATCGTTCAGGCCGGCAAGAAATTGGTCATCATCGCCGAAGACGTGGAAGGGGAAGCTCTGTCTACCTTGATTGTCAATAAGTTGCGTGGAACGTTCACCTGTGTCGCCGTTAAGGCCCCCGGATTCGGAGACCGCCGCAAGGAAATGCTTCAAGATATTGCAATCCTTACCGGTGGTACGGTTATCAGCGAAGAAATCGGTCTTGATTTGAAGACTGCCACCGTGGACCTGCTGGGGCGCGCCAATCAAGTGAAAGTTCAAAAGGAAAACACCGTTATCGTAGGCGGTAAGGGCGACAAGGATATGATTGCTGCCCGCGTGGCTCAGATTCGCAAAGCCATTGACACCACCTCTTCCGATTTTGACCGGGAAAAACTGCAAGAACGCTTGGCGAAACTGGCCGGCGGGGTTGCCGTTATCAAGGTCGGCGCCGCTACCGAAGTGGAAATGAAGGAAAAGAAACTCCGCATCGAAGACGCTTTGGCCGCCACCAAGGCCGCCGTGGAAGAAGGAATGGTTGCCGGCGGCGGAACCGCTTATATCAACGCCATTCCCGCCGTTGCCGCTCTGTTGGAAGCCACCGAAGAAGCCGATGAAAAGACCGGGATTAAAATCGTTCTTTCCGCGCTGGAAGCGCCTGTTCGCCAGATTGCCGCCAATGCGGGGATCGACGGCTCCATTATCGTGGACCGCATTAAGAACTGCGACCAGAAGAACTACGGCTACGATGCCTACAAGGAAGTTTACTGCGATATGTTCGAAGCCGGAATCGTGGACCCCACCAAGGTGACCCGTTCCGCCATCGAAAACGCCGCTTCCGCCGCCGCGATGATTCTGACTACCGAATCTATCGTTGCCGATAAGAAAGACCCCGCCGCCGATGCCGCCGCAGCCGCTGCTGCCGCCGGTGCCGCCGGAGGAATGTATTGATCCAAACAAACAAGAATCCCCGAAGTGATACGCTTCGGGGATTTTTTATGAGATTGTCTAAATGTTTCTTTCAAAATCTGCACTTGACAAATAGCGTTATTTATGGTATAATATTGCTCAATCACGGAGATGCATCTCCGAACAACGAAAGAGACGGTGAAAGCGGAATGGACGATTGCGGCAGTAGGGCGGGGGCAGACCCCATCCCTTCGATTGCACCCCATCTGCTTCTGTAAATGAATCCGGGCATACTGCAAAGGGCGGTATGTCCGTTTGTCGTTTTTTCAGGGTCTTTTTCACAATGAAATTGAGGTTTTATACAATATGTTAGCAGCGATTTTGTTACAGATTATTCTTATCGCGTTAAACGCCATTTTTGCCAGTGCGGAAACGTCGATGATTTCTTCCAACGCCGCCCGTATCGAGCATCTTGCGGCGGATGGGGATAAGCGGGCAAAACGCCTTTTGACGTTGACGGCCAATCCTTCCCGGTTTTTGTCTACGGTACAGGTTGCCATCACCCTCGCCGGCTTTTTGGGAAGTGCTTACGCCGCCGACAACTTTGCCGAACCCTTGGTGGGCGTGCTGTTGAAGGCGGGGGTCCCCTTGCCGGAGCAGGTGCTGGATTCCATCTGCGTATTTTTGATTACGATCCTTCTGTCCTTTTTCAGCATCGTGTTCGGGGAATTGGTCCCCAAACGGGTAGCTTTAAAAGACCCGGACGCCTCCGCCCTTCGCTTGGCGGGACTTTTGAATTTCGTTTCGTTTATTTTTGCTCCCTTCGTTTGGATCTTGACCAAGGCTACCAACGGCGTGCTGCGCCTGATGCGGATCGACCCCAACGAATCCGACGACGAGGTGACCGAAGAAGAGATTCGGATGATGTTGGAATCGGGCAGCGAAAAGGGTACCATTGACAAGGCCGACACCCAGATGATTCGCAATATTTTCGAGTTTGACGATACGGATCTAAGCGAAATTTGTACCCACCGCAAGGACGTGGTGATTCTGTATGAAGACGAAGACCAGGAGACCTGGAAGAAGATTCTTCACGAGACCCGTTTTTCCTATTATCCCATCTGCGGAGAGACGGCGGACGACATTAAAGGCGTGTTGGATGCGGACCAATTTTTCCGGGTTTTGGGGACGTCCGATGACGAAACGGCCCTTGCCGCCGCTCGGAAAAAACCGATGTTCGTTCCGGAACACAGCAAAGCGGATATGCTTTTTTCGAAGATGAAAGAGACCGGCGAAACCTTTGCCATATTGATTGACGAATACGGCGGAATGCAGGGTATTGTCACCTTCTATGACCTTCTGAATTGTCTTGTGGGCAATCTTCGGGGGGATGAACCGGAGGAAATTCGAGAGTTGGGCGACGACCGTTGGGACATTGACGGTACGGCGTCTCCCGACCACGTGGCAGAAGCCTTGCACATCGAATTGGACGGAGAAGGGTACGAGACCTTCGGCGGATACGTTCTGGACCTGCTGGGGGCGGTTCCCGAAGACGGAACGACCCCCGAAGTCGAGACCGAAGACCTGTTGATTCAGGTCAACGCCGTCACCGACCGACGCATCGAATCGGTCACCGTCACCAAAAAAGTCAAGGAAGACGAATAAGCGTCAAGAACGAAATACGACCCCGGCGGATTATATCCGCCGGGGTCGTATTTATAGGAGTTTTTCAAGGGTTTCGAATACGTGGTCGGTGGCGGCCTGCCGGACGTTGGTACGGCCTAAGGCCCCGAAGTGTTGGGTCTGGGTAGTAAGGGTCCCGTCAATATAAAATCCGAAGCAAACGGTACCTACGGGTTTTTCTGCGGTGCCTCCGCTGGGACCTGCGATGCCGGATATGGCAACGCCCACGTTGGCGTGATTTGCCTTTGCAACGCCCACGGCCATTTCCCCCGCCGTTTCTTCGCTGACGGCGCCCCATCGCTCCAACGTGCCGTTTTGGACTCCTAAAAGCCGGTGTTTTGCTTCGTTGGCATAGGTAACGAAAGAGGCGTTGAGTACGTTAGACGCGTTGGGAACGTCCACCAATCGGGCACAGGCCATTCCGCCGGTGCAGGATTCCGCAAAGCAGACCGTCCAACCCCGGTCCATCAGTTTTTTGACTACCGCTTCCGCGGTTTGAAAACGTAGTTGTTCCGTCATATTTTTCTCCGAAAAAGGAGATGCGTGGGCATCTCCTTTTTTTGTCTTTATTTTTTCGAGGTAACTTTGTTGAGAATCGTCACGGTAAGAATGATTGCCAAGGTGACGATAAAGATTCCCAGCATTCCTTTGCCCATATAGGGAAGGGTGTTCAACAGATTTTGTACGTCAAATTTCATTGCAAATCCTCCTTACGCTAAGAACGAAAGAATCAGACCGCCGGCGATGACCGAAGCCACCTGTCCGGAGACGTTGACCCCGATGGCGTGCATCAGAAGGAAGTTCTGGTCGTCTTCCGCCAATCCCATTTTATTGACCACCCGGCCTGCCATCGGGAAGGCAGAAATACCGGCGGCACCAATCATCGGATTGATTTTCTTTTTCAGGAACAGATTCATAATCTTGGCAAGCATTACCCCGCCGAAGGTGTCGAAGATAAAGGCAAACAGGCCAAGCCCCATAATCAGCAGGGTCTCCCATTGCAAGAATTCCGACGCTTTCATCTGGAAGGCGATGGTGATGCCCAGGAAAATGGTGATGAGGTTTGCCAAAACTTTTTGAGCCGTTTCGGAAAGAGAGTTCAAGACACCACATTCCCGAATCAGGTTTCCGAACATCAAAAAGCCAATCAGGGAGACGGCGTCGGGGGCGACGAAGCCCACGAGAATGGTCACGATGATGGGAAACAGGATGCGGGTGGTCTTCGATACGTCCCGTGCTCCCGAATCGTCCATCCGAATCAGCCGTTCTTTTTTGGTGGTGCAGCATTTGATGACTACCGGCTGAATGAGGGGAACCAGTGCCATATAAGAATAGGCGGCTACCATAATGGCGGCAAGATAGTTGGATTTCAGGGTCTGGGCCACGAAAATCGCGGTGGGACCGTCTGCGGCGCCGATGATGGCGATGGAGGCGGCGTCGTTTAAATCAAATCCTACGAAGGAGGCCAGACACAGGGTAAAGAAGATGCCGAACTGTGCCGCGGCTCCGAAAAGCATATATTTGGGATTCCGCAGAAGGGGTCCGAAGTCAATCATCGCCCCGATGCCGATAAAGAGAATCAAAGGCATCAGTTCGCCGTTTTCAATCCCGATGTTGAACAGTCGTTCCAAGGTATGGAAGGCCCCGTTTTGAGCGACGGCTTGTTCTCCTACCATCTCAATCCCGGGAAGATTTACAAGAATGGCACCAAAGCCCATCGGCAGAAGCAGGGTGGGTTCCATATCCTTCTTGATGGCAAGATAGATAAGAACGCCGCCGATAATCCACATAACCACCTGCTTGATAATCAGGGTGGGGTCGGCTTGCATCTGTTCGATAATCGGTGCAAACAAATCAATAAAAATGTCCATTGGATGCGTCTCCTTGTTTTTTGTTTTCCGATAAAACATACAAAGTTATTATACCATAATTCTCCAAAAGATACAAGAGAATTTACACGATTGTCAAAAAAACTTCACCCGAAAATCGGGTGAAGTTTGAGGTTTTTTATCCCCGGAAAACCAAAGCAGACATCGGGGGCATCTGAGCGGTGTCCCGATACCGTTTTTTGGTAATAAGGTCGGTTTTTGACCCTTCCAATTCCACCGTCGCTTCGGCATCGGAACAGTTGGCCGCCACGGTGATGGGGGTGTGAATTCCGTCCTCCCGTCGATAGACGACTACCCCTTGATGGGAGTAGAGAATCGTCAACGTTCCTTCCCGGAACACCGGATAGTTTTTCCGCAATCGGCCCAAAGACCGAATCAAGGATTGGAGATGCTTGTCTTCCCCTCCCCAAGGGAAAAATTGCCGATTCAGAGGGTCGTGCCCCCCTTCCATTCCCGCTTCGTCTCCGTAATAGACCGAGGGAATCCCCGGGAGGGTAAACATCAAAATATCCGCAACGGTAAGCCGCTGTTTTGCAATGCTTAACTGTTCGTCGGTCAGTTTTAAGGCAACCTGTTGTGCCGGGTCTTTGGGCAGATTGACTCCGCTCAACACCGTCAAGACCCGGGGGGTATCGTGGGTCCCGATGAGGTTCATCGCACAGTGCAGTCCGCAGGGCGGGTAGTTTTCCACAAGTCCTTGCAGCCGTTCTTCAAAGACTTCGCTGTCCCCCGTGAGGACGAAATGAAGCACCGCGTCTTTCAACACGTAGTTCATTACGCTGTCCAATTGGTCTCCCAGCAAATACCGCCGGCGAAGTTTGTACGCAATCTTGTTGGTTGCATCTTCCCAGACTTCCCCGATAAAAAGAGCATCGGGATTTTCTTCTTTGATTGCTTTTCGGGCCACGTCCAGAAAATCGTCCGGCAATTCGTCGGCCACGTCAAACCTCCAACCGTCTGCTCCCGCGCGCATCCATCGGCGGAGAATTCCGTCGTTGCCCGCAACAAATTCCTGATAGTCTTCGTTTGACTCGTCCACCTCGGGGTGGAGTTTGATTCCCCACCAGGCTTCGTAATCTTCCGGCCACGTTTTAAATTTGAACCAAGGATAATAGACGGATTCTTTGGATTGATAGGCTCCCGTGTTGGGATAAGTACCGTATTTGTTGAAATAAATACTGTCGTCTCCCGTGTGGCTGAACACCCCGTCCAGCATAATTTTGATTCCCCGCTTGTGGGCGGCCTTGCACAGAGAACGAAAGTCCTCTTCCGAGCCCAGGAAGGGGTCGATTTTTTCGTAATTGCCCGTATCGTACCGGTGATTGGAGTGGGCTTCGAAAATGGGATTCAGATACAGGGCGGTAATCCCCAAATCTTTGAGATAATCCAATTTTTCTTCAATGCCCTTCAAGTTTCCGCCGAAAAAGTCGGTGGTGTCCAAATCTCCGTTTTCCGCCCGTTTCCAGGTGGGAAGTTCCCCCGGATTCCGCAACGTGGCGTAGGCCTTTTCCGGTGGGACGGTCTGTTTCCCGGCACGGAAAAAGCGGTCGGGGAAAATCTGATAAAACGTTCCGCCGGCCCATCCTTCGGGAATTTTTTCCTTCCGGTCGTAGACCGTTAACTGCCAGGCGGAAGGGTTTTGCCGTCCGCAGACCGGGTTGTTTTTCGCGTCTCTGCCGTAGACCTTGACGCCGTCTCGCGTGGTGATTCGGAAGGTATACCAATACACCCCCGGTGTTTCGGGGGTGACGGTTGCGGTCCACCGTTGGTACTGGCGGATATTCTCCGCAAAGACAAAGGGGATTTCCGTTGCCTGCTCTCCGTCTTGGGAGAACCACAGCACCATATCCCGGGGACATTCTCCCCGGGGAACGAGAATCGAAAGGGTCAGTTCCGTTCCCTGGGGAAGGGCTCCCGTGGGGGAACGGAAAAAGGGGTTGCGGGAGTCGAACAAGACCCCCGTTTGCCGGTCGGAAATAGGCGGAATCACTTGGTTTCCTCCAACGGCTTCATTGCCCAGATATCATTTGCATAATCTTTGATGCTTCGGTCGGAAGAGAAGAACCCGGCCTTGGCGATGTTGATAAGGGATTTCTGATTCCACAGGGTGGGTTGCGTGGCGTATTCGCGGCCGATGACCCCTTGGACCTGCCGATAGGATTCAAAGTCCGCAAGCACCATATAGGGGTCGGCAAAGCGGCTGTCCATCGTAAGACTGTCCGCCAAATCGGCAAAGGATTCTCCGCAAATTCCGCTTCGCAACGTGTCTACGATGCGGCGGATACGGGGATTGGAATTGTAGTAATCCACCGGACGGTAGCCCCGGCGGTACAGGTCCGCTACCTCTTCGGTGCGAAGTCCGAACAGGAAGATGTTTTCGTCTCCCACTTCTTTGTGAATCTCTACGTTTGCCCCGTCCAGGGTTCCCACGGTCAAGGCCCCGTTTATCATCAGTTTCATATTTCCCGTGCCGCTGGCTTCGGTGCCGGCTTGGGAAATCTGTTCCGACAGATCGGCGGCGGGCATCAGATATTCTGCCATCGTCACCCGATAATTTTCGGCAAAAATGACCCGGAGTTTTTTATTTACCGCCGCATCACTGTTAATCATCTTGGCGATGCAGGAAATAAGCATAATGATGCGTTTTGCCATATAGTAACCGGAAGCGGCTTTTGCGGCAAACAGGAAGGTTCTGGGGGTAAAGTCCATATCCGGATTATCTTTCAATTCCAGGTAGAGGGAAAGAATGTGCAACGCGTTGAGCAATTGTCTCTTGTACTCGTGCAGACGTTTGACCTGTACGTCCAGCATCAGATCCGGGTCGGGGAGCACTTCGCATCCTTCCCGTTTCAGGAATTTTGCAAAGCGTTCTTTGTTGTCCCTCTTGATTTTTGCCAACCGGTCCAGGACCTGAGAATCGTTTTGATACTTTAAAAATTCTTCCATCTTCGAGGCATCGTTGATAAAGCCGTCGCCGATACATTCTTTGAGCAGGGCGGTAAGTCCGGGGTTGGACTGGCACAGCCACCGGCGATGGTCGATGCCGTTGGTGACGTTTGTAAATTTACCGGGATAAACGTCATTGAAGTCTTTGAAGACCCGGTCTTTGAGAATCTGGGAGTGCAACGCGGAGACCCCGTTGACCTTGTTGGAGCCCACCACCGAAAGATTTGCCATCCGCACCGAGGAATTGGCCAGAATCGCCATCCGGGAAATCTTATCCCAATCTCCGTTGGTCTTTTGGAACATTTCGTCACAGAAGCGACGGTTGATTTCCTTGACGATGGAATAGATGCGGGGTAGAATGGCCTGGAAGGTGGCTTCCGACCAGGTTTCCAGGGCTTCGGACATTACGGTGTGATTGGTGTAATTGATGGTCCGGCAGACGATGTCCCAGGATTCGTCCCAACCGTAGCCGCATTCGTCGATAAAGATGCGCATCAGTTCGGGAATACACAGGGAAGGATGGGTATCGTTAATGTGGATGACCGCTTTGTCGGGCAGCGTCTTTAAATCGCCGAACTTGGCAAGATGCGTCTTAATGATATTCTGCAAGGCGGCAGAAACCAGGAAATACTGCTGGCGGAGCCGCAAGGATTTCCCTTGCAGATGATTGTCGGGGGGATAGAGAATCTTGGAAATCATTTCCGCGTTAGTGTTTTCTTCCGCCGCCCGGATATAATCTCCCTGGGAGAACAGGTTCATATCTACGGGGTTTTTCGCCGTAGCCTTCCACAGACGGAGCCGGCTGACCCCTTCCGTGTCGTAACCGGGAATCATCAGGTCGTAGGGGGTGGCGCGAATGACGTTGGCGTTGTAGTGATGTACTACAAGCCGGCCGTTTTCCCAGGATTCTTCAATGTGACCGCCCAAAGGAACGTCCACCGCTTCGTCCAGACGGGGCGAAAGCCATACTTCCCCCATCGGGAGCCAGTTATCGGACAGTTCCATCTGCCAGCCGTCTACGATTTTCTGCTTGAACATCCCAAGCTCGTAGCAAATGCTGTGACCGGTGGCAAGGTAGTTGCGGGAGGCCATAGATTCCATAAAACAGGCGGCCAGCCGTCCCAATCCCCCGTTCCCCAGACCGGCGTCGGGTTCCAGGCGGTATAGATCCACGGGGCGAAGATGGTATTCTTCCAAAGCCTTGGCAAACGCCTCTTCCCCGAACAGGGAGAAGACGCAGTTTTTCAGGCTGCGGCCCAAAAGGAATTCCATACACATATAGTAAACTTGTTTTCCGTCTTTTTCTTCCACTTCCTTTTCAAAGGCAAGGCGTTTGCGGACCGCTTCGTCCCGGGCGACGGTAATGGCACATTTGTAGATCTGCTCAATATCCGCATCCTTCGGGTCGGTTCCGTAAAGACGCAAGAGGCTGTCGTTGATGCGCCGATTCAGTTCTTCGGCGGTAAGAGTAGGCTTGTTCATTGAGTACCTGCTTTCTGTGGTAAAATTTATATTAAGGGAAAAACAGGGATTTTCCCCCTAACGAGCAATGAAATCCGGAATTGGTTTCCTTTGTGCCAAAAAAAATCTTGGGGACACCGGGGACGGCACCCATCCCCGGTGTCCGAAATCGGATTCAATTCAACCGATCAGTTGCTGGTACATTTCCAGATACTGCTTGGCCGAGGCGTCCCAGGAAAAGTCGCATTTCAAGGCGCGCAGAAGCAAGGCTCTCCAAGCCTTTTTATCCTGGTACAATGCCACCGCCCGTTCGATGGCGGAGAGCATTTCGTGGGCGTTGTAGTTGTCAAACGTAAACCCGTTTCCGCCCAGAGAGGCGTCGAAGACCGAGTCTTTCAACCCGCCGGTCCTCCGGATGATGGGCGCAGCTCCGTAGCGGCAGGCCACCATCTGCACCAATCCGCAGGGTTCACTTTGGGAGGGCATCAGGATGATGTCCGCCGAACCGTAGATGCGGGAGGCCAAATGACTGTTAAAGTCGATGGTCACCGACATCTTGTCCGGATACTGTTCCCGGATGTTGGTCAACGCCGTTTCGTATTCTTCGTCTCCCGTGCCCAATACGACCAATTGCAAAGGCAGGTGAAGAATGTCGTGGATGACCCGTAAAATCAAGTCCAGCCCCTTGTGGGAGACCAAACGGGAAATAATTCCCACCATCGGAATCTCTTTGTCCACGGGCAACCCCAAATCCTTTTGAAGGTCCAACTTGTTTTTCACCTTCTGGGCCGGGGTGCGGGTGGAATAGGGGTGCAGAAGCGCCTTGTCGGTCATCGGGTCGTAGCGGACGGTGTCGATGCCGTTGAGGATGCCTTGCAGTTTGCCCTTGTTCCGGGAAAGAATCCCTTCCAGGCCGTGGGCGTAGTAGGCGTAGAGAATTTCTTCCGCGTAGGTGGGAGAAACGGTGGAGACCCGGTCTGCCGTTTCGATAGCCCCCTTCATCAGATTCAGAGCCCCGTTGAATTCCGCAAGATGGGCAGTTTCGTCGGGAATGTTAAACAAATCCCCGTGACGGTCAAAATCAAAGATTCCCTGATACTGAATATTATGGATGGTAAAGACGGTTTTGATTCCCTTGTACTCGGGAAGCATCCCGTATTTGGTGCGGTACAGCACGGGAACCAAGGCCGTATGCCAGTCGTGGGCGTGGAGAATGTCGGGGTAGAATCCGATGTGGGGCAGAATTTCCAGACAGGCGGTGGAGAAGAAGGAGAAGCGTTCTCCGTCGTCGTAATCGCCGTACAGCTTGTTGCCCCGCTTGAAGTAAAATTCGTTATCCAAAAAATACCAGGTCACGCCTTCGTACTTCAATTCGAAGATTCCGCAGTATTGACTCCGCCAACCCACGGGAACGAAGATGTATTTCAGGTAGGTCATTTGGCTTCTCAGTTCCTCGGAAATCTTTCCGTAGAGGGGAAGGACCACCCGGACGTCGTTCTCTTCGTTTTTTGCAAGGGTTTTCGGTAATGCTCCGATGACGTCTCCCAATCCGCCGGAAACGGCAAAGGGGAAGGCTTCGGAGGCGGTAAATAAAATCTTTGCCATAATCGTTTTCCCGGGATCAGACCCGGCTTCCTTTCTCAATTACGATGGGATAGGTGGGGGCACCGGAAAGATTGCGGTCGGGGGAGATGTAGCTGTTCTTGTCAATAATGGCACAGTCCACCGTTGCTCCCGCAGAGACCGTAACGCCCTGCATCAGCAGAGAATTGCGGACGACAGCCCCTTTCGCCACGTATACGCCCCGGCCTAAAATGGAATTCTCCACCGTGCCTTCGATCCGGCAGCCGTTGGCAATCAAAGAGCCCGTGGCCTTGGCGTCGGGGGCGTAATAGACGGGAGATTCGTCGTGGACTTTGGTGTAGATGGGGGATTCTCTGGGGAACAGTTCTTTGCGGACGTCTCCGTCCAACAGGGCCATTCCCGCCCGGTAATACCCGGGGATGGAACGGATTTGTTCCACAAAACCTTCAAAGCCGTAGCCGAGAATCTTCCATTTTCCGCAGTTGGGATTTAAAACGTCCCGCTCAAAACTCCGTTTTCCGGTGGCTTGCGCGTCGTCAATAATGCGAACCAACAGGTCTTTTTTCATAACCCAGATGCCCAAAGAGTTGTTGACCGTTCCTTCGGAAATTCTGGGGTCGACCAGAACGGAGCGGATGCGGCCGTCGGCGTCGGTTTCGTACAGAACCCGGTCGGCGGCGTTCTTTTCTTTCAGGTCCACCTTCTGATAAACGCAGGTGATGTCTGCGTCGTTGTCTTCGTGATATTGAAGCACTTTTGCAAGGTCAATGTTTAAAATAATGTTACTGTCAGCCAAAACCGCGTATTCTTCTCTGGCCCGGACGATATAACTCAGCACGTTTTTCATTGCTTGCAGCCGTCCGTGATATAAGCCCGCTCCCGAGGTGGAATACGGGGGGAAGATGGTAAGCCCTCCGAATTTCCGGGACAGATCCCACTCTTTCCCCGAACCCAGGTGGTTGACTAAGGAATGATAATTGTTCCGGGCGATGACGCCTACGGAAGAAATGCCGGAATTGACCATATCCGACAGAATGAAGTCGATCAGACGGTAACGTCCTCCCAAAGGAACTGCCCCCAACGTGCGGTTCCGGGTCAGTTGCGGCAGGGTGTTGTCGTGAATGTTGGCGAAAATAATACCGAAAGCATTAGCCATTGTTCGTACCTTCTTTCTTCATATCTTCCCGGTCGATGATCTCTCCGGCGGAAACGGTGGCGTTTTCCGGAACGACACATCCCGGTCCCACTACGGTGATGACGGGGGATTCTCCCTCTTTTGCGGGTGCGCCGATAACGGCGTTTTTGCCGATGACGGCCCCCTCGCCGATGATGGCGTTAAAGACTTTTGCTCCCCCTTCCACGGTGGCGTGTTGCATTATCACCGAGCCGTCAATGGCGGCGTTTTCTTCCACCGTAACTTTATACGACACCACGGAATTGTGAATGGTTCCGTACAGGTTGCCCCCTTCGGAGACGATGGAATTGGTCACCGAAGCGTTCGGGCCGGTGTAATGGGGCGGGGACACGGGATTGCGGGCGTAGATCTTCCAGTCGGGGTTGTCGATTTTCAGTTGGTCGGGATGGAAGATAAGGTCCATATTTGCTTCCCACAAACTGTCGATGGTCCCCACGTCCTTCCAATATCCGTGGAAGGAATAGGCGAACATATTCTGCCCGTCGGCAAGCATTGTGGGAATGATGTTTTTCCCAAAGTCGTTGGACGAGGTGGGGTCGGCTTCGTCCCGTTCCAGATATTCTTTTAACTTGCTCCACTTGAAGATGTAGATACCCATCGAGGCCTGATTGGATTTCGGCTGGGCGGGTTTTTCCTGGAATTCAGTGATGCGGCCTTCTTCGTCGGTGGCGAGGATCCCGAAGCGGGAGGCTTCTTCCCAGGGCACGTCGATGACAGCCACGGTGGCGTCGGCGTTGGCCCGTTCGTGGGCTTCCAGCATTTTGGCGTAATCCATCGTATAAATGTGGTCCCCGGAAAGAATCAGTACGTGCTCGGGGTCGTACTGTTCAATGAAGGGGAAGTTCTGATAAATGGCGTTCGCGGTGCCTTTGTACCAATCCGCCCCGGAATTTTGCTGATAGGGAGGAAGCACGTAAACGCCCCCGTAAAGCCGGTCCAGATCCCAGGGGTCTCCCGTGCGGATGTACCGATTCAGCACCAAGGGCTGATATTGGGTCAACACCCCGACCACGGTAATGTCCGAGTTGATGCAGTTAGACAGGGGGAAGTCGATAATGCGGAATTTTGCTCCAAAGGGGACGGCAGGCTTTGCCACGTTCTTGGTCAGGACCTTTAATCGGCTTCCCTGTCCGCCGGCAAGGAGCATTGCGATGCACTTTTTCTTTTGGATCATAACAAGACCCTCCTCTTGTTTTTTGTTCGTGTGAGATTTATTTCGCGGTTCTACCGGTCGGGAATTTTTTCTGCTCTAACTCGGTCGGTTTCGCCGTTTTGGTACGTTATTTTTTTGCGAAGCCCCCGTTTTTTTGCGGTATTCTCGATGCGGGGGACTTTGGGAGGAAGTTTCCGCTTCAAGATGATGGCACCCAAGGGCGGCAGGGTGAGTTGCGTGGAATACTTCCGGCCGTGCCAGGGGATGCGGTTGACGGTAATTTCGGTATTTTTGATTCCGTGGCCGCCGAAGGCTTCGTCGTCGGAATTGAAGATTTCCTCGTATTTTCCGAATTTGGGAATCCCGAAGCGGTAATTTTCCCACCGCTGGGGGGAGAAATTGACGGCGATAATCAATTCTTCTTCCGGGCATTTCCGCTGGAAGACCACCACGTTGTTTCGGTTATCGTCGGGAGAAATCCACTCGAACCCTTCGGGGGCGCAGTCGTCCTCCCATAAGGCCGGGTGGGCCAAATAGAACAGGTTGACCGCCCGGGTGAAGTCTTTCAACTTCCGGTGAGACTCGTAGCCCAGCATAAACCATTCCAGTTCGTTTTCAAAATCCCATTCCCGGAACGGTCCGTATTCGCTTCCCATAAATAAAAGCTTTTTCCCGGGGTGGGTGTACATATAACTGACAAACGCCCGGAATCCGGCAAATTTATTTTCGTAAGGGCCGGGAATCTTATCCAACAGGGATTTTTTTCCGTGGACCACTTCGTCGTGGGAGATGGGAAGAACGTAATTTTCCGAAAAGGCGTACATAAAGGAAAATGTCAGATAGTGGTGATGGTCTTTTCGAAAGAAGGGGTCCAGTTCGATATAGGCCAGCATATCGTTCATCCAGCCCATATTCCACTTGAAGTTGAATCCCAATCCCCCTTGGTCCGGGTCTTTGGTGACCTTGGGCCAGGAGGTGGATTCTTCTGCAATCATCATCGCTCCGGGAACCCTTCCGTGGACGACGCTGTTTAACTTTTGCAGAAAGGCCACTGCTTCTTTGTTTTCTTCCGTTCCCTCGGCGTTGCGGACTTCAAATTCCTTGCCGAAACTCAGATAGAGCATCGACGTTACTGCGTCTACCCGAAGGCCGTCCACGTGGTACTGTTCCAGCCAAAAAAGGGCGGAAGAGATCAAGAACGACTGCACTTCCGGTCGGCCGTAATCGAAGACCACCGTTCCCCATTGGGGCTGTTCCCGTTTTTCGTGGGATTTATATTCGTATTGAAACTCTCCGTCGAAGCGGTAAAGCCCGTGCGCGTCTTTGGGATAGTGGGAGGGGACCCAGTCGAGAAGGACCCCGATGCCCTGCTTGTGACACTCGTCCACAAAATACATCAGGTCGTGGGGGGTGCCGAACCGGGAGGTGGGGGCAAAATAACCGCAACACTGATATCCCCAGGATTCTTCCAGCGGGTGTTCAGTGATGGGCAGAAGCTCGATGTGGGTGTATCCCATTTCCCGTACGTAGGGTATCAATTCTTCCGCAAGTTTGCGGTACGAGAAAGGATTCCCGTCGGCGTATCTTCGCCAGGACCCGGCGTGGACCTCGTAGATATTGAGAGGCTCTTTGTACATATTTGCGATTTTGCGCCGGTCCATCCACGCATCGTCGGACCATTCGTATCCGTCAATTTCGTAGATGCGGGATTCGGTCTGTACGCCTGTCCCCCCGTGGAATGCGTAGGGGTCGGCCTTGTCGAAGATTTCCCCCTGTTTGGAGACGATGTGAAATTTATATTGGTCGTAGGTCTTGACTCCCGGAATAAAACATTCCCAGATGCCCTGATTTAGCATCATTGGGGCAGCCTGGGGATTCCAACCGTTGAAGGAGCCGATGACCGACACGGCGGCGGCATTGTCCGCCCAGACCCGGAAGAGAAATCCTTCTCTTTCGTCCACGACGGTTCTATGGGCACCGAAAAAACGGTAGGCTTCAAAGTTCGTTCCTTGGCGGAACAGATATACGGGCAGGTCGTTTCCGGACATCACGCTTCTCCTTTCCTGGGTGAAGTGGAATTGTATACAATACTCTTATTATACACATTATAGCACAAGCGAATTGGCTTTGCAATATTATTTTGTCGAAAATCTATACAATTTTCATAAATTTCACAAAATGTATAAGTTGTCTTTGTGAAAATGCACAAAAACACTCCCCCGTTCTTAGATATATTCACCACAAGGCAAAGAAATGTTTTCAAATTTGAATAAAAACCGACAATTGTGAAACGAATTTGTAGGTTCTCTTGCTTTTTTACGGGGAGTATGTTATGATGGATTCATAAACCTTTATTGAAATTTTAAATATGAGGATGATATGACGTATGATTTGATTGCCCCCGCCGCCTTTGGTCTGGAAGCAGTGACTGCCCGGGAATTACAGAATCTGGGTTTTGAAAACACCCGCACCGAAGACGGCAGAGTTTTCTTTTCCGGGGACGAGACCGGGGTTGCCAAGGCAAATTTGTGGCTTCGAACCGCTGCCCGGGTGCAGATTTGTCTCGCCCGCTTTCCGGCGGTGACCTTTGAGGAATTGTTTCAAGGCGTCAAGGCCATTCCTTGGGGCGATTGGCTTCCGGAAGATGCCCGTTTTCCCGTGGACGGCCGGTCGGTCAAATCCACCTTGTTCAGCATTTCCGACTGTCAGGCCATCACCAAAAAAGCGATTGTAGAGAAGTTGAAATTGAAATACCACCGGGATTTCTTTGAAGAGACCGGTCCGATGTATCGCATTGAAGTGGCTCTTTTGAAGGATATGGTCACCATCACGTTGGATACCACCGGCGCCGGACTTCACAAACGGGGTTACCGGAAGATTGCCGGAGAGGCTCCCTTGAAAGAGACGATGGCCGCCGCGTTGATTGACTTGACTTTTTGGAAACCCGGTCGGATTTTGGTAGACCCGATGTGCGGCACGGGAACCATTCCCATTGAAGCCGCGTTGATGGTGGAAAACCGTGCTCCCGGTCTGACCCGAACCTTTACGGCCGAGCAATGGGACGGCTTTTCGTCTGCCTTTGCCCGGGTAAGGGAAGAGGCCCGGGACGTGATTCGTCCCTGTAAAGACGTTACGGTGTTCGGTTCGGATATCGACGCGAAGGCCGCGGACGTTTCCCAGACCTGTGCCCGTCTGGCGGGTGTGGAAGGCGCGGTCCGGTTCCAACGGGCGGATATGCGGAAGTTTACTTCCGAGGAAAAATACGGTTTTATCCTCACCAATCCCCCCTACGGGGAGCGGTTGGGGCAGGAAGAAGAGGTTCAGTTGATCTACCGGGATATGGGAAAGGTGTTCCGTTCCCTGGACACCTGGTCGTATTACGTTTTGACTGCCCATCCGGAATTTGAAAAACTTTTCGGCCGAAAGGCAGACAAGCGCCGCAAGCTGTTCAACGGACGGCTTCCTTGTCAGTATTATCAATATCTGGGGCCCAAACCGCCCCGTCCCCCGAGAGAAGAACAATAAAAAATAGACATACCTTCAAAAAGGAGAAATTGTTATGTTGAAACGAATTTTTGCTCTGGTGTTCTGTGGAATTCTTCTGTTTTCCTTCGCCGCTTGCGGCACGCAGACCCCCGATACGGACGTTGACACGTCTTCTTCGGTCAGCTCCGAAGGGGCGTCCGAAGGGTCGTCTGGCGTCTCTTCTGACAAAGGGTCGGAGGAAGCCGTGTTTGACTACGAGATGGAACACAAATTTTTGGCCTGCGACGTGTTGAACCACAGTATCGTCGTATACGACCTGAACAAGTGCAACGAAGTATTTGAAAATCTGACCAAAGACACTTGCATCATCTGGGAATGGGATTCCGACGAAGATAAGACCTGTAAAGGGAAACCTTCCAGCGGTCTGGATGCGGCGAAGATCCGCTATTCCGAATATTATGAAGCCGACGTTGTTATCGTTTGTTCTTCCGTGGGCTGGGCCGGGGTCATTGACTATGAAACCAAAACCACGTTGTGGGAGATCGAAATTCCCGGAAGCAATCTGCACTCCGTAGAAATGATGCCCAACGGGGATTTGGTCCTGGTTGGCTCCGGAGATGCCGGAAAAGTATTCTACGTTCCTCTCTCCACTGGGGAAACGTCCTATACCGCCACGTTGGACGCTCCCAGCGGACACGGGGCCTGCTATGACCCCACCAACGACTTCCTCTGGATTTTGGACTACGATGAAATCTTCGCCTGCAAGGTGGAAAATTACGGCGAAAAGGACGTTACTCTGAGCCGTGTGAAAGACAAAGCTTACAATTTCAAGGTTATGCAGCAGGAAGAAAACGGTCACGTGCTGACTCCCGTTGCCGGTCAACCCGGAAAATATTGGATGGCTGCCAAACGCCTTTGGATCTTCGACAGCAACGAAATGACCCTGAACCGCATCTTCAAGGATTCCGGCAAATACGGTGCTCAGGAATCCAACTGGATGAAGGGACTTGCCCATTTTGAAGACGGTACGATGGTTCAGACCGTTCCCAAATGGGGCGGCGGAACCCTGACCGAAGCAACCTGCGGCGGATTCCGCGTGGTGGTCCGGGAAGAAGGCGAAGACGGCGGAGTCGACGTAAACGTTACCCGCGTCTACTTCAAACCCCGCAATCGGGAATTCTATAAGGTCACAACTTTCACCAAAAATTATCAGTAACGTTTTTTGAGGAGGATGTCCGATGTCAGTATGGAAGCGAATTGTCACGGGCGTCGTTTCCGGGATTTTATTGCTGTCCCTCGCGGCCTGCGGCAGAGAAATTTCTGACGAATCGACTCATTCCTCCCACCGGAACACGTCCGACACGGCAAAGACCGATTCTTCCGAAAACGAGGCGGTTCTGGTGTACGATTCTTCGGTAGAACACAAGATTATTATGGACGTCTCCGCCCGGGGGCTTATGGTGGTGGATTTGGATCTTACGGGAGACCATCCCGAAGAGTGGTTTGTGGACGACGGAATCGTCTGGGAATGGACTACCGACGATGCCAAAGGCGCCAAGATGGAAGGCGTGTCTATCACCACGGACTCCGCCCGGCTCCGCTATTCTCCCTATTACAAGAGCGACGTTGTGGTCTTCTGCGGTTCCGGCGGATGGGTGGGAATCGTAAATTATAAGACCAAAGAACTTCTGTTCGAACACAAGCCCGGCTTTGGGCCGCACTCTGCGGAGCTTCTCCCCAACGGGGACTTGGTCCTGGCTTGCTCCGGAAACTCGGACAGTAAGTCCGGCCGCGTCCTTTATTACCCGCTTTCTGCCGGAAAAACAGAGCCTTCCTGTGAAGTGGCGCTGCTGTCTGCGCACGGAGTTTGCTATGACCCCGCGCAAGACGTTGTCTGGGCGTTGGGCGGGGAAGAAATCGTTGCGCTCAACGTTGCCGGAGGCGGGACGGAAACTGCGAAAATTTCCGTTATCAGCGGAATGGGAGCTTCGCTCCGGGAATTGGGACACGACGGCGGTCACGATCTGTCTCCGGTCTACGGTCAACCCGGAAAATATTGGGTTTCCAGCACAAAACAGATTTGGGTCTTTGATTCGGTGGAAGGAACCTTGTCTGCCTCCGATCTTGAAGCGAAAAAATATACCAACGACAACGTAAAGGGGATTGCGTATTTCCCCGACGGAACGATGATACAGACCGCCCACGACCAAGGGGGGACCGGGACATACCGTTCGTCTCAGTTCCGGGTCTTGTATCGGAGAATTTCCAGCGGAAAAGTGAAGGTTCCTCAAATCGAGGAATTGATGATAGCACATTCTTCCAACGCCCAAACCTACAAAGTAAACGTATTTACCAAGGACTATCAGTAATTGTGAGGGCTTGCCTTGAAACGAGTTTTATCCCTTGTTTTAGTTGTAATTTTTTGCCTCGGTCTTGTGGGATGCGGGTCGAAACAACCGGATTCTTCCTCAACGGATTCGTCTGCCTCGTCCGCTTCGTCCGAGCAATCTGCGCCTCCTTCCGAAGGAGGGAAGATGGGACCTCCCATCGATGCCCCGGCGCCCAGTGACCCAAACGCTACGGTGTACGACAACGATACGGAGCATAAAATCATTGCCTGTGACATCCGCAACGGGTCCGTCGTGGTGTTTGATTTGAATAAATGCTCCACCTGGTCCGACCTGACCAAACGGAAATGCAAAGTTTGGGAATGGAAAGCCAAGAACGAAAAAACCTGCCAATATCCCGACAAGGTGGGGAGGGGAATCGACGAAGGAAAATTGCGGTATTCCGAATACTATAAAACCGACGTGGTCCTTGCCACCTCTTCCGCCGGATGGGCGGCGGTGATTTCCTATCCCAAGGGGAAGGTGCTGTGGGAAGCGCTGGTTCCTTACGGCCCCCATTCGATGGAAATGCTGCCCAACGGTGACGTGGTGGTAGCCTCTTCCGGAGGGTCGTCCTGGAACAAGAACGGAACGCTGTTCTACTATCCCCTTTCTTCCGGAAGTACGGATGTTTCCTGTGCTTTGAATTTCCCCTCGGCACACGGTCTTTCCTGGGACCCGGAGCAAAATATTTTGTGGGCTCTGGGGATGAACGGAATCGCCGGAGTGAGGGTGATAAACGCCGGGACGGCGCAGGGACGGTTGGAATTTGTGGAAGGGAAAACGGCAAGTTTTCGGGATTCCAGCGGTCACGACCTTTCCCCTGTCTACGGACAACCCGGGAAGTATTGGGTCACCGGCACCAACAGTCTGTGGTTGTTTGATTCCAAAGCAATGACGATGACCAAACAGGTAGATTGGCATACCCAATACACCGCCAAAGAAATCAAGGGTGTTGCCTATTTTCCCGACGGGACGATGGTTCACGTCCAGGCCAATATGGATAACAAAGCGACTACGGATTTTTCCTCCACCCTGCTAAGCGTTATCACCGTTTCCGCCAAGGCAGACGACCCTGCGACCTTGCAGGCCGTTCGGCGGGATATTCGATTTACCAACCGAGAATTTTATAAAGTACACACCTTTTGCCGAGATTATCAGTAAGGAGAAAAAACAGCGATGAATAAAAAATGGATTGCCCTACTGTTGGTGGGGATTCTTGTAACCTCTCTTGTGGCGTGCGGAAAAGAACCTGCGGCCTCCGACGGTTCGGGACAAGACGTTTTGGCTACCGCCACCGATACGGATAAGGCTACTGTCAGCAATTCTCAAAATGAAGATTCTTCCACAGAGGTGGAGACCGATTCTGCCGCCTCCGATTCTCAGGATTCCGCAACCGATTCCTCCGGCGGTTCCGAAGAAAACGAAGATTCGGATGAGAATTCGGACGAGAATTCGGACGAAGATTGGGGGGAACTCCCTCCCGGTCCCGGCGACGAAGACCTGAGTCACCCGGATGATTCCGATTACGAAGATTCTCACGGCGGTTCTTCGGGTCCCTACGAGGATTCTCTCGGTCCTTCTAATCCCTCCGACTCTTCCGGCTCCTCCGGGGATTCCGACTCCTCCGGGGATTCCGGCTCCTCCGGGGATTCCGGCTCCTCCGGCTCCTCCGGCGGTTCCGGTTCTTCGACCGAGGACGCCGGCAGTGGATATCCGGAAGGAAAGGTCCTTTCTTATTCCACTTCAACGGACCATCTGTTTCTTGCTACCGACATTGAAAACCATTCTATCATCGTTCTGGATTTGGACGTTACCAATGGGGAATTTTCCAAGTTAGGCAGTAAATCCTCTGCCGTGATTTGGGAATGGGATGCAGACAAGGATAATTGTAAAAAGAACCCGGGAAAAGGTCTCGACGGAATAAAATACCGGTATTCCGCTTATTACAAGAAAGACGTTATCGTTGCCTGCTCTTCCAACGGATGGGCTGGAATTATCGATTATAAAACCCAGAAGCTTATTTGGGACATTTATATTGCAGAAAGCAATCTCCACTCTGTGGAAATGATGCCCAACGGAGACGTGGTTCTGGTTGGGTCCGGGGATGCCGGAAAACTGTTTTACGTTCCCCTTTCCACCGGGATGACCACCTATAAAAACACCCTTTCGTCTCCTCACGGCCACGGAGCCTGCTACGACCCCTCCACCGGATATCTCTGGGTTTTGGATTACGATGAAGTTTACGCCTGCACCGTGAAAGATTACGGAACGAAGAACGCAAAGTTGGAACGGGTCCCCAAGAAATCTGCGACGATGTCCGGGGTAGGTGGCCACGCGATGTGCCCCGCCTACGGATTCCCCGGAAAGTATTGGATTTCCAACGCTTCCAGCGTGTTTTTATTTGATACGAAGACGTTGAAATTTACCAAGGCAGACAGTACCCGTATGGCTAAAAATGTAAAGGGTATCGCCTATTTTCCGGACGGGACGACCATTCTTTCGGTCTACGGTGACGGATCTCCTACCACGACTTTCTCTGCTACCGCCCTTCGGGTCGTGACGTTTGACCAGGGGTCGGCTTCGATGGTGAAGGCATCCTTCACTGCGCGAGAGTTCTACAAACTCCAAACCTTTACGAAAGAATATCAGTAACGGAAAATGTGAAAAAACTTCGACATAATGCAAAAGGCTCTTGCTTTTTCGTTATGAATAGTGTATAATATCTCACGGTGACTTTTTTGAGTCGCCGTGAATATGGAGAGATGGCTGAGCTGGTCTAAGGCGCACGACTGGAAATCGTGTAAGGGCTAATAACTCTTCGGGGGTTCGAATCCCCCTCTCTCCGCCAAAGAAAAGAACCTCACAGCGTGGGGTTCTTTTTGTTTTAGAAACAAGATTGGGATTCGAACGGGCGAGGGAGTGAATGACAGTCCTGCGGACTGTCAGAGCCGAGCCCCGCCTGTTCCGCAGAACAGGTCGAAACCCCCTCTCTCCGCCAAAGAAAAGAACCTCACAGCGTGGGGTTCTTTTTGTTTTAGAAACAAGATTGGGATTCGAACGGGCGAGGGAGTGAATGACAGTCCTGTGGACTGTCAGAGCCGAGCCCCGCCTGTTCCGCAGAACAGGTCGAAACCCCCTCTCTCCGCCAAAGAAAAGAACCTCACAGCGTGGGGTTCTTTTTGTTTTAGAAACAAGATTGGGATT
>JAZQKK010000004.1:0-37960 GCA_045542115.1 Eubacteriales bacterium
CCACCCCAAATCAATAAAACATAAACAAAGAGCGAGCCTGTCGGCTCGCTCTTTCGATTAGATGAAATCCATAATATCCAATTGAAGCATCGGCATCAGGCGCGTCAAGAGCATCCGATACCGCATATAAGGATGGAATCGAAGCGCATCTTCCAGCAATTGCGGAGGAACGTGAACTTCTTCCGGGGAAACCGCAGCTCCGGCTGCCGTCATTTTTTTCATCAACTCTTCATCCGAGGGAAGAGTTTCTTTAATAATCTGACGAATCTCCGGCCAGCAAGCCTTCAATTTTTCAGGGTCGACTTTGTCTGTAATGGTAGGAGTATTCAGCTTTTTAATATCATCGTGAAGAACTTCGTCATACTTGGAGTATACCAGATCCCAATCCGTGGGGTCCAAAATCGCATCCACAGCCTCTACCCTGTCGGCGATATTCCGATAGGCACGGTTCAGCAATACGGTCGCAACACCAACTTTTTTTCCGTGATATTCCGGCCAAATACCGCGAATCACCTTGTAACATTCCAAATAGTGGGATACCACGTGCTCTGCCCCGGATGCAGGACGAGAACAACCGGCAAGCTTCATCGCAAGACCGGTCATTACCAGGGATTCCATAATCGCACCGGCGGCTTCTTCATTGTTTTCGGTGACCCGATCCGCCATAGCAAAAATATTATCGGTAGCGGTCTTGGTCAGGTTCGCAATATTTTCGCAATAATATTCTCCGGTCAAAAGCGTCGATATCTTCCAATCCGCAAGACCGATGTACTTGGCAACCATATCGCCAAATCCCGAAGATTTTAATTCCACCGGTGCCGCGGCAAGGATTTTAGTATCCGCAATGATGACCGCAGGCTGGGCGGCTTGCCAGGACGATTTAAAATTATTCTCAATAATGGGAGCTGTATCCGAGGCAAACCCATCCATCGAAGGTGCAGTTGCAAAAATACAAAACGTCTTCTTTCCTTCAAAGGCAGCTACCCGACAGATATCGTTCAACGAGCCGGTGCCGACAGAAATAATTCCGTCTACGTCGGTAGCGAGAGCTTCCACTTCCCGAACCTGCTCCACACGGGCATATTTCATATTTTCGTAAATCAGCTGTTTCACTTCGAACCCGGAATTACTTAAAGATTCCAAAATTCCGGCAGAAGCACCCAACGTATTTTTATCTGCCACTAAAAGAATCTTTTTCGGAAAATTGGCATCAGACAAAATCGCTCCGGTCTTGGAGGTAATTCCACTTCCAATTTCCACAACCTTGGTATCAAAGGTATGTACCTTTCCGCAAGGACAATTTTCCATCTCTTGTAAGATTTTATTCAAATCCATAACAAGCACCCCTATTCTTTTTTTATATTTTAACATAGATTCAACGAGGACTCAATTAACAACTTGTTAAATGTAAGACATTTCTTGCTAAAAATTCTCCATATCACGGAAGAACTCATCTCTTGTCCGCAATAAATTGAGAATTTCACAAAACTTTCGAGGGGAAAGATGGGCTGGAAGCCCAAGGTCTTTCTGATATTGCGCTCTCAAATTCCGACTGTTATCTCCGCCCAGTAATCCAAAGCGAAACAAGTCTGCGTTTGTAATGGGGTCGTTTCTTTGAGGGACAGGGGCAGCAGCAAACTCCAAAATGGAAGCCAGCACATCTTCCAGCATTCCCTCTACCCCCAATTTCCCTTCTACGGAAGGTTTCCTTTTTCGCTTTTCTTTCCCATATCGGTCGGGGATATATGCATTTCGTATAAACTGAGGACCAATCGCACCAATCAGATAATTCCGAATCGCCATTCCGGAACGGTCGGAATCGGTTAACAGTATCAATCCTTTTTCCCGCGCGAGAGTCCGTAATAATTCCATTTTTTTATCATCGGAAAATATCCCAAATCCATCGGTTTGCAAAATGACACCGTCAACGATTTTGGAAAGGGCTATTCGGTCGTACTTTCCTTCCACCACAATTACGGAATCTACGTGTATCATAGAACCTCCAAGGCCTCGGTTAAAAGACGAACTACCAACAAATCAGGGTCTATCCCTGAGGATTTTGACAACACGTCGATTTCGGCACATAATTCCATCAGTCGTTCCAGGCGTTCCACTGGGATCTTGGAAAGGGTTTGAGAATATCGACGAACCAAAAAATCACGAAATTCCGAGATTTCTCCCCGCACCTGTTCGGGCTGTCCTTCCGTCAATTTTAACCGATACAATCCGGAAAAGCAGGAAAACAAAGAGCCGAGAATCATCTGAGGAGGTGTCCGTAAAGAACGAAGGTCGTTTAAGACCGCAAAAACACGATCAGAATCCTTTTTCAAAAGCAGATCGTTCAACTCGTATGCTCTTGCCTGAACGGTTTTTACACAGAGCTTTTCCAGTGCTTCACGGGTTACAACACCGTGACAATAGGATGCAATTTTATCAATTTCCGTGAGCATTGATTCCATATTCCGCTCTTCCACGGAAAGAAAATATGCAACCTCGTCCGATCCAATCGTGCAGCAACGACGTTGAAATTGTTGCGCAACCCAACGGGAAAGCGTCCGTTCATCCACGGTCTTAACATTCAAATAGAGACCGCTTGCTTCCACTTTGGACTTTAAAGACTTAAACGTCTTCGTTCGCTCGTCGGGTTCTTCGGTCTGCTGGTTAATAATCACGACGGTATCTTCGGGGATTTCGCATTCATCGCTTGCCAGAAACTCCGCAACGGAGGACATTGGAAGATCCGAAATCAAAAGCACTTTGTACTCTCCCAAAGGAAACAGCCATAATTCTTCCGAGAAAATATCTACATCTAAGGTCTTTCCTTCATACCGATGCAGGTCGGTATCTTGATTTTCCGGAAGAACCGCGGAAATGAGAGCTTTCAAATAGAATCGTTTCAAATAAGGCTCGGTTCCGCAAAAATAATAGAGGGGTCGAAACTTCTTTTGTTCTATATCCTGTTTTAAAACATCAAGACTCATTGGAAGAAGTCACCTCCATATTCTCGCCGTCAGAACGAACCGAAATGCAAGCGTTCCGGTCGGTTCGCAATACGGAAGCACCGGAATCCAAAATCCGGTCCAATGCTTCTTGGGTCGGGTGTCCGTAATTGTTATCCGCTCCCACGGAAATAACAGCGTAAACCGGAGACGTCGCTTTGATAAAATTCTTGGAAGAAGAGGACTTCGAACCGTGATGGGGAACCGACAAAATATCACAGTTCAATCCCTCTCCATAGGCAGATACCAAACGTTTTTCCGCTCTTGACGTAATGTCGCCCGTAAACAACGCCCGATAATTTCCATATTCACAAAGACCGACAATGGAGTTTTCATTTTGGTCATCCGAAGAAGGGTCTAAATGCTTTGTCAATAGACGAAGGGTGGAACCGCCCAGGGAACGGACGGTATCTTCTTCCAACACTGTCAACGTTGCCCCCTCTTCGGCGGCAAGCATTGTAATACGGGAATACAACGCCGCATCCCCCTCCGTATAGGGAATAATGATTTCTTCAATTTCCTTCTCGGCACAAAGGTCTTCCAATCCATTCGCGTGGTCGTCGTGCAGATGGGAAATCAGAACAAACTCTACTTGCTCGATTTCGGATTTGGTTAAATAATCGGAAGCGACCAATCCCGCTTTCTTGGTACCGCCGCAATCCACAACGTATGCTTCACCGTCTAAAATCGTAACCGAACAGTTCCCCTGTCCCACGTCCAAAAACGCCGTTTGAAGAACACCTTCCGCAGGTGCTACGGTTCCCTGCGTGACATCGGAAGAAACCGATTCGGACGCCTGATATACGGTAAGAAGAGAAATTGCAACAATAACAAGAGACAACCCTCTGCGAATCAACAGTTTCTTCTTCCGTTTGGATGAAGTCTTAGAAACGGGGAGAAAGAAAACCAAGACCGCAAGAATCAGCAGCGCGGCGGAAAATATCCATAAAAACGCCGTGGGAATCGTTTCCACCATATCCATTATTGAAACTGCGAAGAAAGAAAGGTATCTCATAAATTTCACTCCGTATCCAATCAGTAATCCCAAAAATCTGCAAACAAACGATAAAAACGGTATCCAAGCTAGCATCATCAGAGTTAACACTCCAAAGAAGCAAAGCTGTAAAACCGGAAGAATGACGGGAGACAAAAACAAAGACCAGACAGAATAAGAATCCAAAAACAACCACAAAAGCGGCAATGTCAAAATAAATGCAGATACCGAAACGCAAAACAGTGAAATTCCATTTCGAAGAACTTTTCCGCAAATAATATGCCGGCGAACAAAGAGATGGTGAATGATCGTATCAGTAAAGGGAGCCGAAAACAGTATAATTCCCAACGAAGCCAAAAACGACAACTGAAAGGAAAGGGAAAGTACGGCGTAAGGCGCTACAAGAAGAATAACGATAGCCGCAATTCCCAAGCGATTATACGCGTCAGTAGGTGCCGAGACCCAAGTTCCGCCGAACACGATAAGATTCATTATCACAGCCCGACAGACCGATGGCGTAAAACCGGAGAATAAAAGAATAACTCCAAGGGCTAGAACGCCCAAGATGACACGCAACCGCAAACTGCGAAGCTTATTCAAAAAGAAAGAAACGAAGGCAACAAAAACCGATACGTGAAGGCCGGAGACTGCCACAATATGTAACATTCCCGTGTGACAAAGCACCTGATAATCCGTTGCAGAAAGAGAATCCTTATTCCCCGTAAGAACTGAATTCATAAAACCGGCATCGTCTCCGCCCACGAATCGATACAGGGAGCGGAAGGTATATTTGCGAACGGCGGTGGATGCGGTATAAAAGGACGGCTCCGGGTCGGAAAAAGAAACGTGTTGAGGGTCCTGAATATTTCCCCGTAGAACGACACCATCCGCAAAATAATCCATCCAAGAATCATCCTTGGGACGATGGAGAACAAATTCTGACGTCACCGTCCCGCCGGCATCAGTATAGTATGTGGAACTAAAAAAGGTAATTTTCTGGGAAAACGGACCATCCACAGGCGTTCCCACGTAGCGGTATATTCCAGTGGAGACCATAGACGGGTCTTCGGTCAATTGAACCGTGATGCAAAGCGTTTTGCCGTCATACACTTCTGCCGTGCGGTAAGACTCGCTTACCGGCGTCCAAAGAAACAGCGTCGATATAAGAAAACAGCACAAGGAAAACAAAAGGTCTCTAAGCCATCTCTTGCGATAAAACAGAAATATAATGACCGAAATTCCAACCAAAGAACCGGAAATTAAAATCCCCGGAAGCAGAAGGTTTGGAACATTCCAATAGACGATTGCCGCAAAACAGAAAACCAGCGCCGCAAGAAAAGATGCGCGCTTCATCGTTGTTTCAACGTAACGATCGTCACACCGGTCTCCCCTTCACCGTAAACACCAAGACGGAAGGATTCCACCGTTTTATCTTTCCGGAGCATTGCGTGAACACCCTGACGAAGAACTCCGGTACCCTTTCCGTGAATGATACTAACGGTGGTAAGCCCGGACAGCCGGCATCGGTCCAAAAACATTTCCACCGCGGGTTCCGCTTCCAAAAGGTTCATCCCGCGAATATCTATTTCGTTGGAAACGTCCCGCGTGTCGCGTCCCAGAGAATAGACCGATTTACCTTGGGGTTGCTGAGGGATTTTCGTTTTTTGTTCCACCAATTCCAAATCATCCAATTTGACCTTGGTTTTAATGATTCCAATTTGCAGAGCAACCATCTTTTTATTGTCCGGCAGAGCAAGTACCGAGCCGGTTTTTCCCAAAGAAACGACTTTTACGGTATCGCCTACCCGCAACGGACGAGACAAAGGTTTCTTTTCCTTTTTTGGGGAAACGGCAGATTCCATTTGATTTAGAGTTTCGGCGGTGGATTTTTTCACCATCCCAACCTTTTCCCGGAAATCTGCCCGGTCTTTTTCTTTCCGGAGTTCGTCGATTTCGTCCAACAGTCGGTCGGTATCCCGCCGTGCCTGGTCCACGATATCGGCAGCCTTTCGTTTTGCCGCATCCAAATGCTCCTGCGCTTTCGCCTCTAATTCTTCCCGTTCCGCCTTAGCACGGTTCAAAGCACACTGCGCCTCAAAACGAAGTTCTTCCGCCTGCTTCTTATCATATTCCAAGGTCTTACGAGTGGTTTCCAGATCCGCCAAAACACTTTCCAGCTTCACCGTTTCGTGGTCCAAGTGGTACTTTGCGCCCTGAATGACTAAGTCGTCCATCCCAAGCTTTTGAACAATGGCAAAAGCGTTGGATTTTCCGGGAATACCGGTAATCAAACGATAGGTGGGGCGAAGGGTGGATACGTCAAACTCGCAGGATGCATTTTCCACCTCCGGCGTTTGCAAAGCATATAATTTTAATTCGGCGTAGTGGGTGGTACACATCACCTTGGCACCCATTGACTGAATGGATTCAATAATCGACATCGCAAGAGCGGCCCCTTCCGACGGGTCGGTTCCGCTTCCCAATTCGTCCAACAACACCAAAGAACGGTCGGTAATCTGCCCAAGAATCGAAATAATGTGAGTCATATGCGCCGAAAAAGTGGAAAGAGACTGCTCAATACTTTGCTCATCTCCAATATCGGCAAAGACACGGTCGTAGAAGGCGACCGAAGACCCTTCTTTTGCACAGATAAACAGACCGGATTTTGCCATCAAACAGGCTAACCCCAACGTTTTAAGGGATACGGTCTTACCACCGGTGTTTGGACCGGTTACAATTAAGACATAATATTCTTTTCCGATGGATACGTCGATGGGAACCACTTTATCCTTCGAAATCAAAGGATGTCGGGCAGCGGTAAGTACGGTACTCCCATCTTCGGTGAGGTTCGGTTTAAAAGCAGAAATCTCCGTTGCATAGCGTGCCTTCGCAAAGCAAAAATCAAAGAAGCACACCGTTTTGAAATCGCTGACAAGCCAATCGGCCCGGTCTCCTACCTGTTGGGAAAAGGACATCAGGATTTTATCAATTTCCCGGCGCTCTTCTGCGGCCAACACGGCAATTTCATTATTCGCATTCACCACCGCCATCGGTTCAATAAACACCGTAGCACCGCTGGAAGACGTATCGTGTACTAGCCCCGGGACGTCGTTACGACACTCTGCACGAACCGGCAAAACGTATCGGTCGTTACGAATCGTGACAATAGCATCTTGAAGATATTGACCGGCCGAACGAAGATAACTATCCAAAACGTTACGAATTTTCGCCCGGGCGGCAGATTGTTTCCGGCGAATGTCCCGCAAATTCGACGATGCGGCATCTGAAACTTCCTCCGGAGAAGGAAACGCGGCGTTGATACTGTTTTCCAAAAGCACGTCCGAAACAAGAATATCAAAATACTCCGTCAAAGCACCGCTGTCCGAGGGTTTATTTTCTCGCAGCCCCCGAACGATACGCAGCATATCGGAAATAGCAATCAATTCAGAGATTGCAAGCGTAGCCCCGTTTTGAGCTCTGCGGGCAGAAGAGACAATA
Source organism: Eubacteriales bacterium (assembly GCA_045542115.1). Lineage (GTDB taxonomy): Bacteria > Bacillota > Clostridia > Oscillospirales > UBA644 > RGIG995. The sequence goes on from JAZQKK010000004.1 coordinate 7,492, forward strand.
TTTTTTAAATCCGAAAAGGACGGTGCGCCATACCGTTGCAGAATCGACAATGCCGCGTCGGTCTCTTCCAGCGCCTTGCGGGCGTCGGAAGGCGTTTTATGAGGTTTCAATTCCCGACACATTTCTTTTGCCGAGTCGGAAATGGCGTGAACTGCAAGTCTTTCCAAAATTTTCGGATATTCCAACGGGTTTAATTCATCCATAGCAAAGGACCTTTCAAAAAGAATTTCGAACCGACCGGTAATATTCCAGAGAGGGAAAATCCGTATCGGTCACAAAAGAAACGTAATCGGAAAGAAGTTTCGACAAGTAGAGAACCGAATCGTCATTCATTGAAAAGAGATATGCTTTCTTTCCGTCGTATGCGGTAATATGTTTTAATGCAGAAATCATTCCGGGCGTCATCGGATATCCGTTTCCGCACGCCTCACAGCAAAAACCGTTTTGAAACGACCATTTCACCGGTTGTTCTCCGCATTGGGAACAAATTACCTCGGGGAAAACTCCTTCGATAACACAATACTTGGTTTCAAACACCAACTTAATCAGGCGTTCGTCGATTGTCGTAGAACTGAGCAGATACAACGAATTGAGAAGAAGCGAGCACAAGGCAGCCGCATCGCTTTCTTCCCCGCTTTTTGCGGCAACGTCAGCAAAATACTGAGCTAAGGCCAACCGGGAAATATCTTCCCGAAGACCATAAAACGCTTCTTCCACGTCAGCAGAATCAACCACGTACATCCCTTTGCCTTTAAAAAGAACGTAATGGGAAAATACAAAATTCTGCGCGTACAGAACCGATTGCTTTTTATTTTTACCAACGGACCGGGCAAGGACGGTGATTCGTCCGTGCTCCGGGGTCAAAAGGGTCAGAATCATATCCCGCTCCCCGTAAGGGCGCGCTTTTAAAACGATTCCGTCGGTGACCACTTCCATAAAACGGCTCCTTAAAATTCGTTGTATTCGTTAATCAACGTTTCGTTGTTACGCCAATCTTCCTTCACCTTAACCCGGCACTCCAAGTATACTTTCCGCCCCAAAAGATTCTCGATTTCGGAACGGGCCTCCGTTGCAATCTTCTTTAACATCGAACCTTGTTTGCCGATAATAATTCCTTTATGGGAATCCCGTTCACAGATAATATTGACGTAAATTTCCGTTAGATTTCCGTCTTCTCTGTCCTTAAACAGCACCGTTTCCACTGCCGTCCCGTGGGGAACTTCCTCACGAAGATTGCGGAGCAGTTTTTCCCGAACCAATTCCCCGGCCAAATACCGTTCGGAACGGTCGGTCGCTGCATCGGTGGGGTAGTATGCAACGGGAGACTCTTCCACGTGCTTCAAGATTTCATCCAATACGATTTTTACACCGTCCCGTTGCAGGGCACTTATGGGAACGATGGAATCAAATTCATACAAATCCGCATAGGCAGAAATCACCTTCAAAATTTCATCCTTACGAATTTTATCAATCTTATTCAACACCAAAATACAAGGAAGTCCGGAAGATTGAATCTTCTTGATAACGTCCCGCTCCATAGAGCCGGGAGCCCGACATTCTGCAACAAACAAAACCAAATCCACGTCGCCGATGGATTCTTCGGCAACCTCAATCATACGGGTTCCCAATTTATTTTCAGGACGATGGAACCCCGGTGTGTCTAAAAATGCGATCTGAACGTCTTCTGCATTATACACACCGACAATGCGGCTTCGAGTCGTTTGCGGTTTATCGGAAATAATAGATATTTTTTCGCCGAGAATCGCGTTTAACAACGTAGACTTTCCTACGTTGGTACGGCCAATAATGGAAACGAATGCAGTCTTCATAACATACCTCACAAAAATTATTTACGCTTTCCGCCCCACACGAACAGTAGAACAGAAACAAGAAAAATGACGAATAAAACTCCTCCCACCGGAGTAAGTAGCTTGTCCCGGACCAACGCCCATTTTTGAGCATCCCGAAACATAAGTACGGCAATCACCACCGAAGAAATCGCAGCCACCAAAACGGCACCGGCGGCAGCATCTTTCGCTTTTTCCGCCAGAGGATGCTTGTCCGGAGAAATCAAATCCACTGCATTTTCCACTGCGGCGTTCAGTAATTCCAAAGAAAGAACCAAACCAAATAACAGAACGAGAACGACCCATTGCAACGGCAAAGCTTCATATAAAACGGCAAAGATACTGACCGTAAGAACTGCCACTAAATGAATCCGAAAATTCCTTTCTTCTTGAATCGTGCGAAAAATACCCTTTGCAGCATATCCGAAGGAGCGGAAAATAGACAAAAACATCTTTATCATCGGGTCAACCCCATTCCTTGCAAAATGGCTTCCTGACGGGTGAACATTTCTCTTTCCTGTTCTTCCCCGTCCACGTGGTCATATCCCAGACAGTGCAAAACCGAATGAGCCGTCAAAAATGCAACTTCCCGTTCGTAACTGTGTCCGTATTCTTCCGCTTGTTTTCGTGCCCGTTCCAAAGAAAGAGCCATATCCCCCACATAGAGGCTGTCAATTCCTTCCTCCAAGGGATATTCTCCCGAAGGAAAGGACAACACGTCCGTGGCGCGGTCAATTTCTCGAAAATCCCGGTTCAATTCCCGAATGGCCTTATCGTCCACCAGAAGTACCGACATTTCACTGTCTACTGAAATACCTTCGTAATCCAAAACGGCCTGAACCACGGAGCGAATCAGGTCTTTTAAGACTTTCGGTGTCTTTTCTTTTCGTTGTTGATTCGTAATACTGACATAGCAGCGGCTCATAGCGTTCCTCATTTCTTCCGAGATTCTGTACGGGAAGATTGTTGCTCGGAAAAATTATCGTATGCACGGATAATCTTCTGGACCAAGGCGTGACGGACGACGTCTTTGGCAGAAAGCTTTTGAATGGAAATATCGTCGATGTTTTCCAAAACCTTCATTGCCTGTTTCAGACCGCTTTGCTTTCCGTCCGGAAGGTCAATCTGGGTAATATCCCCGGTAATAACGATTTTTGAACGAAATCCAAGGCGGGTCAGAAACATTTTCATTTGTTCACAGGTAGTGTTTTGCGCCTCGTCTAAAATAATAAAGGAGTCGTCCAAAGTACGTCCACGCATATAGGCAAGCGGGGCAACTTCGATAATATTCTTCTCCATATAGTTGCGATAGGTATCCACACCCAGAAAATCAAACAAAGCGTCGTGTAACGGCCGCAGATAAGGGTCCACCTTATCTTGCAAATCTCCGGGCAAAAATCCCAATTTCTCCCCGGCTTCCACCGCAGGACGGGTCAAAACGATGCGATCCACCTGTTTGTTCCGCAGTGCAGTTACCGCCATTGCAACGGCAAGATAGGTCTTCCCGGTGCCCGCGGGACCAATCCCCAGCGTAATCGTGTTGGATCTAATAGCGGAAATATATTCTTTTTGCCCCAAGGTTTTGGGTTTAATGGGTTTTCCCCGGGAGGTAATACAAATGCAGTCTCCCCCCAAATCGGATAACGATTCCTCTCTCCCCTCCCGTACCGACAGGATAAAGTATGCTACACTTTGAACATCAATCAACTCCCCTTTGCGGGCAAGAGAAATCAAAAGTTCAATCACCTTTACGGCGTCATTGACGTTTTCCGTATCCCCGGTAATCTTTAATTCTTCCCCCCGATTGGTCACGGAAACTTTTAATTCGCTTTCAATACGGCGAATATTTTCATCCAAATGCCCAAAAAGGTTGGAGAGCAGGTCAAGGGATTCCAATTCTAAAACTTTTTCCACGATCTTTCTTCCTTTAATCTTCAAAATAAAACGCTTTATCTTCGCAAATATCAATAATAACGCTTCGGGTTCGGGTCAACGTAACCCGGTCGGGGAAGAAGACAACGTCTTCTTTGACGGATTCCACCTCAACCCCGTAAAAACGAAGTCGGTCTGCTTCGTTCATCTGTTGCCGCGCTTGCAATTCGGCCTCTTGCTCAGACAATTCTACGGCAGTAGAGACCGTTTCATAATAATGGGTCTCGGTCAGCGTTACCGGCATCACGCAGTCTTCCCCAAAGGAAAGATGTTTTACTGTCGTTTCGGTCTCATACGATTCATAGGGACAGGAGAACCACGGATTTTCCCGTATCTTTTTCCCAAAGAAGCTCCATTCCCGGAGCACGGCGGAGCGTCCCGTTCGAATAGATTTTGTCTGCGTTAGTGCTACGGTCTCGGTCTGAATATCGGTAATTCTTGCCATTATTTTTGCCTTAGCGTGAACTACGTAATACCCTAACCGTGTATCCATAATACCCCCGACAAGAAGGTCCCCTTTCTGCACAGTCTGGCCTTTTTTTACGTAACACATTCCCATTTGAACCAAGGTGGAAACAATCTGTCCATCCTGAGAGGCTACGATATTACAAGGGCTTCCGTCGTCCACCGGTTCCGGCGTAGATTCGGAAAAATGAACCTCAACCATCGCACGGCATCCGTTCATATTTACGGATATGAAAGAAATCTCATCTAAGGTCAACATCAGTTGATATCGAAGATTCTTGTAATCCACCGAGGGGATAAACGACCCAACCCCGAATCCTTCTTCCAAAAAAACGGCCTGTATCTTCTCCTTTTGAATCGCGTCTGCACCGGGAATTTCCACAGACCAAACAAACCGAGACAACAAAAGCAAAGATATCAGATACAATGCGACTCCTAAAAAAATGCCGAAACGAAACCGGTACCGTTTCAACAGGATGGGAAGTCCGGTGCGGCGGGGAAAGTCCAACGTAACGCCGCTTTTTCGGGCCAAGGCATCCAACCGTTTGACCGAAAAAAGGAACACGTTAACCCGTATGATGCCGGGACAAATACGACGAATCTCCCAGACGTCGATTTCTTCTTTCATACAGAGGGTTAAAAAACGCTCTCCGTACGCACCTTGAATCTCAACACAGACATATCCAAACAACCAGCGAAGACACGACCACATCCACACCATCAGTCAGCCCTCAAATTCCAACGAAACCACGGTTCCCCGAATCATTACCGTATTTTCCGTAAGATTACAAAGGTCTAAGCTTCTTCCGTGGATACGAACGTACCGCTTTCCGGCACGCAATTTTACCGTTTCCGGTTCATATTCCAAAATTCCGTCACAAGAGCCCACTAAAATTTTGGAATTGCCGGATAACTCAATCAAAGGAATCTCCGACCGTTGTGCTTGCTGTTGTTTCATTTCCACCACTCCTTTGCTGAAACATATTCAGACAAAGAATAATTTATGCGGACACAGCTCGTTATTATTATAGATAATACTATTTTATTTATTATATCATACTACAAAAAATTTGTCAATATAAAAACCCACCATAAGGTGGGTTTTCTTGGTTTTTCCTTATTTTTTTCCAGGGCAACAACGAACACAACGGTCACATTCAGCATACAGGCCGGTTTGGGAATAGGAACGGGAACGGTACTCTAAACACAAGGGCTCGTCGATAATTTCTTTTCGAGATACTTTTGTGGACCATTTTTTGTTTTTTAAACATTCCACAGGACAGGCATCAACACACAAACGACAGTCTCCGCAATGATTTCGACGGATATGTGTATTGACCGGCAACTTTGCATTCAGATAAATGCGGCAAGACACCGTCTGAGAACCGTAGACCCGATGCACGACCCGGTCGTTTTTCCCTAACCAACCCAAACCGGCCCGCATCGCCGCCGCCTTCCGGGCCAAACTCTCATCTACGTCGTGGCGGTGGAGGGGCATCGGCAAATTTTGAACACCCAAATCGTTGAGATAGTTGGACACCGAACGCAAGATACCGTTCAGATGCTCTTTTTCCCGCAAAAGCATTTGGTGATACGCCTCTTCATCTTCGATTCCAGTACACCGATACGGCCGCATCAAAACCAAGGCCGTAGGATACGTATCACAGTAGGGATCTTCGTCCACGGCATAAAACCCGTATGTTAAATCTGCATATCGGTCCAATGCATCACACAAATCCAGATAAAACAGGGAATTTTCATTCACTGTGAGGGTCAGCGATACTCCGTCATCCGTACCCTTTTTGGGCGGACAAAATCCCATACTCATAAACCATTTCCGTTCCAGCTTTTTTCCGGGCTCGGTTTGGAGAATCACAGTTTCACCCCCGCGCTCCGCAACAGAACGAATCATCGCCCGCACCAATCGACCTCCGGCACCGTCGTGACGATATTGAGGGTCTACGGCAACGTGAGAGATACGATACGTGTTATTTTTCAAATCACGAAGTATACCAAACCCGACCTGAGAAGCTCCTTGGAACACTCCGAAACATTCCGTCAGTTCCAGCTTTTTGAACATATTTGTTTTTTTTGGCAACTTGTCCGCCGCGGAACGGCGGTCGGTCATATCGTTAAAAGCTGAATAAAGGATCCGAAACGAATCCTGTTGAATTTCCGGCCGGGACACGTCCAATTTTTTTACGATGTATTTCGCCATAAAAGATCCTCCTTTCCGTCCTAAGACGAATCAAAACCGAAAAAACAGCATACCTTCTTTCGGTGATAACGTTGATACAAAAAGAATTTCTTAAAAATGCCGTAGCAGTCTGCACGGTCTCTCTGATTATGAGCACGGCAGGGGTCTTGTTCCGTGCCTACGCCTCAAATCGTGTCGGGTCGGAAGTTATGGGCCTTCTGCAACTTATCCTTTCGGTCTATCTTCCCGCCTGTACGTTGGCATCTTCCGGAGTATACGTGGCATCGACCCGCCTCTGTGCCGAAGCTGTGGCGCGAAAGCAAAACGTTGAAGGAATCTTATCCCGTTGCATTATTTACGGGTTGCTATTCGGTGCATTTTCGTTTTTGCTGTTGTTTTTTGGCGCAGAATTGATTTCGATCTATTGGCTTTCTTACCCGGATGCGGAAGCCCCGTTAAAAATCTTGGCCTTCGGTCTTCCCTTTCTATCGATATCCAATGCATTGCAGGGATTCTTTCTTTCCTTGCGAAAAGCATCCTATTCTACAATATTGCAAGTTACGGAAGACTTTTCGAAAATGGGCGCCACGGTACTGTTGTTTGCTCTGTTTTTGAAGCAGGGCCCCCACGCGGCATTGTGTGCCATCGTTGCGGGAATGGCGGTTGGAGAAACCGTATCTTGCATTATCGGTTACGTCCTTTATCGCAGAAAGATACAACATCTTGCTCACGAAGAAAAGGAAGGTTCCGGACTGTTTCGTCTCATCGCAAAAATTGCGCTCCCCTGTGCGGTCAGCGGGTATCTGCGTTCCGGAATAGGAATGGTGGAAGGAATCTTAGTTCCAAGAGGGTTACAGGCATCGGGATTAACCCCGGAACAGACCTTGGCAGCAATGGGAAAATTTGAAGGAATGGCATTACCCATTCTTACGTTTCCTGCAACATTTCTTGCCGTGGTCTCCAAATTGCTTGTCCCGGAAATCACCGCAGAAAATGCACTTGGAAACAAGAAAAACAACATAGAAACAATCTACACCACATTAAAATGGACGCTGGGCTACGGAATCTTCATCGGCGTCTTTGCCGCGTTGTTCGGAAAAGAGTTGGGAATAGCCGTTTACCGTGACGAAGCTTGCGGCCGGTATCTATCCATACTGGCACCTTTCGTCCCCATCTTATACGCAGACAAGGTCGTAGATGGGATTATGAAAGGATACAACCGCCAACTGACGACAATGAAAATCAATCTCGCAGATGCGACATTTCAGACCCTGGGGGCGTGGCTTCTGATTCCTCAAACAGGAATCAGGGGATATATTGCCTTATTCTGTATTGGAACGACTTTTAATTTCTCGTTGTCGCTCATCGCATTGTACAAAACGTGTCCTCTTCGGTTCCCGCTCCGGGAAGGCGTAATCCGCCCCTTGTTTTACGCTTTGGGGGCGATCCTTCCCTGGAAGGTGGTTCAATACTTTACACCGATCGGAGTTTGGATTTCAGCAGGAGCATCTGTGTTGCTTTTCCTTGCTCTCAACTGCTTAGAAAAACCGAGAAAACGATGTAAAAAAGCACAAACCTGTTAAAAATTTTCCTCTGCAATCAAATTCAAGTATTCCAGTGCAACACTTTCCAGATTGGTTATTCGATCGGTTACGTAATCTTCCAAGGTAGGCTGGATATAAAAACCCCTCGGACGGGGAATTTGTAACGTAACGGTGACCGCTTTATTCGAGCGGTATTTTACCAAAACCGAACCACCCACCGCTTCAATCCTTTTGCGAACCGCAAACGTACCTAAATCAATTCCTTCGTAATCTTCCTCGCAGGGAACTTCCAAAGGAACGTTCAACGCACCGGAAACAAAGCGCAACGTCACAAACACATCGTCATACGAAAGAGACGCCTTCACCTTTGGACTGGTCTGACGGAAGGCAAGCCGGCTCAATATGTCAACACAAACCAAAAGCATCGCCTCCCGTTCCAACGGAACGAGGCAAGGTTCAAAGGGCTCGTACTTCAAATATTTAAAGTTTTCCATACAAAGGTTCAGAACGAAATCAACGTCGCACAAGCAGTAATCCCCTTCTCTGCGGGAAACACTTCCCGTCGCATCAGCGGCGAACAACGTACAACGAAGCAACCGTTTCCGCGCGGTACGAATCGTATATTCCACAGCATTCAGATTCCGTTCCAACAAAAATCTTTCCGCGTGCTTCAATTGTTTTGAGATAACATGCATCGTAGGAATCAACTCTTGGCTCATCGCCTTGATCAGCTCGTTTTCGGTCATCAGCGGAAACAATTCCCGGGACAACTCTTCATCTGATGCAACATAAACGCAAACATATTCCAACGAGCCGTCCGTCTTACGGCAAGGCTGAAAAACAAACGAAAGCTTATTTTCAGATTCGTAGGGCAACGTGCAAATCTTGCCGGTACATAAGACCGAACGGACATCCGCGAGGACCTTGTCATCATAGAGGGACCGCAGGGCCTCAGCAGATGCTAAAATAGCAAACTTCCGCTGAGCAGAACGATTAGAATAAATAATCTCCCACTCATCGGAAGCAATCAATATTGGGGATATCACGGAATCAAAATATGCAAAATTCATAACAATTCTCCTGATTTTTATACATCACATATTATACCATACCGCATTTCCTATGTCAAGAGCTTTTTCGGTGAATTTCCTGTAAAATCCGATATTTTTCCCGCGTTGCAAGCCCCCCTCGCAAATGTCGTTCCGATTTGTTCTGCTCCAAAACCTCTCGGACCTGTTCATATAAGGCAAAATGGTACTCTTTCAACCGGCAGGTCACGTCTTTATGGACCGTAGACTTGGAGACACCAAATTGCTTTGCCGCATCCCGTACCGTCGCTCCGTTTTCCGCGATATACGTCCCAAGGGTCAGAACCCGTTGACGAAGTTCATCCATAGTCGTCTGTCCTCCAAATATGTTTCTAAAAAAATCTATGAACATTCTTTCTCAGATATTCCCAATTCGCTCTTGACAATTTCCCTCAGATGTTGTATAATGTGAATGTGCTATATTTAATTGTAATTATCAAACCACTATTGCAGTAAGGTACGGTATATGAAACGCTATCTGAGTATTCTTTGTGCTCTTTTACTACTTCTTTCAACGTTCTCCTTTCCCGTAGTTGCAGAAGAACAACCCGAAGACACTCCTCTTCCGCCGGAAATTTCCTCCGGCGCTGCGGTCATTATGGACGCGGAGACCGGAATCGTTCTCTTTGAGAAAAATATGACCCAAAAATTAGCACCGGCAGATACGGTACAACTAATGACGGTTCTTTTAGGGGTGGAATCCGAAAAACTTGATCAATTCGCTACGGTCTCTCAACAAATCGTAGATAGTGTAGACCGGGAATCTTCTCATATTTCGTTGGTTCCGGAAGAGCAGGTTCAGATAAAAGACCTGCTGTATGCAATAATGTTGACCTCTGCGGCCGATGCAGCAAAAACCGTCGCAGAAGCAATAGACGGCACACAAGAGAATTTCGTGGAACGAATGAACCGGAGAATGAAGGAACTCGGAGCGGGAAATACTTCCTTTATCAACCCCGAAGGAGCCGCGGGAGAAAATCATTTCACGACGGCAGAAGATTTAGCGATTCTTACCAGAAAAGCATTGGAAAACAAGACCTTCCGGTCGATTTTCAGCCAGTCGTCCTATACGATGGAGAAGACCAATAAAAATACGACAGGCCGCTCGTTGAGCACTCTTTGCCTGCTGATGAAAAACAGTGATATGGGCGTAAAGTACGAAGGAGCCCTTGGCGGAAAGACCGGCTGGAACGAAGCTGCGGGATATAATTTGGTCTCGGCGGCAGAAAAAGACGGCAGAACGTTAATCTGCGTCATTCTTAATGCAAAAACTTCAAAAGACCGGTACGATGAGACCGTCGCGTTATTTGATTATGCTTTTTCCGCATTTCGCAACGTGCCGGTTCCGACGACTCTGCTAACTCCCACGGAAATCCCGGTAATGCGTAACGGAACCATCGTTCGAAAAATCACCGTTTCTATTCCGGAGGATACGTATCTTTCTACGAACGTAGCGTTTCAGGAAGGAACGATGGTGGTATCTTCCCTGCCGAAACACCTCAATGAAGGGGATACGAACCTCCGATTGACGGTATCGGCAAAAGACAAGAACAACAATACCGTTGTTTTGGGAACCGTCATTCTGGACGTAGAAACGAGAGAGATTTCCCTGGAGGAAGTTCCCGGCGGAGAAAAAGTAATTCCGTTGTCTTTCGGCGCTAAGGTTTGGAAGGTTGTCGGAACGATTCTTCTCGTTCTTCTCTGCATTATCGGTGGAATTATCCTACTTGCGGCAATCTTATTTTTAACATCTTATCTGCAACGCAGAAAACGCAAAATGCTCCGCAGACGCCGCGCGGAAGAAGCGCAACGGGAAGCAGAAGAAGCGCAACAACCTTTGTACACCGGTCGCAGACATCGGAAGACCGAGGATTGACACTTTTAAATGTAAATTATAACAGATTGGAGAACTTACTATGATTTTAGTCACCGGAGGAGCAGGTTATATCGGAAGCCATACCTGCGTAGAATTATTGGAACGGGGTTACGAAATTGTAATTATGGACAATTTCAGCAACTCGAAACCCGACGCCCTGGATAAGATTCGTAAAATTACCGGAAAAGACTTCAAATTTTACGAGGCTGATATGTGCGACCGGGAAGCAATGGACCGTATTTTTGCGGAAAATTCTATTGACGCCGTCATTCATTTTGCCGGTTACAAAGCCGTAGGTGAATCGGTACAAAAGCCCTTAATGTACTATTATAACAACATTATGGGAACGATCGCCCTGTGCGAATCGATGAAAAAATACGGATGCAAAAAGATGCTCTTCTCCTCTTCCGCTACCGTTTACGGCAACCCCGCTACAGTTCCCATTAAGGAAGATTTCCCCCTTTCCACCACGAACCCCTACGGAACCACAAAACTGTTTATTGAACAAATTTTGCAGGACGTTGTTGTGGCAAATCCCGATTGGAGCGTTGTTCTGCTTCGTTACTTTAACCCCATCGGCGCTCACAAGAGCGGAATGATTGGAGAAAACCCCAACGGCATTCCCAACAATCTCGTTCCCTACGTTGCCCGTGTTGCCTGTGGAAAATACGAAGCGGTTCACGTCTTCGGAAACGACTATCCGACCCCTGACGGAACCGGTGTTCGTGACTATATTCACGTAGTTGACCTGGCTTTGGGACACGTAAAGGCAATGGAAAAAGCAATGACCTGTACCGGCGTCAACGTATACAACCTTGGGACGGGAAAAGGATACAGCGTTCTTGATATTATCAAAGCGTACGAAAAAGCCTGCGGAAAAGAGATCCCCTACGTTATCGACCCCCGTCGTCCCGGCGATATTCCCACCTGTTATGCAGACCCCGCAAAATCTTTGGAAGAATTGGGCTGGAAAGCTACGATGGGCATTGAAGAAATGTGCGAAGATTCTTGGAGATTTACCGTAAATAACCAAGACTGATTCGGAAAGGACCAAATATGAGCAAAAAATTTATCATCACCATTGCCCGGCAATTTGGAAGCGGCGGGAGCGAAATCGGCTACCGGCTGGCAAAAGATTTAGGAATTAAATACTACGACAAAGACCTTGTTGTACACGCCGCAAAGGAAAGCGGGATGTGTGAACACGTTATGGCGCAAGAGGAAGAAAAGGCAACGGGAAGTTTTCTCTACTCGATGGTCCTTGCTCCTCACGCGGCAGCGTCTCATTTTTTGAATTGGACCGAAGATTCCCTCAACGACCGCATTTATAAGGCTCAGGCCAATTTTATCCGCAAGGCCGCGGCGGAAGAATCTTGCGTGTTTATCGGTCGCTGTGCAGACTATCTTTTGTGGGATGAACCCAACGTTTTCCGGGTATTTATCCAAGCCGATATGGAAGACCGGAAGGCTCGGATTGCAGAAGAAGGCGACATTTCTTTGGCAAAAGCAGAAGATGTCATTAAAAAGAAAGACAAAACACGGGCAAATTATTACAATTTCCACACCAATAACAAATGGACGGATTTGACGAATTATGACCTGTGCATCAACGTTTCCAAAGTCGGAGGCATCGATGAAGCGGTGCATTTGATTAAGGAAATGATTGAAATCCGGTTTAAAGACTAAACTGTTCCGGGGACAGAAACCTCTGTCCCCGTTTCCACGCCCTCATAGTTAAATGGATATAACAAGCCCCTCCTAAGGGCTAGTTATGGGTTCGATTCCCGTTGGGGGTGCCAACACCAAACGCCACTGCATTGCAGTGGCGTTTGGCGTTATGTTTGCTCTGCTTGACAAAAACGTCGTTATCGTGTATAATTGAATTGGAAGTAAAATACTTCCAGATACTTGAAAAATTGAGGAGGCTTAAAAATGAAGCATAGCACTTGCACAAATGCCCTTTTTCGTTGGAAAAAACCGGTACTCTGGCTCATCCTAACCATTATTGCTGCCGGACTCATCGTAGGAATCTCCCTCTTTTTTGCCCCCAAAGCTGAAAACGAAACTTCCGAAGACCAATTTGGATTTACAGCAACAACAACCTTTTCCGATGTTACTGTGAACGTTCTTGATTTTAAGAAAAACAACAAGACCGCAGAAATACGAATTCGGATTCAAAATCGAAACGATGAAAGTCTTTCTTTTGGCGAAGAATTCCAACTCCTTCGCTGGCAAGACGGGGAATGGAAGGACTGGAAAAAGAACGGAGAATACGTTTTTGACTCCATTTTACACACGCTGGATGCCGGAAAATCCACAGAAAAGACCTTAACCTGGACATCCGCAGACACCGCAATGGAAGGAAAATACCGCATCGAATTTGCTTTTGAACTATTTGATGATTGGGATAAAAAGTCACAGTCTTTGGTCGGCCGTCATCAGTCCGTACATCTTGATTTCGAGGTAAAAGAAGATTGGGGAATTCCAAACTATACCAATACGTTTCGCACAGCCTTTCACGAAGAGGGCCCGGAACTGAAAATCAATTATGTCAGTAAGCGATTTGCTCTATTGAGAAATGGAACGGCATTTGAAGTAGGGACTTATTCCCAAGAAGAATTGCCGGGATTCATCGTCTTCACCACCGACGGTGATAAGAAATATTACTTCACACCGTCGTTCCGAGATTGGATTCGGTTTATCGATACCCATTCCGACCCAATGCCATTGCAAATTCGCGAAGGATTTGAAACTTTTTCTCTGTCATTTTTGGACAAGGCCGGAGAACAATTCCAAATCTCTTCTCAATATTCCGGAGCCACTGTTTTTCGATATGATACAGGCACAAACTGGTCCCCGGAACTTTGGCTTTGTGACTTTTTTTATTCCTATCAAGGTAAATTTTACATTTGGAACAAACCGGTCCGCGACGGCGGAATTGACTCTTGCATCCAAGGAGAATATACTTACGACAGAAAGACGAATCTTTTGATTTGTACTGCCACAGACGGGAATTCTTATCGGTTCCAACTTTCCGAGATTAAGAATGCCCAAGACCAAGAGAATGTCGGATATCGCCCGTTGCAATTCCCTATTTATATCGACGGAACCGCTCCCCTTCCCTTTGAAATTGGAAAAGAAATTCCCATCTACTGACCAACACCCCGCAGGCAACTGCGGGGATTTTTTTGACCAAAATTGTCAAGAAATTATGAACTGTAAATAAGGACCGTTGACACAATCATATTAAATATGTTATAATAGTTACATAAAAGCAAGATTTTGACAGTATTTCCCGTACACCAAAATGCAAATAAACACGTCACGGCATATCGAAACATCGGAGTTCCGTGCATTTCCCTGTGGCACGGAATTCGACAGACTTTAAAGTTAGTCTGTCGTTTTTTGTTTTGGGCTCCTTGGAGGATGTTCTATGAAAGCAATGGAAGAAAAAATTCGGAAGGAAGGCAAGGTCTTCCCCGGTCATATTTTGAAGGTGGGCAGTTTTTTAAATCACCAATTGGACACCTCCTTTTTGATGGAAGTTGGAAAAGAAATAGCAGACCTTTACAACGAAGAAAAAATTGACAAGGTCGTAACCATCGAAACGTCCGGCGTTGCGGTTGCCTTCGCCGCAGCTTCTTATATCGGCGTTCCTGTGGTTTATGCAAAGAAACACAAATCCTCCAATTTGCCCCCGGATTTGTATTCCGCCATCGTTCACTCGTTTACGCACAACACCGATTATACGGTCTACATCAGTAAGGATTTTCTTCATAAAGGGGAAAGGGTTCTTATCATAGACGACTTTCTTGCCGTAGGAAATGCACTTAACGGACTGATGGATATCGTAAGCCAAGCCGGTGCAGAAACGGTGGGGATCGCTACTGCCATTGAGAAGGGATTTCAAGGGGGCGGCGACGCGATTCGACAAAAAGGAATCCGCGTAGAATCTATGGCAATTATTGACGAGATGACCGACACAGACATCGTCTTTCGTCCTCAATCCCGCTAACTTCGATATGTAAACATTTACATATAAATTTGAAATTTTTTGCTTAACAGCAAGGAGGAAACCAAAAATGAAAAAGATTTTCGCGCTTCTGCTGGTTCTCTGCCTGGCCGCTGCCCTGTTTGTGGGTTGTGCTCCCGCGGAAGAATCTGCAAAACTCAAAATCGGCGCTATCCTCATCGGCGATGAGAACGAAGGTTATACCTACGCTCACATCAAAGGTATTCAGGACGCCGTCAAAGCTTTGGGCGAAGACAAGGTCGAAGTTATCTGGAAGTATAACGTTGCAGATAACACCGATGCTGCCTATCCCGCTGCCGTTGACCTGGTAGAACAGGGTTGTACCTACGTCTTCTCCAACTCCTACGGTCATCAGAGCCACGTACTCCGTGCCGCGAAGGAATATCCCGACGTAAAATTCGTTGCCGTAACCGGTGACACCGCGAAGAAAGACAATCTTCCCAACTTCTCCAATGCATTCAACGCCACCTATCAGTCCCGTTACGTCTCCGGTGTGGTTGCCGGTATGAAAATTAAGGAACTGGTTGAAGCCGGCAAACTGACCGACAAGAACTACGATGCCGACGGCAACGTTAAAGTCGGTTACGTGGGTGCTTTCCCCTATGCGGAAGTTGTTTCCGGTTATACCGCTTTCTATCTCGGTATCAAATCCGTTTATGACAAAGTCGTTATGAACGTTTCTTACACAGAATCTTGGTTCTCCATCACTGCGGAAGCCGCTGCTGCCGAAGCTTTCATTGCTGACGGTTGCGTCATCGTTTCCCAGCACGCAGACTCTACCGGGGCTCCCTCTGCCGTTCAGGCCAAGAACAAGGCCGGTACTGTTGTTTATTGTGTTGGCTACAACATTGATATGCTTTCCGTTGCTCCCGACGCTGCCCTGACCTCCGCTACCAACGACTGGTCTGTTTACTACACCTATGCTATCGGCCAGGCCTTGAAGGGTGAAGCTATCGCTACCAACTGGTCTAAGGGCTACGCCGACGGTGCTGTTGCAATCACCGCTCTTGGTACTTCCGCTGCTGCCGGCACCGCAGAAAAGGTTGCTTCCGTAGAAGCTGCTCTGAAAGACGGTTCTCTGAAAGTATTCGATACCTCTACCTTCACTGCAAAGGCTGCTGACGGTGTTAAAGTTGACGAAAACGGCAAGGTTACCGAATACCTGGCTGACGTTGACGGCGACTTCGTCGGCGAAACCAACGTTCTGAAAAACGGATACATCGATGAATCCAATTCCGAAGAATTCCGCAGTGCTCCTTACTTTGCCCTGCGTATCGACGGAATTATCGAAAACGTCAAAGCCGCAGAATAATTTTGAAGTTTAATCAATAAGGGAGGTCCCCTCCGGGACTTCCCTTATTTGATACTTATATATGTTGGTTCAATCGGAGTCCCCGTTTGAACCGGCCAATACGAACGTGCAAAACCTTTTGAGATATAAAACAAAGGAGTACTGCTATGGAACGATCCAGTGCCATTCGCCTGGAAAATGTGACGAAGACCTTTGGGTCGGTCGTCGCAAACAAGGATATCTGCCTCGACATCCGAAGCGGTGAAATTCTTTCCTTGCTGGGAGAAAACGGAAGCGGGAAAACCACTTTGATGAATATGCTTTCGGGAATCTACTATCCGGACTCCGGCAAGATCTATGCCTACGGACAGGAGGTCTCCATTCGCTCCCCCAAAGACGCCTACGACCTTCACATCGGTATGATTCACCAGCACTTTAAATTGGTGGATATCTTTACTGCGGCCGAAAACGTGGTTTTGGGCGATACCGGAGAAAAGAAAGAAAGTTTGAAAGCGGCAATTGCCCGGATCCGTGATATTTGTGATAAATACGGCTTTGACGTAGACCCGAACCAAAAGGTGTACAATATGTCCGTGTCTCAGAAACAAACTCTGGAAATCGTTAAAGTCCTGTATCACGGAGCCGAAATTCTGATTCTGGATGAACCGACAGCAGTTTTAACCTTACAGGAAACCGAGAAACTTTTTGCCGTGCTTCGCAATATGAAACAGGCAGGAAAAGCAATCGTTATTATTACCCATAAGCTCAATGAAGTTTTGGACATCTCGGACAGGGTCTCCATTCTGCGCCGGGGGGAATATATCGGCACGGTTGAAACGAAAGATGCCACGGAACTCTCCTTGACCGAAATGATGGTTGGGAAAAAAGTCAGCCTCGACATTGCCCGTCCTGTGGTGGAAAAGAAAAAACCGTTGCTGGAAATTCGAAATCTCTCTATTAAAAACGACGAAGGTCATATGGCCATCGACGACGTGAATTTCTATATTCGTGGCGGTGAAATTTTGGGAGTGGCCGGAATTGCCGGTTGCGGACAAAAAGAATTATGCGAAGCCATTGCCGGTCTTCGAAAAATCGAGCGCGGGATGATGATTTACCAAGGGGAAGATATTTCCACAATGTCCCCCAAACAGATTTCGGAAAAGGGCATCTCAATGAGCTTTATTCCCGAAGACCGTTTGGGAATGGGGTTGGCTCCTTCCCTTTCCATCACCGACAATATGATTTTGAAAACTTATTCCGAAGGGCACTCTCCCATTGTAAACCGGAAAAAGGGCCGCCAAGAAGCCGAAAAAATCATTCAGGAATTGGGGGTAGTGACCCCCTCTACCGAAACTCCTGTTCGTAGACTTTCCGGCGGAAACGTACAAAAAGTTTTGTTGGGCAGAGAAGTAAAGAGCGGACCGAACGTTATTATCACCGCCTATCCCGTTCGCGGGCTGGACATCAACTCTTCCTATCTTATCTATGACATTTTGAATCAGCAAAAAATGAACAACGTCGGAATTCTGTTTATCGGCGAAGATCTGGACGTAATGCTTTCTCTGTGTGACAAAATTATGGTTCTCTGCCACGGAAAAGTGATGGGAATCGTAAACGCGGACAATACGTCCAAGGAAGAATTGGGACTGATGATGACCGGGGCTATCAATCTGATGGAAGCAAGAACAAAAGACGGAAAACAACCCGGAATTGCGAAAGATTCTTGCATTGAGGAGGGCCAATTATGAGCAATCTGCAAACAAAAACAAAAGAGCCCTTCCTTCGCATCGTCAAGCGGGACGGGATGAAAGCCTGGAAAGGCTGGTTAATTCGAGGTGGAGCATTGCTTATTGCATTGATCATCTGTGCCCTGTTTGTCTTCGCTTTGACAAAACTGAATCCCCTGTCGGTCTATGCTTCGATGGCAAAGGGTGCGTTTGGGACCACTCGCCGCATCTGGATCACCTTCCAGGATACTGCAATTCTTCTTTGCGTTGCTTTGGGTCTTGCACCGGCCTTTAAAATGAAATTCTGGAATATCGGAGCGGAAGGACAGATCCTCGTAGGGGGAATCTCCACCGCCGCTTGTATGATTTATCTCGGCGATATTCTTCCCCTCTGGCTGACCATCGTTCTGATGGTGCTCTCCTCTGCCCTGGCAGGCGCTCTTTGGGGATTGATTCCCGCTCTGTTTAAGGCAAAATGGAATACAAACGAAACGTTGTTCACCCTGATGATGAACTATATTGCCATTCAGCTGACGATGTTCTTTGTGGCAAAATGGGAAAACCCCATTGGGTCGAATACGGTAGGCGTTATTAATCCCGATACCAAGGGAGGTTGGCTGCCCGAAATCGGTTCTAACCGAATGGTATCTCCCTACATTCTGCCGGTTCTGATCGTGTTAGCTATGACCTTCTTTATGTTTTTCTATTTGAAAAATAGCAAACACGGATATGAGATCGCTATTGTGGGTGACAGCGAAAACACCGCTCGCTATGCCGGAATGAACGTCAAGAAAATCGTTTTACGTACGATGCTGATTTCCGGTGGTATTTGTGGATTAGCCGGTTTTATCAACGTAGCCGGCGCAAGCCATACCATCTCTACAAACATCGGAGGCGGCCGCGGGTTTACGGCGATTATTGTCGCTTGGCTTGCGAAGTTTAACTCTTTTGTAATGATTTTCGTATCACTGCTGCTCATTTTCCTGGAAAAAGGGGCCGCACAAATCGCATCCGACTACAGTCTGAACAATGAAGCATCCGAAATTATGAAAGGTATCATCCTCTTCTTTGTTCTTGGCAGTGAATTTTTCATTAACTACCGCTTAATCTTCCGCAAAAAGTAAGAAAGGGGGAACAAGAATATGAACATTGCTTCTTTGATTCAATGGATTCAGTCTGCCGTGGTTTTCGGAACTGTAATTATGTTCGGTTGTTGCGGCGAAATATTAACTGAAAAATCGGGAAACTTAAATCTTGGTATCCCCGGAACGATGTACTTAGGCGGAATCGCAAGCCTTACGGGTGCATTCTTCTATGAAAACGCCTGTGCAAAGGCCGGGATTACCCCGAATCCCCTGCTGTGCATTTTAATTGCCTTCCTTTGCGCCTTTCTTGCAGGTGCTTTGGGTGGACTTATATTTAGTTTTTTAACGACCACCCTTCGGGCAAACCAAAACGTAACCGGTTTGACACTTACAATCTTCGGAGCCGGGATTGCAAATTTCTTTGGCGGCTCTCTGAATAAATTGGCCGGGGGTGTCGGACAAATTTCCATCGCAGCCACCAGTGATGCATTTCGCACCACCATTCCATTTTTAAAACAACTGGGCGGCTTTGGTGAACTGTTTCTTTCCTACGGCTTTTTGGCTTACTTGGCCATTGTGATTGCCGTTGCAATGGCAATCTTCTTGAAAAAATCCCACAAGGGATTGAACCTTCGGGCCGTGGGAGAAAACCCCGCGACGGCAGATGCCGCCGGAATTGACGTTACGAAGTACAAGTATCTTTCTACCTGTATCGGATGCGGAATTGCCGGTCTTGGCGGTCTGTATTACGTGGTAGACTACACAAAAGGCACCTGGGCCAACGACGGAACCATTGAAACCCTGGGCTGGTTGGCGGTTGCGCTGGTTATTTTCACAACTTGGAAACCGCTGAATGCCATTTGGGGATCCTATCTGTTCGGGATGCTTTACTGGATGTATCTCTATACAGAATTGTTTGGTTTCTCCTTGACCAGAAGCTCCCTTCCCCTATTTAAAATGCTTCCGTACATTGCTACGGTGCTGGTACTTATCCTGACCAGTATCCGCAAAAAGCGGGAAGACCAGCCCCCTGCAAATTTAGGACTCCCATATTTCCGGGAAGAAAGATAACGAATGAAAAAAGATGTTTTAATTATCGGCGCCGGTCCTGCTGGCATTTTTACCGCCTTGGAGTTACTCCGAAAAGGTAGTAATAAAAAGATTCTGATTGCGGAAAAGGGAGTGGCGATTGAACATCGCCGTTGCCCGAAATCCAAGACCAAGCAATGTGTTAACTGTAAACCCTATTGTCACATCACCACCGGTTTTTCCGGAGCCGGAGCCTTCTCCGACGGAAAGCTCTCCCTCTCCCCCGACGTTGGCGGTGCCTTACCGGAATTGATTGGGGAAGAATTGGCGGAAGAAACTATCAAATATGCAGACTCCATTTATCTGGAATTCGGCGCAGACGAACACGTAGAAGGAGTCAGCAACCCGGAAGAAGTCAAAGAAATTCGAAAACGGGCGATTCAGGCCGGTTTGAAGTTGGTAGACTGCCCCATCCGTCATCTGGGAACGGAAAAAGCGCAAGAAATCTACTATGCCATTGAACAGTACCTTCTGAACAATGGCGTAGAAATGATGTTTGGATACGAGTGTACAGACCTTCTCATCGAAGACCACGTGTGCAAGGGTGCATATCTGAAAAGAGGTACTGATGAGTTAACCGTTTATGCCGACGACGTAGTCGTTGCCACCGGGCGCCGAGGTGCGGAATGGCTGGAAAAACTCTGCACGGAACACGGGATTCAGCATCGCCCCGGTACGGTTGATATCGGTGTTCGGGTAGAAGTTCGCAACGAAGTAATGGAACAAGTCAATAAGGTTCTCTATGAATCAAAATTGATTGGCTATCCTCAGCCCTTCAAGAATAAGGTTCGGACCTTCTGTCAAAATCCCGGCGGATTTGTCAGCCAGGAGAATTACGACAACGACCTGGCAGTGGTGAACGGACATTCCTACAAGGAATTAAAATCCAACAACACGAACCTTGCCATTTTGGTTTCCCACAATTTCAGCGTTCCTTTCAATCAACCCATCGCTTACGCCCAAAAAGTGGGGGAATTGTCCAATATGTTGGCTAACGGACATATTCTCGTTCAGCGGTTTGGAGATATTTTGGACGGAAAACGGACGTGGGAAAAGGAGCTGAGTCATTCCAATTTGAAGCCCACGCTCCCCGACGCAGTTGCCGGAGACATTACCGCCGCCATTCCCTATCGGGCAATGACGAACATTATCAACTTTATCCACGCTCTCGACCACGTAGTACCTGGCTTTGCATCCACGGAAACGCTGCTCTATTCTCCCGAATTAAAGTTTTACAGCAATCGGGTAGATATGGACAAGGACTTTAACACCAACGTCCCCGGCCTCTACTGTTTAGGAGATTCCAGCGGCTGGACCCGAGGCCTTATGATGGCGTCCGTAATGGGCGTTCTGATGGGTCGAAAATTGGCTGAAAACTATAACTAAAATAGCGCTTCTTCTACAAAAGTAATTCACAGCAAAGGAGACAGGAAGTTGGACTTCATTAAATTTGTTAATCAAATTCCAAACACAGTTATCGCAAAAAGAATCGCATCAGCATATGTGGCAGATTACAGACGATTAAGTCTTGACGAGATAAAAGATTTTTTGCTAAAAACTGCCGGACAATACACTTCTTTTGAAAACATTTCACAGAGATTAAATGAACTGAAATTGGATCAAAACCGTGCAGTTCGTATTATTGCTCCTATATTGATTCGCGACTACCTATTAAATCAAGATGACTTTATTTCTTCATACAAGGATACAGAGACTGCTATTCTCAATTATGAAAAAACTATTATTGATGAGTCCAACAATTTTGATATTAGCAAAATTTCAAGAGATTTTGCATTGTTTAAGCATATGCTTGATACCGCCTGGACTTATAATAATGATATTTCCGTAGATGAAAAAAATTTGATTGAAGCTCTTCGAAAATACTTGAACATCTCAACGGAAGAACAACATATGCTTGAAGCAAAATCTAGTAGATTTCCAACAGAAGGGAATATTTTGCACACATTAGATGACATTGATGAAACAAGAAAAACGCTACAAACAAAAGGATTATTGGTTTCAATTAAAAACTCTGACGGAGTTTTGTGTGATATGATCCCTGAAGATATTGCAATGCAAATTCGCAACTATTATCATATCGAAATTCGTTCTTATGGATATGAAAAACTCGTAGATTATGTTATAAAAAAGACAAAGAAACAGTACCTAATTGATATTGTCACAAAAGCCGGCCAACATACAAAGACTGCTGCTATTGAAGTCTCGAACAATCCAACTGTCGCTGAGTTAAAAAGTGTCATTCTTAAATCTATTCAACCCTCTAACCTTTTGGGAGGATATTCTCTAAGAGACGGGCTGGATGTTTCTATGCTTTCAGCGTGGTGCGGAGATTTAGGACTCACGGTCTCGGGTAATAAAAATATTTTGATTTCAAGAATCCTTGAATACTACGACAATTTAAGGAAAATTGAAATTAAAACTGAAGATGAAAGAGAAAAGCTCTTAAATGTATATCATCAACTTGCGTCAAGAGATCTAAAATATTTGAGAGCAAACAATATAATCGAAAAAGACTTACAATGTGAACATCTTTTCGAAGATGCTACAAACTACATATTCGAAAAAATGCTACTAAACAAACCTCTTACATTGACCGGAACGGAGCATCCAGACGGGAAATTATCCTTTAAAGACAAATATATTATGTGGGATAACAAATCCAAAGAAAGTGCAGTAAATTTAAAGGATCACATCCAGCAATTTGATGGTTATATTCGCACATCTGATAAAGAGGTCGCAGTATTTATGGTCATTGCTCCCGAATTTACAGATAAAAGTGTTCAAGAATGTGTTGATTATGCATTGAACAACGACACCCAAATTCTTCTAATCACCGCAGCTGAATTAAAAACTGTGGCTGAGTTGTGGAATAAGAAACATCAAGGAGAGACTTTTAATTTGGGGTATTTCAAGCAAAATGGCCGGTTTGATATTCGACTTTTAAATTTATAATACTAAAATCACAATTATCAACGTAATAATATCACAAATCACGGTACAGGCAAGTAATTTGCCTGTACCGTGCTGTTTTGTACGGGGAAGGTAAATGCCCAGAGTATAAAACGTTGTTTCTGTGGAAGCGGATAAAACGGCAGCAATACGACCAATGCGGGAATCCACACCGTAGGTAGCGAGAAGGTCTTCGCAGACCGATAACGCTCCGCCGCCGGACAAAGGGCGAACCAAAGCAAGGGGCAGTATTTGGGGCGGAATGGAAAACCATTGACAGATCGGTGCAAGAAACGTAATAAGCAAATCCATTGCTCCGGAGGAACGAAATACTGCAACAGATGTCAGCATCAGCAATAAGGTGGGGAAAATCTGCAAACACACTTTCAAACCATCTTTAACTCCATCGCAAAAATGGGCAAAGATCGGGCTTTTGCGAATCAGACCGTAACCGAACACAAAGATCATTAAAACCGGTAAAATCGCACTCATTTTGTCCCTCGAAAAGCAAGTTTTGTAAGAAGAATGCCTGTTGCACAGGATAAGACTTGCACCACCCATACTGCGGGCAAAATATCCATCGGATTTTTAGCGCCGTTTGCCTGTCTTAAAGCACAGATCGTGGTAGGAATCAATTGCACGGAGCAAGTATTTAGCAATATAAAAGTTGCAAGGGAACGGGTGACTCTCCCTTGTTCCATTTGTTCTGCGGCCCGAATTCCGTAGGGAGTCGCGGCGTTACCCAATCCAAAAAAATTGGACGCCAAATTCATCGTTACCGACGTCCGTAGCGCAGAGTGGGATTTTGTTTGCGGGATCAAGGCTCCCACAGGTTTTGCCAGAATTTGAGAAAAGGAGTTGACCAATCCAGCCCCTTCCGCTACACGTAACAATCCGCTAAAAAAACAAATCGCTCCGCCGATTTTTAACAATAGCGTGACTGTTTCTGCGGGGGAAGATAAAATTGCAGCAGAAATTCTTTCCAGATTTCCGGTAAAAATCCCACAGACCGTTCCGGATACAATTAAAATAAAACAAATCCAACCAAGCAAAGTCCTCTCCCCTTTCGCTACATTTTATGGATAAACCGAAAGGATATGTCATAAAATGGAGCAGAACGGAGGGATTGTTATGAAATTTTCCGAAACACTGTTCCGAGGGTTGGAACGCAACTGGCAGACGATACTATTAAGTGCAGTCTGTATCTGTCTGTTGTTTGGGATGATTGCGGCCGGGCAAGCACAAACAGCAGAAGCTTTTGCTTGTTCCGATTGGGGATTATCCTTTGGAATTCCCGGTGCAACTCCACAAGGAAACGTAAGTGCGAAAGAATTAAAAGAGTACAACGCCTATTACTTGGGAGACAAAGAATCCAAAACCATCTATCTGACCTTTGACGCGGGTTATGAAAACGGTTATACGGAGCAAATCTTAGACGTTTTAAAAAAACACGAAATTCCGGCGGCATTTTTTCTGGTAAGCCACTACTTAAAAACTTCCCCCGACTTAGTCAAACGAATGGCAGACGAGGGACATATCGTTGCAAATCATACCGCTTCACACCCGGATATGAGTGAAATTTCAGACCGGGAGAAATTAGAGGAAGAATTACGACAAGTTGAAACTTTGTATTTGGAAATTACGGGAAAAGAAATGAAAAAAATCTACCGTCCACCCCAAGGGAAATTTAGCCAGACGAATTTACAACAGGCCAAAGATTTGGGATACACTACCGTTTTTTGGAGTTTGGCTTACGCCGACTGGAACAATGCAAAGCAACCGGACCCCAATGCGGCCATCCAGAAGCTCAATTCTCGAATTCACAATGGAGCAATCGTCTTACTCCACAGCACCTCAAAAACCAATGCGGAGATTTTAGATACGTTATTGACGCAGTGGAAAGAACAGGGTTACACCTTTGGAACGTTAGATGACTTTATTCAACAATAAAAAAATGCGGTCGAAGGTTCGGCCGCATCCTTTTTTATAAAAACAACAGAAGCAACTTTACTGCAAAATACCCTAAAAGCCCGCATCCGGGGAACGTAAAGACCCAGGCTAAAATCATTTGACCGGCCACGCTCCAATTTACCGACCGCAGGCGGACCGACGCTCCGGCTCCCATCAAAGCGGTGGTTTTTACGTGAGTCGTGCTAACCGGCAGACCGTACATCGTACAAATTCCCAAACTGACGGCAGACGCTAAATCCGCAGCTACCCCTTGGTAGGACTCGGTCTTTATCATCTTCATTCCTACCGCTCGGATAATCCTTCCGCCCCCGACACAAGTTCCCAGGGAAAGAACGCTACAACACAGTAAAATCATCCAAAAAGGAATCGTTTTGGGCGGGATAAGATTGCCAGCAGACGCTACGGATAACAACAACACTCCGATAAATTTTTGCCCGTCTTGGGAACCGTGCAAAAAAGCATTCAAGGCTCCACCAACAATTTCTGTACGCCGTAACAAACGTTCTGCCTTTTTGCGGTTTGTTTTTTGAAATACGGAAAAAAGGAACCGGACCAAAATCCAGCCCAATCCGAAACCAAACAAAACTGAGATTCCCAAACCCCACAAGACGCGGCTCCACACGGGAAAACGGACGCCTTCTCCTCCATTCAAAGCAATTGCCGCTCCGGTAATTCCGGCAATCAGTGCGTGGCTCTCACTGGTGGGAATTCCGAAATACCAAGCAGCCGCGGCCCAAACAACCACCGAAACCATCCCGGCGCAAAGGGCAAGACGGGACAAATTCGGGTCATCCCCAAAATCCACCATAGAAAAGACGGTGTCGGTGACCGTGCGGTTGATAGAAACCGTGATAATCAATCCCAAAAAGTTAAAAATGGCCGCCATTCCCACCGCAACTCCGGGCGATAGGGCTCGCGTAGCCACGCAGGAGGAAATTGCATTGGGGGCATCGGTCCACCCATTCACAAAAATGACTGCCAAAGTAAGTATTGTAAGTAACGCCAACGGCAATGAGGAAAAAACCGTTGTAATCCAGGATATAAAACTCATAAAAATCCCTCCGATATATCCATATGGAACGAATAAAAAAACATTCGTAAAAATTAAAAATCAAGGCGGCAAAATTCTTTGTGACATTTTCGTGAACCCCCTTGACATCCATAGAGAATCGTGCTATAATGTTCAAGTAACAAAAACCAAATATTCCTCCTTAGCTCAGTTGGTAGAGCCCGCGGCTGTTAACCGCGTTGTCGTTGGTTCGAGTCCGACAGGGGGAGCCAGAAAAAATCCTTGTTCGATGAACAAGGATTTTTTCTTTTGATTTTTATCGGCAATCAGCGGAAAAACAGACGATTTTGCATTTAAAAAAATCTCTGTTTAAACACTAAATACGGTAAATCTGTAAAAATTTAACACAAGATATTGTATTTTTCACAAAAAAATAACATCTTTGCTATTGACAAATGTCATAATGTGTTGTATAATATAATTAACCTTTTACATAACTGACGGAATGCGGAGTACCGCAAGGGAGTGTAAAGGATTGATAAGCCGACCGTCTGGGCAATTCTTTTATGGAAAAGGATTGCTCATTTTTTTTGATATGATGCAATCAAGAGAAAGGAAGAACGATATGCAACACGAACATTGGTACGGTTTCAAACAAAGCGTCTGGCAAGACGAAATCAACGTCCGCGATTTTATCCAGACCAACTATAAAGAATACTTCGGTGACGACAGCTTCCTTGCCGGAGCGACGGAACGCACCAAAAAATTGATGGACAAGGTCCAGACTCTCTTTGCCTTAGAACGACAAAAGGGAGGGGTTTTGGATATTGATACGGAAACGGTCAGCTCTCTGACCGCTTATGCCCCCGGCTATATTGATAAAGAAAATGAGTTAATCGTTGGGATGCAGACCGATGCTCCGTTGAAACGGGGCGTAAATCCCTTCGGCGGAATGCGGATGTGCAAAAACGCCTGTCAGGCTTATGGATATCAGTTGAGCGATAAGGTTCAGAATGAATTTAAATTCCGTACCACTCATAACGACGGCGTTTTTCGTGCCTATTCCGATGAAATGCGAAAAGCCCGGAAGTGTCACGTTATTACCGGACTTCCCGATGCCTACGGCCGAGGTAGAATCATCGGCGACTATCGCCGCGTGGCATTGTACGGCGTGGATCGTCTGATTGAAGAAAAGCAAAAGGATAAAGCAAATATTGCAGCAGGAGATTTCAGCACCGAACAGGTTCGGAAGAGTGAGGAAGTCTTCCAGCAGATCACCTTCCTTGGCAATCTGAAAGAAATGGCTGCAATGCACGGTTATGATATCAGCGGTCCTGCAAAAAATGCCCAAGAAGCCATTCAGTGGACTTATTTCGCCTACCTTGCCGCTATTAAAGAACAAAACGGTGCGGCAATGTCCTTGGGAAGAGTAAGCACCTTCTTTGATATTTACATTGAACGGGATCTGGAAAACGGGACTCTGACAGAAGAATCTGCGCAAGAACTTATTGATGATTTCGTCATTAAATTGAGAATTGCCCGTCACCTTCGCACTCCTGAATATAATGAACTGTTCGGCGGCGACCCAATGTGGATTACCGAAGCCGTGGGCGGTATGGGAGAAGACGGAAGAACCTTGGTCTCCAAGAACAGTTTCCGGATTCTGAATACCCTTTATACTCTGGGCTCTTCCCCCGAACCCAATTTGACCATTCTTTGGTCTCAAAGCCTGCCGGAAGGATTCAAGCGCTTCTGCGCCAAAGTTTCGAAAGATACCGACTCCATTCAATATGAAAACGACGACATAATGCGTCCGATCTACGGTGACGACTATGCGATCGCTTGCTGTGTTTCCGCAATGAAAGTCGGCAAGCAGATGCAGTTCTTCGGTGCCCGGTGTAATCTTGCAAAATTGCTGTTGATTGCGCTGAACGGCGGTTACGACACCGACAGCAAAATGGCCATCGGACCTCAGATGTCGGTCCTTGACGGGGAAAAATTGGACTACAAACAGGTCATGCAGCGTTTTGATATTTATATTCAATGGCTCTCCCGTCTGTACGTTAATACGATGAACGTCATCCACTATATGCACGATAAGTATGCCTATGAAAAGATTCAGATGGCGTTACACGACACCGACGTGGAACGGCTGATGGCCTTCGGAATTGCCGGTCTTTCGGTGGTCGCAGACTCTCTGAGCGCGATTAAATACGCCAAGGTTATTCCCATCAAGGACGAAACCGGTCATATCGTTTCGTTTAAAACCGAGGGAGAATTCCCCAAATACGGAAACGACGACGACCGCGTGGACCTGATTGCAAAGGATATGGCCCATAAAGTCATCAGCGAACTGAGAAAGACCCCCACCTACCGCGATGCAATTCATACCCTGTCCGTACTCACAATTACGTCCAACGTAATGTACGGAAAGAACACCGGTGCTACCCCCGACGGACGTGCTGCCGGAGCCGCATTCGCTCCCGGTGCCAATCCGATGCATAATCGAGAAGAAAACGGTGCTTTGGCGTCCTTGAACTCCGTTGCAAAAATCAGCTACGACGACTGTCGGGACGGAATTTCCAATACCTTCTCCATTACCCCCGAAGCCTTGGGAAGAGGCGAAGAAGAAAGAATTGATAATCTGGTCTCTATTCTGGACGGATATTTTGCAAAAAATGCCCATCACATCAACGTAAACGTGCTGAATCGTGAAACTTTGATGAAAGCCTACGAAGACCCCGAAGCTTATCCAAATCTCACCATTCGTGTTTCCGGTTATGCAGTTCACTTCAACAAACTGTCCAAAGAACAGCAGCGGGAAGTTATCAGCAGAACCTTCCACGAGGCTTTATAACCGTGGGAAAGATTCATTCCATCCAATCCCTGGGTACCGTTGACGGCCCGGGGATTCGGTTTGTCGTTTTTTTTCAGGGGTGCAATCTTCGGTGCGGTTGCTGTCATAATCCGGACACGTGGAAGATGGATGAGGGCACGGAAATAGCCGCGGAAGAAATCGTAAGAAAAGCGGAGCGCTTTAAATCCTATTTTGGAAAAGACGGCGGAATCACTCTTTCGGGCGGAGAACCGTTATTGCAACCCGAATTTGCAAAGAAGATTTTCTCACTTTGCAAAGAATACGGAATTAACACCTGTCTTGACACCTCAGGAAGTCTTTTCAACGACGAAATTTCCAATCTTTTGGATGTAACCGACCGGGTTCTTTTAGACGTTAAGTATCCCACGGAAGAACAATACCGAAAATACGTGGGATGCAGTTTGGTTGCCCCTTTGAAATTCCTAAAAATACTGAATGAAAAGAAAATACCTACCACACTACGGCAAGTAATCATTCCCACATTGAACGACAAGGAAGACTCCGTACTATTTTTGAAAGAACTGCAAAACCTCTATCCTTGCATTGATAAAATCGAACTTCTTCCCTTTAAAAAAATCTGTATGGTAAAGTATCAGAATTTAGGTCTCCCCTTTCCATTCGAACAATTTGACACCCCCGGAACGGATACGATGAATCGCCTGAACGGATTACTTTCAGAAAATGATTGCAGGTACGCAGATACACCACACTCACAGAACTCACGCCATACGCTCTCAGAGAGCTTGTAAAGGCAGTTTATGTAGAAGCGCCCGACAAGTCCAGCGGTAAGCGCAAACAGAAGGTACATATCGAATATGACCTCGTTGGCTACATTCCCGTGGATGAACTGATAAAAGCGGAACAGGCATGACCGAAATCATGCCTGTTCCAAGAAATTCGCATATTACTGTTTTATGACCACCGAGCATTCAAAACGGATCTTTTTCTATAGGATCTTTTTTGCGTCCAGGATAATGGAGACCATTCCCAGCTTGCCGTCCCGGTTACGGGTATCAAAGCGCAGAGATCTTCCGATCCGGCCATCGGCCTCGTTCCAATCCCGGTAATGGAATTGGCCTTCTTCGTCGCACCATTCCAGAAGCTCCACTTCAAAGCCCGCCTGTAAAAATACCTGGGCAAAGCTGCGGTAGTCGTAGACGATCTTGTGGGTATAGGCGGGATGGGACGGATCGCCGTTTCCGCCCACCTTGACCATATTTTGGTACCATTCGTTACGGAAATTCCCGTCGGGAACTGCAACTCTCAAATAGCCTCCCTCGGCTAAATAATCGAAGCAGTGCTTCGCTGCCCGGCAGCCCTCCTTAAAGGTCATATGCTCCCAGACATGCTCCGCCAGAAAGGCCGTGGGCTTTTCTGCGGAAAACAGCCGCTGAAAATCGGCAATATTCAAAAGGTTCAGTTCCGTTTCCTGGGTACTGACCCAGCTGGGATAAGCCAAGTCGGATC
>JAZQKK010000005.1:0-29127 GCA_045542115.1 Eubacteriales bacterium
TGATTCCAAACGTTCGTTGTTGGAACTGATACGCGGGTACGAATGGGATGAAACCACAACGGAAACGTCCCCGGGGAAAGATGGCAAAGGAGTGGTCATGAAAACCAAGGTTGTACACAAAAAGGCCGCGCCGAATCCAACCGCGATTATCTTTGCGTTGTGCAACCGTGCGCCGGGCGAATGGTCAAACAAGCATATCCAAGAATTGACCGGCAAGATTGAAACGGAATCGAAACCGGGTATTACATTGGCCAACGTCCCGGATAACCTGTTGGCGCAAGTCATTGACGCTATAAACGGGAAATAATGGCGGGATTCAGTAAGACGGACGGACCGACCGAACCAAATGAAGATGTTATTATTATCCACTTGGGACGGATATTGACCGACGAACAATTTGAGCGGGTGCAACATTCCGTAATTGAGTTTATGAACGCGCGGTGGCCGGATGTGGCGAATATAGGGATTGACAATTGATTGGCCGGAATAATTAACACGGGTTTATGTTTATGTTACGGCCCGGCGGCGATGAAACCCGGCCCGTCGCCAAAGGGCCATTTTTCACGAATGGACGTTGATACGATGCAAATAACCCGGGCGTTATCGGAACACCCGGAATTGTTCTTACAAGAGGGCGCACGGCGTAACCTGTTGTGGTTCGCCCAATATATGGATGCGAACTTTCAACCAACGCCGTTCCATAAAGCGTATTACCGGGTATTGGATTTGTTCGCCAAACGCCGGATTAAAAAACTAATCATACAGGCCCCGCCGCAACACGGCAAATCGCAAGGTTCAAGCCGGTTTTTACCGGCCGATATGTTGGGATTGTACCCGGATATTCGGATTTGCATTTGTTCGTATGCGGCCACGATTGCAAAGGATTTCAACCGGGACGTCCAACGGTTGATTGATTCGGAAAGTTACCGGGCCGTTTTCCCGGAAACCGTGTTGAACGGGTCGAACGTCGTAACGGTTGCCAACAATTACTTGCGCAATTCGGATGTGTTCGAAATCGTGAATCATACCGGTTCGTTGCGCGTCGTGGGCCGTGGCGGTTCGTTGACGTCAAAGACGGTTGACGTTATGATTTACGATGATTTGTATAAGGATTCGTCCGAAGCGAATAGCCCGATAATCCGGGCGGCCGCGTGGGATTGGTTTACAAAGGTTGCACAAACCCGTTTGCACAACGATTCCCAACAACTTATCGTGTTTACGCGATGGCATCCCGACGACATTATTGGCAAAATCATTGATTCGGAAAAGGTCGTATTCGTCGAATCGTGGGCGGACCTTGAAAACATCCCGGCCGGGGCGTGGGTATTGGTCAATTTCGAAGCAATCAAAACAGGGCAACCAACGGAAATTGACGAACGCGAAGCCGGGCAACCGTTGTGGGCGCAACGCCATTCGTTGGAACGACTGTTGGCGCAAAAACAATTGGACCCGTTGGGTTTCCAATGCCTGTACCAAGGGAACCCGGGCGACGCCACGGCGTTTTTGTACCAACCGTTCAAAACGTGGGTCGAAAAAAAGGATTGGGGCCAATATATCCGTTCGGGTTGTTACGTGGATGTTGCCGACCAAGGCGACGACTTTTTGTTTGCCGCGTCTTATGACATTTACAAATCGGAAAACCAAATTTGGAATGAGAACAAACGCCGGTACGAACCGTTGTTGTTTGCCCTTATAACCGACATTGAATTTACCGACGAACCAACGGATGTTACAACCGTAACCGTTCCCCGGTTGATAAACAATAATGGCGTTCAAAAAGCGTGGATTGAATCTAACAACGGCGGTTCCCAATTCGAAAAGACCGTGAAAAAAAAGGTTCGGGCGCTAACCGTTCCATTTTATCAAGGCGAAAACAAAGAATCCCGGATTGTCACAAATGCGCCGTTTGTAAACCAACATATCATTATGCCGTTTGGATGGGAAACCCGGTATAAGAAATTCCACGACCATATTGTCGGTTTTTTGCGCAAGTTTGACGCCAACGACCACGACGACGACGCCGATGGATTGACCGGCATTTTTGAAAAGGAAATTGCCGACGGGAATACAAAACCATACGGCGCGGCCAATCGTGGTGTTAGGGTCCATTAAACGCGATTTTGGGTGATTTAAGCGACTTTTTGCGAAAAGATGAGGAATTACCCATTTTTGAAAAGAAAAGCGATTTAACGCGATTTTTATAAAAAATAACTATTTTTGCAACTGTAAGCGGCTACGGGTCGCCGTGAAAATCATTTAACACTTAAAATTACAAGATTATGTCTTTGATTTGTCAATGTCCGGCCACCGCCGCAATCACGACAATTCCGAATGTCACTTGCCCGGAAAATTTCGGCCAAATCCAAAAGGTTGCGTTCCAACGCTTGCGTAAGGCAGACGGAACGCGCAACAGTTTTACCGATACGGCGTCCATCCTTTTGAAAGCGTCTTGGACGGCACAATTGGCGGCCGCCGATGGTGGCAAAATCGTCGTGTCCCCGTACATCAATGCTCCGGCCGATTCGGGTGGCGATGCCCGTATGACGTCCGGCGGAAACGATGATTTGGGTGGCGTGGCCCAAGTGTTGGGCGGAAACCCCGTTCAATTCGACGGTCAAATCCGTTCCGTTCCTCAATCCGTCATTAAGGCGATGAAAGCGTTGCAATGCGAAGCCAACGCGGGAAATCTTGGCGTTTTCCTGTTCGACGAAAACGGGAAAATCGAAGCGTTGCAAGACCAAACGACCGCGACAACGTATTACCCGATTCCCATTCGGGCGTTGTTCATCGGGTCCAAGATTCACGGCAATTTCGACGCCAAGGATTCCAACGCCATTTCGTGGCAATATCCCGACAATTATTCCGACGATTTGGCCATTGTCACGCCGACCGATTTCAACCCGTTGACCGATTTGGTCCCCGCATCCGTTTAGTTATGAACGCCAAGACAACCACGGTAACGTTAATCGCCAATGGCGTTACCCGGGAATTTGAATTTTCCCACGCGGAACGGTTGTTGAGGATGCCGAACAACGGCGGTTGGCAATTGCCGGAAACATCGAAATTCGAATTTGTGGATTATGGGCTACGACGTCGCCAAGATAAAAAAGGAAATAGCGGAAAATAAGCGTTCCGCCGTTCTTTCCCGTGCGAAATTGCACCAAATGCGCATCAAATTTCACACGGTAAAGCGGGTTACGTCTTTCAATTCGCCGTACATTTCCATTCCGTTAACGCAATTTCTTGCGATGGCGGAAAATATCTTGCCGCACGATAAGTTTGTATTGTTCAAAGCACTTTTCCGTTATCCCATTAAAACCAATGAGATAACGGAAATATGCTTTGACAAATTAAGCCGCATTTTCGACGGGCGCAACCCGGCGTTTAATTATCAATTCGCAAATTCCGCCCAACGCGACGATTGGGAACAATACAGGCAAACCAAGTTGAACGAACCCGACGTATGGGCGACCAAGGGATGGGAATTTTTCAAATCCGAAATCAATTCCGTTTTGGTCGTTGACGTCGCCCGGGAACAGACAACAGAATTACCCGAACCGTATTTTTATTGGTTGCCGATTGACGACGTAATTACGTATAAGGCCGACCCGACAACGGGCCAAATGGATTTTATCGTGTTCCGTCGCCGTGACGAAATCGTTGTGTTGGACGATGAAACGTACCGCGTTTGGGACGACCGGAAGCACACGGGCCAATTGGTCGGTATGCCGACAATCGAAGCGGCCCACGATTTGGGTTATTGCCCGGCCCGGTTCTTTTGGAATGAACCCATTTCGTTGGATGAACCGGACGTAAAGGCGTCCCCGTTGTCCGCCGAATTGGAAAGTTTGGATTGGTTCGAATTTTTCCACATTTCCAAACGCCAATTGGACCTTATGGGCGCATATCCCATTTTGTCCGGGTACGAACAAAGTTGCGATTTCACGAACGCGGAAAACGGGGATTATTGCGACGGCGGGTTTTTGCGCGACAAACAAGGCCGTTACCGGTTGGATATGGCCGGATTACTGTTGCGTTGCCCGAAATGCGGAAACAAACGTATAATCGGGGCCGGTTCGTTCGTGGAAATCCCCGTACCGAACCCGGACGAAAACCAACCCGATTTGCGTAACCCCGTACAGATATTGAACGTTGACCGAAAAGCCCTTGATTACAACGTTGAGGAACAAAAGCGGTTGCGCGAAGAAATCATTACGGCCGTTGTCGGCCAAGAAGAAATCATTACGAACCGCGATGCGTTCAACGAACAACAGGTACAAGCGAATTTCGAAAACGTCACAACCGTTTTGAACCGGGTAAAAAAGGGTTTCGAACAGGCCCAACAATGGGTTGACGAAACCGTTTGCCGGTTGCGTTATGGACGGTATTTCATTTCGGCGAAAATCAATTACGGAACGGAATTTTACTTGTATTCCCCGGATGAATTGCGTAAACGGTATAAGGCCGCCAAGGATGCGGGCGCGTCGGAATCCGAATTGGATATGATGCAAAACCAAATCTTGGAAACCGAATACCGGAACGACCCGACGCAATTACGCCGTATGTTGATATTGGCCGAACTTGAACCGTTCCGCCATTTGTCACGCGTTGAGGTTTCCGAACTGTTTGATAAAAACTTGGTTTCCGAAACGGATTTGCGTATTAAATTGAATTTTCCCAATTTTGTACGCCGGTTCGAACGTGAAAACACCAACATTTTGGATTTCGGTTCGGAAATACCGTACCAACGCAAGATTGAAAAGATTACGGCCGAATTGCGGCGATATGCGGATGAACAGAAACCGCAACCGGCCATTGTTTAACAATAAAACCGTGTAAAGCGATGATTACAAAAGACGGGCGCGATACCCCGATTGAAAAGTTGACCGCCGAAAATTACATTGTCCCCACGGGCGAAGAAAAGGATTACCACGCCGTTATTGAGGTCGTACAATTCGACCCGAAAACCGGCAAGCGTGTTTCCCGGCCCCGGGTGCAAAAATTCGGCAAAAAGATTTT
This sequence comes from Eubacteriales bacterium, assembly GCA_045542115.1. Lineage (GTDB taxonomy): Bacteria > Bacillota > Clostridia > Oscillospirales > UBA644 > RGIG995. Next base: position 5,020 of record JAZQKK010000005.1, read on the forward strand.
TGAAGCCCACGTTGCGGATTCCTTGCGGAAACAGGGTTACACCGTTACGATTTTGCACGACCCGAACGTGTGGTTGAAAGAACAGGCCGCCAAGCGCGAACAGGCCGCCAAGGAAGCCGCCGCCGCCAAGGCCAAGGCCGACCAAGAAAAATTCGATGCGGCCGTTGCCGCCGCCGTTGCCAAGGCCCTTGCCGAACGCGACGCCGCCAAGGCCGAAACCGAACAGGCCGAACCGGCCAAGAAACCGGGACGTCCCGCCAAGGAAAAGGAATAACAACCATTTAACAAGTTACAATTATGGCACAAATCGCACAACAGGACCATTTGTTCATTGAGGTTTCCGCGTTGGGGACCTTTACCGACGCCCAAAAGGCAAAATTGGTCGAATGTTACAAAGCCGGAACAATCCTTGACGTCGTGCAACGCGCGGCAACCGGCGTTTCCAAGTGTATTTCCGCGTCGTATGCTGATGCAAGCACGACCCGCACGTACACGTTTGTTTTCGGCGGCGCAACCTTGCAAAGCGTAACCGCGACCGAAACCATTTCCGCGTAACGTCCGATTGGGCGATACCATAACAAGACATTACCAAAAATTCAAAGGGAAAGAATTATGGCACTTACAACCGAATTGTTGAACGCCAACGCCGCGTTATCGGGCTTGACGGATGAACAGAAAACGGCAATCGTCGAAATGTCGAAGAATGACGAAACGGCGGTTATCGGGCAAAAGACCGGCGAAATTTACGGCGGTTTGGATGCTGACATTTTGGCGGCGTCCGGAATCGCCAAGAATGGGGCCGAAAAGACCTACGATTACGCCAAACGTGTTATTGGCGAAATCAAAGGCCAAGCGGGTAACGCCGCCGAATTGCAAACCAAGGTTTCCGAATTGGAAAAAGAGAAAACCCGTTTGGAATCCGTTATTGCAAAGGGCGGCGGGGATGCGGAAACCAAACGCCAATTGGACCAAGCCAAGGCGGATTTGGCCAACGTGACCAAGGAATATACCGACCTTAAAACCAAGTACGACACGGCCGAAAGCGAACACGCAAAAGCCCTGCTCGGAATGAAGATTGACGGCGAATTTGCGAAAGCAACCGCCGGATTGAAATTTAAGGCCGATTTGCCCGCGTCTGTTACGTCCGTGTTGACCGAACAGGCCGTGGCCAAGGTTAAGGCGATGAACCCGGAATACATTGATGACGGGAACGGCGGCAAGACTTTGGCATTTATGGAAAACGGCGCGGTCAAGCGCAACCCGGAAAACAATTTGCGTCCATTCACGGCCGCCGAACTTGTGGCCAAGGAACTTTCCACGATGGGCGTTTTGGAAACCGGACGCAAACAGACCGGCGCAGGTTCCACGGGAGGCCACACCGGCGGACAAGGCGGCAACGGTGGAACGGTTGATATTTCCGGGGCGCGTACCCAAAACGAAGCCCAAGAAATCATTGCAAAACAATTGATGGCACAAGGAAAAATCAACGGTTCCAAGGATTTTTCGGATGCGATGGCGCAAGCGTGGAAAGACAACCGCGACGCAATCAAGGCGTTACCCATCCAATAAGAACAGTAACAACCGGGTAAAGGGTCAATCCGGCAAACATTAACAATTTAACACAAAAAAATTATGTCACTTGTAGCAACCCGTTTGCAAAATTGGCGTGTCGAAAACCCGCAATTTGACCGGAATATGGCCCGCCCGTTGGAATACGGCGCGTTGGATTTCTTTATTGAGCAAACCAACGCCGCAAATTCCATCATCAACCCCAACTTGCGCGACCGTGCCTTTGAATCCATCGGCAACACCGTGCAAATTCCCGTTATCAATTACGATGGCGACGTGACCGTTTCCAACGTCCGTTCGTGCGTCATTGCCGACGACGAAAACACGTCCGCGTTGTACACGGTCAATTGGGTAACGCTTTCCGTCGGTTTCACGATGGTTCCGCAACTGTACAGGAACAACGAAATTTCCTATGAACACGACTTCGCCCGCAAGATGGAGAAGATTTGCCGCGCCCTTGCAACCGCAATGGATGTACAGGCAATCGCCGCTCTTGAAGCGAACAAAACCCAAGTGTTCAAGGATGCGTTGTATTACACCGTCACATCCAATTCCGTGCAAATTCCTTGGAACGCCCGCATGGAATTTTTGGCGGACATGAACGCGATGATGCGTGCAAACGCCTATCCCGAAATGTTGCACGTCATTGGCGGTGCCGGGTTCGATTCTCTTGTGCGCAAGATGGCCGAACACGACATTTACAATGATGTCAACAAGCGTTTGGAATACGACAACAAAGTGTTCCACTACACCAACAACATTGTGAACGCTTCCGGCGTCTTTGCAACCGGTTACATCGTGGCCGATGGCAACGTGGGCGTTCTTACCCGCGTGGACCGCGAAGCCCTCGCAAGGACCCGCGCCAACTTCCACGAATGGGATGTTGTGCGGCTTCCGTTCATCGACTTGCCAGTGGGTTCTCACTATTACACCGCCGTCGGCGACCAATCCACGATTGCGGGTGCGGCGTCCGCCGATATGGTGTGCAACGTCAAGGAATATTTCGGGTTCTCCGTGGACGTGGCCTTTTTGGTTGCGTACAATTCCGACCCGAATACCGTTGCCAACCCGATTATCAAGGTTGAGTTGGCTGCCCCGGGTTCCGCAAGCCCGTTCGCCACGCCTGTTGAGGTCGTGAACGCCGTTGAGGTTAAGACCGGCGACGACGCGTTGGGTGTTCTCGTTACCAACGATTCCACCGCGCCGGTAATGACCCAAGAGGTCACGCCTTAATTTTGGGCACATCCTAAACCATTATTTCTTCGCGGGGACGGGTCGAATTAACCCCGTCCCCGTTTTCCATTTAACAAGCGAACCCGATATGATACGATTACAAGATATTCAAACGGCGTTGTTGCCCGTTGTGGGTTGGCAACAGGATTACAACCCGCAAAATCAAATTGACGATGCGTTAACCCAATCTGAAAGCGGCTTGACGTTTCAAGCGGCGCACCCGCTTTGCACGTTGGCGAACGTCCGGGCGATTATGCCGGACGATTACTTGTACAAATATCCGGATTGGAACAACGCGACCGCATACGCGGCCGGGGCCAAGGTAAAACACACCGGGAAAGTTTGGATTGCCAAAAACGCCAATGCGGGTTCCGAACCGGCCGACGGAAATTCCGATTGGAACGAATACAATATGGTTTCCGATTTCGTGCGCCAATTGACCGTTAACGGAATCAATACCGCCGTCCAAAATTTCATCCAAGAAAAGCAATTGCAACAGGAAACCAAGAATCTTTTGGAACGTCGTACATTCTTCGACGGGGCCGCCCGGTTGGCCGCAACGATAGACCCGACCGGAAAGATTGTCGGTTTCGAAATCGTGCCGGTTCGGGCGATGGGCGTAACAACGAAAATCGAACGAATCGGGTTGCAAATGGTCGGCGCGACCGGAACGGTTCGTTTATACCTGTTCCATTCGTCCCAAATTGCGCCGATGCGCGTTGTTGACTTGGAATTTACCAACACCAAAGGCGGGTTCCAATGGTTTACCCCGGCCGAACCAATTTATTTGCCGTATATCCCGGGAACGGATGGCGACGGAAACGACGCGGGCGGCGCGTGGTTCCTCTGTTACAACCAAAACGAATTGCCCGCCGGTATGCGGGCGTTGAACGTTTCCAAGGATTGGTCCGTTGAGCCGTGCCAAACGTGCCTTGGCGGTTCGATTGAATCTTGGCGGCAAATGACCAAGTATTTACAGGTTTCCCCGTTCGGGATTCACGCACCGTTGGATTTCGCCGAATACCCGGAAATGTTCGATATTGGCCAAATCGGTTACACGAATACGATGAATTACGGAATGAACGTCGAAATATCCGTTGGTTGCGACATTTCCGATTTCATCATTTCGCAACGGGCAATATTCGCAACGGTAATCCAAAAACAGGTTGCGGCAAACGTGTTGCGCACAATCGCAATGAATCCGGATGTTCGGGTAAACCGAAATCAAGTGAACGTCACGCGTGACGAACTGTTGTATGAACTTGACGGCGCACCCACGGGCCGGGCGTCCGGGCTTGGGTACGAACTGAAACAAGCGTACCGGGCGTTGGAACTTGACACGCGGGGATTGGACCGCATTTGTTTGCAATGCAATAACCACGGCGTGAAATATCGCACGGTATAAGTTATTTTTTCGAAAAATGGCGTATAACGGGCTTTCGCCGGAAAGATGATAAATTACCCGTCTTTTTGACGAAAGCCCCGGAAAACGCCGGAAAACGGCCAAAACGGGGATATGGGAATATTAAACGACTTGCGCACCCGCGTTCAATACGTCAACGACGGTTTGGAAACCGGCGAATTGGTCCGTAACGTCATTGTCCAACATCCCGACGACATATTGGATTTGCAAAAAATGCAATTGTTCCAAGGATTGGCGGCCAATGGCCAAGACATACGGCCGTATTATTCGGAAGATTTGAAACCGTCCGGGTATTTTCATTCCGTCGAATCGGCGGGCCGGTACGCGGCTTGGAAAAAAGACGGAATCAATTACCCGTACAAAGCCAATAGGAACCCGAATGCGCCAAACCTGTACATCAACGGACGGTTCCACGACGAATTAGGCGTACAATTCGCGGCCGATACCGTGGGAATCGTACCGACAACGCCGTATGCGGCCGGGATAATGGCGAAATACGGAATTACGACGTTCGGTTTGATGATGGCAAATTGGATGGTCGTATTTGTCCAACGCGGCGCATACGCCGAACTGATGCAACAATTAAAACAACGTCTTTATGTCTAACAACGCACCAATTATGCCGAATCCCGTTTTGTCGGATGCGGCAATTGCATATCTGCAACAGATTTTTTCCGCGAATCTGCCTTGGCTTCACGCCGCCTTTGGACGTGCGCAACGGCTGACTAAAATGGTAAACGGGAAAAAAATCATAACGCCAAATGTGTATTGTGGAGGATGGAACGGACATGGCGAAAATGATTATATCGAAACGTCGCCCGATTCAAAGATTGGCAATTTTTGTTTTTTCGAAATCGAAGAACCCGAATTGGTTGATTGGGATTTCGGAAAAGTCATGGATTTGACGACGAATTTTTCAATTATCTTTTGGTTCGATTGTCGGCGTATTTTTGGCGAAGCGGATAATCGGAATATCGGACAAATCAAAAACGAAATTCTGACGCTTTTAAATGGTCGTTCCGGGATGCTTTTGCCGCCTTTCTTCCGGATTCGAATAAACAAAATATTCGAACGTGCCGAAAATATATATCGTGGTTATACATTGTCAGAAATCGACAACCAATATTTAATGCACCCGTTCGCCGGTTTGCGTTTTGACGGGGAATTAAATATTTCGCAACCGTGTGGCGACGTGGAGGATTTCGTGCGGCTCTATAATACGGATGATGCGACGATTGGCCCGGAGGATGTTGCCGTCGGTAAAATTGCGTATGGTGCAAACGGACGAATGATTGGCGAACGGTCGGATAATTATGGCGCGATTATTTTTGCGCAAAAAAGACACCATCCATACGTTGTTGAACAAGCGTTGAACCCGGCGCACCGATATACGCTTGTACATGGGTTCCCGCAATCAATTGGTGTCGTCCTCCACGAATCCATACAACTATATGCCGGGGCGGCGCATATTTCCGGGATGTATGTGGATGCGCAACAACAAATTGAAGCCGGGTTCGATAAAATTGTGTGTCTAATCAACTATGATAACCGGGATAATGTTTACATGATAGACGATGAAACGGGCGAATACATTTTTAGGGGGAGCGAATTATGACAATTGCATTATTTCTGTGTTATACGGTAGTCGTGGCATTGGTAGCCGCGTTCCTGTTGGGGCTTTCCGTTAAATGGGGCGTTTTGGAATGGTTACAAATCCATGCGCCCAATGATTTTTTCGGCAAAATGTTCAATTGCAAATTCTGTTGTTCTTGGTGGGTTTCCGTCGTTATTTCGTTAACTTTGTGCGTGGCAACGGGACAATGGGTTTTGTTGGCCGTGCCGGTTTGTTCAACAGTAATCGCGCGTGAATTATGGTGACGGTAAAGATTGGAAAACACACGGTCGAAATGTACGACACAATCGAAGAATTGCCGATTGTGCGGTTTCATAAATACCAAAAGTTATTGTTGATTGATGCGGGCGTTGGGGCTGACATTACGGCATTTGACCAACGCATAGAAAAAACGCGCCGGTTTCTTATGGATGGCAAGACCGAAAAAGCACAACAAGAATTGGAAAATTTGCGCCAAACGGTTTACCTAATCCAAACGGAAATCAATCCGAAACACCGTGCGTTTGCCGCGTTGGTCACAAAGATTGACGGCCGGGATTGCAACGACCTTTCGGATGTGGCGTTGACTGAATTGTTGAACACGTTGCAAGATGCGCCCGAAAAGGAATTGACCGCCCAATTGGAAGCGGTCAAAAAAAAAATTGACGCGGAATTAAGATTGTATTTCCCAGGCGTGTTTGCTGATTCCGAAGTTAAAGAGTATTACGACCTGTTGAAGAAACGGACGATGGCGGTTTTGGCGAACATCATTGCGGGCGTTGGCAACCCGGATGCAACGCCGGAAATCGAAAAGTTGACGACGGCGTTAATAACGTATTCCAACCCGAAATCGTTTGCCGGTTCGGATGGCGTGGAAATTCAGTTTGACAGGCAGTTTGAAAATCTTTGTTTGGTTTTGTCGGAGCAATTGCACGTCAAACCCAAGGATTATTCCGTTTTGGAATTTTACAACGCGTTCGATTTTGTCAAGGAACGGGCGAAACAGGCTGAAAAGGCCCAAAAACAGGCAAATAAGACGCGATAACGCAAAAGATATATAATTTATCATTCCCGAAAAGATAACGCGAAATTCGGGACCTTTTGAAAAAAATAACAATCATGGACAACCCGAACCCGATTTATTACCGCGATTTAATTACGCCGGATAATTCAATTACCAATTTGATTGCCCAATTGGATGAATTGATACAAAAGTACGAATCCGCCAAAAGCAAGATTCAAGGAGCGGCGGCGGAAGCGGCAAAAAGTATGGGCAATTTGTCTGGGGCGACGGAGGAACAACGGCAACAGATTTCGATGTTAACGGCCGAATCCGATAAATTGGCAGCCGCCTACAAGAAAAGCAACGACGCCGAAAGTGAAACGTACCGCCGTCGTCAACAGGTTATCGCGGCCGTCAAGGAACAACAACGAATTGACAAATTGATTGTTGAATTAAACAATGCCAAGGAGGGGTCGTATAATCGCCTGTCAGCCCAATACCGTTTAAACAAAATCCGTCTTAACGAAATGTCGTCAGAGGAACGGAAAGGAACGGAAGCGGGGCGGCAATTGGAAACCGAAACGCGGGCGATATATGAGGAAATGAGCCGGTTACAACAGGCAACCGGCAAATATACATTGGAAGTTGGACATTATCAAAACGCATTGAAGGCATTGCCCGGTCCGATTGGTCAAGTTGTAACAGGGTTTACTAATATGCGAACCCAATTGCATAACATCGGTACGTCCGGGTTGCCGTTGGGTGCAAAGGCGTTACAGGGTTTTACAACGGTGTTGTCCGGGACCGTTGGGATGGTCATGTTGTTTGTCCGGCATTTGACGGGTTCGGCAAGAACGTTGCGAGAGTTTGAACAGGCCAACGCCAATTTGTCAACGATTTTGGGCACGACACGCGACGGGATGAAAGCGTTAACCGATTCGGCATTGTCGTTAGGCCGGTCGACTGAATACACGGCACGGCAAGTTACGGAATTGCAAACGGAGTTGGCAAAACTTGGTTTTGGCCAAGGGTCGATTATGTCGATGCAAAAAGCCGTATTGCAGTTTGCAACGGCGGTTGGGGCAAACCTTGCGGATGCGGCGGCCGTGGCCGGTTCAACCTTGCGGGCTTTCAATCTTACAAGCGCGGACACGGACGAAGTGTTGGCAACGTTGGCCGTTGCAACGAACAATAGCGCGTTATCATTCAGCCGGATTCAAGAATCAATCGGAACGGTATTCCCTGTTGCGAATGCTTTTGGCCTTACGGTTAAAGATACGACCGCGTTATTGGGCGCATTGGCAAATGCCGGTTTTGATGCGTCAAGCGCGGCAACTGCCACACGTAACATTATTTTGAATCTGTCTGACGCCAATGGCAGGTTGGCCAAAAGGTTGGGCGGGTCTGTTAAGACGTTCGACGAAATTATGGACGCCTTAATTAAATTGCGCCAATCCGGGTTAGACCTTTCGGAAGCGTTGGAATTAACGGACAGACGAAGCGTCGCCGCCTTTTCCGCCTTTGTGTCCGGAGCGGAATCCGCGCAAGAATTGCGGGCGTCTTTGGAAGATGTTTCCGGAGAATTGGAGCGAATCGAAAAAGAACGTTTGAATACGGTTGAGGGGTCTACGTTGCTTTTGAAATCGGCGTGGGAGGGTTTGACACTTGCTTTCCAAAACTCAAATGGCGCGATTAAAGAAACGATTGATTGGTTAACGCAATTGGTCCAAAAGACGCAAGAATTATTATTCCCGCGTGCGACCGCAATTTCCGGGATTTCCGACCAATATACCGAAACGTTCCGGGAATATTATAAGGCTAACGGCGAAGAAGCCGCAAAGAAATATATAGAATCATTTGTATCGCAATTTGAGAAATCCGCCGAATCCGCCAAATATGAAGCGCAATTCGATGGCGTGATTAACAAATGGTTTGGGATTGGGTCGAAGCAAAATTTGGCCAAAACGACGGCCGATAATTTGCAGGGCGTCCGGCAAGCCGCAAATATCGTTTTGATGCAAATACAAAATGATGCGGACGAAAAGGCAAGGCAAACGGCGCAAACGGCGGCGGAAGCGGAAGAAAGGGCCAAGGAATTGTCCAAGGAACAGAAAAAAGCGATGGACGCGGCAAAGAAACAACGTATTGCCGACCGCCGGGCCGTTATCGAATCAATTAATTTGGAAATTGCCATAACGGAAGCCGGTACGGATAAGATGTTGCAATTGCGCCAAGACAGAATCGAAGCGCAACGGCAACTGGAATTGGAGCAGAACAGGCAAAAAACCGCGTCCGAACGACAAGACGAAGCCGCCATTAACGCCAAATATGACAAACAACGGTTGGATGCCGTCAAGGCTTTTAATACGGAAGTTGCCAAATTGAATGTCCAACGGTTACAGGCCGAACAACAGGCAATTCAATTGGAAATTGCGATAACGGAAGATGGGACCGACCGGATGTTGGAATTGCGGTTGGCGAACATCGAAAAACAACGCGAAATCGAAATTGCGCAAAACCGCCAAAAGGATGAAAAGGTACGCCAAGCGGAAACGGCAATTAACGCCAAATACGATGCGTTACGTTTGAGGGAATCGGCAGATTTCAACAACAAATTGGCGCAACGGGATTTGGCGGCCGCCCAAGATTTAGCCCAAGCGGAATTTGATTTGATGGACCGGAACGAACGCCAAAAAACGTTGTTCCGGTTGCAGCAGGAAAAGGCCCGGTTGGAAGCCATTTTGAAATTGAACGAAACGGCCACAAAGAAAATGACGGCCGACGAAATCAAGGCCATACAAACTAGCATTGCCGGGATTGAAAAGCAATCCGAGAAATTAGGTTATAACAATCTGTATGAATTGTTGGGTATCGGGTTGGATTCCGAGCAACAAAACGCGTTGAACACCGCGATTGATTCCATTAAAGATTCCATCGGTTCGTTGGTTGATTCTTGGAACGCGGCGGCGGAAGCGGCAGTAAATGCGGCCAATGCGCAAGTGGAAGCCGCACAACGGACTTTGGATGCTGAAATCGAAGCCCGTAACGCCGGTTATGCAAATTCCGTCGAAACCGCGCAAAAGGAATTGGAATTGGCTCGTAAAAATCAAGAACAGGCGTTGAGGGAGCAGGAAAAAGCCCGCCGGGCACAATTGGCGTCTGATTCCATCGAACAAGCGTCAAGCCTTACGACGGCATCGGCAAACATTTGGAAGGCGTTATCCGGTGTCCCTGTTGTCGGTCCCGGGTTGGCCGCCGCCGCGTTGGTTACAATGTGGGCATCGTTCGCGGCCGCCAAGATTAAGGCCGTACAGGTTTCCAAACAGAACACGGAACAATACGGCGACGGTACGGTTGAATTGTTACAGGGCGGAAGCCACGTAAGCGGCCACGACATCGATTTGGGGACGAAGAAAGACGGAACCCGGCGACGTGCCGAGGGCGGCGAATTTTTCGCCATCATTAACAAGCGAAATTCACGACGTTATCGCAACATCATTCCGGACGTTATCAATTCTTTGAATGATGGCACGTTTGCGGATAGATACCAACGCGCCAATGCCGCGATGGCTGGTTATGCCGTGCAAATGATTGGCGGCGGGAAAACGGATGTTTCCGGGCTTGAAAAGGACGTGGCCGCAATCCGTCAACAGGGAGACGAAACCCGTTATGTGGACGGCCAAGGAAACACTGTTATCCGCTACAAGAATTTAACGCGTAAAATCAAATCGTAATGAATCCGATATACAAATTTCAGTTGTCCGCCGGTAGCGCAACACAACAAGCATATCCCGTTTATAAGGATGATTTGGCAAAGGATTTCGAAAAGGAATCAAACCAACAATTTTTCCGGGCGAAATTGTCCGGAAAATTGACTTTTGAACGCAATGACTATACGTTCATCGTATCAAAAGCATTTGACACGCAATTCGTGTTGGAAATTTCCATATCGTACAACGCCGGACGGGCATGGACATCGTATTGGCGTGGAACCTTTTGGAAAACAGATTGCGAATTTGATAATGATACACAAACCGTCATTGTTCAACCGACCGTAATAGACCAATATAGCGATGTTTTAGCCGGGATTGATAAAGAATATAATTTGATTGATTTATTGCCCGAAATCGTTGCTATAATCGCGGACAAACGGCCGATGATTCAAGTATACGTCCCGGGCCAATCTGTAATCGGATGTTTCCTTTCGGGTATGTGGTGGGAGCAAGAGTGCGAGCCGGTTTCTAACGTTGACTATTTACGGGCACATTACCATTTTTATCGTGAACGAGCGGAACGGGTCATTACTTGCGCCGAAAATTCGTTTGGGATTGATGTTTTTATCGGCAATGCACCAACCGACAACGAAACCGAATATACATTAACGCGTGGGGATTACGCGTTCCATTACAAAGTGACAACGGAACTTGTGTCGGAATCTGTAATAACAACGACGGTTTGGGAGATTGTGCGGTTGTCTGATAACGTCGCAATGTGGAGGTATGAAACGAACACGATACCGGACGTGCCAAATTCCGTTACACTTGCTCCGGTTTCCGGGACGGGTGCGACGGGGAACATTAATGTAGACATATCGGATATTGTGATAATGGCCCGTTTTGTGTGCGATGTTGAGGAAATAAACGGTGTCCCGACACAACCAATCCCGAGTGACGACATTGTGCCAAACAATCGGAATTATACCCGCGTGATTGGGTATAATTTCCCCAACACAATATCATTTTCCACAAATCTATCAACAAACCCGACGCAATGGGGGATTTATCAACCCGGAAAATATTATCAAATCCCGTATTCGATTTATGCCAAAGAATTTTTCCCGGTTGCAAGAAATGCGTGGGGGCGTGTTTCAATATGGTTTTCGTTCGACGATATGGATTTGACCGTTGAACAATCCGCGCGGCATCAATTTACGATAAGGAACGCGTTTCCGTTGTCGTCGGTAATATCTGTTCTTCTGTCAAAGATTGCACCGGGAATTACCCATGCGGCGACAACCACATATTCACAATTCCTGTACGGCACGAATCTGATAGGCGTTGCGCAAACTTTGTTAATTGTTCCGAAATCGAATATCGTTTCAGCCGGTTATGACCAACCGGCACAAAAAGCACCGATAACGTTAAATGATGTTTTGACTATGTTGCGCGATTGTTTCCGTTGCTATTGGTACATTGATTCGCAAAATAGGTTCCGCGTTGAACATATCCAATATTTCCAAAACGGCGGGTCGTATTCGGGAACGCCGGGCGTGGGAATTGATTTGACTGCGCAATTGGTTTCCCGGAATCAAAAAGCGTGGGCCTTTGCCCGGAATCAATACAAGTTTGAGAAGCCCGCGATGGCGTCACGTTATCAATTCGCATGGATGGATGATGTTACACAACTATTTGAGGGATTTCCAATTGATATTGTTTCAAAATACGTCAATCCGGAAAATGTCGAACAAATAACCGTGCATAAATTCACGTCGGATATTGATTATATTTTGCTTAATCCGTCGGCGGTTTCGAAGGATGGCTTTGCGTTAATATCTGCAAGGTATCAAGAGGGAGCCGGAAATTATGTATATGATTTGGATTCGTTTGATTTGCGGGATTATAATATTTCGTCGTCAACAGGCAAATATGGGACAAACGCAAACTATAAGCACATTCTAATCCCGGTAATTGCGGGCAAAACAATACGAGTTACCGCATCTTCGGTTTCCGGGACGGATGCGCGGATAGCGTGGTTTACGTCAAATGATGCGCCGGTTGCCGGTGGGACGCCGCCATATGTTCCCGGGACATCGTTAATTGTTCAACCACGCGGAACAACAGTTGATTATGTTGTGCCGAGTGGGGCAACATATATGTTTGTGTATTTTTCCGGTTCGCCATATAATTACAAACCGCAATCCATTATACGCATTGATGATGTTGCAACGTATCAAATCCCATATTACGATTACACCATAGGCGTAAATCATCATTATTTGCAAAACGGATTGGCCGCGTTCTGTTTCTTGCAACGTTATTACGCATATGATATGCCGGCGCGTCAATATGAGATTAACGGAAACCAAATGTTTGCCGTCGGCATGAAAAAATTGAAAAATCAAACATTGTCTTTCCCCGCATATACCGACCCGGATTTGGTACAATTGATTAAAACAAATTTGGGTAATGGTGTCGTTGAAAAATTATCTGTAAATTTGTCAAGTAGAAACGCAACCGTCACATTGAAATATGATACCGAATAATAATCTTTCCGTCCTTCCTTTTTATACGTCGTTAGACGGGCAAAATGCAAAAAAATGGTGGATATATGGGCGTACATATCCGTTATATACCCCGGCCGGGTATCTGCCGCCGTTTCAGTTGATTCTGCCACACTATTCGGGCACTTTTGCGTTAAACTATTTGTGGCTTTATCGTGTAACCGAAAGTGGTGGCCATGTTTTAGTTGGTGTATATACAGATGAAATTATGAACGCGGGAATTGCCCGTAAACAATTTTCGTCGCTTGGTTATGACGTTATTGTGTTTGGTGGACAGACGCCCGTATGGACGGATTTACAAAACGGACGTTATTTTTTGGCAATTTCGGTCAAAGGGACGGGAATTTCTCAACGATATTATTCCGAGGTCTTTACAGTCGTGAATGACATGGAGCCATATCTAAAATTGACATGGTGGGATGCTGACGATTTTGTGATGGATGCGGGAACGATTGTTTATAAATATTCCAACGGCACGCAATTTAAAAACGTGCTATATCTTCCGTCTGATTTGGCGAAACCGGAATACACATTTGAAGAAGAGGGTGAAACACGGGATGGTTATTTTTTCCCGACAAAACAAATTTCCGAAAAAAGGTATCGTTTCAATTTCCTTGCGCCGGAATACCTGTTGGATGTCATGCGATTTATACGGATGGCAGATTTTGCAGAAATAGAATACCACGGGCAAACATATAGTTTAGACACATTCTTAATGACGCCAACGTGGGAGGACGAAGGCGATATTGCCGTTGTAGAAGCGGAGTTTGAAACCGCGACGGTCGCCAAGAAAATTGGAACCGGGTATATCAAATCCTTGCGTGGCGATTTCAACGACGACTTTAATGTTGATTTTGATATTTAATTTTGGGATATGGCAAATTATGCAAATCTGATTGCGTCGGTTCAGCAGGTGATTAAGCAGAACGGCAACGAAGAAATTACCGGTACATTGTTACAACAAAGTCTTGTGGCAATGATTAATGCGTTGGGGGCGGGGTATCAATTTGTCGGTATTGCAACTCCAACAACGAATCCGGGGACGCCGGACCAACGCGTATTTTATATTGCTTCCGAAAGTGGGACTTATTCAAATTTTGGCGGTTTGCCCGTTTCTGATGGCGAAGTGGCAATTTTGAAATATAACGGTTCGTGGACCAAAGATGTCACGGGCGCGACGACCTTTGAAAAAGCCCGTCAGTATGTCGATGGCAGGATTGACAAGGCGGTGCATCAAGTTGGAGATTCATTGCAGTATGACGCATTTTCGGGATATTTCTACAATAGCAGCGGTGTTTATACACAATCGAATTATTATAGCGGACGCAAGTATGCAGTTGTCCCCGGAAAAGACTATGCTTTTAGCGGTCGTGTAGGCAGTACATCGTCAATATATCTTATCAATTGGCTTGACGGAAATGGTAATTTCTTGCGCCATGATGATAGGTACAAGGGCAATGGGTCAACCACGGTGCAGTTTAATGACGAAATCATAACCGTTCCGGACGGTGCCGCTTACCTGTATCTTAACACGCAAAACTCAATTAATGCAAATTATTACGGACTGAAGGATGTGTCGTATGTCCCTTTGCAGAAAGTGTACGATGATTCTGTGAAATATGATGATGTCGTAGACAATCTTGAAAGCACGGACACGGATAAACCATTGTCTGCAAACCAAGGTCGCATTCTTAACGATAAGACTAATGCGGAATCCTATACCGTGGTCGAGCATGAAGAAATGGATGGCTATTTTGATAGTGACGGTGTTGTCCATGATTCAAGCAGGTCTTATATGCTTTGGGCAATGCAAGTAACTGCCGGAAACGAATATGCTTTTTCAACAAAACGGGGCGCAACGGCAAACCAATATGTCCTTGCATGGTATTCGGATGGCACATTTGGGACTTGCGTTAAAAGGGAGGATTTTAGACCTGTTTATGGCACGGAAACGACCTATACAAAGCAGAGGGTTGTAGCACCGGAAGGTGCGACCTATGCCTTGCTTAATGTGCAAAAGAAACACGCTTCCGCAAGTGATTTCTATGCGGTCGGAAGCATCACCATCCAAGAGGTCTACGACGAATTGATGAAACTTGTCGATGTTGATAAGCCCGAACTGCCGGAATACTATAACGAGTATCTTTCGGATAGGGTGTCATCCATTGTTAACCGTCTGTTTGAGATACAGGCGGGTGACGTTTTCGGCTTCATTACGGATACCCATCCATCCGACAAATATAACATCTATAGTGGGCGCATCTATCGGGAACTAATGTCAAGGACTCCAATCAAAAAGGTGGTGTTCGGTGGAGATATAGGGCCGAATAATGCGACCGATTACGGGGAAGGTACAACGGCAAAGGAGGCACTTGTAAAGAGCCTTATCCAGCAGACGGAAAGGTTATATGCTCCGGTCAGAGAAATCGGGGAAATGTATAAGGCAAGGGGCAATCACGATTTTTCGGCGAGAATGTATAAGGATGATAATCCGGACAATACGGGATGGCAGGCAACCAACGGCGCGACAAGAGAACTAATTGTAAACGGGTTGCCCGGTATTGTGAGCGACCCGAACAATCCGGATGCCTGTTACTACTACTTCGACAATGCTATCGAGAAGATACGGTATATAGTAGTCGATACTTCGGATTCAGTGAATGCTCACTATGAAGGATTATCCAACGTCGTCATTTGGGTGAGCGATGCCCAAGCAAAGTGGTTTGCGGAACAGGCGATGCTCACTACACCCGTCGGATATAACATTGTCGTATTCGCGCATTGTCCTTTAGCAAAAGTGGCTTGTTACGGAACATATTGGAACAAAGCATCGGTCATTAGACTGAAAAATATCATGTTTGCCGCTAACGCAAAGTCGGAAATTACTATCAATAAGACTGATAGCGGCACATCCGGCACGGTCGGCACTTATGACTTTTCCTCGTTCGGAGCGAAAGTCTTGGCAGTTATTAGCGGTCATGTTCATTGTGACGAGCAGACCTATGAGCAGGGGATTCTGTTCTACACTTCCGCCGGCGATTATACCACACAAGACCAACTCAAAGCAGGAATCGAAGGTGCCTTCAATGCACCGATACAACGCAAGGTACGTAACACGATAACGGAGGACTTGCTTAATGTAATAACCCTTGACACACACGCACATATCCTTGATGTGTTCCGTGTGGGTGCTGGATATGACAGGCGGTTCAATTTGCAGAAAATTTCGGTTTCGGTCGGGAATACCGTTACACTTGAAAGTGTCCTTGGTGGTAGCATCCAATGGTATTCCTACGATGCGGAAGGCCGGTCCTCGACGACAAGACCAATGGTGTACGAACATACAATCACGTCCGTCGACGGGAATGGCGTCGTAACTGGATTGTCAGCCGGGGAGAGTGTTGTCGTTGCATTCAGCGAGGATGACAGGACTTTTGAATTTTTCGATATACTTTGTGCGTAAAATATGGAAACAAATATTTGGGTCGAAATTGCCAAATTGGTCGTCACTTTCCTTGGGGGTAGCGGCCTTTGGGCTTGGATAAAATCCCGCGAAGATAAGCGGAAAACGCCGTATGATATGTTCCGGGACTTGTTGGCCGAACAAAAAAAGTTTTACGAGGAACGGAACGCGGATTACGAACGGGAAAAGTTGGATTCGGCGGAAAAATCGTCGGTTATTATGCAATCGCATTTTTGCAAACACAAATACACGGACCCGAATATAGTATGCCCGGTTGACGTAGCGAATGATAAGCGTTTGAAAGAACGTTGCTCCCGTTGTGGGTACGGCAAAAACGAAAAAGAAGATGAAAACAATTGATGCAATCGTAATCCATTGTTCGGCGACACGGGCCGGGCAAGATGTTCGCGCGGCCGATATTGACAAATGGCACAAAGAACGTGGCTTTGTCGGTATTGGGTACAATTATGTAATAGATTTGGACGGCAAAGTTGAGGTTGGCCGCCCGTTAAGCCGGGACGGTGCGCATTGTAACACGGCCGGGACGTCCGGGAAATCATATAACAAACATTCGATTGGTATTTGTTATATCGGCGGGTTGGACGAAAACGGAAATCCGGCCGATACGCGAACGATGGAACAGAAACTATCATTGTATAATCTTGTGTACAAATTGATGGACCAATACCCGATTGTTGAGGTAATCGGACATCGTGACGCAAGCCCGGACAAAAACAAAGATGGAAAGATAACGCCGAATGAATGGATTAAACAATGTCCATGTTTTGATGTTCGCGCCGAATATCCTATTTCCGTCTGTAAAAACAATAAGCGATGAAGCAATATGTTTTATTTGTGGCCCTATTCACTGCGGCCGCCTTGGCCTTTATATGTGCCGAACGCAAAATTAACAAATTGACCATTGAACGGGACCGGTACGCCGGGAACACGTCGGCGTTGTTGTCCGAGGTTGAGCGTTACCGGTTTCGTGATTCGATGAACGCCGCCCGTGTGCAATCGCTTGAATTGACCGTAAAGGAATACGAACGATTCCGGGCCGACGATGCGGCATTGATAAAACAGTTGAAGCAACGCAACCGGGATTTGTCCGCCGTGAACAAAACGCAATCCCAAACCATCATTGATTTGCGGGCGGTCCCACGCGATACCGTCGTGTTGGTCCGGGATTCTATCATAGCCCCGGCGGTTGCGGTCCATTGCGGCGACGCGTGGTACAATTTCGATGGACTGTTAACCAAAGATGAATTTACGGGAAAGATGGAACACCGGGATTCCCTGTTGTTGGTTGAATCCGTCCGTTACAAACGGTTCCTTTGGTGGAAAACGAAAAGAGTAAAGGACCGCCAATTGGATTGTGTGACCAAAAGCCCGCATAATACAATTGTTGGGTTGGAACACGTCATTATTGAGAAATAAACGTATCTTTGCACCAACCAACAGAATCTTATACGCAACAATAGGTTTTCGGCCTGTTAACCGTCCCGATTGGGGCGGTTTTTTTCGTTCCATCCCGGATTTGGCCGTTTTTAGGCGATTTCGCGGCCTTTCGTTGCTCGGTTGGTACAACTTATTATCCACGCTGCAAAAGTGGCTTAAATCGAAGAAATGGGAAAAATAACTTTCTTGCACAAAAAAAGAAAAAAACATCATTTTTTTTTGGTAATTAAAATTATTTACCTACCTTTGTGTCCGGATTCGGGAATGAATCCGACGGACGCGGCCGGTTCCGCGATTAAAATAACAACAGTTATGGCAACGTTAAAGTACACCACGAAGCAGGTTAACCGGAATTACAAAATTAAGATTTCCGGCGTTTATGAGGGTTCCAAGATTAACACGCTTGTTGGCGTTACCGGCCTTATCAAAATCGTTAATGACATCGAATTAACCAACCGTCTTTTGGACCGGGCGTTTGCGACGATGGATGATAAAGTTGTGTGCAAGTTGCGCCGTGGGTTACGTGTCAGTTTTTACGTTCATTGAAAAATTATCATATTTGCACCCGAAAGGTTGTTTGCCCCAACCGAATAGAAATTTAATGCCCTGTAAAGTAATTCCACGGGGGCAAAACGTGGGATGAAATACGGGGCGTTTTTTTTGTGTTATGGAAATATGGAAAACCGTTTATGGATACGATGGTTTATATATCGTATCGAATACCGGACGAATCAAAAGTGTTGCCCGAATTGTGTTGCGTTCACGTAATGGTATGTTGCCCGTCAAAGAACGCGAATTGTCGCAATATATTGACCGATACGGTTATATGTGCGTTTCCTTGCAAAAAAATAAACGAAGAACGACCCACACGGTACACCGTATTGTTTTGGAATCATTCGATTACAACCCGGACGGATTACAGGTTAACCACAAAGACGGAAACAAATTCAACAATAATGTGTCAAATCTTGAATGGGTAACACCAAAAGAGAATATTCAACACGCGCAGAGAATGGGTTTGCGTCAACATTATAAACGCGCCGTCTTGAAAATCGAAAATGGTAACATAACCAGGTATGAATCATTAAAAGATGCGATAATTGCGAACAAAACAAGTACAAATCGAATGAATCATTGGTTAAAAGGAAACCCAACCCGAAAAGGAATTATTTATAAATATGAAAATAACCGTCAAGGGAATGTTACAATTCATTGATGAAAACAACCAAAAATAAACAGTTATGCAAAAGTACAGATTTTCCAACCCGGCATCGGTCGTTGAGGTTTCCAAAAGCCCGTTGGACCGTCCGGAACCGGGCAACCGGTACACGATTTCCGATTGTCTTTGCCGGGGATTCGGCCAAAACAACAAGGCCCCGCGCAAGAAATACCAAATAACCGCGACAACACCGGCGGCGGCCGCCCGGATGGCGATTGAGAATTACCGAAAGGATTATGGCCAAGAAATCAAGTAAAGCGACCCGGGAACAAATGTACCGGGAAATCATCGAAAAAGAGGGCCGGAAATGGGACGATTGCAAGGTATTGGCGTTCGCGTTCAAATACCAAATGCAAACCGAATTGTTCCATTACGGATTGATGGCCGAAAAACCCGATTATTTCGTGTTCGACTGTTGGGAAAAATACGCCAATGTCGTGGTCCCGAAAGACGAACAGAACGCGGCCGTTATCATTGCCATTGCGGCGAAGAATGGCGGCGAAAAGACAACCCCGAATTTGCGATAAGATGGAAACAAACGTAATCATTCAAGAGTTACGCGCCCGCGCTTCATTGGGTTGGCAACCGGAACAACAAGCGTGGTTCGACCAACAGGCCAACGACGCCCGGCCGGTTCAATGCGTCCCGATGCGGGATGCGTTCACGCCGGAACAATTGCAATTCCTGTTCAAGAATACCGGGTACAAGACACAACAAAAAATGTGTTACAGGAACGCGGCCGAATTGGTCCAACGGGCGGAATGGATGGCCGCGCATTTCGATTCGGACGTACCCGAAATAAAATACGTTGAGGGTTACGCGTATTGTTATGGCCTGTTGCCAATCGAACACGCCTTTGTCAAGGTTGGCGACCTGTACGTTGACCCAACGTTTGAACGGGCCTTGCATCGTGACGTTCGCAAAGAAATTTACGCATCTTGCATCGAATTGGACCCGGAAACGACGGCCCGTTACCAATTGGAAACCGGCTTTTACGGCGAATTGTACGTGTACGATTATATGTGCAAGAATCGGCCGGAATTGGCCGCCCAAATCCGGGCGCGGAATCCGCACAACAGATAAAAACATTGCGATATGAAAAAGAAACCAAAATTGCGTCCAATTGCCGTTGACGGTTGCCAATATGTAACCAACAAAAGCGACCGTTTGCGCCCGTTCCCGCGTTATAAATCATTGCGCAAATTCAAAAAGGCATACCCGTTCCCGTATTCCTCAAAGGGTTGGTCGGTATGGGATGAAATAGAAGCGCAAAAGGAAGAAAACCGAATTATGGCGATGTGTCATTGGTCGGCCCGGGAACGGTTCGCGTATGAATGTGCGCAAGTCCTATAAAAGAACCGCACCCGGTTTCCCGGGCGCGGCGGTCAAAATACCGTGTTGGGCGATACGTGGGTAAAAAGACACGGCAAAGATAGGGAATTTCCCGGATAATCCGGCGGTTCCCTATTTCTTTTTGCTTTGCGCGGGCTTTTCACGATACCCGGCCGCGTATGCGGCGCGGCCTTGGGCTTCCGCTTGGGCTTTGGTCGGGTAAACTTTCCCGGATTGGCCCCAACGATAACCGCCGGGAACTTTTTGTACAGGCATAACGAACGATTTAATGGGTTATCGTATGCAAATATACCGGGTTCTGCCCGGAATCTTGCACCAAAACCACAAATTTTTGCAAAAAATCGAAAAAAAAATAGAAAAAATGTTTGGTAATATAAAAATTAGTTGTACCTTTGTACCGGGTTCAAGATAGAACACCACGGCCCGGGCCGGTTCCCGGTAAAGAAACAGACAATGAAACAGAACATCACAAAAAAGGGACTTGACGCCAACCTTAACGAAATCTCCGTTATTGTTAAATATGATTCTATGGGCGTTAATCAAGGAACATTCTACAAAGATATTGAGGGCGAACACGAAATGTCCGAAAGAATGGCCAATTTGCTTTTTGAAGAAAATGTTTGCATCCGATAAATAACAACCCCGGCCCGGGGCAACCCGGGCCACAATCCAATCAAGATATGAAACAGGCAATAAAGGTTATCACGATGTTCCGGACCGATAATTACGAACAGAATTACAACCGTGCGTTGGTTCGTGGCGCGGATTTCGATACGACGTGCCTTTGCACATTACAAGATGGGAACCCGGCCGGATGGCAAAGACATAATCCAACGCGGCATCATTGACGAAACGGGTTGCCAACGGTATACAATGACATTGGAACAGTTGCAAGCCCTGTACAAGCAATTCGAAAATTTCGTGGCCGATTGCCCGCAACAGGAATACAACGAAAACAAATCGGCAATCATCGCGGTTTATTCGCTAATCCATAAACACATCAACAACGAAATATACAAGTAACGATTGGCCCGGGAATCATCCCGGGTTTTTCGTATCTTTGCCATTGCTTTTTAGTTTCATAAACGATTATGTTTTGGGGCGGCCAATGTTGCGAAACGTCGGCCGTTCTTTTTATGCCCGTATTGGCCCATTTCGGGCGATTTGGCGCGTTTTTCCGTCAAAATGGACCAACGGACCGTCCGGCGGCCGAAAGGCCCGTAAAACGAAAATTCGGGAAAAATAAGTGTTGTCCGGTTCGGCCCGTTCCCGGTCGGCCAAAAATGTTTTCTTATTGGCCGAAAAAGAATTTTTGAAAAATTATCAAGTTTTTTTTGGTAATTAGAAAATTATACCTATATTTGCATCGGGTTAAGGAAACAACCCAACCGACCCGGCGGGTTCCGGGGACCAAAAAATAATGAACAATGAAAATCGAAATTACCTACGACGCGTTCAATTTCTTTTTTGAAGCGATGGTTAACAATGCCGATTCGGATTACTTTATGAAATGTAAGGCGTTGGAATCCGACGGTTGGGAAATGGTAAACAACGGATGGCCGGAAGATGGCGAAACGTTCACGGTTTACCACAAAAAAACGGATATGGGTTTGTTTGCTTAAAAACGAAAAGATTATGTCATACCATACAGTTGTAAGCACCAAGAAAACCGCCGTTGGGCTTGTTAAGTTTTTCCGCGCTCATTGCCTGTTGGCGAAATTCGAAGAAATCCCCGCGCAATACAGGATTGCGACCGACCGCCGATATGTGGTTTCCGTTCTCAATCCCGGCCAAGCGGACCCGGCCTTTGCGGAAAGATGCGAAAAGATTATTGCCAAGTATAACCAATAAGAACCCGACCGGGCGGATTCCCGGAACTGTTATGCGATTCAAGATTGACGAAAATTTGAACCGGGTTGCGGCCGCCAAGGCGGCCCGCCCGGAAACCGTGGCGGTCGAACTTTTGGCCGCGTTGGTTGATGCGGGAATGATTGAGGACCCGAACGACAATTGGGGCGAATCCGTGTTGATTGCGACCGGCCCGCAATACGTTTCCGATGTTTGCGCCGTTTTGGCCGAATACCTGTATAACGACGAAACCCGTTCCATCCCGGCCGACGTATTCGACGCGTTTTGCGCCCTTACAATCGTGGGCGATGGCGATTGCCCGCATTGCGGCGGCGAATTGGAATTTGTCGAAACAGAGGGCCACGAACTGAATGATGGCGATTATTACACGCCCAATTCATACGTCGTTGATAATTACGTTTATCGTTGCGCCGAATGTGGCGAATACATTAAAACACCAAATGAATTATGATGCGAATTGAACAAGCGATTGCCCGCGCAAAGGAACAGGGCAACAAAGTGTTGAAAAAAGACATTGCCGCCCGGTTGTGGCCCGATTCCACGCCGGTTGCACAACAGGTTAATTTTACCCGTCTTTGCGCCGGGAAAACCCCGCGCATTTACGAAGAATGGGTTAAAATCATTTGCGAAATGACCGGATGCACGGCCGATTTTCTGTTTGGACTTTCAAACGAATAACGATATGGAAAAGGTAAATTTGTTTTGGGCCATTATTTGGTCGGTTGTGGCGGCGTCGTGCCTGTTGGCAATCTTTTGGAATCCGTCGCATTTCTTCACGTTGGCAATATCCGTTTTGTTTGCCGCGATGTTTTGGCACGATTACCGTAAAACCAAAGGAATGTAACATTAAAAAGGCGATACAATGAAAGACACAAAGACAATTGACCCGGCGTTGGCCGCATTGGCCGAACCGGAACAGGAACAGGCAAAGGAAATCGCGCCCGGAATGACCGTTGAGGAAATCCGCGCCGTATATTTCAACGCCGACGCATTGAAAGAACCCGCGTACCGGGTTTATCAACTCAATTCCGACGGACACCGGTATTATTACCGGTTCAACGAAGCCGGGGAACCCGAATTTTTCCCGTCCGTCACGACGTTGTTAAAACAGGTTATGCCGACGCCGCCCGCCCTGTTGGATTGGATGATTGCGAACGGCAAGGATGGCGCGACCGAAAAACGCGACCTTGCGGCGGCATACGGAACGTTTATGCACATCCAATTCGAAACGTTGGTAATCAACCGGCGTTACGACTTTGATAACGTCCCGGCGGTCCTGTTGGGCTATATGGAACGGGAAAATTTGCCCGAAAAGGTATTTGCCGAATGGTTGCCGAAAATCCGCAAGGATGTGTTGGCGTTCGCCCAATTCGTCCGGGATTACAACGTAAAGCCGTTGGCAATCGAAATCGGGTTGGTCCATCCCGAATACCATTACGCCGGATGCGTGGATTTGCCGTGCGTTATGACCGACCCGAAAACCGGGAAACAGTTTACCGCAATCGTTGATTTCAAAAGCGGCCGGAAAGGGTTTTACGAAGAACACGAATTGCAATTGCATTTGTACCGGGAAATGTGGAACGTCAATTACCCGGAAACCCCGGTTGCCCGCGTGTTCAACTTTGC
>JAZQKK010000006.1:0-3055 GCA_045542115.1 Eubacteriales bacterium
GGATGCCAAGGGCGGTGCAAACGATGAAGATTACGTAGCTCTTCTCGTTTATATGCCCACCTCCGTGGACAACAAAGCCAACTATCGCGGCGATGCCGTTCCCACCATCACCCTCGGTGTGAATCTGTATGCCACCCAGGTCGAAGCGGAGCTGGACTCCTTCGGCTCCGACTACGATAAGAACGCTTGGGTGGAAGGAATGAAGGTCTTTGACGCTAACGACCTGCAAGCCGCCATCGACGCCGGCCAGACCAACATTACCTTGATGGAAGATATCGTTCTGGACGGTCCTATCGTGATTCCTGCCGCGGCTACTACCTTTGGGTTGAGAGCCACCCCCGGAATCCGTCTGAACCTGAACGGAAAAACGATTACCGGAACGGTTGGTCGTGATGAAGACAACAATCGTATCCACGTTCTTAAAAATTACGGAGTTCTGACGATTGTAGGCGGTACCATTACTTCCGGCGGAGTAAACGGTGGTTCTGCCATTTATAATGAGGGAACGCTTACCGTAGACGGAACGACTTTGAACGGTGCTCCTCAGCAGAGCGGTGGATGGCCTTCCTACGCCATCAACAACTATGGTACTCTGACTGTGAATAACAGTACGATTACGACGAATCACGGTGCTGTTTCCACCAATACCGCAGAAGCCTCTACCACGATGAATAACTGTAACGTTACGGTGAACGGTTTTGGCGGTTCTACCCACGTATTCTTCGTTCCTGCCGGAAACCTGACGATTAACAGTGGTTTCTATAAGAATGAAGGCTCCATTGACGGTTCTATTATTTATAACAGTGCCAATACGATTGTCAACGGCGGCGTGTTTGTCATCAACGGCGGTGCGTACGGTCCCGCATTGTTGGGTAACGGAACCCTTACCGTAAACGGCGGCGATTTCACCGATATTCCTTCGTTCCTTGCTTGGGGCGGTTCTGCCGTGGTGTACGGTGGTTCTTTTGGATTTAATCCCACCGCTTACGTCTCCGATACCTGTGTCATTATGGACAACGGCGACGGCACTTATGACGTTATTCCCAAGATGGATGACGTTACCCTCTCCACGATGGATAATTACCCCGGCCTTTACACGGACAACAACGATAATTACTTCATTTACTCCGCGAAGGGTCTGCAAAGCCTGAATGCTTATATCAACGCTAACCGAACTGCTCACACCATTTGGGGCGAGACTTATAACATTATGAACGACATCGATTGTTCCGACGTGACTTGGAACAGTATCGCTCTGAACGTTCCCAATAACGACTGCGACGGGTTCACCATTGACGGACAGGGTCACACCCTCAGCAATCTGACCGTGAACGGCAGTATGTTTACCAAAACGTCCAACGGTAAGAATGACGGCGTTGCTCCTTCCGTTGTGAAGAATCTTACCTTTGATAACGCCACCGTAACCGGCGGATATCACGTAGGTATCGTGTACGGTCATCTGTACGGCGATGCGATTCTTGACAACGTTCACGTGAAGAATTCTTCCATCACCGGTACCTGCAACGTGGGTGCTTTGGTCGGTAGAAACGGCGACGACTGTGTCGTTTCCATTGCCTATAAGAATTGTTCCGTAACCAACACCACCGTTACTGCGTTGGGCGGTGCAAATTCTGACCCCAACGGTGCTTCTGTCTATCAGGGCAGTGCTCTGACCATCGGTTCCGGTGTTAACGCCTCCATCACCTTTGAAAACTGCACTGAATCCGGAAACACCCTGAACAGTGCGGAAGGTATGGTTGCCGGCGGTATTTACGGTTACACCGCGTATGCCGGCGGATTTGTCGGAACCGACTCCTGTGACACCTTCACCAATTGGGACGGCATTGCCGCTTGTATTCCGGTTTCTGATATCGACGGACTGAAAGATGCTTTGACGAACCCTATTGATGGAACCCTCATCGTATTCACCGCTGATATTACCGGCAACGTGACTGCAATGCAGAAAGCCGGCGTAGACGTGGTCGTGGACGGAAACGGTTACGGATATACCGGAACCATTACGGTCTTTGGACAGAATCGTCTCCAGGGTACGGAAAGCTTTACCATCAAGAGAGTCAACTTCGTTTCCGATGAAAAAGTTACCTTCATCGATGCTCCCAAGCAATATAATGACGGTGCTGCTCATTACAGCTATACCCACAATCTGATTGTTGACCGTTGTACCTTCACTGCCACGGACGCCGCTGTCAATGAGGCGGTTGCTGTGAACGTGGTCCAGGCAAAAGACATTTACCTGAACAATTGTACCGCTACCAATATGCACTCCCTGTTGCAGGCACAGAGCTGCGGCTACACCGTTTCTGTGGACGGTGCGAAGATTGTCAATTGCAAAAACGCGATTAACTTTGCTGATACCAAGAACGCGGTCGTTAAGAATTCTGTGATTGAATCTGTGGATGCTACCGGTTACGGAATCCGTCAGGATGCGAAAAATGCGGGTTACACTTTGACGGTGGAAGAAACCTCTATTACCGCATATACTCCCGTATACATCCGCAGAGTGACTGCTACCGGTTGTTCTGCCACCTTTGTGGGAACGAATACCCTTACCGCAACCAATGCCAAGGGATATCAGGTTGTTCTCAACAAGGAGAAGGATTGGGATGACGATTCCGTCGACCCCATTGCTCCTGCCGTGAATTACACCTTGACCGGTGCGGATGATTTCAGCGTATTCGGTAAATAATTGAACGTAATAAAACCGCCCATCCCTTTCGGGGGATGGGCGATTTCCTTTTGTAAAATCCAAGGGGATTTCTACGGGTTATACAAAGATGTCCCTGAAATTTTGAAATTTCCCCGAACATTTCAAAAAAACAGTTCTGTTTGGTTGACTTTAATAATATAAAATATTATAATATATATAATTATTGCAGTTACTTCAAGCAACGGCAAAAACAAAAAGGAGAATTGCTATGAGCAACAAGAACACCAAAAGAGCATTGTTCGCCAGCGTCGTTTCGATGATTCTGTGCGTATCGATGCTTGTCGGAACCACCTTCGCTTGGTTTACCGATACCGTCACTTCCGGAAA
>JAZQKK010000007.1:0-100774 GCA_045542115.1 Eubacteriales bacterium
TTTTGCTCGTTGTTACTATTGTGCTGAGAAGAAAGCGCAAAAAGGTATAAACTTGATTTTACTGAAAGCCAGGAAGATGATGGACAAGAAACGCCCTCAATGAAAATGACTTGATTGAGGTGATATCTTTTTCGGTGCGACGTGCCAAAAAAATCCCTTGCACCGGCGGTGCGAGGGATTTTTTGTTTACAAACCGTGGTCAGGGAATTTTCAAGTTGCAGAGTTGTGAGTCCGACGAGCGTTGTTAAGGACTCGTTCTTGCGAATCAAAAAAGAATAAACGGTAATATACTCATCGTAACTTAGACGGTTACCTAAGAACATTTCAGGAGGAATTTACAATGGTCCACGCTTCCTTTTATCAAGAGTCGCTTTTGGCGTATTCTGGAAAATTGAAAAAAGAATACTCGAAAGATTATCGGGTTTTTATCAACGGAACGGAAGTTTCGGTCTATACCTGCCGGATTTCCGCCTATCCGTTCAATCGGTTATGGCCGGGATATCAACGTCCTGTTGACCAGACCGAGACCGTTTCTTTTGTCAATCTTGTGTCTGATGAAACGTTTTCCGTTGAGGTGGAGCCTCTGAAAAAATCTCTTGACGGAAAAATTATGGTGAAACCCTATTCCAAAAACGTCAAGACCGAACGGGTGGGGGATCGGATTCGTTTTACCCTCACCGAACACGGGGGGTACGTATTCCAGATTGACGATTATCACGGTCTGTTGTATATTTTTAATAACAAGCCGGTTCTTTGTGAGGACCCGGAAAATGTGACTCATTATTTTGGGAAAGGGGTCCATTTTCCCGGAAAAATCATTTTGAATTCCAACGAAAGTATTTATTTAGACAAGGATGCTTACGTATACGGCTGTGTTTATGCGAAAGGCGCAGAAAATATTCGCATTTACGGAAACGGTATCTTTGATGATAGTGGTGAAGCGCGTTTTTCGGAATATTTCTATGACGCAATTGTTAACGGCAACGTCAAATTTGAAGATTGTAAGAAGTTACACTTGGAAGGAGTCGGGTTTACCAATTCCGCTCTGTGGTGTGTGAATCTGTTTCATTGTTTTGACGTGACGCTTGACGGAATCAACGTGTTTGGGCAATGGCGGTACAATACGGACGGCGTTGATATCGTGAACAGCCAAAGGATCTGCATAAAAAACAGTTTTATTCATTCTTTTGACGATACCGTTACCGTCAAAGGAATTGATGCGTATTCCTATGAGAGCAATCGGGATATTACCGTAGAAAACTGTGTTATGTGGTGCGATTGGGGAAAAACCTGTGAATTAGGATTCGAGACCGCCGCCCGGGAATATGCAAATATCGTCTTTCGTAATTGCGACATCGTGCGGGGCGGGAATACCGTCTGTGATATTCAAAACGGAGACTGTGCGGAAATTCATCATATTTTGTTTGAAGATATCCGCGTGGAGCACGAGCGTTTTTATACCCCGGAAATTGTGCAAAAAAGCGAAGAGCAGGTCTACGATGCCAAAGAAGAAACGGCGTTGGCGAAGATTTTTGTCGTCCGCAATACCAGATTCCGGGAACTTTACGCCTATTTAGGTCTTCCGGAGGTGAAAAGTGAATTAAAGATAGGGGACAAGCGTTACGCCGGGGTACACGATATTACGGTGAAAAAAATTCAGATTTGTTGCGATGCCTCCCTCGAAAAAGAGTTCGCAAGCAAATGTGCTGCTGTTTGGCTGAAAAACACGATTCCCACCACGGAATATGCGAATCTTACGGTGGAGGATGTTTTCCTTAACGGAAGACGTCTTTCTCGGGAAGACTTTTCCGTTACGCTTCAAGACGTATCGGAGGATTGTTTGATTTTTAGATAATAGTACAAAGAAAGGTCCCTCACACCAACGGATGCGCCGATTTTTTAGGGCACCGCAAGAGGGCGAACAAGTGCAACGCACTTGTGAGAGGTAAGCGCCGCCGGGGGGAGGTCCTTCCTCCGCAACAAAAAAACCTGTAATCCCATTCTGGATTGCAGGTTTTTTCTTATTTTGTAGAAAAGATTTTGCATCTACGACCATAGGCGGTCGCCGGTAGTATAACGCAGAGAATCGTCCTTTGTGTTATGTTTCAGATTTTATTCCTTTATATACGCATCTAACATTTTAAGCGACAACCGTGTCTCGGAATTCTTCCATTCGGCGGCGAGATCGTTAAAGGCATATTCCATCGAAGCCTCAAATCCGATGAGACTGTCTTCTTCCCAGCAGGTAAGTGCCAATGCAACGTTTTCGGTCTCACGTGCTGCGATCTCGCGCATACAATTGGCAAGTCCGTTAATACTGCGGTCGCTTACGCCGATAGCTTCATACAATTCATCGACGCAATCAAACTTGTTTCCCGCCTTGACGGCCAAGAGCATATTCTTTGCGATAGCCCATCCGATAACATTTTCGGTCGTGACATAGGTGCAATATATGAAGCGCGCAACAGCCGCTTGCCGCGATATCTCACTTCCGTATTCGCCGCCCGCTTCCCTGACGGCATCTTCAAGCAGTTTGAGTCCCCGCTTGAAATAATCAACTACTGTACGTACTCGTTTATATCTGAGTAGTGTATTTTTCGGATTTCCCAGTACATTGTCTTTGTAGAGCGGATTCCATATACCGCCCCGTTTATGCCATGCCCAATCGACGTACGGAATCTCAAGATCTTCAAGCTTGCGATCAAAAATAAGCGGATAGGTAGGACCACAGCGATACGGTCCATACTGGTCGACACTTACTGCAACGACCTTTGAGATGCCTTCGCTGAACAGTCTCCACGCCGCAAGCGCCTTGTCCGCACTGCTCCCGTAATCCCGCCGAGCAATCTGACGCAACATTTCATCATTCGAAATCCCGTTGGTCTCCAATGCATTTTTTGCGAATAGGCTGAGGAACGACGGCATCCAGCCATAATGGTGGTTTTCCATAAGACCGCACAGCCCGTATTTATCGTGAGCGCAACAGAGAGCTTCATAACGTTTTTGCCATTGATTCGGGACAGGAAGATACGGTGCTACGCCTATATCCCACGTGCGTCCGCCGGTGTTTGCCATCGCATAAAGGCGGATGCCGAGCTCCTTCGCCTTTTCGGCTTCTGAAACGAATACATCCGATGGTCCTTCGAATGATATTGAATAGTCGTGAATCCTATATCGTTCGCCGTTTTCACCCACAAAATACTGCCACACATCAAAAGTCACAAGCAGGGAAATGTCTTTGGGCAGATTTTCAATTAGGCTAAGACGATCTTCCTTTGGTGCCCCGCCCCAGTTGTAACTCCAGAAAATTATGTCGGCATCGGGCTTGTATCTGTTGATCGTCTTCTTTACAATATTTATAAGCTTGGGATAATCTCGACAGGGAAACCAACCCGGTGACGGACGATTATCCCCTGCCGGACGCTTTTGAAAGCGGATCCCCGTCGTGCGTTCATCCTTTGACGGGAATTCAAACGTTTCTCCCACAAAAATTATTCCTTTGATACCCGGACAATTTTTGAATAGCGCACCAAACGAAGCTTCATAATATTCGTCCGCACCTTCATCATCAGGATAAACATCACAGAGAATATGGCTGTAAATGTAAACGTCCAATCCATACCCCTCGGCGCGCCATACAAGATTGTTAAAGTCACAGTAGCCGTAGTTGGAGTCGGGCCACATCGGTGACGGATCGGGAAATCCGTGGAGATGCGTGTCGGGATGTCCCGCATAAACGATTATCGCGTCCATACCCGCATGAGCTGCCGCTTCGAGGAAGTTGTCGGGGAAGGTGTCAAGTTCACTGCCGGAGTGTGTCATGCGCGGAGAGAACTTCGGGGCGTGTTCGCAGCATTCGCAAACCAATCGCGCTTCGCCGCGAAGTTTCATTTTGTCTTCGATATAATATACACCCTGCGCTGTGCCTCGTTCGGTCTTGCCGATGATGATAATCGAGTCGGAAGTAATATCAATTTTAAACGCTGCCGCCATATTCGACGTAACAGAAAAACGGTCGGTCTGTAATTCGTCACAGAGAATAATTCGTTTTGCGGGCGAAGCAATGTATTCCGAAAGATCCTTAACTTTACGCACTCTAATACATACACCAAAAGCATCAGCAAGAAAATTGCAGAGGTCTCCCAAAAAATAGCGAACGAGTCTCGAATCCGATATCGGAGCAACAACTTCCCAACTTTCGTCTATTGAGCAGCCTGCAAACTCCGCGGCGTTGGGCGTAGGTGTGAGCAAATTCGTGGCAATGTAACTGCGGTTTCTGAAATCATAATCGTGTTTTCCTTTAATCATGATCAAATCTCCATTCTTTCCGTTTTTAATAAGCATATTCATCTTTAAGCCGCGAATTAGTATATCACAAAGAATTTAATTTGTCAAGAGATTATAAAAAATACGATATCCAAATCGGTGCGACGTGCCAACAATGCGAACCAAAAAAGATATCGGTTTGGAAAACCCAGAAACCACAACGGTTTCTGGGTTTTTTCGTGTCATTTTTCAAGGTGCACTTCAAAAGATATCATTTCCCCAAAAGACCTTTGGAAGGCTTTGAACTAAAACATATTACAAATCTTTGATTTCGATATTATTAAAACATAAGTAGTAGAGAGGTAAGTACTTGTTTTTTCAATAAGAACCCTTGACAAATTCCAGCAAAGGGTGTATAATATATCTGTTTTCAGGTGCAGGCTTCGGCTTTCATCTGTGATTCTATCTTTTTAGAGAAGTATTGTGAAAAAGGATTTTTAATAACTATACTGTAAACGAGGTAATGCAGATGAACAGCGATAAAAAGAAACTTGAATTTTTGGATTGGGAATTTGGCGTTTTCTTCCATTTCGGGATTCGCTCATTTTTTCCCGGGCACAAGGATTGGGACGGAAAAGAAATGCCTATGGAAGCATTCAATCCCACCGAGCTTGACTGTGAAAATTGGCTTAAAACGGCAAAAGCAGGCGGCGCAACCTATGCCATTCTGACCTGCAAGCACCACGACGGCTTTGCTCTTTGGCCTACCAAGTACTCTGAATACAGCGTTGCAGGATCACGTTGGAAAGATGGCAAGGGTGACGTTGTCCGTGAATTTGTTGATGCCTGTCGCAAGGTAGGGTTGAAAGTAGGGCTATACTATTCTCCTGCGCAATGGGGAAAATATGCTATCAGCTTCAAAAACGCTGAAGAATACGACGGGTATTTTATAAACCAGATTCGAGAGCTTCTTACCGGATACGGTAAGATAGACTATCTTTGGTTTGATGGTTGTGGTTCTGAAGGGCACGAATACGATAAAGCTCGCATAGTTAAGGCAATCAATGAATATCAGCCTGATATTCTCACCTTCTGCGATCCGGAATGGAGTCCGGGCGTGCGCTGGATCGGCAACGAGGACGGATATGCTTCCTTAAACAACCCGCTTGTTGTAAGCAGTACGGATTTCTCTGAGCTTTCAACAGAGGAACAAAAATTATCGTCGGCTATGTTTCTGCCGGCAGAGTGTGACTGTAAAATACGCAACACTTGGTTCTGTGATGAAAACGAGGAAACACTCAAATCGGTGGATGAACTTTTTGGTATGTACGAAATGTCGGTGGGACACGGTTCTAACTTTCTTTTGAACATCGGACCAGACCGCCGTGGCCTTCTTCCGGAGGAAGACACGGAACGCTTCCTTGCGCTTGGAGAGCGGATCAGAGCTTCTTACGGCCAACCGCTGGATTTTTCCGCCCCCATAAAGGAGGGCGATACTTACACCGTTAACCACGAGGAAATGAACGAACCCTCCTGGGAAATTCCCGCCGAAAAGAATCTTTCCAATACCATTGTTATCAGTGAGGACCTTACCCAGGGCCAAAGGATCACCTCTTTCTCCGTATATGCATATCTTCCCCGCTTCAAGAAGAAAAAAATACAGGTATTTGAGGGAAAAACGGTTGGACACAAGGTGATCTGCAAGTTCAGCCCGATTCGTGCCACAAAATACGAGGTTGTAATAAATGCCTCTAATGGGGAACATAGAATAAAGGATATCAAAGCGTTCTATGTCAAATAAGTGATTATACCGATATCTTTTTCGGTGCAACGAGCAAAGAAATCCCTCACACCGATCGTGTGAGGGATTTTTTTTCGCAAATGTGGAGGCGTGGCAGATATCTCTTGTTTTATGGTATAATAAAGCCAAATAAGGAAATGAGTTTTTTGAATCCAAAAAAGGAGAGACTTTATGGGAGATTGGACCTCGACTGCCGAAGTTTACGATTTACAGGTCAATGGGCTTTGCGAACCGATGGGCTTGGATGTCCGTCCGGTGTTCCGTTGGAAAATGAAGTCTGGAAAAATTGGAGCACGGCAAACGTCCTATTCCATTACCGTCGTCGACGAGAAAGAAAGCATCGTCTGGGAGACCGGATGGGTGGAATGTGACCTCTCCGTGGGGATTTTGTACGCTGGCGAGGCGTTGCAATCTGCTATGAAGTATATGGTATCCGTAAAAATAAAGACGGAAGATGGGGCAGAGACTCCTGCCGTTCAAACGACGTTTGAAACGGGACTGTTAGAAGAAGATGCTTTTGCCGATACCCAATGGATTACCCTTGACGAAGGAAGTTATCCCGGGGAAAAATCCACGAATCTTCCTGCCTATCGCCGGTCGTTTACCGCCAAAGCAGACGCCGTTATCGTGAAGGCCAGACTGTATACTTCCGGATTGGGAGTTTATGAAAGTTATCTCAACGGCCAACGGGTGGGGCGTCGCTTGCCCGACGGGTCGATTCAATACGAAGAATTGAAGCCCGGCTACACTCAGATGGAAGACCGGAAATTTTACAGTACCTACGACGTGACCTGGATGCTGGAAAACGGCAGGGAAAACGTCCTGTCTTCCGTAGTCACCACCGGATGGTGGAATGGACCGGTGGTGCAGTATCAGATGCCGGAGTCTCTTTGTTTCCGGGAAACGGCCTACTTGGCAAAGTTGGTCATTACCTATGACGATGGCAGCGTTACCGTCATCAACACCGACCGTAACTGGAAGGCGCTGCGGACCTCTGCCGTTCAGGAAGGCACCGGCATTTGGGAGGGAGAAGTTTACAACGCCGCCGTGGATCGACGTTGGATGCTTCCGGGATATGAGGACGGTCACTGGCACGGGGTCAAATTCAATGGCGAATTTACCGGAAAATTATGCGCTTGGGACGGAGTTCCCGTTTGCGTCCGAAATGATTTGGAACACGCCCCCAAAGGGATAACGGTTTATCAGGGGGCTGAGGGGGCTCGGGAAGGGTTTTACGGAAAAATTCGCGTGGTCCAAACCCACAGCTCCATTGACTCCAACGGGGTGACTGTGATTCCGGGGCAGACGTTGTTGGTGGATTTTGGCCAGAATTTTTCCGGATGGGAGTATCTGGAATTGAAAACCCAGCCGGGGACCCGGATTTACGTGAAGCACGGAGAAATGCTGAACGACGCCGACGGGCAGATTTCCCGGAATAACGACGGACCGGAGGGGAGTCTTTACAATTTCAATTACACCAAAAATACCAAGACGGTGGGACGGACGATTTATTATGCTGCCGGTCTGGAACAGGGGGAACGGTATCACCCTTCTTTTACCTTCTACGGATTCCGCTATTTGGAAATTACCGCGGATAAGCCCGTGACGTTTTATGGGATTGCAGGGCAAGTGGTCACGTCGGCCCACGCCGACACCGGGGTTTTGGAGACCTGTAACAAAGACGTCAATCAACTGATTTCCAACGCCCGGTGGGGAATGTATTCCAATTATCTTTCCGTGCCCGTGGATTGCCCTCAACGGGATGAACGGCAAGGCTGGACGGCGGATACGCAAAATTTTGCGGAAGCCGGGTGCTATCTGAACGATTCCAAGAGTTTTTTGGAAAAATATATGGTGGATATCCGGGATGCTCAAGACCCCAAAACCGGTTCGATTCCCGGCGTTGCCCCCACGGGATATAAATACGGTGCCCGCTGGGGCGTGGTCGGTTGGGCGGATGCTGTGGTGCTGATTCCTTGGTTTTTATATTTGATGTACGGGGATGCTACGGTTCTTCGGGAGAATTGGGATGCGATGGTCCTGTTTATGGAGTCGTATATGGCCAACACCCGGGGAAATGGGGGAAACTACGGCACGTTGAATAGCCCGAAAGGGGAGAAGGTGGAAGCCTACGGGGATTGGTTGTCGTTGGAAAACGACGGTCAAGACGTTTCTGACCGGTTGGCTATCGCCTACTACGCCTGGGACGGGATGCTGATGTCCAAAATAGCGAAAGTTTTGGGGAAAGGCGATGCCGTTGTGGAGAAATATAACGCTGTATACCAGACGGAAAAGGCGTTGTTTCAGCGTAATTACCTTTGTGAAGACGGAACGTTGGATATGGACGTGCAGTCGGTCTGCCTGTATGCTCTGTATCTGGACCTTTTGCCCAATGAGGCTTCGGTCAATGCAGTGAAAAAGCAATTGATTTCCAATATGGAGCGGAACGGCTACCGTCTGTGTACCGGTTTTTTGGGAACGGAGATTTTAATGCATACGTTGACCAAAATCGGACGGAGCGATATTGCGTATCGGTTGTTGCTACAACACGAATTCCCCTCGTGGCTCTATTCGGTAGACCAGGGAGCAACCACCATTTGGGAGCGGTGGAATTCCTATACCGTGGAAGATGGATTTTACGGTTTGAAGCCCGGCTCCAATTCCTTTAATCATTACAGTTACGGCAGTGTGGTTGCCTGGATGTTCCGGGGAATGGCCGGCATTGGTTACGACGAATCCCGCCCCGGATTTAAACATATCCTTCTTTGCCCCCATCGAGAGAAATCTCTTCCCAACGTTGAGGCTTGTTATGATTCTGCTTACGGTAAGATTATAAGCAAGATGAGAGAGACGGAAGACGGTTGGCAATATCAAGTCACCGTTCCTGCCAATACCACAGCGACGGTCCGTGTGCCGGTGAGCCGTCCCGACGGCGTGTGGGTCAACGGCCGTGTGGGGCTTACGGATGGCGAAGGAATCACCTTCGTGGAATTTGACGAAGCGTCCGGCATTGCCACCTTTGAAGTTGTTGCAGGAACGTATTGTTTCCTCGTAAAATAGCAATATAAAGACCCGAACAAGGAACGCGAATTCTCTTGTTCGGGTCTTTTTTTATGATATAGAACGGATTTCTCAGAAGGTTGCAACGCGCGGCAGGTCTCCTACCAGACGGTCCACGTCTTTGATGTGCCGTCCCTGATATCCGTGTTCCGCCAAATATTTGCAAGGTTCCAGGACTCTTTGTTCAAAGTCGGGTAAATAGTATTTGTAATCGGAATAAAAATACTGTTCGTGAATCATCACCGAAACGAATCCTCCCCGGGTGGGAGATTGAACGGTTTGTTCCAGCAGTTCCATATTTTCCTTGTGGGTCTTGCTGTTCAACACAATATCAATACGGCCGAACAGAACGTCGGTTTCGGTATCTTTCCAGAAATCCCGATGGTAGACGTAATCTATCAATTCTTTCGGCGCGTAGTAAGCCACCGGTGCTCCCGTGGGGGCGAAATAACCGGTCATTGCCCGGTACCCCATCTTCCGCAGGGTCGAGACGCCTTCCTGATTGGCCTCACCAAAATGGACGGTGGTGCATCCGCTCAAAACTTCCGGTCCGGCAAAGCGACGAATTTCATTTAAAATCTGCTTCGCGTCTTCTTCCACGGTCTTCCCGTCGGCGTATTTGTACGGCTCGGGGGGAAATTCGCCCTTGGCGTGGAAGGAAAATTTCAGCCAATCTGCATTGGCCCGAAATTCGTCCCGGAATTTGTCGGTCATCATCGAGAGATTGAAATAGGCCCGGTCTCCGGAAAAGAAGGAACGGGATTTCTCGTCAAATTCGTAAAACAGATTCAAGTGGACTTTCGCACCGTATAAATCGTGGGCTTTTTTATAGACTGCAAGATACGGATTTTCAAAGATGGACCGGTATTCGTCTTTGTGGTCGTTGATGTCACAAAGAAAAATAAGGTTGTCATCCGAGGAAAGACGGTATCCGCCAATGGGATTGTCCAATCGGAAAACGGTAACGGAATATTCCGTACCGTCGGTTTCGTCCTTTGCCGAAAGAATGCAGTCGTGACCGATGACCGGGACGGTTGCCCGATAAATCCCCGTTTCTTCCTTTGCGGAGGTTCCGCAGATGGTGACCTTGTGGCCCTGGGGCGCTTGCACCGAGACGGAGATCATCACCCCATCTTTCACGACCGTTCCGTCGTTGTCGTTGATGCAGTCCCCGTCAATGGGGAACAAAAACCGAATGGGGGCATTTGTGCAAAAAAAGTCTCTCATCGTCATTCTCCTTGAATCCTTTTTCTTTATTATAACAAAAAAGAAACGAAATGTAAAGAACAAATCCCGGCTTTTTTAGGAGAATATCCGGTTTTTTTGGAATCGGTTACAAAATGACTCTTAAAACGAATTGTCCGTCGGATACGGAAAATTTGTCAAATTTCTTGCTTTTTCGTCTAAGGTGTGGTATAATATATTTTATAGGACGTCGTAAGAAAGGAAGGAATCAGAATGAAACGTTGGTTAAGTTTGTTTTTATCGGGATTGTTCGTCGTTTTTTCCGTGGTTGGATGCAGTTCTCCCTCGGTTCCTTCCACAGACCTATCCACCGATGAAGCAGAAGAAACGGTTTTGCCCGGAAATATTATCATCAACGAAGTGATGCCCGACAATGAGAAGGTCACGCTGGGGCATACGTTGGATTGGGTGGAACTGTATTCTCTGGAAGAAGGGACCGTGGATTTGTCCCAATATGCCCTGACCGACGACCTTTCCAAGCCCAATGCGTTCCCTTTAACCGGACTGGTTTTGTCGGAAGGTCAGTATTTTGCGGTGGCATTGCCGGAGGATGCTCCTTTTCATTTATCTTCTGCCGGAGAGACGGTCTATCTCACGTTTCGGGGCAAAGAAGTCTCCCGCCTCGCTTATCCCGAATCCAAAAACGGAGAATCCTTCTCCTTCCTGGGAGTTTGTGACTATCCCACTCCGGGGCAGGCAAATACTAAAGAAGGGTATCTGGCCTATTTGGATGCTCAACCGCTGCCCCCCTTGGCTCTGACGGAGGGATTATCTTCGGGAAGCGGATACGATTGGGTGGAAGTGACAAACACTTCGGGAACGCCCGTGGACCTCTCTTTGTATACGTTGACCGATAAGCGGAAAGAACCTTCCCGGTATCCTTTCCCGGCGGTGACCTTGCAACCGGGAGAACGGTTCGTGGTCTACTGTTCCGCAGACCCGGCGCAAGGGACGCAACACGCCCCCTTTAAACTTTCTTCCCAGGGCGAAACGGTGTATTTGCTCCGGCAAGGGCAGTTTTGCGATGCCTTGACCCTTCCCTCGGATCTTGCGGAAAACGAAAGTTACGGACGGGCAGGGAAACAGTACCGTTATTTTGCCGTGCCCACCCCCGGAAGTGAAAACGGGGAAGGATACGAAGCGACCCTGGGAGTCCCCCTTGCGAATCTTCCTTCCGGGATCTATTCCCAACCCCTCTCTGTGGAGTTGTCCGGGGAGGGAACGATTTATTATACCCTGGACGGAAGCCGCCCCACCACGGCCTCTTCGGTGTACCGTCAGCCCATTGTTGTGGAGGGTGTTACCACGATTCGCACCTTCTGTGCCACCGAGACCCGTATCGGGGAAATGACGGCTTATACGTATCTTGTCGGCGTTTCCCACGACCTTCCGGTGGTTTCCGTTTCCCTTCCTCAGGATTGTTTGACGGGGGAAGAAACGGGGATTCTCAATCATATTGAACAAGATTTTGAATACGAAGGACAAGTGACCCTTTTGGAGGGCGGAACGGAAGCCTTTTCCGTGCCCTTCGGATTCCGTTTGCACGGCAACGGCAGTCGAAAAGAAGCCAAGCAGAATTTCCAACTGCGGTTCCGTTCCCAATACGGTCCGGGAGAATTGGTCTATCCTTTGTTTGAAAACCGCTCCTTTGACCGGTTTGATTCTCTTCTCCTCAAAGGGGGAAGCGAAGATTGGGGCAGTGCTGTTCTCCGGGACGAGCTTGCCACGTCGTTGGTTGATACAACGACTTCTTTGTATGCCCAGGCTGTGAAGCCCGTGGTTCTGTATCTCGGAGGAGAATATTGGGGGATCTATTATCTGCGGGAACGGTTCAGCGACACGTACGTGTCCGACCATTTAAATCTGCCGGAAGGCGGTGTGGACCTGTTGTATTCTTCCGGGGGATATGCCCAGACCGGGTCCGCCCGGGATTTTACCGCATTGAAAACTTACGTTACTTCCCACGATATGACCACCGATGAGGCCTACGATTATCTGTGTTCCCAGATTGACGCGCAGAGTTTGATGGATTGGTATATCTGTCGCTCTTATCTGGGAGACCGGGATTTGGCGAATATTCGCCGGTTTCGTTCGTCTCACGGGGACGGAAAATGGCGTTGGATGTTCTTTGATTTGGATTGGGCGTTTTATACCAAAGAGGCTCCTGTCTCCTGGCCTTTGGAAAATTACGGAGGCGACGCGGTTCTGATAAACGCCCTGTTGAAGCATCCCCGGGGCAGAGATGCCTTTTTGAAGCGGTACGGGGAATTGATGCAGACGATTCTCAATGAAACGTATATCAATCAAAGCCTGGACCGGTTGATTTCGTCCATTCAATCGGAAATTCCCCGGGACCGGCAGCGGTGGGGAAAAACCGTTGCCGGATGGGAAGAATCCATTGCCAGAATTCGCAATTACGTGAAGGACGGTGCTCGGGACGACGTGGTCAAAGCCGATTTGAAACAGTATTTTTCTTTGACCGACGAAGAATTTTCTACATATTTTGGTTCTTGAAAGGAAGAGCGGGATGAAATCGGACCGTGTTACGTATCTGACGAATATTTTGTTCCCCTGCGTGGTCTTTTCCGGTGCGACCGGGGTAGTGGCAGGGAGTTTGATTTTTCTGTTCCGCCAGGGAGCCTCTTTGATGGGGCGTTGGTCTTCGATGGGCTATCAATGGGCGGGAGTACATCCCGTCCGTGTGGGATTATTGCTTCTTGCCGCCGGGGTTTTGGGACTGATCTCCTGGTTTTTTTGGAAGTATCTTCCCGATTGTCGCGGAGGCGGGATTCCGGCCTCGGTTGGTTGGGTCCGGGGATTGCTTTCCTTTCGATGGGTCTCTTGTTTGTTCGGGGTGTTTGCCTCGTCGATGATTACGTTTTTGGGGGGTATCCCTTTGGGAACGGAAGGTCCCAGTGTTCAGATCGGAACTGCGGTAGGAAAGGGGACGGTGCGTCTGTTGGGGCGCCGGCATCCCGCTTGGGACCGATACGTAATGACCGGGGGTGCCAGTGCGGGCTTTGCCGCCGCTACCGGGGCTCCTTTGACGGGGATTTTATTTGCTTTCGAAGACGCCCATCGACGGTTTTCTCCGATGCTTTTGATGGTTTCGGCAATGACCGCTGTGTCCGGGGCTTTGACGGTGCGAGGGTTATTTGCCCTGACCGGGCAGTCCTGGAAATTGTTTGATTTCCCCCAAAGCCCGGCGTTGCCCTTGCGTCATTGCTGGACGGCACTTCTTTTGGGTGTTTTTTGCGGGTTGTTTGCCGTGTTGTTTACCCGGTTGTACAGTCTTTTGGGAAGCGTGCTGAAAAAGGGAAACAAGCAGATTCCCCCGGTTGTCCGGATTGTTTTTCTGTTCGTTTGTGTGGCTCTGTTGGGTGTGTGGCTCCCGGGAATGACCGGGTCGGGCCATCACTTGATGGAAGAAGCCTTCCGGGGCAACGGTGCGTGGTGGATTTTGATTCTGCTTTTGTGTGCCCGCTCTCTGTTTTTGATTTTGGCGAATAACTTAGGAGTCACCGGAGGATTATTCCTTCCCACCCTCACCTTCGGCGCTTTGTTGGGAGCCTTGTGGGGCAAGGGTTTGATGGCCGCCGGACTTTTGTCGCAAGAGTATTTCGGCGTGATGGTCATCGTGGGAATGTGTTCTTTTCTCGGAGCATCTTCCCGTACGCCTCTGATGGCAATTGCTTTTTCCTTGGAAGCCTTGTCGGGAATCGGAAACGTTCTTCCCGTCATTTTGGGAGTTTGTTTTGCTTACGTGGTAATCGAATTAACGGGAACCGAGTGCTTTATCGACCGGGTCCTTTCCCAAAAAGTAGAAAGCGAAGCCAAAGGAAAAAATATGGTGACCGTGGAAGAAAAATTTACCGTACGCCCCCAATCGTTCGCGATCGGAAAAGAGGTTCGGGATATCTTATGGCCGCCCCGGTGTCAGGTCTTATCTATTGACCGGAACCACTCCGCAGCCCACGGGGGTGCCACCCTTTCCCAAGGGGACATTCTGCTTCTTTATTACCGAACCTATGACACGAATCAGACCCAACGGGAGTTAGAGTCGTTGCTGGGTCCTCAGTCAGAAGAAGAAAATGAAAAAAGCACTTGATTTTTTGAAACGAATGTGATATAATGTACTATATTGTATCAGAAACCAAGGAATCGGAGATTATTTGATATGGCACAAAAGAAACGTATTTTGACCGGAGACCGCACCACCGGAAAACTCCATTTGGGGCACTACGTGGGCAGTTTGCAGAACCGGGTTCGTCTTCAAGACGATTATGAAACCTTTATTTTAATGGCGGATATTCAGGCGTTGACCACCCACTTTGAGAATCCTTCTCTCATCAACGGAAGTATTTACAACGTGGCGATTGATAATCTTTCCGTGGGGCTGGACCCCAACAAAGTCACCTTCGTTCAGCAGTCCCAGATTAAGGCGATTGCCGAGTTGACGGTCTTTTATTCGATGCTCATCAGCGTCAATACTTTGCGGCACAATCCCACCATTAAAACCGAAGCGGCCAATTACGGATATAACGATATGACATACGGCTTTTTGGGGTATCCCGTCAGCCAGGCGGCGGATATTACCTTCTGCAACGCGGAATTGGTTCCCGTGGGAGAAGACCAGTTGCCCCACATCGAAGTGGCTCGGAAATTGGTCCGCCGGATGAACGATTTATACGGCACGAAACTTCTGGAACCCAAAGCAATGCTTTCTTCCTGTACCCGTTTGATGGGATTGGACGGAAACAGCAAGATGGGAAAATCCCTGGGCAACGCCATCTATCTTTCCGACCCCGCCGAAGTCATCAACGAGAAAATTCGTTTGGCGGTCACCGACCCCTCCCGTATCCGGGCAAAGGACCCGGGACATCCCGACGTTTGCGCTGTCAGTAAGTATCAAAAGGTATTCAACGAAGAAGAATACGAAGATATCTGTGAACGCTGTAAAGCCGGACAGATTGGCTGTGTGGCCTGCAAGAAGCGTCTTGCGGAAAAACTGAACGGTCTTCTGGACCCCTTCCGGGAACGCAGAGCTTATTACGAAGCCCATATGGACGAGGTGAAAGAAATCGTCAATTCCGGTTCCGACCGCGCCAACAAGATTGGTGATGAAACCGTGGGCCAGATCAAAGAAGCAATGTCCCTGAAAATCTAAATATGAAAAGGCGTCGTTTGTTACGGCGCCTTTTTTCAACTTTTTTCGCCTTTGAACATAAGATGAAATGAAGGCCCGGTACATATCGCAAGATATGTAATTTACCGAAAAGGACGGTCTTCTTTTGTGAAATGTAATAATTGCGACGCCGTTCAGGCGACCCCTATTCTGTCCTGTCCCGATTCTGCCGTTTGCGGCAAGCCTTTCTGTGCCGGAAATCTTTCTTGGGAGAAGCAAACTCCTACCGCCATTTACGCGGATAAGATTTTCTCCGCTCACAAGGCCACCGGGTCTTCTATTTTTTATCCCTTAAATACTGCGGATACCCCTGACAATTTCGTCAGTGATTACGAATTGACTCCCTGCTCCGGTAACGCCTGTTGTTGCGGCACGGGATTATCGGAAGACGCGGTGTTTGAGATTCAGAAATCCTACGTTCAGTTGGACTGTTTCTCGGTAGACGAAACCACGGCTCCCGGGGAACCCTCTGCGGTCATCACCCCGGAAAACGTAACGGTCAACGGTCTTCCCGTGGCTGACGTGACCCAATCCAACGGTCGGTTTACGGCGGACCTCTCCAATATTATCGGTGAGCTGACCAATCCGGTCTGCGCTGCACAATGTTTGCCTTCCCAGGCTTTCGTGTTGTTACAAAACATCGGTTCTTTGGAATTTCGGGTTCGGTTTGGCTTTGAAGGGGTCGTTCGCTCCTGCGGACGGCTGTATCGGTTCAAGGTCTATATTGCCAACAACGAAACCTTGCTTTTGCCGGCGGAACAGGTCACGTCCTTTGCCATTGCCGAGGCCAACATCCCCTGTGTTGCCTACGGAAATGCTCCCGTGCTGTCCTTCCGGTTCGGAGGCACGGCGCAGGTTATCAATCCCCAGCTGACGGTGACGGCGACCGATGATACCGACCCCTGCAACGGCGTCATTATCAATTTGACCGCTACGCTGGGCATCACGCCGCTGGTCTTCGCCGAAGTGACCCGGAATACCCTGATGATGGTTCAAGCCGGGGAA
This sequence comes from Eubacteriales bacterium, assembly GCA_045542115.1. GTDB lineage: Bacteria > Bacillota > Clostridia > Oscillospirales > UBA644 > RGIG995. The sequence continues at coordinate 16,563 of JAZQKK010000007.1, forward strand.
TGGAAGGACGATTGCACCTGCGGTCTGGACAGTTTTACCCTTTACGACGGACAGGATTGTTGTGATTCTGCTTCGACGCAGGCAAGAAAAGGTTCTTCGTACCTCGTCCGGGGATGCGGCTGCGGTGACAACGGAAGAAATAACGGATGATTCTGTTATACCCTAAAAAAATGCCTATGACACGAACGTGTCATAGGCATTTTTTATCGGTTAAGCATTTCGTTGTTTTTCGCATTCGTGCCGAGGAGAAAATCGAGAGTTCCGTCAATCAGCTCCGTGATTTCAAAATCGTGGGAAAGGGGCTACGCTTTGGAGTAATTGTTCTTAATTGTGTGTAATATTAAAATTTAATGTGTTAAATGCGGAAAACCTCTTGCAATTTGGGAAAAAATAGTGTATAATATATAATGTATTTTTATATACGAAATGATCTCTCCCATTTCGAAGGAGGTTTTTGCTTTGAGTCGGTACGATGATTCTTCCCGTCGCAACAATCAAGAGCCGGAAGTCGGTTCTCGGTCCCGTCGCCGGGAGGCAGAAAAGAAGGCCGGGAAATCCCGTTCGTCCGCGGAGTCTTTCGGCGCGCAGTTGAAAGCGGGATTTTTGGCTTTTATGCGTAAAATAAACGACCCGATGGCTTTGCGAAAAAAACGCCTGCCTGACCCGTCCCAATTCCCGGAAGGACAGGTCCCGTTGTGGGTTTCCGACCCGGAACACTATACCAAACGCCTTACCGGGGCCGCAAAATTCTGGCACGGGTTTGGCTTTGTCGTTTTGAACACTTTTTTGATTCTCTGCATCGTGGGTGTCATTGCTCTTGGTGTGGCCGCGGCGGTGGTCTATTCCTTCTCCGATACGGAGTTGGACGAACGGTTTGCATCGATGGATTTAGACTATTCGTCCTTTATTTACGCCACCGACCCCGTGACCGGGGAAGATTATATTTATCAGGAAATTCAGAGTAAATCCGGGACCCGCGTTTGGGTTTCTGATACGGAAATTCCCCAACACGTCAAAGACGCCACCGTGGCCCTGGAAGACCAGCGGTTCTATACGCACAGCGGCGTAGACCCCATCCGTACGGTAAAAGCGATCATTGAATATGCGATGAGTAAGGTCACCGGAAGCCGCGACCGTGCATCCGGGGGTTCTACGTTGACGCAGCAGGTCATCAAAAATATGACCGGGGATGACGATTACGGCATTGGGCGTAAAGTAAAAGAAATGTTGCAGGCTTTGTATATCGAACGCCGGTACAACAAAGACCAGATTTTGGAATACTATCTGAACACCGTATATTTCGGTCAGAGTGCCAACGGAATTTCCGCGGCCGCAGATATTTACTTCGGCAAGGACGTCAGCGAACTGACCGTCGCCGAAGGGGCCGCCATTATTTGTATCACCAAATCCCCCAACTCGTTTAACCCCTATCTGAATCCGGAGAACAATAAAAAACGCCGGAACGACACGATGTGGTTTATGCACGAGCAAGGATATCTGACCCGGGAGGAATACGACGAATATTCCCAACAGGAACTGCAATTGGTAGACCTTGCGGCGAAAAAGGAAGAGACCGAATCGGAAGAAGACGGAATTTTCCTGTACAATTACTATACCGATATGGTCCTTCGGGACGTTTTGAAAGACCTGCAAGAGGAAAAGGGATATACCGAAGCGGAAGCCACCAATCTTCTCTATCACGGCGGTCTGCAAATTTATTCTTGCGTTAATCCTTCCATTCAGACGATGATGGAAGAGCATTTCTCCAACGAAGAAAACTTTAAGTATGCCGGTTCCGCCAAGGACACCATCGTCAACGACAAAGGGGAGACCGAAGTTCCCCAGGTCGCGATGATGATTATGGACCCGGATACCGGGGATATTCTCGGTGTGATTGGAGGACGGGGTGAAAAAACCCGGTCTCTCAGTTTGAACCGTGCCGTGGATACCGTGCGTCAGCCCGGTTCGTCCATTAAGCCTTTGAGCGTGTACGGTTACGCCATCGAGCACGACATTTTTACGGCCGGCTCTACCATTGACGATATTCCCGTCACCTACGACAAAGCTGAAAAGAAATTCTGGCCCAGCAACTACGACCAGACCTACACCGGTCTGATTTCGGTAAAACGGGCTTTGGCAATGTCTTTGAACGCCCCCGCCGCTTGGGGGTTGAAGAACGTCGGGATTCAAACGTCGTTTGACTTTATGGTCAATTCCCTGCACTTTACGACTTTGACCAAGGACGACGCCGCTTCCCTGGCGCCCTTGTCTGTCGGGGCGTTGACCGACGGGGTCTCCCTCCGGGAAATGGTCACCGCCTATACCACCTTGGCCGGAAACGGAATGTATACCGGCTATCGGTCTTATTCCCGGATTGTGGGATACGACGGAAAGGTAGTTTTGGAAAATCCCATTGAACGGGAAGAGGTTTATTCGGAACAGACCGTGTTTATCGTCAACGACATTCTGAAATCTGCTGTCAACAGCAGTGCCCCGGCCGCAAGACTTAAAAACATTGAAACTGCCGGGAAATCGGGGACCACAACGTCGTATAAAGACCGCTGGTTCATTGGATTTACACCGGAATATCTGGCCGGTATCTGGTGGGGTTACGATACGCCCAGCGAATTGAACAATACCCACCATTTCACCATCTGGAATCGGGTAATGACCAAGGTCTATGAACTGAAAGAAGCCAAAGAAAAGACCTTTAAACAGCCGTCCGGCATCGTGGCTTGTTCCGTTTGTTGGAAGAGCGGAAAACTGCCCGGTCCCTTCTGTGCCACCGACCAACAGGGGGCCTGCGTGGAGACCTTCTATTATAAAGAGGGAACCCAGCCCACCGAGACCTGTAACGTTCACCATCAACTCTACGTCTGCGACGCGTCGGGAAAAATTGCCCACGAGGGTTGTCCCACCGCCACGTTGAAGACTTACGTGGATATCGACCGCTCTTTCCCCGCTTCGGTGAAGATTGGGGACGCGGGATATATCTGTCCCCGTCTGACGGCGGAAAATATTCTTTTCGTGAGCGACTCTCTACCGGTCTATACCAATATGGTGCCGGAAGGAGACACCCCGGCCCTGTCCCGCTACGGACACGTGGCAAACTGCATTTGCACAGCACATCCCCCTTCGGCAACGCCTCACGCTTACGCGCCGAAGACTCCTGCCACCGATACACCGGCCGTTTCCACTGGAAGCGGTGCATCCACCAACGTTTCCACCAACAGCGGAACACCCACCGATACGGGAACATCGTCGGTACCCGTCTCGACACAGACGGCTACACAGCCGGTTTCTTCCGGTGTCGGAACGAACACTGCTACGTCCGACACGGGAACTCCCAGTGATACGGGAGTTACCGGGAAGCCCACCGACGGCGGAAATCCCACCGATTCGGGGGGTGGCGGCGCTACCGATTCCGGAACGCCCCAACAGTCGGGTGCTTCCGACGGTGGAACCCCGGCGCAGGAAACGAGTGATTCTTAACGCTATGACGGGATGTCATTGCAAGAAAGGAATTTGATTTTGAGAATACAAAAATTTGTTGCGGAAAGCGGGATTTGTTCCCGGAGAGCCGCAGAAGAACTGGTTCGGGAAGGCCGTATTACTGTCAATGGAAAGCCTGCCCAGATCGGAATGGACGTAGACCCCATTGCCGATTCGGTTTATTGCGACGGAAAACGGATTCGCCCGCGTGCCGCAGAAAAGCGCTACTTTATCTTCTACAAGCCCCGGGGCGTTATTACTGCGATGAAGGCTCAGGATGACCGGAGCGTGGTTGCGGACCTGATTCAGGGAATTAAAGGGAGAGTCTATCCCGTAGGCCGGTTGGACCGGGATTCGGAGGGACTCTTGATTTTGACCGACGACGGGGATTTGGCGCAGCGGTTGACCCATCCTTCCCACGCCGTTCCCAAGACCTACCGCGTTACCGTCCGGGGGGAGGTTTCCCTGGACCAGTTGACCCGGTTCCGGGAAGGGGTGGTTTTGGACGATGGAGAAAAGACCTTGCCCGCCGGAGTTCAGGTGCAGAAGGAATCGGAAGGAAAAACCGTGCTTCACGTCACCATCACCGAAGGGAAAAACCGGGAAATCCGCCGGATTTGTGAAGTGCTCGGATTGGAAGTAATGCTTCTGAAACGTATCGCCGAAGGCGCGGTGGGAATCGGCCATTTGGAGCCGGGGGAATACCGTCCTTTGACCGAAAAAGAAAAAGAATCCCTGCTGAACAGCGTCGGGATTCCCTACGTTCGTAAAATTAAAAAATCTTCCGCCCAAAAATCCGCAACGGCGGCCGCCTACCGCAACCGCCGTCAGAGAAGTCAGTCGGAGCACGAGCGCCGCTTCAAAAAGCAGTTTTTGAAGTAAGTGCCCGCCACAGTTTTCGCAATTGTAAGAGGAAAGAGCTGAAATAGGTTCTTTCCTCTTTTTCTTGTTCTATCGCCGTAACGGTGTTCAGGGGCGTTGATGAAAATACCCGTCCGGTTTGCGCAACGGCTTGAAGATATCCCAGCGTCCGCCCTTTCGCAACCGGCGGAAAGATTCGGGGAACGGTTTTGGGAACCAAGGTATAGGCAATGGCTTCTCCGTCCACCGTTACTACGGACAGAGGTAAAGAATTTCGGACCGTTACCCCCGTTGCCCCCAAGACGGGTACGATACCGGCATACTCCTGTTCTGCCAGGATGAGCCGCCGTTCCACCCGGGAAAAGGAATCTTCGTAAAGGGCCGCGTGGTCTTGCCAATCGTTGGGGTCGTTTAACGTTACGCAAATTAGCGAGACCCCGTTGCGTTCCGCGGCGGAGACCAGACAGCGGCCGGCCTTTTTCGTGAATCCCGTTTTTACGCCGAAGATTCCCGGACAGGAATCCAGCAATTTATTGGAATTGGAAAGAACTGCATTTTTATAGGTAAGGGTGATTTGTTTTGTGGATACGATGGCTCGGAATTGAGGATTCTCCAATGCCGCCGCCGTCAGCCGGGCCAAATCCCGGGCGGTGGTGTAGTGCCCTTCTGCGGGAAGTCCGTGGGGATTTTCAAACCGAGTGTTTTTTAGTCCCATTCCTTCTGCCTTCCGGTTCATTTTTTCTACAAATCCGGAAACGCTTCCTGCCACCCCTTCCGCTAAGGCTTCTGCGGCGTCGTTGCCTGATTTTAACATTAAAATATAGAGCAGGTCCGAAACGCTGACCCGGTCTCCGGCGCACAGCCCCAACTGAGACCCTTCTACCGCAGCCGCTTTTTCCGAAACGGTAAGGATTTGAGTCGTTTCTACCGATTCCAATACCACCAATGCGGTCATAATTTTGGTGGTGGAGGCTTGCGGCAAGGGTTGGTCGGCATTTTTTTCAAACAAGACTTCTTCGGACGTGGACTCCATCACGATGGCTGATTTTGCGCTGCAAACCGTTTCCCCCTTTGACGTTATACTCCGAAAGGGAATCGATAAGGTCAAGATTAAGAGAATACAGAGAATTCGTTTCATCCTTGCTCCTTTCGGATTTGGTCCAGGGCCTTGGCGCAGACTTCTCCAAATCGACGGGCGGCGGCTTCCGCTTCTGCCGGGGAATTTCCGCACGCTCCCAATTCCACCAGCATTGCTCCGGGGGAGAGGTGCTGGTTATAAAGCAAAGGCCGGACGAGAAGTGGACGCATCCATCCGGGATAGGACGCTTCCCCTTGCTTTTGAATCCGCAACGCCAAAGAAAGATTGTCTTCCCACGTAGGATGAGGATAAGTATCGTTCCCCACGCCCATCAAAAACATTACCTGGGCGGTGGGCTCGCCGTCAATCGTTACGGTGGGACGGTATTTCGTGCCGCTGTCTCCAATCAAAGAATCCCGGTGCAGGTCGATGACCAAGGCAATGGAGGGATATTTTTCCAAATACTCCGCGACGCTTCTCAGGGATTTGCCGTAAGATGCATTGAAATCCTCGTCGTGCCGCTTTTGACAATGGATCACTTGATAGCCCGCTTGGGAGAGGGTGTTGGATAAGACCTCTCCCATCCGGACCATATTCCGACTGTTGTCGGTGGTTCTGGTATCTTGACCGGAGTACCAATCCTGCCCCGTTTCGTTGTACGATTCCGAGGTGTGAGTATGTACGATTAAAATCTGCGGACCTTCTCCTGAAAGGTCCAGGTCCGGGACCCTTTTAAGCAGGGCGTCGACGTTGATTTCTTTTTTGGAAGAATTATTGATCGTGACCGACGACGGATACTGTTTTACCACAATGGGGTCTGCTCCTTCCGGTGCTTTCGGGACGGCGATGGAGTAATCAACCGACGTAAAAACGGGGACTTCGGAAAAAGCAGGAAGTTCCGTTTGGACTTCGGATTCCTGAGCCGACTCCTCCCCACTTTGAGGAATCGGCCCAAGAGCCGGCAGTACTCCGGTAAGCGACCGGACGGACAGAGAGCGTATCCGCGGTCCCACACCGTATGACAGGGCTGTGACAGGGATGATCCCCGAACAGCATAGGATGACCCCCGTAATCATTGCTCCCAGAACCGAGCACAGAAGTGCCAATTTCCATTTTGCCATTGCTTTTCTTCTCCTTCGGACCGTTTTGGTCCCCCGGCGGTCCGGGAGTCCGCTGTCATACCAATAGTGTATTCCTTCCGCTGACGATTTATACACCGGTCAAAGCGTCGATTTGTTCCCTGTCAATGCCGTGAATCGCCTTGTTGACCGCCTCGGAGATGAGTTTTGCCGTTCGTTGAATGAGAGCATCAATGTCTTGGGGGGTGACCACCATATTATTTTCGTAGTCCCCTAAAATTTCCCGCAGAAAGTCTCCTTCGTCTTCGGTCAAGGTATTGAGGAGGGATGCTTGGTCCGGGTCTCCGGTTTTGGTTCGTACTTTTTGCAGGGCGTCCGCCGTCAGGGTCGCCGCATCCACCACCGTGGGAACCCCCAGGCTGATGACGGGGATTCCCAGGGATTGACGGTCGATTCTGGCCCGATGATTCCCGACACCGGAACCGGGGGTGATTCCGGTGTCGCTGATCTGCACCGTGGCGCACAATCGCTTGACCCGTCGGGAAGCCAAGGCGTCCACTACAAGGACGGCGCCGGGGGAGACGGTGTCTACCGCCGCCCGAATCAATTCCGCCGTTTCAATTCCCGTTTGTCCCAGTACCCCCGGACGAAGGGCGGAGACTTCCCGCAGATTCAGTTCGCGGTACAGTTCGGGCAATTGCTGTTTTAAGTGTCTGGAAACGATGAGGCGGTCTACGGTCAACGGTCCTAAGGCGTCGGCCGTCATTTCCGCATTCCCAAGACCAATGACCATCACCGAAGGGGCTCCCTTCAAAAATTCCCGCAAGACCTCTGCCGTCCGGTCCACCGCTCGGTCGAATAACTCGTCGTCGGAAAAGGCTCCGTCAAAAAAAACAGTGGCGTAATTTCCCATCGGTTTTCCCGTCAGTTTTGCGGCGTTTTCATTAATAATGCGCACGCGGGAAACCGGAATCTCCCCGGGGGAGACGGTCTCCAAAAATCCGTCTTTTTCGGTTAAATGTTGAAGCTGTGCCGCTTCAATGGCTAAGTCCGTGCGGTGCTGGAACAAAAAAATCACTCCTTTTTTTCTGTTTTGCCCAAAAATATCTCACTTATCCCCCAAATTCCCATCGAAATAGAAAAAATGCTTTCAATCACTTGTATTTTTGAGAAAAATATGTTATAATGTAGAAAATTAAGGAAGGATGAAAAGATTATGGATGCTGTGAAAAAAATTCTGAAACGCTATTTCGTAGATGCTCTGGGTGCAATGGCCCTGGGGTTGTTTTCTTCTTTGATTATCGGGCTTATCATTTCCCAGTTTGGGAAAATCCCCGGACTTTCCGTTTTGAACGACATCGCCGCCGTGGTCAAAAACGACTACGTGGTGGGGGCTGCTATCGGGATTGCCGTGGCTTGGGGATTGAAGGTAAAGCCGTTGACGATGTTCTCTGCCGCCGCCGTGGGTGCAGTCGGGTACGTTGCCGGAGGTCCCGTCGGGGCGTTTATCGCCGCCGTTGTTGGGGCTGAGATTGGAAACCTCCTTGCGGGAAAGACCAAGATTGATATCGTTATCACTCCGTTGATCACCATTATTTCCGGTGGATTGGTGGGAATCTTCGTCGGTCCCTGGCTCAGTAAGTTTATGACCGCGCTGGGAGCCTTGATTAACAGTGCTACCGAGCTTCAACCGGTTTGGATGGGAATCGCGATTGCCGTTATCGTTGGGTTGGCCTTGACCGCTCCCATTTCTTCCGCCGCTCTTTGTATTATGATTGGGTTGGACGGGATTGCCGCCGGGGCTGCCTGTGTGGGTTGTTGCTGTCAGATGGTGGGCTTTGCCGTTGCTTCTTGGCGAGATAACGGTTTGGGCGGAACCCTTTCTCAGATGTTCGGAACTTCGATGCTTCAATTCTCCAACATCGTCCGCCGTCCGGCCATTTGGCTTGCTCCTACCCTGGCCTCCGCCGTGTTGGGTCCGATTTCTGCCGCCGTGCTGAAAATGACCAATACCCCGATGGGTGCGGGAATGGGAACCAGCGGCCTTGTGGGACAGTTTAACGCCTACGATGCAATGAGTTCTTCTACGCCCTTTTGGATTTTCCTTTTGGAACTTGTGGTAATGCACTTTATTCTTCCCGCCTGCCTGACCTTGGCCTTTGACGGAATTTTCCGGAAATTGGGATGGGTCAAAAAAGGCGATATGAAGATTTACGAGGCGAAATAATTCCCGTTCGACTTAAAAGTTCACAAAGAATTCCGTTTTTTATGAAAAAAAACTATTGCATCTTTCGTAAATTTATGATATAATATATCGTGCTGAATATGAATTGAACGGGGATTACTCCCGGAATGAATAACGGAGGTGAATGCAGATGCCCAACATTAAATCTGCCAAGAAACGTGTTTTGGTGAATCAGACGAAGAACCTGCAAAACAAAATGCAGAAGTCTGCTTTCCGCACTCAGCTGAAAGCTCTTGAAGCGGAAAAGTCCCCGGAAAATCTTCAGAAGGCTTATTCCTTGGTTGATAAGGCTGCCTCGAAGGGTTTGATCCACGCGAACTGCGCGGCTCGTAAAAAGTCCCGTCTGGCTGCTGAATTCGCCGCCGAATAATCAAACCGTTTATCAGACCCTGCTTCGATCGAGGCAGGGTTTTGTATTGATTAGGAGAAGTATATGACCGAAGCCATTGCGAATTGGATGAACGAGGCTCTGTCCGGCTTTTTACCTCCGGAGTTGATTGTTTTTATCGTTTCGATGATTCCCATTTTGGAATTGCGGGGCGGGATGATTATCGCAAGCCTGTACGGTTTTCATTTGTTCAAGGCTTTTGCGATATGCATCGTGGGGAACGTGATTCCCATTCCCTTCATTTTATGGCTGATTACCCCGATTTTCTCTTGGATGAAACAGCGGAAGATTTTCCGTAAAATGGTGGAAAAGTTGGAAACCAAGGCCACGGGGAAGAAGAGTGAGAAGATTCGAAAAGCATCTTTTTGGGGGCTTCTTTTGTTCGTGGGTATCCCCCTGCCCGGTACAGGGGCCTGGACCGGAAGCCTGATTGCCGCCCTTTTGAATTTGGACAAAAAGCGGTCTTGGCTGGCGGCTACCTTAGGAGTCTTTCTTGCGGCTGTGATTATGGCCGTCATCTCGTACGGAATTCCGGCGTTGATTGATTTGTTCGTATAATGTGCAAAACCGTAAGATCCATTGGATTTTACGGTTTTTTATTTTTTGAAACCGGTGTACTGAATAATCCGTTGACATTCGGCGTATTGTATGATATAATAAAACTATGATAATCCGCAAAGGAGAAATTTATGAGACTTTGTGTATACGGTGCGGCATCCACCACCATTGACAAGATGTACGTGGAGACCGTGGAACGTTTGGGAAAACAACTGGTCCAACGGGGGCACTCGTTGGTCTTCGGTGGCGGAGCAAACGGCTTGATGGGGGCGGCTGCCCGGGGCGTTCGTTCTGCAAACGGAGAAATTTTCGGCGTCATTCCCGAATTTTTCCGGGAAGAGGGCGTGGAAGCTCTTTGTGATTTTTGCGACCGATTGGTTTACACCGAAACGATGCGGGAACGCAAGCAGATTATGGAAGATAATTCCGACGGATTTATCGTAGTTCCCGGCGGGATCGGAACCTTCGAAGAATTTTTTGAAATTCTTACGTTAAAACAATTGTGCCGTCACGAGAAACCCATCGCCATTTACAATATCAACGGCTATTATGATGAAATGATGGTTTTTCTTCGCACCGCCATTCAACAGGAATTTATTCGGGAAAGTTGTTTGGATTTGTTCTACGTCACCGAAGATGCGGACGAATTGTTCCGTTACCTGGAACGTCCCAACGAACCGAAACATTCCGTGAAGGAATTAAAAGACGGTTGATACGATTGCATCAGTAAAAAAGCCAAGTTACGCGTTGTAACTTGGCTTTTTTGTTGTTCAGTTCCAGGGGGTGACGCGTACGTACTCCGGCACCAGATCTTTGGTCAGTTGATCCAGATTCAGTTTTGCTTCTTCTTCCAGAACCTCTTCCAAATACGGGTTGGTCTTGGGGTGTTTTGGAGTAAAGACGGTACAACAGTCTTCGTAGGGCAAAATCGAGGTCTCAAAGGTGTCGATAGCCCGGGCGATGTCCACGATTTCCTGCTTATCCGAGCCGATAAAAGGACGGAAGACCGGCAGGTCTGCGGCATTGTCGGTGCATTGAATTGCCCCCAAAGTTTGGGACGCCACTTGTCCCAGACTTTCCCCGGTGATGATGCAACGGGCGTTCTTCTCCCGGGCAAGTTTGCAGGTAATTTTCAGCATTACCCGGCGCATAATGATGGTGAACAAGTCTTCTTTACAGGTATCGCGGATGGCCTCCTGAATTTCGGTAAAGGGAACCACCCAAAGGTCCACCGGACCGGTATATACGCTCATTTTTTTCGCTAACGTCAGAACCTTTTCCTTCGCCCGTTCGCTGGTGTACGGAGGAGATTCAAAGTGGACGGCGGAAATTTTCAACCCCCGTTTTGCCATCACGTATCCGGCTACGGGGCTGTCAATTCCCCCGGACAGCATCAACATTCCGTGTCCTCCCGTGCCGGCGGGCAATCCTCCCGCGGCCTTTTCGGGATTGGTGTGAATATAGGCGTTTCCGTCCCGGATTTCAATGGAAACCACAACGTCGGGGTCGTGAACGTCCACGGTCAGATGGGGAAATTCGTTGAGAAGATGTTCCCCCATCCGCATACAGATTTCCGGGGTCTTCATCGGATATTTTTTATCCGACCGTCGGGAATCCACTTTAAAGGTCTTTGCGCGCAGTAAGGCAGGGGCAACGTAGTCTGCCGTTTGCGTTTTCAACGTTTCCCAATCGTAACTTCCCCGGTAGGCTCGGGTTAGATTCATAATCCCAAAGACCTTTTTCAGGGCAATCTGCGCCTTATCGACGTCCGGGTCGTCGTCTTCAAATTCCACAAAAATGGTGGATTGACTTTCCCGGACTGCGGTCTTTCCGCATCCCCGAAGGGCAGATTTCACGTTTTTGACCAGCAGGTCTTCCAGACGGCGGCGGTTCAATCCTTTCAGAACCACTTCCCCTAATTTCAGTAAAATAACTTCTTCGTACATACGGTTATCCTTTCAGCGGACTTTTGAAATTTCTTGCAGAGCGTCAGATAAGGCTTGCAATACCACGGGGACTTCTTCTTCGGAATTAAACCGGGAGAAGGAGAAGCGTAGCGTGTTTCGGCTCAAATGCTCTTTGCCGATCGCCGTCATTACCCGGGACGGCTTTTTCGCGGAACAGGCCGACCCGGTGGAAAGATAGATTTCCCGCCCCGAAAGATAATTCAGAATATTTTCTCCCAAATAGCCGGGGAATGCGGCGCTCAGAACGTAGGGAGAGCCGTGTTCGGGGGAGTTGATTTCCCCGCCCAAGGCTACGATTCCCTCCCGGAGTTGTCGGTGAATGGCTTCCACTTTTGCCCGAACCTCTGCCTTTTCTTCTTGCATCTGTTTGCAGGCAGCTGCCCAGCCCATTACGGCAGGGACGTTGTGGGTGCCGGAGAAGAGCGTTTGCTCTTGACCTCCCCCCAAAATCAGCGGTTTTATCCGCAAGCCTTTTCGCAGATATAACGCTCCGATACCCTTCGGACCGTGGACTTTGTGTCCGGCAAAGGTTGCCATATCCACCATAGAGTAGCGGAACTCTTCTTTTAAAAATCCCTGTACCGCATCGGTATGGAAGGGAGCGTCGATTCCGCTTCGTTTTAGAAGCGTCGCCATTTCCTTTAACGGGGTGACGGCTCCCGTTTCGTTGTTTACCTGCATACAGGTGACAAGCACCGTATCCGGGGTCAACGCCTCCCGGAAGGATTTGACGGTAATTACCCCGTTTTCCGGTTTGAGGCGAACCACTTCAAAGGTTTTTTCCAGGTCTTTTAAAACCTCTTCCACCGCGGGGTGTTCAAAGGCGGTGGAGATGATTCGGCCTTTTCGTTTCGAGACGACGGCACCGCGGATGGCGGTATTGTTTGCTACGGTCGCCGAGGGGGCAAAATAAAGTTCTTCGTCGGAGATTCCCATCGCCGCCGCCAGAGTTTTTCGCCCTTGGTTCAAAGCCGTTTCCCCTTGCAGACCGAAGGAATGTCTCGATTCCGGATTTCCGTACCCGCCGGTCAAATATTCCGTTGTGATTTGAGCCGCTTGGTCAAAGACCCGGGTAGTTGCGGCGTTATCCATATAGATCAAGGTCAAAACCCCTTTATTCTTCGCTTTCGATTCCCCCGTCGGACAACAGGTTCTGTGCCGTGTCCGTAGGCAGACTTTCCACGTCCCGCAGTTTCCGGCGAATGGCACGGGTCCGGGTTCCTACCAATTTTTCCAGGTCGTTGCCGGCCCCTTCCAACCGCTTTTTCACGTTTTCCAACACCGTTTCAAAGGTGTTGAATTCGGTCTTTACCGCCCCCAGGATGTTCCACACGTCGTTGGTTCTCTTTTCAATGGCAAGGGTTCGGAAGCCCATCTGTAAACTGTTCAGAAGCGCCGCCAGCGTGGAAGGTCCGGCCACGTTGATGGAATAGTCCCGCATCAACGTTTCGGTAAGGTCGGTCATTCGAACCACTTCCGCATATAACCCTTCCGTGGGCAAAAACAAAATGCCAAAGTCGGTGGTGTGGGGAGGACGGATGTATTTATCGTGAATGTCTTTTGCACTCATTTTCAAAAAGGCGGCTAAGGCCTTTCGTGCCGTTTCCAGCAAAATGGGGTCCCCGCTTTCCGCCGCCGCTTCCAACTGTTCGTAGCGGTCCATCGGGAATTTGGAGTCAATGGGCAGATAGACTACCGACCCATCGCTGTCTTTCCCCGGCAGGCGCACGGCAAATTCCACCCGGTCCAAAGAACCGGGAATGGTCGCCACGTTTTCGTCGTATTGGTCGGGGGTCAAAATCTGTTCCAAAATGCGAGATAATTGAATTTCTCCAAAAATCCCTCGGGTCTTTACGTTGGAGAGAATCTTTTTCAAATCCCCCACCCCGTTGGCCAGTCCTTGCATTTCGGTCAGGCCTTTTGAGACCAATTCCAGCCGTTCGTTGACCAATTTAAAGGATTCGGTTACTTTCTTTTCCAAGGCAGTTTCCAATTTTTCATTGACGACCCCTTGCATTTCATCCAACTTTTTCCGGTTTTCGTCCTGGATGGCCAACAACCGTTTTTCGGTGGTGTCGTTCATCCGGTCGATCCGTCCGGAGAAGGTATTCAACGTCGCTTGGGTTTCTTGGGAAAATTTCGTAATGGCGTTCATTTGTGCCGTATTTCCTGCATTCAGTCCGGCGGTAAGAGATGCGGAAAGAGTATTTTGCATCGAATCCATCCGGGCATTCAATTCGTTTCTCTGCCGGGCAAGGTCATCGGAAATGTCCTTATTTTTGGTCCGGGAAAGACAAACGGTGGACAGAAGCAGCCCGGTCAAACTGAACAGGGCGGTCAAAATGCAAAGCACGGTCAGTAAAGCGTCCATAGTCACTCCTTATAAAATCTCTAATTTCACGTAATTGGTCATTAGCTTTTTCTCGCCCACCGTGTCGAACGCCACGGTCAGCATACAATCGGTGGCCATCGGTGTTACCGCACGGACGGTTCCTTCACCAAAGACCTTGTGGCGAATCCGCATCCCTACGGAATAGTTTACCTGCTGAGCCGCCGGCTTGGGGCGTTGGGGCATACTTGTGACACTGTTTTTTAAGATCGGCCGCTGGGACAGGGGGGTCCGGGTGGGACGTTGGACCGATTCCCGGGGCGGTGCCATCCGGCTTTCCAGACAGTCGTCGGGAATTTCTTTTAAAAACCGGGAAACGATACAGTCTTTTACGCTTCCGAACAACAATCTGTTTCGGGTGGAAAGAATATGCAATTCCCGTTTTGCCCGGGTAATGGCAACGTAACAAAGGCGGCGTTCTTCTTCCACGCCGTCTTCTTCGCAGACCGAACGGGCGGAAGGAAAGATTTCTTCCTCAAATCCGGTAATAAACACCGTGTCAAATTCCAATCCCTTGGCGCAGTGCATCGTCATCAGAATCACCGTGTCCGCTTCGGAATCGAGGGAATCCACGGCACTGACCAACGCGGTCTGTTCCAGGTAATCCGCCAGCGTGTTTCGACCTTCCTCCGCCGTCTGGGAAAATTCCGTGATGGCATTGAGCAATTCCGCCACGTTTTCAAACCGGGATTGGGCTTCTTCCGGGTCGCAGGAGGTGTTGAGCCATTGCTTATATTGAATGGTTGCCACAAGATATTTAAACAGGTCGGGCAGGGACATTGTTTCGGATGCCGTTCGCAGCGTTTCTATCATCTCGGCAAATTCTTGCATTTTCTTTGCCGCCCGTTGCAATTCGGGGTGTTGGTCCGCTTCTTTCATCCCTTGCAGGGGAGAAATACCGTCCCGGTCACAGATGGCCATCAGACGGTCCACCGAGGTATCCCCGATGCCCCGTTTCGGTTCGTTGATGATTCGGGTCAGGCGTATCCGGTCTTTGGGGTTGTGAATGAAATTCAGATAAGCCAAAAGGTCTTGGACTTCTTTTCGCTTGTAGAATGCAAGTCCCCCGTAGACCCGATAGGGAATCCCGTTCCCCCGCAACGCCGATTCGATGGCATTACTTTGGGCGTGGGTGCGATACAGCACGCAGAAGTCCCGGAATTTTAACGACGGGTTGGCTCCCTTTGCTCCCAACACCGCCCGGGCAATGTACGCTCCTTCTTCGTGTTGGTTGTTCAGTTCCCGGTAGTGGATCTTCCCCCCTTGACCGTTGTCCGACCAAAGGGTCTTGCCCTTCCGCTTTTTATTGTGAGCAATTACTTCGTTTGCGGCGGTGAGGATGGTGTTTGTGGAACGGTAATTCTGTTCCAAACGAATGACCTTGGCATCCTGAAACTGATGTTCAAAGGCCAAAATGTTTTTAATATCCGCTCCGGCAAATTTGTAAATACTCTGGTCGTCGTCTCCTACCACGCAGATCTCTCCGCCTTTGGCAAGCAACGTGACCAAACGATATTGCAAGGGGTTGGTGTCCTGATATTCGTCCACCAACACGTATTTGAACCGACGGTTTACCGCCCGGGCGGCCTCTTCGTGTTCTTCCAGCAATTTAACGGTATTGAAGATTAGATCGTCAAAATCCATCGCGTTGCTTTCCCGCAAGGTGGACTGATATTTTTCGTAAATATCCGGCATTTTGGGGAAATCGTAATTCTTATACCCCTTCCGGAAGTCTTCGGGCGTTTCGTAACTTCCCTTCGCCTTATTGATGACCGCCCGTACTAATTTGGCGGGATACCGCTGTTGCAAATCCCATTCTTTCAAAATGCGTTCCACCAATTTTGTGGAATCGGCGTCGTCGTAAATGGTGAAATCGGTATGATATCCCAACCGGTCGGCAAACCGACGCAAAATCCGGACACAGGTGGAATGGAAGGTCAGCGCCCACAGATTTTTTGCATCCACGTTGAACTTCTTTTCCATTCGTTCCCGCATTTCCCCGGCCGCTTTGTTGGTGAAGGTGATGGCCAAAAGATTGTAGGGGTCGTAGGGGTCCACGGCTAAAAGACGGCGATACCGTTCTTCTCCCCGACGGTGGGCATCGTTCAATCCTTGCCGGAGATAGTCCAAATCTTCTTTTGTTATCGACTCGGGAACGGTGGTGGAATGATAGGCGTTGCCGTATTTGATAAGGTATCCCAATTTATTGACTAATACGGTGGTCTTTCCGCTTCCCGCCCCGGCTAAAATCAAGAGGGGGCAGTCACAGGAATACACGGCCTCCCGTTGGGGCTGATTCAGGGCTTCGTATTCCCGTTCCAACAGGGCTTTGCGTAGGGCGAGAAATTCTTGTCTCATAGGGACTCCTTATAAAAGTGTACATAGTTTATATTTATTATAATACAACACAAGCACAAAAGCATTGCGGAATTGAAACATAAATTTGAACCTTTTTTGGGATAATGGCCATTTTCGGGGAAATACTATGGGCAAAAAACCGCGAAAGGATGTTATTTATGGGTAAATATAAAAAGTTTTGGATCGTTCTTGCGGCCGTTCTTCTGTTCTCCACGCTGTTGGCCACCGTGGGCGTTGTATTCCTTCCCCCCGAAGCAAAAGAAGCGTTGTCTCAATTCGGTTCCACGGGAACGGAAGTGCGGCAGATTCAGACTGCTTTGAAAAAGCAGGGGTATTATACCGGCTCCGTAGACGGGGTATTCGGGTCTCAGACCCAGGCGGCGGTGCGGAAATTTCAGGCGGCAAAGGGGCTTACCGTGGACGGAATTTGCGGCAGTGCAACGTTGAGTGCCTTGGGCATCGGCGGTTCGTCTACCACGCTGCGGAAGGGGTCTTCCGGCAGTGGGGTAAAAAAGGTGCAGCAAAAACTCTCGGATTGGGGATATTACACCGGAAAGATTGATGGTATTTACGGGTCGGGAACCGAATCTGCGGTGCGGAAATTTCAACGAAACAACGGTCTTACCGCCGATGGGATATGCGGGATAAGAACGTTGTCTGCAATGGGGCTTTCTTCTGTTGCGGCCTCTTCTCACGCCACGTCGGCAAGCAACGGAGACGTCTATCTTTTGGCTCGCATCATTTCTGCGGAGGCTCGGGGAGAATCCTACCGGGGACAGGTCGCCGTGGGGGCGGTGGTGATGAACCGGGTGCGTTCTTCCAAGTTTCCCAACACCCTGGCGGGGGTCATTTATCAAAAGGGTGCTTTTACCGCCATCGACGACGGGCAGTTTAACGAACCCATCGCGGATTCCGCTTATCGGGCCGCCCGGGAAGTATTGGCCGGGGCAGACCCTACGGGAGGATGCCTCTATTATTACAATCCCGTTACCGCAACGTCAAAATGGATTTACTCTCTCCCCATCAAGATGACCATCGGCAAACACCGGTTTTCGATGGGGAAATAAAGGAAGTTGTGTGTGAAAATCAAAATGTAAGCGGTCTTTGAATATCTTTTCTTTTCCCTGCATACAGTGAAACAGTAACGAAGGGAAAGGAACGTGTTCACAATGGACAAAGAACGGTTTTTACCGGAAGGAACGGTCGGGAAGACCGAACATTCACTGGCAACGCTGGAAAAAGCCCGGGCATCGGGACAAATCTTGGAAGCGAAGGCCATTTTATGCGATAGCAGTCATAATCTTGTGGTGGACTTGGGAGATTTGCGAGGAGTCATTCCCCGGGGAGAGGCCGCGTTGGGGATTCGGGAAGGAACGGTAAAGGACATTGCCATTCTTTCCCGGGTCAATAAGCCGGTCTGTTTCAAAGTTACCGACCTTCTCCGGCGGGACCAGGTCTCCCATTGCTGTGACCGACAATCGGCTTTTCGACCGGGAACCCTTTCCGACCCCGTGGCGCTGTTGTCCCGTCGGGCCGCCCAACAGCAGGCTCAGGAAGAATTGCTTTCCCGGGTACGGCCGGGAGACGTTTTGGACGCCCGAATTACCCATTTGGAATCCTTCGGTGCCTTTGCGGATATCGGATGCGGTGTTGTGGGGTTGATCTCCATTGAAAATATTTCGGTCTCTCGCATTTCCCATCCCCGGGACCGGTTCGTCCGGGACCAGGCGGTGAAGGTGGTCGTCAAACAGATTGACCGGGAGAAAAAGCGGTTTATTCTTTCCCACAAGGAATTGCTGGGGACTTGGGAGGAAAACGCCCGACAGTTCGAAATCGGGCAGACGGTCTGCGGCACCGTTCGTTCGGTGGAGGAATACGGCATTTTCGTAGAATTGACCCCCAATTTGGCCGGTCTTGCGGAATGTAAGGAAGGGGTCGTCCCCGGACAGCAAGCCACGGTGTATATCAAAAATATTATCCCCGAAAAAATGAAAGTAAAACTAAGTCTCATCGACGCGTTCGATGCGGAACAACAACCCGCTTTGAAGTATTTTGACCCCCCGGCACATATTGACCGCTTCGTCTATTCTCCCCCCGGCGCTTTGCGACAGGTAGAGACAATCTTTACATAAATGTTGCAGTTTTTTTCTTGACATTCCGCTTTTGTTATAGTATTATAATATCATAGTGTGGTTGATCAAACCGTTTCCCGTCTTCGGTCTCCGGAGACGGGTAAGGTCGTTGATAAGGGGGAATTTCTCTGGACCGTCTGTTGAAACGGTATATCGTAATTGAATTGATTGCAGGGGGAATCGCCCTTGCCGTCGGCCTTTTGCTGGGAGGACCGGTCTTGCCGGCGTTGGGCGTTTGTACCGTAGCGTTGGCGGCGCAGATGTGCGTCTTTTCGGACAAGCATCATTGGGCGATCGTCGTCTTTGGATTGCTTGCCTTGTTAGGATTGGCGGGAAGCGGTCTTTCGTCGTTTTTGTATTTGACCAGTCTGTCCGGTTATGCCAACGACGCTTCTCCGTTGACGGTACTTTTGGTCGTGGCGGGATTTTTACTGCTTCAAAGCTTTTTGCTTCTTCCCCTGGAAGAACGGGAAGATCTTGCCCTGTTACGGCGGGGAATCTCCCGAACGGTGCTTTTTTCCGCGCTGGGATTTGCCGGAATCGTGCTGACTTACCTGTTGTCGTATCTGCTTTACGGCTCCGCTTTGGCGGCGTTGCTGGAAGGGACGACGGTGCAGGATTTTCATTACTTGGAAGGGGTTCTCTCCCTCGCCTTCGTTCTGACGTCCGCTCGGGGCGTTTTGCGAGGTTTTTTTGGAAAAGAACCGCTGACCGAACAAAACCGGGAGGATATCAATGTTGAAACAACTTAATATTTGGAAAAACGTGTGGAATCTTTTCTTACGCTACGCAATGATTTGCGTGTTTATGTTTATGTGTGTGGTGGTCATTTCCACCAACTCTTCTCTGTTGGGGCCGTTGTTCGGCGTGTTCTATTTCATTGCCCTGATTTATTATTTCTGGTTCACGATGCGTACCGAAGGGGAATTGGACGTGAACCGGGAAAAAATCGGACAAATGCCCCGATTCCGTTGGAAGGGTGCGGTTTGTGCCTTTATTTTGGCGGTTCCTCTGATGATAATCAACGTGGTCCCCAACTTCTTTGCAAACCCTGTTCCGGCAGAATACCAGGCGTATTTTACCGGAGAACCCACCTATCTGTCCGTCACGGACGAGTTTAATCAATCCCTTCGGGAGATTTCCGGAAAGAAAGGATATATTTCCGAAATCACCTTTGACAAAGAAGGGCAAATCCTTCATATTACCTACGAAACGTCCACCGGATATACCGTTTTGTGCGACGGGACCACCCAGGACCAGAATAAGATTTACGCCCTGACATCCGGGGCGGCGACCAACGGGGCAGGGGAATCGGTGAAGGTGTATTACACCAACAACGCCACCCTTTCGGACTTACAGTTGGGAGCCTTTGAGGAATGTAAAAATGCCGTGGACGACATTGCCGCAGTGATGGGCAGTTATCCTCACTGGCAGCAGATTCTGGCTATTGCAAAGTCGGTTCTTGCCATCGGGTTGCAGTATTTCTGTGCTATTTTTGCCGGGCCGGAAAACGCCGCGCTCAGTTCGGTGATTTATTGTATTTGTATGCTGGTTCTTTGTGTTTCCGCACAGGTGGGATATGAGATGGGATATCGCAACATCGTTATTTTGCGGAAAAAGAAGCCGGTCAACGACCCCAAGGCCGGAGACAGCGTAGTGATTCAGCGGGGTAAATTCTCTGACGAAGAAAAATAAACGAAAACAATTTCGTATCCAAAGGAGCATATTTTATGGAAAATAAGAAGTTTCGCGTTGCCGTTATCGGTTGCGGGGGCATTGCCAACGGAAAGCATCTTCCTGCATTGAAAGCATTGAGCGACGAAGTGGACGTAGTTGCTTTCTGCGATATTATTGAAGAACGTGCTGTGAAGGCGAAGGCCGAATACGGAACGGAGGATGCAAAAGTCTACACCGATTATAAGGAACTGCTGAAAGACGCGACGATTGATGCGGTTCACGTTTGTACCCCCAATAAATCCCACGCTTGTATCTCCATTGCCGCAATGGAATCCGGAAAGCACGTTTTGTGCGAAAAGCCGATGGCAAAGACTGCCGCGGAAGCCAAAGAAATGTTGGAGGCTTCCAAGCGCACCGGCAAGAAACTGACCATCGGATATCAGACCCGTCAAGCCCCGGAAATGCAGTTGGTCAAAAAAATGGCAGACGACGGAAAGTTCGGCCATATCTATTACGGAAAGGCCCTGGCGCTTCGCCGCCGCGCCGTTCCTACCTGGGGTGTCTTTTTGAATGAAGAAGAACAGGGGGGCGGACCGCTGATCGACATCGGGACCCACGCCTTAGACCTGACTCTGTGGACGATGAACAATTACGAGGTTGCTTCCGTGTCCGGAAACGTTCACTACGAGTTGCGGGGAAGAGAAAATGCCGCAAACGCTTGGGGGCCCTGGGACCCGGAAAAATATACGGTGGAAGACTCTGCGTTCGGTTTTATTAAAATGAAGAACGGCGCCACGATTATTCTGGAATCTTCTTGGGCCATCAATTTGATGGAAGCCAAAGAAGCGCAGTATATCCTGGCCGGTACGGAAGCCGGCGTGGACTTTGTGGACGGCGTTCGCATCAACGGGGAAGAATATTCCCGTCTGTATACCAAATCCGTAGACCTGAAAAAGGGTGGCGTTGCCTTCTTTGAAGGTGCAAAGGCGGAAGCTCCCGGGACTGCCGAGGCCCGTCAATGGTATAAGGCTCTTCGGGAAGGAACCGACCCCTGCGTTCTCCCCGAACAGGCGTTGGTCGTTTCCCAGATTCTGGAAGCCATCTACGAATCCTACAAAACCGGAAAGACCATTTATTTTAATTGATTTTAAAAACCGGTACGGTTTAAATTGAACGGAACAATCGAGCATTGAAGGAAGAAAATTCCTGTCAGTGCTCGATTTTTTTGCATTAAAACGCCGTTGGAAAAAAATGGGAGCCGTAAAGTCTTTCCTGGCGGGAAGGATAAGAAAAGAAAGGAGGCAGAATGCCTTGAAAAAATGGATTCAAATCATTGCACTTGCGATGCTTCTGGCGGTGTGTCTCGCCCTTCCTCTTTCCGCGCAGAAGACCGATTATCAAATTGGAGAAACCGAAGGAGGTCTTCTCAATGACGGAAAGGTAAAGGACGCCTTTCAGAAGGCCGTGGACAAATTTAAGGAATGGACTTATGAAGGAATGCCTTCCGGCTACGTGACCCGGGAAGACGACTATTACCTTCAAACCTATACCGACAAAGATGACAATAAAGCCGCCGTCTACGTAGGGCCGGATTACGGTTCTTACGTGTTGCGAGGACCCATCTACCAACAGTTGGATTCTCTGGGTGGTTTAAAAACGATGGGGAGACCCGTCTCCGACGCGTATCAGGTAAAGGAAACTTGGTATCAGAATTTTGAAAACGGATACGCCACCGTTTCCGGAGATTCCGGGAAGGCGACCTTTATTAGAGGTTCTCACGCCGACGAACAGGGAAAGATTTCTCCCATTACGGCAACCACCGATACGTCCACCAATTCCGGTGCTTCTTCCGGGACAAGCGGCAGTGACGGAAATACAATGACCACCGACACCGATTCGACCCAGAACAATACCGTTCCTTCTCCCTCGGAAATGGTCAGTGACGTGGTCAGCGACGTGGAAGAGGCCGCACCCAAATGGGGAATGTGGATTTTTATTATTCTGCTGTTGGTCGCCATCGGAATTTTAGTGGTTTACTGGTTCCTGAAAAAGCGGTAATTCTTGCGTTACGTCCTGTCCGCCTCTCGGCGGCGCAGGACGTTTTTTTCCTTTTTTGAGCAGGAAGGGAAATTCGCGTCGGAATGTTCAAAAATTTGTAAATCTTTTCCTTTCGCCTGCTCTTGAAAAACCTATATTATTGTAGTATAATATATAATGGAGAAAATTGGAGAACCTGTCCGTTTTACTCCGTTCCATATCTGTAATTTCAAATTGTTCAGGAGGATAAAAATAATGAATGCTCAGGAAAAATCCGTGCGCATTGAAGCACTCCGGACTGAGATTGAGGGGAAACCCGAAACCTTTTCCGGTTCTACCGCACGGGAACGGCTGGCACTTCTTTTTGACGAAGGTTCCTTCGTTGAAGTCGGTGCATTTGTCCGTCAGCGTCCTACCGAATACGGGAGTGTCGATTCCCCCGAGGGAGTCGTGACCGGTTACGGTGCCGTGGACGGAGTCTTGGTCTTTGCCTTTGCCCAGGACCCTGCGGTCAGCAAAGGGGCGGTCAGCGAAATGCACGCCCAAAAAATTAAAAACATCGTTTCTATGGCGATGAAGGCCGACGCTCCCTTGGTCTCTATGCTGGATTCTTGTGGAATGCGTGTAGGAGAGGGAATCGATGCCCTTGCCGGATACGGAGAAATTTTGTCTCTGTGCAGTGAGATGCAGGGCGTAATTCCCCACGTTTGTGTGGTCAGTGGTGTCTGTGCCGGTGCTCTGTCCTTCCTTCCCGCCTTTGCCGATTATACGGTAATGTTGAAAAATGCGGAATTGTTCCTTTCTGCTCCTTCCGTGGTCCAGGCTCGTTTCGGTCAAAAGACCGGAGACGCCAACGCCGCTTACGAATCCGGACTTGCTTCTGTGATTTGTGATACCGATGCCCAGGCTGCTGATGCGGTGCGGGATTTCTTTACCGCGTTCGGCGCCGTGGAGCCTGGGGACGACGTCAACCGTCTGACCGGTCAGATTGCCGATTTGATTTCTGTCGACGGCTACGACGTGGTCAGCGTGGTTGAGCAGATTGCCGACAACGGTGCAATTTTGGAACTGTCCGGCGGATACGCCAAAAATATCGTCACCGGTCTTATTCATTTGGACGGAACTCCCTGTGGCGTTATTGCCAACAATCCCGCCGTGGAGAATGGGGATTTGGACAGTGCCGCTTGCGACAAAGCCGCGAAGTTTATTGAATTCTGCGACAACTACGATATTCCCGTTATCACCTTGGTGGATACCAACGGCTTTGCCGTTCAGGTGGGGGCGAATATCTCGGAATCCGCCCGTCTTTTGGCCGCTTACTCCGATTCCGACGCGGTGAAGATCACCCTGATTACCGGCCGTGCATACGGCGCCGGATATCTTTCGATGGGGGCAAAGCATACGGGGGCCGACGTGGTTCTCGCATATCCCACCGCGCAGATTGCACCTCTGCCCGCCGATACGGGGGCGGTGTTCTTGGCGGAAAAGGAAATCGCTTCTGCCGACGACCCGGTAGCGACCCGTAACGAAAAGATTGCCTGCTACGCCGAGACGATCGCCTCTCCTTTGCAGGCGGCTCGGAGAGGGTACGTGGACGATATTATTGATATCGCCACCACCCGTCAGTTGCTTATCAGTTCTTTGAACGTCTTTTTACAGGAAGGTGAACTGTGATGACTAATTTCCTTGCCTATTCCACCGACGTTCCCGGAAACATCCCCGGACAGCTTGGATACGGCCTTGGGGTTACCGCTATTGGGGTCATCATCGTTTTCGCCGTACTGATTTTGATTATGCTGGTCATCTACCTGTTCCAAGCAATTTTTGGCTTGAAGCAAGAGAAACCGGCAACCCCGAAAAAGGAGACGGCTCCCGCTTCGGTTTCCACGCCTGTTCCCACAAAGGAATCCGTCGTTTCTGCCGGAGGAAATCCGGAAGAAATGGTAGCCGCCATTGCCGCCGCGACTGCGATGGCTCAGGAGGAATTGTTGGTGGTGCTTGCCGCCGCCGTGGCCGCCCAAGAAGGGTGCGACCCCTCCTCGTCTCGCTATCGCATCCGGTCCTTCCGCCGTATTCTGTAATTTACCGTCGTAATGAAATTTGAAATCTGAAAGGAATCAACGATTATGAAAAAGTATAACATCACCGTAAACGGAACTACCTATGAAGTTTTTGTGGAAGAAGCCGGCGTGGTTGCTTCTGCTCCCGTGGCTGCTCCCGTAGCCGCTCCCGCTCCTGCCCCTGTTGCTGCACCCGCTCCTGTGGCTGCCCCCGCTCCTGCCGCTCCCGCCCCCGTGGCCGCTCCCGCCGATGCGGAACCCGTTAAAGCTCCGATGCCCGGCAATATTATGAAGGTCAACGTAAAGGTCGGCGATGCAGTAAAGAAGGGCGACACGTTGTGCGTTCTGGAAGCAATGAAGATGGAAAACGACATTAAGGCCGGGAAAGACGGTACGGTGGCCGCGGTTCACGTAAATCAGGGTGCCACGGTCAACACCGGAGATTTGTTGGTTTCTCTTTCCTGATTTTCCCACGGAACAAATTAGGAAAGGAACAATGCTATGTCTGAAATTATCGAAGTCCTAAAAGGCTTTGCATTGGAATCCGGGGTTGCTCAGTTCTTTGCGGAAGGCGGATGGAAAAGTTTGGTGATGATTGCCATTGCCTGTGTTCTTATCTATCTTGCCATCGCCCGTAAGTTCGAGCCCCTGCTTCTGCTCCCCATTGCCTTTGGGATGCTTTTGACCAATCTGCCCATTTCCGGGCTGATGCATATGGAGTTCTTTGAGGGCGGAGCTGTGAATATGGGTGAGATCATCGCCCACGGCGGCCTGTTCGACTGGCTCTATTTGGGGGTCAAATTCGGGATCTATCCTCCCTTGATTTTCTTAGGGGTAGGGGCGATGACCGACTTTACTCCCCTGATCGCCAATCCGAAGAGTATTCTTTTGGGTGCGGCGGCTCAGGTTGGTATTTTTGCCACCTTCATTATCGCTATTTGCTTGGGCTTTACCCCCGCGGAAGCATCCTCCATCGGGATTATCGGCGGCGCGGACGGTCCGACTGCGATCTTGGTAACTAAGACCCTGGCGCCCCATCTGTTGGGTGCCATTGCCGTGGCGGCATACTCGTATATGGCGCTCGTTCCCATTATCCAGCCTCCTATTATGAGGGCGTTGACCACCAAAAAGGAACGGATGGTGCGGATGGACAATCTCCGCTCGGTTTCTAAGTTGGAAAAGATTCTGTTCCCCATCGTGGTTACCGTAGTGGTCATTCTGATCATCCCCGATTCCGCTCCCTTGATCGGGATGCTGATGCTGGGGAATCTGGCCAAGGAATGTGGAGTTGTGGACCGCATCAGCAAAACGGCCCAGAACGAACTGATGAACATTATCACCATTTTCCTGGGACTTACGGTCGGTGCTACCGCGAAGGCAGACAACTTCCTGAGCACCAAGACTCTCTTGATTATTTTTATGGGTCTGTTCGCCTTCTGTTTGGCCACCGCCGCCGGCATTCTGTTCGGCAAGCTGATGTGCTGGGTGACCAAAGGAAAGGTCAATCCCTTGATTGGGGCCGCCGGCGTTTCCGCCGTTCCGATGGCCGCCCGTGTTGCGAATACCGTAGGCCAGCAAGAAGACCCCTCCAACTTCCTTTTGATGCACGCGATGGGACCCAACGTGGCAGGGGTTATCGGCTCTGCCGTTGCCGCCGGCGTATTCCTGAATATGTTCGGTGCTTAATCTGACAGAAAGGTAATTTAGATATGAGTCAAGTAAAAGTTACGGAAACCATTCTCCGGGACGCCCACCAGTCTTTGGTGGCCACCCGTATGACGATGGACGAAATGCTTCCCGCTCTGGAATTGTTGGACAAAGCCGGGTACAATGCCCTGGAAGCTTGGGGCGGTGCCACCTTCGATTCCTGCCTTCGCTTTTTGGACGAAGATCCCTGGCAGAGACTTCGCACCATCCGGGACCACGTAAAAAATACCAAATTGCAGATGCTCCTGCGGGGGCAGAATCTGTTGGGATACCGGAACTATTCCGACGACGTGGTCGAATATTTCGTTCAGAAATCCCTTGCCAACGGGATTGACGTTATCCGCATTTTCGATGCCCTCAACGACCCCCGCAACTTGAACACTGCCGTCAAGGCTGCTGTGAAAGAAGGGGGACACGTTCAAGCCGCTTTCAGTTATACTCTTTCTCCCGTTCACAACACCGAATCGTTCGTGAAGTTTGCAAAGCAACTGGAAGAGATGGGTGCGTCCTCTATTTGTGTAAAGGATATGGCCGGTCTTCTGGTTCCTTATACCACCTACGAGTTGATTAAGGCTCTGAAAGAAAACGTGAAGATTCCCATTGAACTTCATACCCACTATACCACCGGGATGGCTTCGATGGTTTTGATGAAGGCCGTAGAAGCCGGTGTGGATATTATCGACACCGCCCTTTCTCCCTTGTCGATGGGGACTTCTCAGCCCTCCACCGAAGTTATGGTGGCGGCGTTGCAAGGAACGGAATACGATACCGGTCTGGACCTGAACGTTCTGAATGAGGCGGCAAAGGTCTTTGCACCTCTCCGGGAAAAGTACTTGAAGAGCGGTCTTCTCAATCCCAAGGTGATGGGGGTAGACGTAAACGGTCTTTTGTACCAGGTTCCCGGCGGAATGTTGTCCAATCTGGTCTCTCAGCTCAAACAAATGGGACAGGAAGACAAATATCAGGCCGTGTTGGAAGAAGTTCCTCGGGTTCGTGCCGATGCGGGCTATCCTCCCTTGGTTACTCCCACCTCTCAGATTGTCGGGACCCAGGCGGTGTTTAACGTCATCTTTGGCCGCTATCAAAACGTTTCCAAGGAATTCCGCGGGCTGGTCAAAGGGGAATATGGGAAAACTCCCGTGGAAATCGACCCCGAATTCCGCAAGCAGATTCTGGGGGACGATGAACCCATTACCTGCCGCCCCGCTGACCTGATTGAACCCGAATTGGAAACCCTGCGGGAAAAGGTGAAGCAATATGAAGAACAGCCGGAAGACGTTTTGTCGTATGCTCTGTTCGAACAGGTTGCCACCAAGTTCTTCCAGAATCGCCAGGCCAAAAAGTACGGCGTAGACGCGGCCCACGCCGCCGACGGGGTTCATCCCGTTTGATGCAAAAAAACAAGATACCGGACTCTTTGCAGTCCGGTATTTTTCCTTTTCTTGACAAAGTACACGGTTTATGGTAAAATAAAAAAAAGAGAAATTTGACTTGAAAAAGGGGGACCTTCCGATGCCGCCGCCGATGCCCTACGAACACAAAAAAGTGGCTCCGCCAAAGAATTTCAAAGACCTGTTTCGTTATCTGAAAGAGGTGCTTGGTGGATTCTTTACCCGTTTTTTCTATATCGTGTCTTTGGTTTGGGATTCGGGGAAATGGATTCTGTTTTTGTTGTCCTTTGTGGCTCTGTTTCAAGGGGTTGCACCCATTCTGAACTCTTTGATTTCGAAAAATATGCTCAACGAACTCCATCGTTCCGCAGGACAGGGAACTCTTGCTTCGGAGTTCTGGTCTTCCCCCGTGTTTCAGTTTCTGATTCTGTTTTTTTTGTTCCGCTTTTTACATCAATCGGTGAACAGCTTGAACAGTGCAATGAATCGGATTGCAGGAGAAAAAGTAGTCCAACAGGTCAAACTGCGGATTATGAACAAATCCAAGCAATTGGATTTGGGGTCGTTTGACGACCCGGTGTTCTACGAGCGGATGGAAAATGCCAACCGGGAAGCCGGGCACCGTCCGCTGAGTATTTTATCGGATACTTTTGGCATTGTCAGTACGGTGATTGAGCTTGTATCCTATCTCATCGTGCTGTTTTCCGCACCGGGACTTTGGTACGCCGCACCGGTGATTTTGCTGATCTCGATTCCTTCCGCAGTGATCAACTATATCTACCGCAAAAAAGTATTTAATTATTACCGTTGGCGTTCCAAAGACCGGCGGCAGATGAATTATTATTCCGACCTGTTGGTGGACAAAGACAAAGTCAAAGAAGTTCGTTTGTTCGGTCTTGCCGAGCGGTTTATTTCCCGGTACACGGAAGTGTTTTCCCAGTATTTTAAGGGACTGCGTCGGCTGACTCTGAGTGAAAATTGGTTTCATATCGGGATTGGAGCGCTGACGGTTGCGGTGAATTTTCTGTTTTATGGGATGATTGCCGTCAAGGTGTTCACCGGGCAGATTTTGATTGGGGATTATACCCTGTATACCGCGGCGATTCTTTCGGTCTCCGGGGCCGTGGCCTCCCTGATTAACAAATCCGCTTCCATTTACGAGGGAACGCTGTTTATCGACAACCTTATCTCCTTTATGAAAGAACCCTTCTCCATTCGTTGCAGGGCTCAATCTCCTGTTCCGGTAAAACGGGGGTGCGGTCACCGTATCGAATTTTGCAACGTTTCCTTCTCGTATCCCGGCACGGAACGGAAGGTCCTGGACAGGTTGAGTTTCGTGATTGAGCCGGGACAGACGATGGTCCTTGTGGGGTTAAACGGAGCCGGAAAGACTACGTTGATCAAACTGCTCACGCGCCTGTACGACCCCACCGAAGGACAGATTCTTTTGGACGGTGTGGATTTGCGGGATTATGACGTAGAAGAACTGTATCGGATGTTCGGTATTATTTTCCAGGATTTTGGAAGATATGCTGAGACGGTAGAAGAAAACGTCCGTTTTGGGGATCTGCATCGAAATGCCGACCGTAAGGCGGTGGAAGATGCCGTGGTGCAAGCCGCGGCTCACGATTTTGTGAAAAACCTTCCCCAAGGGTTGGACACACCGCTGATGCGCATTTTTGAAAAAAATGGAATGGAGCTTTCCATTGGTCAATGGCAAAAACTATCCATTGCCCGGGCGTTTTATTCCGATTCGGATATCCTGATCCTGGACGAGCCCACCGCATCCCTCGACCCCTTGGCGGAACAAGAA
Source organism: Eubacteriales bacterium (assembly GCA_045542115.1). Taxonomy (GTDB): domain Bacteria; phylum Bacillota; class Clostridia; order Oscillospirales; family UBA644; genus RGIG995. Next base: position 45,795 of record JAZQKK010000007.1, read on the forward strand.
ATTTTCCGTCAATTCGATACCCTTCGGAAGGACAAGACCACGATTTTCGTTTCCCATCGCCTTTCCAGTGCCACCACGGCAGACACGGTGTTGGTGTTGGATGGGGGGCGGGTAGAAGAAATGGGACGTCACGACGTTTTGATGGCCCAAAAAGGAACCTATTATCATCTGTTCTCTACCCAAGCGGAACGATACCTCTCAACCGAAGAAAGCAAAAAATAAAAAGAATCCCTGTACGGAAGTACAGGGATTCTTGATTTACAGTTTCATTGCCCCTTTTGCGGCGGCTAACAGCCGGCGGATGGGCAGTTTTTGAGGACATTGTTTTTCACAGCGTCCGCATCCGATACAGTCGGCGGGGGTGGGGTGGTCTTTGGCCAAATTCACGCCGTCGTTTCCTTTGTTGTAAGCGTCAAACCATTGGGGAATGGGAATCTGCTTCGGACAATCGGCAAGGCAGTATTCACAACCGGTACAGGAAACTGCCACTGACTTGTTGATAATATCGGCACAACGGAACAACAGTTTCCGCTCATCCTCGGTCAGAGGCTTGAAATCATTGAAAAACGCCGTGTTTTCGTCTAATTGATGCAAGTCGGACATCCCGCTTAACACCATAATCACGCCGGGTAAGGTCGCCACGAATTGCAACGCCCATTGGGCGGGAGATTTCTTCGGGTCGCAGGCCCGCAACAAGGCTTCCGCTTCTGCCGGGACTTTTGCAAGGGCGCCCCCTTTGACCGGTTCCATAATGATAATATCTTTTCCGTGCTTGCGAGCCACTTCGTAGCAAAGCCGGGACTGTACCGTAGGCGATTCCCAATCAAGATAGTTGATTTGCAATTGTACGAATTCCACTTCAGGATGTTCGCTGAGAATCTTATCCAAAACGTCTGCGGTATCGTGGAAGGAAAACCCGAACCGCTTCACCTTTCCCTCGGCCTTTTTTTGCATTACGAAATCAAAGGCACCCAGCCGGGTCGCCAATTCGTACAAACGGGCGTTAAGACAGTGGAGAAGGTAATAATCGAAAAATTCGACGCCGCACTTTTCCCGTTGCTCGTTAAAGATTCGCTCCATATCTTCGGGCGTTTCCAACTTCGGGGTGGGAAGCTTTGTGGCAAGCAGGTATTTTTCGCGGTCTATCCGGGAGGTCAACACCTTGCGGACGGCGTTTTCGCTTTCCGCATTGTGATACATATAGGCGGTGTCGAAATAGGTATATCCCCGGTTCAAAAACCGGTCAGTCATTTCCTGAAATTGCGTAAGGTCAATAGCTTCCGGTTTCTCCGGGTCGGTTTTCGGAAGCCGCATCAATCCAAACCCCAACGGTTTCATCGTCTATCGCTCCTGTCAGTCGGCAAGAAATTTAGTCTCACCGTATTTTTTTGTGGTTAAAATCGCGGCTTTGTTGATGTCTCCGCACCCTAAGGTAATGAACAGGTCTCCCGGCTGAGCCAATTCCTTGACTCGGTCGGCAATATGTTCAAAATCCCGCATCAGTTCCGCATTGTCCAGCCGGGCGACCACGTCTTCCGCGTAGATGTTATAATCGTCGTTGGTCTCCCGGGCAGGGTAGATGGGAGGAATCAAGACTTTGTCGACGGTGGATAAAACCTCCACAAATTCATCCATCAGCATTTTAGTGCGGGAGAAGGTGTGGGGTTGGTGGATTGCAATAATCCGTTTAAATCCCAGATCCCGCGCGGTCTTAAAGGTCACCGCGTAAGCGTCGGGGTGATGACCGTAGTCGTCGGCGATGACGGCTCCGTTGATGGTGCAGTGGTATTCAAACCGCCGTCCTGCCCCGTTGTAGGCAGGGATGCCTCGGACGATTTCTTCCTTCGTCAATCCCAGAGCAAAGCCGGCTGCCGCCGTGGCTAACGCGTTTAATACGTTGTGTCTTCCCGGCACGGACAGCTGGACTTTCCCGAAAAATTCTTTTTTGTCGTCGTTGTTTTGATGATAGTATAAATCAAAGGACGGCAGCCCTTGGTTTAACGTCACGTTTTCTGCCCGAAAATGCCCGGTATTCAATCCGAACAAAAGAAGATTCCCCTGATATCCTTCCAGCATTTTCAGGGTGTTTTCGTCTTCTGCATTGGTGACAAGCGTTCCGCCGGGTTTGATATTCTTTAAATACCGTTGAAAACATCCGATGACGTTGTCCAGCGTCTTAAAATATTCCATATGATCTTCGGCGATGTTGAGAATCACCGAAACGTCGGAGCGGAAATATTGGAAAGATTCTTTAAATTCACAACTCTCAAAAACGCAAAGGTCTTCTTTTTCGCTCAACCGGTAGGAGGCACCAATGAGATTCATATGTCCGCCGATGATGGCCGCCGGGTCTTTTTTCGCAGAAAGTAAAAGGGCGGTAATCATCGATGAGGTTGTGGTCTTTCCGTGAGTTCCGGCCACTCCTACGGTGGTTTTGTATCCGTCCAAAATCTCTCCCAAGAATTCTGCTCTCCGGAATACGGGAATTCCCAACGCTTCTGCCCGGAGCCGTTCGGGATTGGTGGGAGCAATGGCGTCGGTCATAATGACCGCGTCGGGACGATGGGTATCAATGTTGTCCGCCACCTGTCCGATGGAGACGGCAATGCCCAGGTCTTCCAACTGTCGGGTGGCCTTTCCGGACTGCATATCCGAACCCGAAACGGTATATCCCCGCTGCAAGGCAATTTGGGCAAGGGAACTCATCGAAGAGCCGCCAATTCCCAAAAAATGCAGTTTTTTCGCGGTTGCAAGGGTGCTTTTAATCGTGCACATTGGTATAAAACTCCCAAAAATTATTTTTTAACGCCGAAACGGTATTCTTTCACCGGGTCGTTGGCTCCGGTGAGCATTTCCTGGCAGTCTTTCATCCCAAACCACGCGGCGATGATGGCCAACAGAGACAACGGATAGGAAATCCAATGCCAGGAGAAGGGAAGAATGACGATAGAGGCACCGACGTGGCACAGTCCCGCAAGTCCGCAGGCAATCATTCCCGCAATGCAAACGGTACATTGCAGTTTATGCTTGTCGGTCTGTTCCCAATACCCCAAAAGAGCAAAGAGCAGCCAACCCAGCAAGAGAACCGCTACCAAGAGAATTAAATCTCCAAACTGGGCGGATACGTAATTCAGCCCGTTGAGAATCCAATCCAACCATTTCAGGTCAACGGTAAACAGGTCTTTAAGAAGAATCTTAATTTGTCCCAGGAAAAAGAGGAAGGAAACCAAGGTCATTCCCGATACGGCAACGTACAGTCCCCGCATCCGACCGTTGATACGCCGTTTTTCCAAGGTAAACCAAAGAATCAGATATCCGATAAAGTCGGGTAAAATATCAATTACTACCGTGGATTTTTCCACCGTGTACTGTGCCTGAAAGCAAAATACGATCAGTCCAAGACCGAAGAGGATCAAGTTCATAGCGTCTCCTTACTGTTCCAGCCCCATCAGTTCCAGGGCTTTTTGGGCGGCGGCTTGTTCTGCCGCTTTTTTCGACCGGCCTTCCCCTTCGGAGATGCGGTTGCTGTTTAAGTACAGATGACACACGAAGGTTTTTTCGTGTTCCGGACCGAAATCGTGAGCGATCACGTATTTCAGCACTTCCCCCGGATTTTTTTGAATCACTTCCTGCAATACGGTCTTGTAGTCGTGTTGGCGGAATTGTTCTCCGCCCCGAATTAGGAAGGGAAGAATGAAGGCCTTTGCTTTTTCGTAGCCGCCGTCTAAGTAAATTGCTCCGAGAATCGCTTCGATCTCGTCGCACAGAATGGAATTGCGGTGTTCCGCTCCGGCCTGTTTTTCGCCTCGGCCCAGAAGCAAGCTTTCCCCCAAATTCAATTCTTTCGCATAGGTGGAAAGGGCTTCTTCGCAGACCAAAAGGGCTTTTGTTTTGGTCAAGTCCCCTTCGTCCCCGCCCCGGGTATGGTAGAGGTGGTCGGAGCAAATCAGAGATAAGACAGAGTCTCCCAAAAATTCCAGCCGCTCGTTACATTCCAGTGCATCTTTATGTTCGTTAAGATAGGAAGAGTGGGTCAAAGCCTTTTGGAGCAAGGTTTTGTCTTGAAAGACATACCCAATCTTTTTTTCGGTTTTTGCCAAGATTTCAGTCATTGCGATGGCCCTCGATATAAGCAATCAAATCCCCTACGGTGACAAAGTTTTTCCCGTCTTCCCAATCGACGAAGACGTCGAATTCTTCTTCCACCGTCATAAAGATTTCCGTCATATCCAATTCATCCGCATCCAACTCCGCAAAGTCGGTGCCGGGGGTGATCTCTTCCTCTTCCACGGCAAAAATGTCGGCAAGAATGGGTTTGAGGGTGTTCAGAATCTGAATCATACAATGGCTCACTTTCCCGCATCTGCGGATTCTTTTTGGGCTTGTAATTGTTCGGTAATGGTTTGAACCGCCCCGGATTTTGCAAAATTGGCGGCCTGACGAATGGCATTCTTAAAGGCTTTTGCATTGGAGCTTCCGTGGGCCTTGACCACCGGTTTGGAAACGCCCAACAGAACGGCGCCTCCTTCTTCTGTGTAGTCCAATTTTTTCTTCATCTGACGCAACTGAGGTTTCAGCATCGCGGCGAGCAATTTGGAAAAAAAGGTGGCGGTGAGGGCTTGCTTCATAATGCTCATCATAAACATTGCCGTTCCTTCCACCGTTTTCAGTAGAATATTTCCGGCAAATCCGTCGGCTACGATAACGTCGCAGTCTCCGTCAAAGATCCCCCGGCCTTCCACGTTTCCGGCAAATTCAAAGGCGGGATTTTGTTTGAGAAGGGCGTGGGCTTGCTGATACAATTCCGGTCCTTTGGTTTCTTCGGTTCCGTTGTTCAAAAGGCCGACTCTCGGATTTTTGCAGAAACCGGCGTTTTTCATATACAAAGCGCCCATAAGCCCGAATTGGTCCAGATATTCCGGAGTGCAGACTTCGTTTGCACCGCTGTCAATCAGCATAAAATGTCCGGTTTTCGAAGGAAATACGGGAGCAAAGGCCGCCCGCTTCACGTTGGGGATACGTTTTACGATAAGGGTTCCCCCTGCAAGAATCGCGCCGGAATTTCCGGCGGAAACGAAGGCGTCGCCTTCTCCGTTTTTCAGAAGGTCAAAGGCCAGGCCCATCGAGGATTTCCGCTTTGCTTTCAAGACCGAACCTGCATCGTCTTCCATCGTAATGATATCGTCCGCGTGGCGGATTTCAATGCCTTCACCGTCAATTTCGTGGTCTTCCATCGTCTTTTTCAGCAATGCTTCCGGGCCGGTGACGATAATGTTTACGCCCAATTCTTCCACGGCCAAAGCACAGCCTTTCAGAATTTCTACGGGAGCGTGGTCGCCGCCCATTCCGTCTACGATAATGGTCATAGTGTATACCTTCCTCTCGTTTTTATCCCCGGTCTTCCGATGTTTCTTCCGGGGGTAGGGTGATAGAGATGTTGTTCTCGTTGCAAAATGCGGTCAACGTTTCCAGGGCTCGGGCGGATAAGAAACCTTTCCGGTCCTTTTTCTTGATTCTGCCTTCCAGGGATGGAAGCAGACCAAAGTTTACGTTCATCGGCTGAAATTCCGCCACTGACGGGTCGGACACGTAGTGTGCCAAAGCCCCAATGGCCGTTTCTCTGGGAAAGATGACCGTGTCTTCCAAGGCGGCGTTCAGCCCGGCAACAAAACCGGAAGACGCCGATTCGATGTATCCTTCCACCCCGGTAATCTGCCCGGCGAAATAGAGATTCTTCCGGGTCTTTACCCGATAGGTGGGGGTGAGAAGGTCGGGGGAATGTAAGAAGGTGTTCCGGTGCATTACCCCGTACCGTACAAATTCCGCAGCTTCAAGCCCGGGAATCATCCGAAAGACCCGGCGCTGTTCCGGCCAGGTCAGATGGGTTTGGAATCCCACGATGTTGTAAAGGGACGATGCGGCGTTGTCTTTTCGCAGTTGCACCACCGCCTTGGGCAATTTCCCGGTGTGGGGATTCATCAGCCCCACGGGTTTTAACGGTCCGAACAACAGTGTTTCGTATCCCCGGGCGGCCATTACTTCCACCGGCATACACCCTTCGAAGACTTTGTCGTTTTCAAAGCCGTGCAGTTGGGCGGTCTCGGCGGAAACCAGAGCCTTGTAAAAGGCATCGTATTCTTCTTCGTCCATCGGACAGTTGATGTAATCCGGCGTACCTTTGTCGTATCGGGAGGCCAGATAGGCTTTTGTCATATCTACGCTCTCCGCGGTTACGATGGGGGCGGCGGCATCAAAGAAGGAAAGTCCTTCTCCGAATTCCTTAACGATGGCCTGAGCCAAGGGGTCGGAGGCTAAGGGGCCCGCGGCGATTACGGTGGGTTCTTCAAAGTCGAGAGAGGAAATTTCCCGTTCCACCACAGTAATGTTGGGATGATTGCGAATTTTGTCGGTAACGTAACGGGCAAATCCTTCCCGGTCCACAGCCAAAGCACCGCCGGCGGGAACGCGGGTTGCCATTGCCGCTTCCATTACTAAGGACCCCATCCGGAGCAATTCTTCTTTCAGAAGTCCGATGGCGTTTTGCAATCCTTCCGCCCGCAGGGAGTTGGAACAGACCAATTCACAGAACAGGTCCGACTGATGGGCGGGGGATTTTTTCAGGGGCTTCATTTCGTACAACGTGACTTTGACTCCCCGTTGTGCACATTGCCACGCCGCCTCGCATCCCGCAAGGCCGGCTCCTACCACGGTTACGGAAGGGTTCATTGTTCTTTCTCCGTTTTGGTTGCCTTTTTATAGGGCGTTTCATAGCCGCACCCTTCGGTAACACAGTTCAGCGTGCTGAAATGACGGAACAGCGTTTTTCCGCATTTGGGGCAGATTTCGTCGGTGGGAATATCCCAGGTGCGGAATCCGCAAGCAGCTCCCCGTTCGCAGGAATAATAGGTCTTGCCCTTCTGGGTCTTGCGTACCACCAACCCCGCACCGCACGTGGGACAGGTGCCGGGAGCCTTGGTGTAGACCGGCTTGGTGTTTTTACATTCGGGATAACCGGGGCAAGCCAGGAAACGACCGAAGCGGCTGACTTTATAGACCATCTTACGGCCGCACAGTTCACAGACCTCGTCACTTTCTTCCACGGGGGTCTCTACCTTCCGTCGTTCGGTATTGCTTTCTGCCTTTTTCAGGGCGGCTTCAAAATCTCCGTAGAAGTTCTGCATTACTTCCACCAAGGTCTTTTGGCCTTCTTCCACGCTATCCAACTGTTTTTCCATTTCAGCGGTAAAGGCAGAGTCGACGATATTGTTAAAGTTTTCAATCATCAAATCGGTGGTTACGATACCCAGATTGGTGGGTTTCAACGATTTTCCTTCCCGTTCCACGTATTCCCGTTCGATAATCGTTCCTACGATGGGGGCAAAGGTGGAAGGTCTGCCGATTCCGTTTTCTTCCAGGGTCTTAATCAAAGACGCTTCGGTATACCGGGAGGGGGGAAGAGTGAATTTTTGTTCACTGACAAGTTCCTGGAAGTCCAGAACGTCCCCTTCTTTCACGTCGGGGAAGGCAGAGGTCTCTTCCTGGTCGTCGGAATACCGGTACAGACGGCTGTAACCGTCAAAGACCTTTTTGGTGTCGGAGGCGCGGAACAAATAGCCGGCCGCTTCGATTTCAATGCTTCTCACGTGTTGAACCACGGAGGCCATCTGGCTTGCGGTGAACCGTTCCCAAATCAATTTGTACAGGCGGTATTGGTCGTGGTTCAAACTTGCTTTGACCGCGTCGGGGGTCAGATTGATATCGGTGGGACGGATGGCTTCGTGGGCATCCTGAGCCCCTTGACGGGCTTTGAAGACCCGGGGCGTCTGGGGATAATACTGTTCCCCGTAGGTGTTCAAGATGTAGTCCTTCGCCGCCGCTCTTGCTTCGTCGGAAACCCGAAGAGAGTCGGTTCTCATATAGGTGATAAGACCCACGGGGCCGTGACCGACCACGTCAACCCCTTCGTACAGCGTCTGTGCTACGGACATCGTCTTTTGGGGATGCATATTCAAATGCACCGACGCATCCTGTTGCAGCGCGGAAGTGGTAAAGGGAGGGGCGGGATTCTTGTGCTTTTCCTGTTCTTTCAGGGAACGGACCAGGTAATCCTTGCCTTCCAATTCTTTGCGGATCTTTTCATTTTCTTCTGCGGAGGCAACGGAAATCTTTCCGTCATCGTTCCCGAAGAACCGGGCAGAATATTTTTTCTTCCCGTTGCGGAAATGGGCATCGAGATTCCAATATTCCTGAGGAATAAAGGCTTCGATTTCCCGTTCCCGGTCTACCACCCAACGGGTGGCTACCGACTGAACGCGGCCGGCAGAAAGACCGTATTTTACCTTGTGCCACAGGAAGGGGGATAATTTGTATCCCACGATACGGTCGAGAACCCGGCGGGTCTGCTGAGACGAGACCAGGTCCTGATTGATGGCCCGGGGATGTTGCATCCCTTCGGTGACGGCTTTCCGGGTGATTTCGTTAAAGGTCACCCGATTTTCGGCATTTTCATCCAATTCCAGCATCTGAGCCAGGTGCCAGGCAATAGCTTCTCCTTCCCGGTCAGGGTCGGTTGCCAGATAGACGGCCTTGCTGTTTTTTGCCGCGGCTTTCAGTTCTTTCAACAGGGCGGCTTTGCCGTCCTTCCGGGGAACGATATACTCGGGGGTAAATCCGTTTTCGATATCGACTCCCAGTCGAGAGGCGGGCAGGTCCCGGATGTGTCCCTTGGAAGACATTACTTCGTATTTGCTTCCCAAATACTTTTTAATGGTCTTCGCCTTTGAGGGAGACTCCACGATTAAAAGATTCTTGGTGGGACGGGACGTTTTTTTCGCACTCGTCTTGGGGGCAGTTTTCTTGGTGGCGGACTTCTTGGTCACTGTTTTTTTGGCCGCGGTCTTTTTAACTGCCTTTTTCTTCTGAGTTTCTTCGGTGGTTGCGGTGGTTTTGGTAGCCATCGTTGTTCTCCTTTTTGATAAGGTAATTGATTCGGTTATTTTCGGCGGAACATTGCCCCGGGAAGGGGGTCGATGCAGCCGGAGAGCTCCAAGGCCTGTAACAGGGGGAGCAAGCGGGGAAAGGTCAGTCCGGTTCTCTGACATATCTCGTCTGCGGACAGAACTTCGTTTTCCGAAAAGGCTCGGTAGACCGTCGTTTCTTCCGGAGAAAGGGCGGGCGGCGTGAAGGGAACCGGAGTTTCCTTCGGTTTCTTTGCCGGTTTTTCCCGGGGTTCTTTCTGGGAAGAAGTTTCCTCTATCGCCGGTTCAAAACGGACGGTGATAGGGGTGATGCGGTTGCCGTAGCGGGGGATAAACTCGTTGCATATATCATCAGGCTCGGTGCAAAAAACTGCGCCGTGCTTAATGAGCTGATTGGTTCCGGTGTTGACCCGGTCGGAGGGGTCTGCCGGAAGGGCGAAAAGAAGCCGGTTCTGTTCTACTGCGAGGCGTGCAGTAATCATCGAACCGCTTTTAGGGGGACATTCCACCACCAAAACTCCCTCGGACAGACCGGAAATGATGCGGTTCCGCCGGGGAAAATTGGAAGCGAGGGGCGGGGTTCCGGGCAGATACTCGGAAATCAGTCCGCCGTAATTTTTCAAAAGGTCGTAAAGCACCCGGTTGGATTTGGGGTAGACCACGTCTACGCCGCAGCCCAACACCGCAAAGGATGCCTTTCCTTTAATCATCGAGCCTTTGTGGGCGTAAGTGTCAATGCCGTTTGCCATTCCGCTGACGATCTGAAACCCCGAAAGGGCGAGGGAGCAGGAAAACGTAGACGCCAATGCGGCCGCTTTACGGCTGCATTTCCGCGTCCCCACAACGCCGATGGTTGGAACGTCTCTTTTGGGGAAATTCCCAAGAACGAACAACGCGACGGGCGGGTCGTTGATCTCCCGCAGGGCGGGAGGATAGCTTGGATCGTTATAGCAGACGATGTCAATGCCTTTTTGCAGACAATCGTCCAACACGTCCCGGGCGGGGCGGAGGTCTTTGTTCAGAAACGGAAAGGAGTCTTTTTCTCCCAAGTGGGGAATCAGTTCCGCTTTTGTGGCGTGAAAGGCCTCTTTCGCTTCCATCGCTTGAATCAAACGGTAAGTTTTTGCCGTGCCTTGTTTTCCTGCAAGGAGAAGCCATAGGGTATACAATGCGTTCTCGGTCATAGGCTCTCCTTTTTTCAAAAAATTATTTTAAGACATAGATCATAATGGACGCGGCGGATGCGGCGTTGAGGGAGTTGATGGGGTTTGACATCGGAATGTATACCGTTTGGTCTGCGGCGGCAAGCACCGATGCGGAGACGCCCTGTCCTTCGCTTCCTATAACGACCGCCCGTTTCGGACCGAACGAGATGCGTTCCGGCGGAAGGGCGGTGTCGTCCAATGCGGTAGCAAAGACGTCAAATCCGTCTTGTTTCAGCCCCGAAATCGTTTCTTGCAGGTCGTTGCTTTGTTCGATATAACAAGAGCGAAAGGCTCCCGCGGTGGACATTAAGGCTTTTGCCGACCAGGGGTTGGCACAGCCGGGAGATAGAACGACTCCGAATCCGAAGGCGTAGGCCGTGCGAATGACCGTTCCTACGTTCCCTGGGTCTTGCACGCCGTCCAGCAACACCAATTTATCCGGCCGCGTGGTTTCGTTGCGGCATACGGTGCAGGCGATGGTCTGACCGGAAACGGCAACGCAGATTTTTTCCATCGCCGCCGGCGAAAGGCGATATACGGGAATCTCTCGGGGTAAGCTGGAAAGAAAAGATTGATGTTTTTCTGGGTTTGTGGTGAAAATTTCCAGAATACAGTCTTTGGGCAGTTCTTCCACAAATCGGGTCCCTTCCACGAAAAAACATTCCCGGGAGGGAGTCTTCCGGATTTTTGCGATTTCCTTCAAATAGGGATTTGCGGTGGAGGTGATTTCTTTAAAAATCATTTCAACATCCTCGCAATGTTTTCCGAACGTCCGATGACCATCAGCGAATCACCTTCCCCAAACCGGCGGTCGGGGTTCAGGTTCGTATCCAAAAATTCCGAGCCGGGAGCGCGGATACCGATGACGTTGATTCCGTACCGTACCCGCACGTCCAATTCTCGGAGGGATTTTCCCACCCAAGAAGGGGGGGCGTTGATTTCCGCAATGGATTGGTCCCCGCTGAGGGGAATGAAATCCAGAAGGTCGGCGGAAAATTTCCGGGCGATGCGTTCTCCCATATCCACTTCGGGACAGACCACGTAGTCGGCACCGATGCGGCGGAGCAGCCGGGAATGTTTTTCATCGTAGGATTGGCAAATAACGTGTTTTGCACCCATTTCCTTGACCAACGTGGTCACCAGGGCGCTGGCCTGAATATCTTCGGAAATGGCCACGATAACGTGGTCGTAGCCGGGAATGTCCAACGCCTGTAAGACCGTTTCGTCCAGACAGTCTCCCTGACGGGCGTCCACTTCCCCGGATATCCGGTCCACTTTATCCAAATCAATATCCACTGCCAGAACGTCTTCCCCCAGCAGTACTAATTTCCGGGCGGCTTGCCGTCCGAATTGGCTCAGACCAATAATCAAAAACGAATGTTTCATAAGCGACTCCTCTCGGTTTATCCAATCAAAAGGTCCGTTTCCGGGTAGCGAAGGGTGTTTTGCCGTTTGCGGCGGTCGGTGAGAAGGGCAAACGAGATGGTCAGCATCCCTACCCGGCCGGCAAACATCAAAAGCATCAGAAGAATTTTAGAAACAACCGACAGCGTGGGAGTGACCGACAGGGACAGCCCCACCGTGGCAAAGGCGGACGTACATTCATACGTTGCCTCTAAAAACGAAATCGACGGCTCGGCCAGATTGATCGCCGCCGAGCAGGTCAGAATGGCGGCAAAGGGGAGAACGGTCAACGCTAACGCCCGGTAAACCAGGTCGTGGCTCAGTCTCCGTTTCATCAAAGTTGCGTCTTTTTGTCCCAACAAAACCGATTTTAACGCTGCGGCAAGAACGACGACCGTCGTAATCTTTACCCCACCGCCGGTAGACCCGGAAGAGGCACCGATAAACATCAGCACGATGGTCAAAACCTGCCCCGCTTCGGTCATTGCCGTGAGGTCTACGGTGTTCATTCCCGCTGTGCGGGGAGTGACCGATTGGAAGAAAGATGCGAGAATCTTTTCGTTCCAGGGGAGATTCCCCAGGGTGTCGGGGTTGGAAAATTCCAGCAAGAAAATGAAAACGGCACCGCTCACGATCAGAGTTGCCGAAGCAATTAAAACGGTTTTGGAAAAAAGAGAAAGTTTTTTCCATTGATGGTTCGTGTAAAGATCTTCCCAGACCAAAAAACCAAGCCCACCGATGATGATAAGCCCTATCACCGTCAGATTCACTGCAAGGTCACCGGTATACGCGGTCAGAGAGGAAAAGGGAGCGTTGCTTCCCATCAGGTCAAATCCGGCGTTGCAAAACGCAGAGACCGAAACGAAGATTCCTCTCCAAATTCCACTGCCCCATCCGTATTCGGGAATAAACCGGGCGGAAAGAATTAAGGCTCCCGCCCCTTCAAAGGCCGCGGTTCCCAACAGAACGTGCTTCATCGTTTGTGCGGCGACTTTGTAATCGGTCAAATTCAGCGATTGGGCAATTTGTTTGCGGTTGGAGAGCGACGAATCCCCCCGAAGAAGCAGAATTAAAGCCGACCCTAAGGTCATAAATCCGAGCCCGCCGATCTGAATCATAGCCAAGATGACCGCCTGGCCGAAAAAAGACCACTGGGTGGCAGTGTCGTAGACTACAAGACCGGTAATGCAGGTGGCCGAGGTGGCGGTAAACAGCGTATTGATAAAGGGGGTGGTCGTTCCGTCGGCGGAAGAGATCGGGAGCATCAGCAAAAAAGCGCCCGCAAGAATAATCATCAGAAATCCGACGACCATCAATCGGGACACGTTGAGCTTCCGGCGCTTTTTTTCCACCGGTGCGATGGTTCTTGCCACGAATATTCTCCCCCTCTTGCAAAATTAACTACTATATAATAGCATTAAATTTTGTTTCTGTCAAGCCCCTTTTTTTTCGAAAGAAAAATCTTACGGGAATTTTGCTTTTCCGCAACAGTATGTTTGATAAAATTTACCGTTTCGTTTCGATTTTTCCCGGTTCTTGTCGGCTGTTCGGAGAAATGTCACAATTTTGCCGAAAAGAGTTTCGGAGTTTGTGTTAAAATCAATTTATCTTTTCATAAGGATACACGGGAGGGCTTCTATGGTAACGATACGAGAAGTAAAAACTAAGAAAGATTTACGCCGGTTTGTTGATTATCCCAATCGGCTCTATCGGAACGTACCTCAATTCGTTCCGCCCCTTCTGTCCGACGATTTGTCTGATTGGGACCAAAAGCAAAACCCCGCCTTCGAATATTGCGAGGCAAAATGCTGGCTCGCTTTTCGGGATGGAGAAATCGTGGGAAGAATCGGTGCGATTCTCAGTCGAAAGGCCAACGAAAAGTGGAATACGTCCCGGATGCGGTTTACGCAGGTGGATTTTATTGACGATAACGAAGTCTCCGAAGCCCTGTTTTCTACCGTTGAAGAATACGCCCGCGCGAAGGGGTGCAGTCAGGTACAAGGACCCTTGGGGTTCACGGATATGGACCGGGAAGGGATGCTGGTGGAAGGGTTCGACCGCCGGAATATGTTCATCACCTATTATAACCATCCCTATTATAACGATCATCTCGCTCGTCTGGGATACGAAAAAGACGTGGATTGGATTGAATACCTGATTGGAGTTCCCGAGGAAGACTCTCCGCAGGTGGAAAAGATCCGTCGGGTGGCCAGGTACGTGACCCGACACGGCCAATATCGGGTGGTCCGGTTGAAGAACCGGAGAGAATACGGCCCGTACGTTGAAAAGGTGTTCCATCTGGTCAACGAAGCCTACGCGCATTTGTACGGCACAGTGGATTTGACCGATAAACAGATCCGCCGGTACGCCAAAAAGTTTATTCCGATGATCTCTCCCGATTACGTCTGTTTCGTGGAAAACGATAAAGGCGAATTGGTGGCTTTCGGGATTTCTGCCCCCTCTCTTGCCGATGCGTTTAAAAAGAGCCGGGGACGGTTGTTCCCCACCGGATGGATCGGCGTTTTGAAGGCGTTGAGTAAAAACAATGCCGCGGATTTGTTTTTGATTGCCGTTCGTCCCGACCTGCAAGGAAAAGGCGTAAACGCGGTAATTCTGAATCATATCTATGACTTGTACCGAAAGAATGGCATCCGTTGGGTGGAGACCGGTCCTCAGTTGGAGACCAACTCCAAGATTTTGGGCCAATGGGAAATGTTTGAAAAACAGCAGCATAAACGCCGCCGTTGTTATATCAAGACCCTTGCTCCCAAAGAAGCGACCGAGGAAGAACACGAAGCTGCAATGGTATAAACAAGAACTGCACGGAATCCCGTGCAGTTCTTTTGCAGATTTTTAACGTACGGTTTATTGTACACTTCCTGTGGTATACTGTTTTTGCAATCAGAAAGAAAGGAGAATGGTTATGGCCCTTGAAATCGTTTCTCAGCCCCTGCTTTCCCTTCCGGTAGAGGCAGTGGTGAATCGTGCAAACAGCGGATTGCAGTACGCTTCGGGACTGTGTGGCGAGATTTTTGATGCGGCGGGAAAACTGCCGTTGCAACGGGCTTGCGTTGCCATCGGGTCTTGCCCCGTGGGGGATGCGGTTGCAACCCACGGCTTTGGGCTTTCGGCGAAATATATTATCCACGCCGTTCCCCCTCGCTGGTGCGGCGGAGGGTACGGGGAAGACAAGTTGCTGATGCAATGTTACCGGTCTGCGTTAGACGTCGCCTCCCGGTTGGGAGTTCGGTCTTTGGCCTTTCCGTTGTTGTCCGAAGGCCTCTGCGGATATCCCACCGACCGGGGGATTGCCGTGGCAAAAAAGGCAATTTTGACTTCTCCCGCCCAAGAAACAATGAAAATATATATGAGTCTTCCTCCGTCGTAAAAATCAATCAAAACCGTCCGAAAATCTTTATTTTTTCGGCCGGTTTTGTTTTTTTATGTAAAAAAAACGGACAAGAGGTTAAAATAATCGTACAATTTGCACCTTGACAACGGAAAATGAATGTGATAAACTTATGTGTTATAGAAGTTGTGTTTATATTTAATTGAAGGAGAGATGTTTCATATGGAAAAATGGCTTGCTTTGGCAACTCTTGCCGGAGCGCTGATTGCATTGCTGTTTGCCGTCGTGACCGCCTTGAAGGTGTTAAGAGCGCCGGAAGGAAACGACAAGATGAAAAAGATAGCCTCTGCCATCCGACAGGGCGCCAATGCTTTTTTGAAACGACAGTATAAAGTGGTGGCCGTTTTCTTTGCCTGTATTTTTGTGGTTTTGTCCGTGATGGCTGTGTTTGGACTTTTGTCTCCCTTCGTTCCGTTTGCTTTCGTGACGGGTGGATTTTTCTCTGCCCTGTCCGGTTTTATCGGAATGAAGATTGCCACCGCCGCAAATTCCCGGACGGCAAACGCTTGTATTCAGGGGCTGAACCCCGGTCTGCGCATTGCTTTTTCCGCCGGTTCGGTAATGGGTTTTACGGTGGTCGGACTTGGCCTTCTGGATATTTCCATTTGGTTTATTTTGCTTCGGTTTGTCTTTCAGTTGGACGCCTCTTCCATCACCAGTGCAATGCTGACCTTCGGAATGGGGGCATCCTGTATGGCTCTGTTTGCTCGGGTGGGCGGCGGAATCTTTACCAAAGCCGCAGACGTGGGTGCAGACCTTGTGGGAAAGGTGGAGGCCGGAATCCCCGAAGACGACCCCCGGAATCCCGCGGTTATTGCCGATAACGTTGGAGATAACGTTGGAGACGTTGCCGGAATGGGAGCCGACCTCTACGAATCCTACGTAGGGTCCGTGATTTCTGCGTCTGCCTTGGGCGTGGTTGCCTTCTCCGATTATCGGGCAATGGCTGTGCCGATGCTGCTTGCCTCCATTGGAATTCTCTGTTCCGTTCTGGGAACGTTTTTGGTTCGCACCAAAGAATCTGCTACCCAGAAAGATTTGTTGAAGGCCCTGAGCCGGGGAACGAATTTCTCCGCCGTTCTGATCGCTTTGGTTGCGTTTCCTTTGATATGGTTCACTCTGGGAAAGGAACATCTGGGGTTATACTTTGCCGTTTTGTCCGGTCTTGTTGCCGGGGTTTTGATTGGTCAGTGTACCGAATATTTTACTTCGGACAGTTATAAACCTACCCGCAGCGTTTCTTCCGATGCCCAAACCGGCTCTGCTACGGTAATTATCGGCGGTTTGAGCCTAGGAATGTTGTCTACGTGTCTTCCTATTGCCATCGTAGCGGTTGCCGTAATTATTTCCTTCTTTGTCTCCGGAGGTGGCATTTCTCCCTCGATGGGTCTGTACGGAATTGCTTTGGCTGCCGTTGGAATGCTCTCTACGTTGGGAATCACCCTTGCCACTGACGCCTACGGCCCCGTTGCCGACAACGCCGGCGGGATCGCTCAGATGGCGGGTTTGGATGAATCGGTCCGGGAACGTACCGATGCTTTGGATTCCTTGGGGAATACCACTGCCGCCACTGGGAAAGGATTTGCTATCGGCTCTGCCGCCCTTACCGCGCTTGCGCTGATGGCCTCCTACGTGGACAAGATGAAAGAAGTTTCTGCCGCATCTTCCATTGCGGTCAATACGACCTTCGATCTGATGAATCCCGTGGTTCTTATCGGGGTTTTCGTGGGGGGATGCCTTCCCTTTGTTTTTGCCGCGTTGACGATGTCTTCCGTGGGCCGTGCCGCTCAGAGCGTAGTGTTGGAGGTCCGCCGGCAATTCAAAGAAATTACCGGGCTGATGGATGGAGTTGCGGACCCGGATTACGCGTCCTGCGTAGACCTTTGTACGAAAGCCTCTTTGAAGGAAATGGTCCTTCCCACCGTGGTTGCCGTCGTGGTTCCCGTTCTCGTAGGGCTTCTTTTGGGCCCCCAAGGCGTGGTCGGGATGCTTGCCGGGGCTACGGTTACCGGATTTTTGATGGCCATCTTTATGTCCAACTCCGGTGGAGCCTGGGATAACGCGAAAAAGTACATCGAGTCAGGCGTTTACGGCGGAAAGGGAAGCGATTCCCACAAGGCCGCCGTGGTAGGTGATACGGTAGGGGACCCCTTTAAAGATACCTCCGGACCTTCCATTAACATTCTTATCAAACTCTTGTCGATGGTCTCCATCGTCTTTGCCGCGTTGGTGTTGAAGTTTAATCTTCCCTCGCTGTTCCTGTAAGTTAAAACATTGCAAAAAAGGATTTTCTCCAAATGGGGAAATCCTTTTTTTGTTTTTTATTGCTCTGTTTTTTTTCTGTTTTAAAAGGTAAAAATTCAATGTTATAAGGGAGGATATCTTTGTGAAAATAAAGAATTTTTCAAAACTGTATTGACTTATTCTTTTCTTTGTGTTATAATGAAGGCGAGAAAATCGAAATCGTATTTTATAAGACCGTTGCGAAATAAAATCTTCATTTTGTTTTGGAGGCACTATGTTTTACGAGCGTTTTATTACCGAATATCGGGAAGAACCGATGGTGTACTATTGCGACCGGGACCGGGAAATTCCTCCGGGAACCCGTTACGGACCGGTCATTCGGGATATTTATATTGTAGAATGTTGTACCTACGGGAAAGGCTTGTTGATTATCAACGGCAAAGAATTTCCCGTTCAGGCGGGAGACGCCTTTATTTTGATGCCGGAAGATACGGTGGTCCATACCACGGATAATGAAATGACCCGGGAAGGGTATTGGTGTGCCATTGACGGCTTGGTTTTGGGGCGCTTGTTTTCCCAGATTGGAATTACCTCCGAATCTCCCTTTGTACCCAAAGAAGCCTTTTTTACAATGGTGACGCAGTTGGAAAACATTTGGCGGATGCGCAACGATACCGACCCCGGTGCCGACTGCCGCCGCACGGCCTGTATCTACACGATGTTGGGGGAATTGCTCCGTTGTTCCACCTCTTCCACCGATAAAAATATGTGGATTCAGAAAGCCATCGGGATTATGGAGACCCGGTATCACGAGCCTCTTTCCGTTCAGGTGATCGCCGACGAAGTTGGTTTGGACCGCAGTTACTTTTCCACCCTGTTCAAGAGTCGTACCGGACGTTCTCCCCACGAATATATTACTTCTCTTCGCATCAAAAAGGCTTGTACGCTGATTCGTCAGCGGGACGTTTCGGTGGCGGAAGTTGCCGCCTCGGTAGGCTTAGACCCTCAAAACTTCGCCCGCCTGTTCAAGCGGGAAACCGGAAAGACCCCCCGGGAGTACAAAAAGGAAAATTAAAGACCGTATCAAAAACCGCACCCGAGGGTGCGGTTTTTTCTGTTATTTGATTTCGGAAATGTCGTAGGGAGTGGTCTGGTACACGAAATAATTCAGCCAGTTGGAGTAGAGCAGATTTGCGTGAGACCGCCAGCGGACGATAGGTTGCTGTTCCGGGTCGTCGCCGGGGAAATAATTCTTGGGAATATTGGGGTTGATGCCCCCATTCAAATCCCGAATGTATTCGTTTTTCAGCGTGTCCCCGTCGTATTCCGAATGGCCGGTGATAAAAATCTGTTTCCCGTTGGGGGTGGTGATGGCGTAGACTCCCGCTTCTTCCGACGATGCGATGATTCGCAAGTTCTCCACCGCCTCGATATCTTCCCGGCGGACGGTGGTATTCCGGGAGTGGGGGACCCAGAATTTGTCGTCAAATCCCCGGAGAAGAATGGAACGAGGGTAATCTTTGACGTGTTCGAAGACTCCGGACATTTTTTCGGGCAGAGGAACTTTATCAATGCCGTAATGATAGTACAGTCCGGCCTGAGCGCCCCAGCAGATATGGAACGTAGAGGTGACGTGGGTTTTGGACCATTCCATAATCCCGCACAGTTCTTCCCAATAATCCACCTCTTCAAAGGGCAGATTTTCCACCGGAGCACCGGTAATCACCAATCCGTCGAATTTTTTGTCTTTGACGTCGTCAAAGGTCTTGTAAAATTCGGCCAGATGGCTGGCGGAGGTGTTTTTGGATTGATGGGATTTCGTGTGAATCAGTTCCAGCTCCACTTGCAGGGGGGAGTTTCCCAGCAACCGAGAAATTTGCGTCTCGGTGGCGATTTTGGTGGGCATCAGATTCAAAAGAAGAATTTTCAACGGACGAATGTCCTGAGTAATGGCTCTCGTTTCGGTCATAACAAAGATGTTCTCTTCTTCCAGCGTTTTGACCGCGGGGAGCTTATTGGGGATGCGAATGGGCATTTCGAACCTCCGAAACGTAAAAATCAGTCAATGGATGCCAAGGCCTGAGCCAGGTCTTCAATCAGGTCCTGAGCGTCTTCAATCCCGCAGGAATAACGAACCAGGTCGGGAGAAACGCCGGCGGCCAACAGTTGCTCGTCGTTCATCTGACGGTGGGTGGCCGAGGCCGGGTGCAGACAGCAGGTGCGGGCATCGGCTACGTGGGTTTCAATGGCGGCAATTTTCAGCTGCTTCATAAAGGCTTCCGCCGCTTTTCGTCCGCCGCGAACTCCGAAAGATACCACGCCGCAAGAACCGTTGGGGAGATATTTTTGATTCAATTCATAATCTTCGTCCCCCGCAAGGCCGGGATATTTGACCCAAGTTACCTTCTCGTGGTTTTGCAAAAATTCCGCAACGGCCTGACCGTTTTGACAGTGCTGCTTCATCCGGACGTGAAGGCTTTCCAGTCCGAGATTCAAAAGATAAGCGGATTGAGGAGCCGGGGTTGCACCCAAGTCCCGCATCAGTTGAGCGGTGGCTTTGGTGATGTATGCCCCTTCCAGACCGAACCGTTCGGTGTAAGTAATGCCGTGGTAACTTTCGTCGGGGGTGCACAGTCCGGGATATTTCTCTTTGTGCGCCGTCCAATCGAATTTGCCGCTGTCCACAATGCAACCGCCTACCGCAGACCCGTGACCGTCCATATATTTGGTTGTGGAGTGGGTCACGATATCCGCACCCCATTCAAAGGGTCGGCAATTAACGGGCGTTGCAAAGGTATTATCGATGATCAAAGGAACACCGTGGCGATGGGCCGCGTCTGCAAACCGCTCAATATCCAGCACCCGCAACGAGGGGTTGGAGATGGTTTCTCCGAAAACCGCCTTGGTGTTGGGACGGAAAGCCGCTTCCAACTCTTCGTTCGAACAGTCGGGGGCAACGAAGGTAAATTGAATTCCCATTTTTTCCATCGTGACGGCAAACAAATTAAAGGTTCCTCCGTAGATGGCCGAAGAGGCGACTACGTGGTCTCCGTTCTGCGCGATGTTGAATACGGCAAAGAAGTTTGCCGACTGACCGGAGCAGGTCAGCATTGCGGCAGAACCGCCTTCCATCTCACAAATTTTCCGGGCCACGGTATCGCAGGTGGGATTTTGAAGGCGGGAATAGAAATAACCGCTGGCTTCCAGATCAAACAGTTTTCCCATTTCTTCGCTGGTGGCGTATTTAAAGGTCGTGCTCTGGATGATGGGAACCTGACGGGGTTCTCCGTTTCCGGGGGTATAACCGCCCTGAACACATTTTGTACCGATGCGATGCTTGTTCATATTCGTATCCTCCTAAAAGGTTATTTCAAAAGAAGGGGTAAAAAAACTTCGGACATAATGGGAATGGTGACAACGCAAAGAATGGTGGAGATAAGCACGGTGTTTGCCGCCTGTTTCTGTCCCTGGCCGATCAACTCGGAAAGGGATTGTATCATACTGGCACAGGGGCAGCACGCAAGCAGAAAAATGGACGCTCTCACATAGGGTTCAACGGGCAAAAGTATCATTACAAGGAAGGTAAATACCGGAAAGGCCACCATCTTGGTCAGAGATGCCAACAGAGACCGCCAGTCCAGGGCAAGGGTCTTGAATTTCACTGTGGCAAGACGCATCCCCAGAACGATCATACAGAGGGGAGTGGACATTCTTCCCAAAAGCTCAATCATTTCTTCCACTACCGGGGGAAAATCCCATCCCAAGAGAAACATCGGGTAAGAGATAAACATTGCAAGAACCACCGGGATGGTGAGAATCTTTTTCGGGCGAATGAACTTCTTGTCCGTGGAAATGATAAACAGACCCACGGTCCAGGCTACGATATTCATCGTCAGAGCAAATATTTGGGAAAAAACGGGAGCAAAGGGATACTCCGCAAGAAAATGTTCCAAAAGGGGAACCCCGAAAAAGCCTACGTTCCCCAAAGAGGTGGCTACCGTAAAAACTCTCCAACGAGTGTCGTTACATCGGCGATGAAGCACCAGCCGGAAAACGAGGATAAATGCTAACAGTAAAAACAGTGTCGCAAAAAAACAAATCCAAATCATTCCGTGAAGTTTTGGCGTATATTCCGCTTTGGAAAAGGAATACAGGGCAAGACAGGGGGAACAGACGTAGAGCAATAATTTTGCGAAGGCCGAAATGCGGTCTTCCCCCACCGCCTTCGTCTTGATCAGCAGAAATCCGGGAATCGCATAGGCCAGTAAGGTCACGACCCGAATCAGCGTTGGTATAAACATTGGTAGCTCCTTTTTAAAAATGCAAAATCAGAACAAAGAAAGCAATTCTTCCGGAATGTGAATGAGATGCTCGGGGTTGTGGATGGATAGCTCTTCCTCGTACCGAAATCCCCAGGTAACGGCCACGGCAGGAATACCCGCGTTTCGGGCGGTTTGAATATCCACTTCCGAATCTCCCACATAAAGGGTGGTCTCCGGGTTTGCCGAAAGGGTCGTCATCATTTCCAGAACGCTGTCAGGATGGGGTTTTCTCCGAATTCCGTCCCGTTCTCCCAAAGCAAAGTCGATTTGGGGGAAATAGGCTTTCACCAAGGGTTTGACCTGACGGTCGCCTTTGTTGGAGACGACTCCCAGGGCGACGCCCCGGCGTTTTAGTTCGTCCAGGGTCTGTAAGATTCCTTCGTAAGGGGCGGTTTTGATTTGAGAGTGAGGGGTATACCAGGCCAGATATTCTTGGAGCATTTCATCTATACATTCTTCCGAAACGCCTTCGGGGGCAGAACGGGCGATGAGATATCTTGCGCCGCTTCCCAAAAAACTGCGAATCTCTTTTTCGGTCCTTGGCGGATACCCAAACCGCTCCAAGGTATGGTTGACCGAATCGGTCAGGTCGGACAGGGTATTCAGCAACGTTCCGTCCAGGTCGAAGATTGCAGTTTGAAACGTGGTCATAAAATATCTGAGTTCCTTTATCAAAATATACGGGATTAGTATAACACATTTTTACCCCATTTGTCAAGCAATCCTTTTTTCTCTTTTGGATATTTTACTCATAATTTACATTCTTTTTTTGTGCAAACCGCTGAAAAACGAAAAAAAAAGAGGAAAGGCAGAAAAAACTGCGTATTAGTAAGATAGAACCGATTAAAATGTCGAAAGGAGGGAATGGTCCTATGGCACAATTTTTCGGAGAAGAATTTTTACACGAATTGCGAAGCCGGGTAGATATCGTCTCGGTGGTGGAGCAGTACGTAACTTTGAAGAAGTCTTCTTCGTCGTCTATGGTGGGGCTTTGTCCCTTCCACAATGAAAAAACGCCGTCGTTTCACGTGGACGGACAAAAACAGTTGTTTTACTGTTTTGGTTGCGGTGCCGGGGGAGACGTCATCACGTTTTTGATGAAGATGCAAAATATGTCGTATCCCGAAGCGGTGACGTTTCTCGCAGAATCGGTGGGGATGACCGTTCCGACCCGGGACACGTTTGACAGTGAGATTACCCATCTGCGGAAAACCATATTGGAGATGAACAAAAAGGCTGCCCGGTACTTCCACGAGTGTCTGTTCCGTCCGGAAGGACGAAAGGCATTGGAATATATTACCGGCCGAGGTCTTTCGAAAAACACGCTGATTCGGTTCGGAATCGGCTATTCTCCCGCCGGCTGGACGGGATTGTACGACAAACTCCGGGAATGGGGATATAAAGACGACCAGATTAAGGCGTCCGGCTTGGTCGTCAATCCGCAACGGGACAACGGAAAAACCCGTATTTTCGACCGGTTCCGGGACCGGGTGATGTTTCCTATTATCGACGCTAACGGTAACGTGATTGGCTTTGGTGGACGGTCGATGGACCCGGACGACCCGGCAAAATACCTGAATTCTCCGGAAGTAATCACCTTCCGCAAGGGGAACAATCTTTACGCCCTCAATTACGCGAAATCTTCCAAAAAAGACTGCCTTATCCTGTGTGAAGGATATATGGACGTTATCGCGATGCATCAAGCCGGGTTTGACAACGCGGTGGCGGGACTTGGAACGGCCCTGACCCCGGAACAGGGAAGACTGTTGAAAAAGTATACCGACCGGGTGGTGCTTTGTTACGACAACGACGAAGCCGGGCGAAAGGCTACCCAACGGTCGATGCAGGTTTTGTCCACGCTGGATTTGAACGTCCGCGTTCTGACCCTTAGGGGCGGAAAAGACCCGGACGAGATTATCAAAAAAGAGGGCCGCGCTTTTTTCCAGGCCTTGGTGGACGGCTCTGAGACCGGGGTGGATTTCCGGCTCAACGAAATTTTTCGGAAATACGATTTGTCGGTGGACAGTGAACGGGTTCAGTGTTCCAAGGAAGTGTTTGACCTTTTGGGGGCTATCCGACAGGATGCCCAGCGGGAAATTTACGCTTCTCGGGCGGGAAAACGGCTGGAACTGTCCGAAGAAACGGTCCGCCGGGAAATTGCCCGTCGGGTCCGGGCGCAAAACCGACTCCGGGAAAAACAACGGGAGAAAGAAGAAAGCAACAAATTGCGAGGGGTGGGAGACCGCATCAATCCCCAGAGAATGACCCATCTTCGGGCGGCTCGGGCGGAAGAAGATTTGATATCGGTGCTTCTGGCTTTCCCCGAAAAGGCAGAAAAAATCGCTCAGAAAATTGCCCCGGAAGAGTTTGTGACCGATTTTAACCGCCGGGTCTATCTGGCTCTTTTGGAACAGATTCGGCAGAATCCCACGGCGGAAGAACCGGGACTGCTTTTGACCCAGTATTTTCAACCCGACGAAATGGGTCGTATCGTAGGCTTTATTTCTTCTTGCGATGCCATCAACGCCGAAGGAGACGACATTCTTCGGGCGGTGGAAGTTCTCAAAGAAGAAAAACGGAAAATCGACCGGAGGGCCGCCGGAGGCGACGATGCGTTTGCCGCCAACCTGGAACGGCTGAGAAATAAGAGAAAAGAAACAAAGGAGTAATACATTATGGAAGAACTGCACAACAACGCACCTCAGACCGAATCGGATGCAAAAGCCATCCTTCGGGAATTGTTGGAACGGGCAAAGGACCAAGACCGGAATCTCACCGAAAACGAGATTCGGGAAGCCTTGCGTCCCACGGGAATGAAAAAAGACCAAATCAATTCGTTGATGGACGAACTTCGCATCAACGGTCTGGAAATCGAAGAAGACGTTGACCCAGAAGAATTGGGGGAATTGGAAGAAGAAGTTCCCCTGCTCCCGATGGACCCGGAAGATATGGAAGCAATGCTCCAATCCGAAGGGATTACCATTGACGACCCCGTAAAAGTGTATCTTCACGATATCGGCAGAGTTCCCCTGCTGACGCCGGAAGAAGAATCGGAATTGGCCTTGCGTATCTCCGAGGGGGACCTGGATGCAAAACGCCGCCTCAACGAAGCAAACCTCCGGCTTGTGGTCAGCATTGCCAAGCGTTACGTGGGCCGCAATCTTCTGTTCTTGGACCTGATTCAAGAAGGGAATCTGGGGCTTATCAAAGCGGTGGACAAGTTTGACTCCACCAAGGGATATAAATTCTCCACCTACGCCACTTGGTGGATTCGCCAAGCCATTACCCGGGCCATCGCCGACCAGGCCCGTACCATCCGTATTCCCGTTCATATGGTGGAAACCATCAACCGCCTGTCCAAAGTGGAAAAAACCTTGACCCAGGAATACGGCCGTCAGCCTCAGGTGGAAGAAATTGCCGCGGAAATGGGAATGCCTCTGGAACGGGTGCGGGAAATTATGAAAGTGGCCCAGGACCCGGTTTCTCTGGAATCCCCCGTCGGGGAAGAGGAAGACTCCCATTTGGGAGACTTCATTGCCGACGACGACGTTCCGTCTCCTTCCGACGTGGCCGCCCAGACGATGTTGAAGGGTGAGTTGAACGAAGTTCTCAAAACCCTTTCCGACCGGGAAGCAAGAGTGCTCCGTCTCCGTTTCGGTTTGGACGACGGACGGACTCGGACACTGGAAGAAGTGGGGAAAGAGTTTAACGTTACCAGAGAACGGATCCGCCAGATTGAAGCGAAGGCGTTGCGGAAACTTCGTCATCCCAGCCGCATCAAACTGTTGAAAGATTATATGGATTAAGGAGTTATTATGGCACATAAAGTATTTTACGATTTAGAGCATATTCGGGCGAAAAAGGGCTTTATCTGTGATATGGACGGTGTTATCTATCACGGGAATATGCTCTTGCCCGGCGTGAAAGAATTTGTGGAATGGTTGACTAAGGAAGACAAACGGTTTCTTTTTCTGACCAATTCCAGCGAACGCTCTCCCCGGGAATTGTCTCAAAAACTGTCCCGCTTAGGACTGACCGTTTCGGAAGAGCATTTTTATACGTCTGCAATGGCAACCGCTGCGTTCTTGAAATCCCAGAAACCGGAAAACGGTTCCGCTTACGTCATTGGCGAGCCGGGGTTGATCAACGCTCTGTACGACGCGGGATTCTCGATGAACGATATCAATCCCGACTACGTTGTGGTGGGGGAAACCTCGTCTTATAATTGGGAAAAAATTGAAAAAGCCACCCTTTTGGTCAACAACGGTGCCAAATTGATTGGGGCAAATCCCGACGTTTCCGCCCCTTCCGAACGGGGAATCATCCCGGCCACCGGTTCGATGGTCGCCCCCATTGCCCAAGCTTCGGGGAAACGGGCCTATTTTGTGGGAAAACCCAATCCGTTGATGATGCGTCACGCCATTCGTCTTCTGCAAGTGGAAGTGGAGGATGCGATGATTATCGGCGACCGGATGGATACCGATATTATCGCCGGGATTGAAAGTGAAATCGACACGACCCTGGTTTTGAGCGGTGTCACCGACCTGGAAACTGTCAAAGAATTCCCCTATCGCCCTACTTACATTATGAACGGTGTTTGTGATTTTGTAGAAAACAGAGATTGATTCGCACGTAATTTTCAGTAAGGAATTTGTTCCCGACGGAATAGGATGCCTGCTTCCTTCCGTCGGGTTTTTTACATCTTCCTTTGAAAAAGCAAGGATAAAGTTTTCTATGTTTGGCAAAAATTTGACTTGGGAGCAAGCCCCACTTGACATGCAGGTTTTAGTGTGGTACTATATAGTTAATAGTATACGTGCGCCCGCGAAAGAAAGAGAGGGGTCTTTTTCGGAGCGTGCGCAAAAGGAGTTGGATATCAATGAAAAAGGCATTTGTCATCGGGCTTGTTCTGTCGCTCGTTGTTGCTGCGGTATTGGTATTTACCGTTACCTCGTCTGCCGCTGCCGGCACTCCCTCAACAACCGTTACGGTGGGTTCTCAGGTCTTGAAGGCAGGCGGAATGACGAAATTGACAGCCGGAAACGGTACTGTGGAATTTGATCCGCAGACTGGTACGTTAACGCTGAATAACGCCACGCTTTCCGCTGGCATCGTCAATATGGACGGAGATTTGACGATTATCGCAACCGGCGATAATACGATATCTGTTTCCAGCGGCTTTATTGTGCAGCAGTCCAAGGGTGCCCTTACCTTTGGAGGAACCGGAACGTTGACAATGACTTCTCAGGGATACGGAGTTTATAACTCTTGTAACGGAGGACACTTGACGGTAAAAGACAGCCTTACCCTCAACATTTCGTCCAAGAATCCCAATTACACCTTTGGGACCAGATATTCTTGTAACATTGTCTTTAAAGACAGTTGCAATGTATCCTTGACCGGGGGCGGTGCGGGGGTTTTGTTCCAAAAAACCGCGGATGGTACCCAAAAAGTATTGATTCAAGATTCCGCCTCTGTGGTGGTCAATACCGAAAATTGTAATGATACTACGTCTGGTACCGATGCTCGAGGTGCAATCTTCTGCTCCGATTTGGAAGTTGTGTCCGGGAGCTTGACTGTCAATTCGAAAAAGAACGTGATGAGTGCCGTAGATTGCAAAAACTTCACCCAAAAGGGGGGGGCGGTCACCGTCAGTTCCACGGTTGCTTCCGATGAAACCTTCAACTGCACGACCTTCACCCAGACCGGCGGTACGATGACTGTTACCGCCACAAAACCCACCGCGGTTGCATTGAAGTGTACGTCTCTTACCCAGTCCGGAGGTAAAATGGAGGTCACTTCTTCCGATACCACGGCCTATGCAGTTAACTGCACCTCTTTTTCTCAATCGAACGGTTCTTTTTCCGTAACCGGGGAAAATACGAATACGGATGCGATGTATTGCAATGGATTTACCAAGACCGGCGGCGATATGACCGTTACAACGGCTGGCAATTCTTCCAAATACAAAGTGCAGGGAGTTGTTGTTTGGGGGGATGATACTACCGTAGCAACGTTCTCCGGTGGGAATTTTACGGCGAATATCTCTTCCGCCTCTCCTTCCGCCACCGACCTTCACGCCATTTACTTCCATCACGTGAAGAAGGTTGACTTCTGCGGGACGAATCTGTCTCTGAACGTGACGACTCCCAAAGCCGGGGCTTATTCTTCCGCACTTCTGACCGGATGGAGCAAGGAAGTTTCCCTTTCTGCCGGAACCATTACGGCAAATTTGAACGCAAATACCACCGGTTTGATTTGCCCCCGTTATGGCGGAGCGGATTTTGTTTTGAACGTTTCCGGAGGCACGATTACCGGTACGGCTCCCAGCCTTTTGAATACCTCCATCGGGACTGACGGTTCGGGATATACCACATCCGTTGCGGTAAATATTTTGGACGGAGCGAAGATTTCTCTGAAAACCCCCGGCGGAGTTCTTTCGCCTGCTAAGGGGTATACCGTAAATACAACCGGAACCACTGCCACCTTCCTGGATGGGTGCGGTATTGCCTATGGTAACGAATACTTGATTACGTCCAACGCTTTTGCACCGGGCGAAATTTTGACCGACGTTGTGATTCAAGACGCAAAGGGGACCACGACGCTGAATTTCGGTTATCGTACTTATAACGGGTCCGTGGGACAGATTCGCCTGGACCCCGAAGCCAAGACCCTTGTTTTTGACGGAGTGGTCGGTCCTACCGCGATTTCCGTTCCCGGAAACGCTACCGTTGCGGTGATTGGAACCAACCGCTTGAACGCCTCTTCCGGTCCCGCCCTGACGGTTTTAGGAAATTTGATTTTAAATGGGACGGGCCACTTAGAGTTGACCGGAGCAAGCAATCTTCTTAAAGCAAATGAAATTACGGTAGAAAGCGGAAAACTTTGGCTTACGGCTTCTGCCGGTGCTACG
The DNA here is from genome assembly GCA_045542115.1 of Eubacteriales bacterium. Lineage (GTDB taxonomy): Bacteria > Bacillota > Clostridia > Oscillospirales > UBA644 > RGIG995. Next base: position 74,270 of record JAZQKK010000007.1, read on the forward strand.
ATTGATGTGGATTCTTTGACCGTGACCGGAACGGCGAATGTCCGTGGACTTGCGGAAGAAGGGCAGGCGCTTACGGTAAAACGTCTTTCGCTGAGCCAATCTGCCAACGTCCAATTTTACGGAGACAACGGGGAAGGCATTTCTGTTGAAACCGTATCGGTTTCCGGTACTGCCCGGTTGACTGTGGATGCTGCAAAGACCAGTCTTGCGGTCTCTGAACAACTGAATCTTTTCGGCGCTGCCCGTATGGTTCTCTATTCTCAGACCGAATGTCTTAGTTTGAACAGTGCTTCTGCAAATCTTTCCGGCGATTCTCTCCTGGCGGTTTTGGAAGATGCAGAAGGCGGAAAAGGAATGGTGATGAATTCTGCATCGCTGAATCTCTCCGATTCCGCCGTGTTGAAAACGGTCGTAACCGGAACCGGGATTTCCGGTACGGGTAATATTTCTGTGACCGGCGGGTCTGCTTCCGTGGACGGAATTCCGGCGGTCGCCAGCACTTTGACCGTTACTTCTCCCTATATTATGGGCGGGGAAGGCTCTTGGAATTGCCAATCCCAATCCCAGATTAACGGCACGGAAAACTATATTCTTCTTTCGGCAACGAATCCCGAAACTCCCGGCGCGAACGTGGGGCTCGGGGAGTATGCCAAGGAATTGATGATTCACTACGTTCCCCGGTCTCCTGCGCAGATTGTATACTCTTTGGACGTGACTTGGGAAAACAATGACGTGGCTTTTGATTATTCTGCCGGTGTACAGGGAACCTGGAAACCTTTGGAACATATTTTCACCGGTGGCGACGTTCCCAAATGGACCGACCCCGATTTGAACGTGGAGGTCGTCAACCACTCCAATGCCGCAGTTCTTTCTCAAATTACCGTGACCGATGGAAATAAAGACGACGATTTGGTGGTCACGCCGGATAAAGAACAGTTTCTCCTGGCTACGGCGAAAGATACGTCCATAGCGGACGCCCCCAAGACTGTTTACGTTCTTACCATTACGGGTACGCCGGAAGGCGCGGTAGAAAACGTGGCTACGGTGACGCTTTTCTTCTCCGAAAGTAATTGACAAACCCCTTTTGCTGCATCATAATAGAAAGAAGGGAAGATGAATTATATGAAAAAAATAGTGGTTTTGATGTTGTGCCTGTTGCTTACCGGCTCTTTGGCGGCTTGCTCCGTTTCTCAATCCGCGGAGCATCGGGAAGACCCGAATTATGCAAATAGCAATGAGGTACAAAACATCCAACAAAGTGGGACGGTGAATGACCCTGTGAACGTAACGTTAAAATACGACGACCGGTATACGTTTCCCGATGCAATCGAGTCGGTAGAAACGTTGACGGTAACTTCCAACAAGGCGGGAACGGATACCCCCGACACCGCCGTGTTGAAGAGAAAAAGTGCTTTGTACCGGGACGTGGGAATTGCCTGCGGTATCGGGACTGCCCGGGTTACTTTGAAAAACGGTGATATCTACGACGTAACCGTGGAAAAAGCGCCCATCTCCGTGTTCTTAATCATTGGACAGAGTAACTCGGAAGGGTCTACCACGGGTGAATTTAACGTTTATAATAAAGCCCGGAATCAATCTGTCGTCTGCGAAGAAGGACAGATCTATTCTACCTACGGCTGGTCTACCACCGGTCACGCAACGTATGTTGCCGGACTTTCTTCTTCCGCGGCACTTCGGGTCAATAACGCGAAAAATTTCGTCGCAAAGTCCCTTACTTCCGACCAATCCCGGGGCGGAACCACTTTGGAATATCCTCTGAACAGCCTTTCTGCCGGAGAAAAGGGAAAGGTTGGCTTTGACAGTGCTCTTGCCTGGAATTGGCACGAGCTGACCGGTGAAAAGGTCTGGATGGTCAACTGCGGTGCCGGGAGTACTGCTATCGAAGTCTGGCAGCCCGATTATGTGGATGAGGGAACCGCTTCCACGGAAGTAAATCACTTCAATATTACCGTAGAAGTAATGAAGAACGTGAAAGAAACGCTGGATGCGGAAGTGGCCGCAGGACACTACGAATTGAAGAATTTTGCCTATTTCTGGCTCCAAGGCGAAAGCAATAAGGATGCCACGAAGGACGATTATCTGGCGAAATTGGAAGCACTGCACACCGGTTTGAAAGAAAACGTAACCCTGACCGGAGGGAAATCTCTGGATGGTTGCGGGATGGTAATGGTCCGGGCGTTCACGACCACGAATCCTTCCACGGATACCCAGGATAACGGTCCCCGCTTGGCTCAGAAAGAGGCCATAGCCGCTACCACAGGCGTATTTGCTGACGTATTCCTGGCTTGTAAGGACAACGATTTGTGGATTTCCAATCAGGGCGTAGCCGATTATTGGGAAGGGGAATATCCCGATTCTGAATACCCCTATGAAGTTCACGCTCAGGCATACGAGAATCCTACGGATATCGCAACCGTACATAACGGGATTCATTATATGCAACCCGGGTACAACGCCATCGGGATGGTTTGTGCTCAAAACGCCTGCGATACGCTTCGCTCTTAAACGAACATAAATGGAGGGACACGGTTCAGACCGTGTCCCTTTTTCTGCATTTACGAAAGGATAGTTTTTTTAAAGAATGAAGTTCCTTGCCAAATCCCAACAAACCTGTAAGGTTTAAAATCATCATTCCCCCATTGACGATTTCCGCACATCCCCACAAAGATTCTTCGGGGGAAAGAACTGCGAGCAGAGGTGTTATCAGAAATAAGATGCGGAAGGCAAGGACGCTCTTTTTCCCGCAGAGCCATACGAAACAGGTCTCTCCGTAACAGCTCCAACTCAACACCGACAGAAAGGCGAATAAAATAAGGCAGAATGCAACGGCTTTTTCCCCGACCGCGCCCAGTACCGATTCTGCCGCAGACAAAACGCCCCCTGAATCTCCCGAAACGCCGGACGTCAGAATCATTAACGCGGAGACGGTGGAGATGACGATGGAGTCGGCAAAAACCTCAAACATTCCCCACAGACCTTGCCGTTCCGGATTTGCTCCGCAAGCTCCGTGGGCAAGACCGGCACTCCCTAACCCCGCTTCGTGGGAAAACAGGCCGTTTCCTACGCCGTGACGGAAGGCTAAGGCAACGGTGGACCCCAAAAATCCTCCGGAAGCGGAAGAAACGGAAAAGGCCTGGGTGAAGATGCGTTGAAAGGCCGGAAAAATCTGTTGGTAACGCAGGGCGATAACGAGGACTCCCAGCAGCAGAAAAAGTGCACCCAACAAAGGTACGGCTTTTTCGATGGCTCCGGTGATGCGCTTGATTCCTCCGGATAAAAAGGCGACGACCCCTACGGTGAAGATTGTTCCCATTGCCCATAAGGGAATCGAAAAGGCTTCGTTTCCCGCATTTGCCGCGGCGTTGGTCTGAATCATACTCCCCATAACCAGAGCGGAAAAAACGCCGAATAAGGCGAACAGCACGGAAAAGCCTTTGTGTTCCGTTGCCTTTTTCAAATATTCCATTGGGGCAAAGCCGTAATTGGTCTCACCCTCCGGTTGGTGTTTCAGAGCAAGGTAGACTTCAAAATATTTTACCGCCATACAGAAAAATGCAGAGACCCACATCCAAAAGACCGCCCCGGGGCCCCCAAGTGCAATGGCCAGGGAGACCCCCGTCAGATTTCCCACGCCGATGGTCCCGGCAAGAGACGTGGCAAAAGCACGGAAAGGGGAGACGGTCCGCCCCGTTTCCTGCGGGGAACGAATCTGCCGGAGCATTGCCGGAAACGCCCGGATTGGTAAAAATCGGGTTTTGACGGTGGCATAGATTCCGTATATCATCAGTGCCCCCGCCGTTACTGTGCCAAAACCTGCCGCAATGCTCGTTATCATATCCCATCACCCTGTCCATTCTATGAGAGACAGGAAAATTTTATGTGTTGACTTGTGGGGGAGAAATGTGATATGATGGTATCGAGGTGAAGTGAAAATGAAATGGTTGAATCGGTTGTTTTGTTCCCCGTATTATTTTCGGGAACTTCTTTTTGCCGGAAAATACGCCGCAGTGTTGCAGTTGGTTGCCGCTTTGTTTTTTTGCGGACTTGCCCGGTTTGGCGGTCCGTTGGGAAGTTTGGAATGTGCCGAAGTTCTGCGGGAAGCGGGATTAACGACTTTGACCGTTGCCCTTCTGTCTGACTTTGTGTATACGGTGTACCAGAAGACAAAGCCCGAAGTTTGATTTGATTTCTAAAACCGATACGGTATATTGTAAAATAGAATTATTTTGAAAAAACTCTGTACCTACGCTTGCTATAAACCAAATCGGTATAAAAATCCCACAAAGCAAATTTGCCTTGTGGGATTTTATTTTGTAGTTGCCTTATCGAATCTGACCGGTGCCTTTGATGATATATTTGTAGGCGGTCATCTCTTGGAGCCCCATCGGGCCCCGGGCGTGAAGTTTCTGGGTGGAAATCCCCATTTCACATCCCAATCCGAATTCGCCTCCGTCGGTAAACCGGGTGGAAGCGTTGACGTAGACTGCGGCACTGTCAACCTCTTTGGTAAATTGTTCCGCATTTTCGGGGGTGTTCGTCAGAATTGCTTCGCTGTGACCTGTGGAGTGGCCAGCGATGTGCGCAATGGCGGCGGCGGTATCGTCCACCACCTTCACAGCAAGGATATAATCCAGAAATTCCGTATCAAAATCTTCCGGACCTGCGGGCGTTCCGTCGATGATTTGGGCCGCAACGGGGCAGAGTCTTAATTCCACGGGTTGTTTTCCGTCGTATGCCCGTTGGTCGGAAAGAAGATGCTTCAAGCGAGGTAAAAAGGATTTTGCAATGTTTTTATGTACCAAAAGAACTTCTTCGGCATTGCACACCGAAGGCCGGGAAGTCTTGGCGTTTTCAATAATTGCCAGGGCTTGTTCCACGTCGGCGGTTTCGTCCACGTAGATGTGGCAAATACCCGTCCCGGTCTGGATGCAGGGCACGGTGGCGTTTTCCACACAGGCCCGAATCAGTCCGGCGCCTCCCCGGGGAATCAAAAGGTCCACGTATCCTACCGCCTTCATCAATTCCGTGGCGCTTTGGCGAGTGGTATCTTGCACCAATTGAATCAAGTCGGGATTGGCACCCTGCTCTTTCAGTCCGTTGCGCAGGGCGTTGGTAATGGCATTCGCCGACCGGAAGGCTTCTTTTCCGCCCCGTAACACGCAGGCGTTTCCGGATTTCAGGGTCAAAGCCGCCGCGTCGGAGGTGACGTTGGGTCTGCTTTCGTAAATAATGGCAACCACACCCAGAGGAACGGAAACTTTTTCGATCAAAAGTCCGTTGGGGCGTGTGGTTTCCGTGATGATTCGTCCCACCGGGTCTGGCAGTTGAGCCACCTGACGGATTCCGTCCGCCATTGCGGCAATGCGGTCGGCTGTGAGTTGCAGCCGGTCAATCATCACGTCCGAAACGATTCCTTTGGCTGCCGAAACGTCGGCTTGGTTGGCTTGCAGAATGGCATCGGTTTCCGCCACAAGGGCATCTGCCATCCCATAAAGATATTGATTTTTCAGGGCCTCGTTCGCAGAACGGAGGGACGGAGCTGCTTTCTTTGCCCGAATAAGGATTTCTTGCGTTGTCATAGGTGTTTTCCTTTTCCCAAAAAACGGGTTCCCACTTGTTTTCCTTCAAACAGTTCGTACAAAATCTCCGGGTCGCTTCCGTTGAGAATGACCGTGTCGATGCCCTGCTCCGTAGTGATCTGAGCGGCGTGAAGTTTCGTTGCCATCCCTCCCGTGCCCAGATCCGAGCCCTTTCCTCCTGCCAGAGCAATGATTTCTGGCGTGATGGATTCCACGGTGTTGATTAGCGCCGCGTTGGGGTCTTTGTGGGGATCGGCGGTGCACAGACCGTCAATGTCCGACAAAATCACAAGGCAGTCCGCTTTTCCGCTGACTGCAACGATGGCTCCCAAAGTATCGTTATCCCCGATTACGATTTCGTTCGTGGCGATGGTGTCGTTTTCGTTAATAATGGGAATGGCGTCCAATTCCAACAGACGAGACAGGGTGTTTTCAAAATTTTGCCGGCGGTCGTCGTGATTCAGATCGTCTCCCGTCAACAGGATCTGCGCCACCGTGTGCCGGTATTCGGAGAAGAGTTTGTCGTATGTATACATCAACTCACATTGTCCCACGGCAGCAGCGGCCTGCTTTGTGGGGATGTCGGAAGGACGGGATTTCAGGGAAAGTTTTCCCACGCCCATTCCAATGGCTCCCGAAGAAACCATAATAATTTCGTGGCCGGCGTTTTTCAGGTCGCTGATAACTTTGCACAGCGTTTCCATCCGGCGGATATTCAAATGTCCCCCCGAATGGGCCAGGGTGGACGTCCCGATTTTGATTACAAATCTCATAACACTACCTGCTTATTCTTGGGTATAGATTCTGGGAACCCGTTTGGAGATATTGCAAAGAATCTCATAGCAGATGGTTCCGGATTGCTTTGCCATATCTTCCGCAGTATTCTTCTGTGTTCCGCTGGTTCCGATTAGAGTTACGGTATCTCCTTGCTTCACGGGGATGCCTGTAACGTCAATAATGCATTGGTCCATACAGACCCTTCCCAAAATTTGGGTCTTATGGCCGTTTATCAACACTGTTCCCCCATTGGAAAGGGTTCGGCTCAATCCGTCGGCGTATCCGACGCAGACGGTGGCCACCTTGCGGGGGCAATCGGTCTGAAACGTTCGGTTATAACTGACCGAATCCCCGGGGGCAATGGTGTGAATCTGTGCCACGACCGTTTTCCACTCCAACGCCGGATGCAAGTCAAACCCGGAGATGGCAGGGTCGGGGGCGTATCCGTATAACGCAATCCCCGGGCGGACCATATCCAACTGCAATTCCGGGAACCGCAATACTCCGCCGCTGTTGGAACAATGGCGGAGGGGGAAGGTGATGCCTTGTTTTTTCAACGCGTCGACCACTTGCATAAAACAGGAAAACTGTTCCTTCGTGTAGGGGAGAGACGGGTCTTCCGAAGAGGTGAAATGCGTAAAGATTCCTTCATAGTGAATCGACGGCGTCTTCGGAATGATCCGGGCAATGGAGTTTGCCGTTTCGGTTGCGGATTTCTCATCGTGGGCATTCCATCCCAAACGGCTCATCCCCGTGTCGATTTTTAAATGCACCGAAAGTTTTTGCCCCGGCTTCAAAGAATTTTGAAGCAATTGAAGATATTCTTCGTCAAAGGCACATTGGGTCAGCCGGTATTCCGGTAAAAGGCAAATGTCATCGGGGGAGGTGAAGCCCAAAATCAAAATGGGGGTTTCGATTCCGTTGTTTCGCAGTTCAATGGCCTCGTTGATACAGGCAACGCCGAAATAATCGCTTTCGGGAAGAGCCTTTGCGATTTCAACCCCGCCGTGGCCGTATCCGTCGGCTTTCACTACCGACAGGACCTTGCAACCTGGGCGGAGCAAGGCTTTGATGGTATGAAAATTGTGCCGGACGGCGGAAAGGTCCACCGAGGCGTAGGTGCGGCTGGATGAGTGTTTCATAAAAAACCTCTCGTTATGCAATGGTCTCAAATTCATTTAACAGTTTTGCTACGGCACAGGGTAAATCGGACGGTAACATTCCGTGCTCGGAATACCGTTGTTTCAAATCGTCTGCCGCGGCTCCGTGGAGATATACCCCACACACTGCGGCATCCCGGGCCGTGTACCCCTGGGCTAAGAATGAGGCAATCATTCCCGCAAGAACGTCGCCGCTTCCCCCTTTGGAAAGTCCGGAATTCCCGCTTCGGTTCAGAAGCACCGCTTCCCGGTCGGCAATGACCGTGTGATGCCCCTTTAAAACCACCGTTACGTTCCAACGGTCCAGACACTGTTTCACTGTCCCCAGGCGGTTCGATTCCACTTTGGATACCGGAAGATTCATCAGCCGAGCAAACTCCGCCGGGTGGGGGGTAAGAACCACCGGAGTGCCGGGGTGTTCGGTCAAAAAGGTCTCCAAAAGAGCCGGGTCTTGTGCGATGAGATTGATGCCGTCCGCATCGATCACCAAGGGGTTGCCCTGCTGTAAGGCAAACTGCAACGCTTTTTTATCGGCGCCAATGCCACAGCCCACCAAAACGGCAGAAGCCTTGACCGTTCCTTTTCGTTCGGTAAAGACCGGCTCTGCCAATTTCGTTTGCAGAATGGGAATGATCTGCCGGGGGAGGGCCATTTTCAGCAATCCCACGCCGCATCGTAACGCTCCCATTGCCGAAAGATAGGCGGCCCCGGTCATATCCTTCGACCCGCAGACCGACAAAAGGGTCCCGAAGGTTCCCTTGTGGGAATTTTCGGGTCGGGTATGAATCAGAGATTGGACGTATTCCCGGTCAATCAGTTGGACGCCCGGACTCTGTTCCAAGGCTTCTTTTGGGATTCCGATATCCGCCAGGGTGACTTTTCCACAGTAATTCTTTCCGGGATACAGGAAAAAGCAAGGTTTGTATGCGGCAAAGGTTACGGTTTTCGTCGCCCGTATCGCTCCGTCGCTGACCCGTCCGTCGTTACAACTGACCCCCGAAGGAATGTCACAGGCTACGACGGGTCTATCCGAAATTGCACGGAAGATCCGTTTCACCGTCTTCGGCAATTCTCCCTGAAATCCCGTTCCGTATACGCAATCCACCACCAGTTCGGCCTGTTGGATGGCGGTCCGGATTTCCTCTTCTTCTTCCACCACGACGGATTCCGGTACGGTACGGAACATTACGGCGGCATCGGGAGAAAACTCCTTCCCGCACAGTAACGCCACGGTTACGGTATATCCCATCTCTTTCATAATTCGGGCGGCGGCAAAACCGTCTCCGCCGTTGTTCCCTTTTCCGCACAGGAATAAGACCTTTGCCGGAGGAGGCAAAAGTTTGGAACAACCTTTCGTCAACGCCAAAGCGGCTTTGCTCATCAGTGTCAGAGAGGGGATGTTCAGTTTTTGTTCACAGTATTTGTCTGCATCCCGCATTTGGCGGGCGGTGTAGACTGACCTCATCGCTCTTGCCCCTTCTCTCAATTTTCAAAGGCAACGGGAACCCGACGCTTCATATCGTCCAGAATTTCCTGTTTCGGTTCCCAAAGAAGGAGAACGTTCCCCATCTGCCGATGGCGAAGGGTGAGGTAGCACAAGGTGTTTTCGGTTTCATACCCCGACGTTACGTCGATAATTTTGTCAAAGGGAATGTTGGTTCTCACCGATTCCCGATAGACACCAAACCGAGTCACGTCGGCGGCTTTGATGGAAATAATGCGTTTGCGGGTGGATTTTGCGGTAATGCAGTCGAAGTCGATATCGCCGTTGAAGTAGAGATATTCGTATTCTTTTTCAAACTGCTGAAACCACTGATATTTGAAGGAAAAATAAGCCAGCACCACCACAATCATCGTTCCTGCCATCAGTCCGAAGTTTTTGGACAGGGCAGAAAAAAGCATAATGATGGCAACGGAGCCACCCACACAGCCTACAAACACCAACCCCTGCAACAGCCATTCCAGGGGAGTTTTGCGTTTGCGGTAAAGTTGTTCGGTATAAAGGTCCATAGAAAACTCCTTTTAACGAAGGCCGAGGTAGGATTTGACCAGTTGGTGCAGCATTTCGTCCCGGTCGAATTTCCGAATCAGGGAACGGGCACCGTTATGGCTGGTAATGTAGGTGGGATCTTCCGAGAGAAGATATCCCACGATTTGGTTCAGTGGGTCATACCCTTTTTCCACCAAAGCGTCGTAGACCTGGGTAAGGGTTCTCTTCATTTCATCGTCTTTTTGATTTTTCAGGGAAAAAGTAATGGTATTGCGGTCTGCCATAACAGGAATCTCCTTTCAACGTCGATGGGGTAATTTTATTTTCTTAACGTAATTCCGTCGCCTTCCAGGGCTTCCAGAATCTGGGTGACTACCGGGTCAATATCCCCGTCGGTCAGGGTCTTTTGGGGGTCTCTGAGGATTAGAGAATAGGCAATGCTCTTTTTATTCTCACCCAACGCGGCACTGCGATATACGTCAAAAGCTTTGATGTCTTCCAGAATATCGCCGGCAACGGCCCGAATCTTTTCTTCGATATCTCCGGAAAGAACGCTTTCGTCGCAGACCAAAGCAAGGTCCCGGGTGACGGCGGGAAATTTGGGCAGAGGTTTATAGCCTTTTTTGTTTTCGGCACAGGCGAACAGGGAATTCAATTCCAATTCCGCCCCGTAAACTTCCCCGGCCAGATCTACGTTTTTGACCACCGTAGGATGCAGTTGTCCGAAGACCCCGAGAACCGTATCGCCCACTTTGATTTGAGCCGTTCTGCCGGGATGATAGGACGGATTGGTCTTACAGGGGACGTAGGTGTATCCGGCAATCCCCAACACGGAAAGAACTTCTTCCAGCCGGCCTTTCAGGTCGTAGAAGTTGATTCCGTTACCGTAAGCGCCCACGGTGACGATCTTGGGTTCTTCCGGCAGTTTGCCTTCTTCGGCATTCTTCCGATAAACGGTAGCTACTTCATAGAGATGGGCGGCGGGGATGCGGTTGTTGTAGTTGTTGGCCAATACCTCCAACATCGAGGGAAGGGCTGTCGTCCGCATAATCGAAGTGTCTTCGCCCAAGGGGTTTTTGATTTTCAGATAATTGCGTTTTTCATCGTCCGGAGCCAAAAGGATTTTGTCCAATCCCTTGGGGGAGACGAAGGAGTAGGTTTCAATTTCGCTCAGCCCCACGGAACGAAGGGCAATTCTCAAATTTTTCTCAAAAACCTGTTCCGGAGTCAGTCCTCCGGATTTAATATCCGCGGAGAAGGAGAAGGAAGGAATGTTGTCGTAGCCGTAGAACCGGGCGACTTCTTCCGAAATATCGTATTTGTTTTCCACGTCGGAACGGAAGGACGGAACGGTAACGGTGTTTTCCTTCAAATCCACGACAAAGCCCACCCGTTCCAGCAGTTCCTTTATCATTTCGTCGGTGGCGTTTACGTTGACATAATGGCGCAGCCAATCGGCTTCCAGGGGAATTTTCCGCAATTCTTTGTTGCTGAAATCTTCGTCAATGAGATTGGGGGAGACTTTGCCGGCGCCCAATTCTTCTACCAATTCGCAGGCGCGGTTCAGGGCCGTAACTGTCATCTGTGCGTCCAGATTCTTTTCGAAGCGGGCGGAAGACTCGGTGCGCATTCCCAATTTTTTCGCGGTGCGGCGAACCGAAGCCCCGAAGAAATTGGCGGATTCAAAGACGACGGTTTTGGTGCTTTCGGTAATTTCACTGTTGGCACCGCCCATCACGCCGGCAACCGCCACGGGTTTGGCCGCGTCGGCAATGACCAACATATCGGAATCCAACGCCCGGTCTTGGTCGTCCAGAGTCTTCATCACTTCTCCGTCGTTGGCTCTGCGGACGGTGATTTTCCCACCGTCTAAGCAAGCGTAGTCGAAGGCGTGCATCGGCTGGCCGTATTCCATCATTACGTAGTTTGTGATGTCAACGATGTTGTTAATGGAGCGGATGCCGCAGGCACGAAGCCGTTCTACCATCCACATCGGAGAAGGACCGATGTTTACGTCGGTCACGATGCGGGCGGAATAGCGGGGGCAAAGGTCTTTGTCCTGAATGGAGACGCTCAGATATTTCGTTGCGTCTTCGCCTTCTCCTTTGACAACGGGTTGTTTTACCGTCAAAGGCAGACGGAAGGTCCCGGCTGCTTCTCTTGCAACTCCAATCATCGAAAGACAGTCGGGGCGGTTGGTCATAATATCCGCTTCAAACACCGTGTCGTCCAAGCCCAACTGTTCCCGGATGTCTCTTCCCACGACGCCTTCCTTCAAGATCAGAAGACCGTCGGAGATGGCGTCGGGATAGTCGTTGACCGTCAATCCCAATTCTTCCACGCCGCAGAACATTCCGTTGGAGACCACGCCCCGCAGCTTGCCCCGTTCGATTTTCGTCCCATCGGGCAGGGTGGATTTGTGTTTTGCCAGGGGAACCAGATCCCCTACCTTCATATTTTTTGCACCGGTGACGATTTGAAGGGGCTCTTCTTCCCCTGCGTCCACCATACAGACCACCAGTTTGTCGGCATTGGGGTGCTGTTCAATGGACAGAATCTTGCAGACCACCACGTTGGACAGACCTTCGTCCATCCGGCGGAAACCTTTGATTTCCGTTCCGGTCATATTCAATTCGTGGGCAACGGTCTTATCCGCCGCGTCCACAGGAGTATATTCTCTCAACCAACGATAGGATACGTTCATATCACTTTACCTTCTTTCGTCCCATTAAAACATATTCAAGAAACGGACGTCGTTATCGTAAAACATCCGGATATCGTCCACGCCGTAACGCCCCATAACCAGACGTTCCAGTCCCATTCCGAAGGCAAAACCGGAATAAACGTCTGGGTCGATGCCGCAATGGGCCAAAACCTTCGGGTTGACCATTCCGGCTCCGCCGATTTCGATCCAACCTTCGTTCTTGCAGAATTTACAGCCTTCTCCACCGCACTTAAAGCAAGAAATGGAGATTTCCGCGGAAGGTTCGGTAAAGGGGAAGAAGTCGGGGCGGATGCGGGTCTTGGTCTCCGGCCCAAAGAGTTTTTTGCAGATCAGTTCCAAAGAACCTTTCAGATGGGCCATCGTAATGCCCTTGTCTACCACAAGTCCCTCAATCTGATGAAAAATGGGGGAGTGGGTGGCGTCCACTTCGTCGATCCGGAACACCCGGCCGGGAGAAATGACCCGGATGGGGGGTTGCGTCTTCTCCATTACCCGGACCTGTACCGAGGAAGTCTGGGTGCGAAGTAACATTTCCGGAGAGAAGTAGAAGGTGTCCTGCGTGTCTCTTGCAGGGTGGTCCTGCGGGATATTCAGGGCTTCAAAATTGTAGTAGTCGTATTCTACTTCCGGACCGGAAGCAATGGAGAATCCCATACTGATAAAGGCGTCTTTGATTTCGTCCAGTACCATATTCAGAGGATGCTGTTTCCCAATTACCCGTTGGGTCCCCGGCAGCGTTACGTCCAGGGCTTCCTTTTCCAACCGGCGGTTCAGCTCCGCTTGTTCCAAAACGGCTTTCTTTGCCCGGATCTCCGCATCGATAAAGGAGCGGACTTCATTGGCAATCTGTCCGATGACGGGGCGTTCTTCCGGAGTCAGCTTTCCCATCTGGGACAGCAATGCGGTCAATTCCCCTTTCTTTCCGGCAAATCGCACGCGGATGGCTTCCAATTCTTCGGAAGTTGCGGCGAGGGCCAGAGCTTCTTTTGCCTGTTCTTTTACGGCGTAGAGTTGTTCTTTCATATCCTTGTCACCTTTTATCATCCGCCCGAAGGCGGCGTACTATATAATTTTATTCTTTATTATAACATATCTTGAATCGAATTGCAAGGCGCAAGCAGTACTTTTTTATGACAATTCCGCGTTTTTTCCGAGAAATTCCGGAACTGTTTTATAACGGATAAGGACAATGTTCCAAAAGAGAAAATGTAACTTTTGAATTTAAAATCAAAACCGCATCGGTATTATCTTTATCGAGACGACTTTATTAAAAATTTTAAATTTAGTGTAAAAAATAATGAAAATTAGGAATTTCTTCAAAAAAATCATAAACCGATTTGGTATATTTTATAATAAAAACAAAGCAATAAAAAACTTTGCTTGTGAAAAGACAAAAAATGATAAAATTTCGAACATTTTGCGAACACCTATTTACAAGGGAAAAAAACTGTGCTATAATGATGGCAGAATTTATTAGGGAAAGGGCGTGCTTACTATGGCACATCGCCGGGTGTCGGAGTCGGCGCGAAAGTTTGACGGCGTTATTCTTTCCGTCCGGGTAGACCGGGTGGAATTGGAAGACGGGTCGTATGCTCCCCGGGAGGTCGTGGAGCACAAGCCTGCGGTCAGTATCCTTCCGAAAGACCGGGAGAATAACGTATATCTGGTCCGGCAGTACCGTCACGCCGTGGGGCAGGAGTTGTTGGAAGTCCCCGCCGGCTTGATGGAAGAAGGCGAGACCCCGGAAGAAGCGGCTCTTCGGGAATTGCGGGAAGAGACCGGCGCCCTGGGAACGGTGCGGTACGTGGGGGATTATTATCCCACCCCCGGTTATTGCGAGGAGATCATTCATTTGTTCCTTGCCAACGTGGAATCCTTCGGAGATACCGACCCGGATGAGGATGAATTTTTACAGACGGTGAAAATGCCCTTTGACGAATTTTACCGGAAGGTCTACGACGGTACGATCCGGGACGGAAAAACCATTGCCCTTGCTTTGCGGGGACGAGAAGATTAAGGAGTGGCGAAAATGTCGAAACGAGATGAAAAACGAGCCCAAATATTGGAATTTGTCACCGCACGGGTGACCGAAGACGGTTACGTTCCTTCGGTCCGGGAAATTTGCAAAGCGGTGGGGCTGTCTTCCCCTGCGACGGTTCACTATCATTTAAATCAATTGTGCGAAGAAGGCTTGATTTCCAAAGAACCCAACAAAAAACGTGTGATCCGCCTGACCAATCAACAGTCCGGAGGCTCGTTTGTAAAGATTCCCGTGGTGGGCCGGGTTACCGCCGGGCTTCCCATCTTGGCACAGGAATGTATTGAAGATTACATCCAAGTTCCCTCGGAGCAGATTCGGGGACGGGAGACCTTCGCCCTCACCGTTCGGGGAGACAGTATGATAAACGCCGGAATCTTGGACGGAGACATTATTATCGTCCAGCGTACCCCTGTGGCAGAAGACGGGCAGATCGTCGTTGCTCTTTTGGGAGACGAGGCTACCGTTAAACGGTTTTATCGGGAGGGCAGACGGTTCCGTTTGCAGCCGGAAAACGACTCCTACGCTCCCATTTACGCCGACGAAGTGCAGATTTTGGGTCGGGTCATCGCCCTGCACCGATACGAAATTTTCTAATTTTTTAAGAGAATACATTGCGTCTCCGAATCGCCGGTTCGGGGACGTTTTTTTGTAGAATTTTCCGTAAATGGGAAATATTATTATATATTACAAAGAATTTTGCAATTATTTTACAAAGTCCCTCTTTACTTACGGTGAAATTTATGTTATAATAAAATGCAATATACTGTCGGCACGGCAGTTGAGATAGCAAATTCAAACCAAGAGAGGAAGTAACACAATGGGTAACAAAATCTCGAAAGTTCCTTTCAAAGGAACACCCGAACAGGAACGGGAACTGCGTGACATTATCGCAGGCCTGAAAGATCAGCCCGGTGCTCTGATGCCCGTAATGCAAAAGGCTCAGGATATTTACGGCTATCTTCCCATCGAAGTCCAGACCATCATCGCAGAAAGTCTGAACATCCCCGTAGAAGAAGTGTACGGCGTTGCCACCTTCTACGCTCAGTTCGCTTTGAATCCCAAGGGAAAGTACGTTATCGGGGTCTGCCTCGGTACGGCTTGCTACGTTAAGGATTCCCAGGCGATTTTTGACAAATGCTGCGAAGTTTTGAAAATCAAAGGCGGAGAAATCACCGACGACGGGTTGTTCTCTCTGGAAGCCACCCGTTGCATCGGTTGTTGCGGCCTTGCTCCCGTTATGACGGTGGGCGATGACGTTTACGGCAAAATTACTGCGGCGGACGTTCCCGGAATTCTGGCCAAATATACCAACTGATTCTCCGAATCCGGTTTTGCCGGAATCGGCTTGGAGGAATCCAATTTATGAAAATCAGCAAGATTGCAAATCTTCTGGAAGCAAAGGTTCTTTGCGGAGAAGACCACCTGGAAAACGAAGTCCACTCTGCCTGCGGCTCGGATATGATGAGCGACGTTCTTGCGTTCGTCAAGGACCAGGCGGTGCTTCTGACCGGACTTGTCAACCTTCAAGTGGTTCGTACCGCGGAAATGATGGATATGCGCTGCATCGTTTTTGTGCGTGGCAAAAATCCTCCGCAGGAAGTCGTTGATGCTGCCGAGGAAGCCGGAATCGTTGTTTTGGCTACCACGGAGCGGATGTACCCTGCCTGCGGAAAACTGTATGCCACCGGCCTTGTGGGCGGGAGCGTGTTGTCTTATGAGTGAGCCTGTAAAATTCCATTTCGACGTTGCCGGAGACAATTTCTCTTCCGCCGGGGAAGCCTCGGTGAAGGTGAAAAAATTGCTTCGTCAGCTGAGTATGGACCCTGAAACCATCCGTCGAGTCTCCATCGCAATGTACGAAGGAGAAATCAATATGGTTATCCACGCCAACGGCGGCACTGCGGACGTGATTCTGTATTCTGACCGGATTCAAATCGTGCTCGCAGATACCGGTCCCGGGATTGCCGACGTCGCTCTTGCGATGCAGGAGGGATATTCCACGGCTAAGGATAACGTCCGTTCCCTGGGATTCGGTGCGGGAATGGGGCTTCCGAATATGAAGCGTTATACCGACCGGATGGAAATTGAATCCGAAGTAGGAAAAGGGACCACGGTGACGATGGAAGTTCTTCTTCCCGGTGCCGGAGCGTAACGCAGGTTCTTTTTTGAAAGGAGGTTTTCCGTATGTCGAATTTGCATTCCGTGTCTCTTTTGAGAGAACGTTGCAAAGGGTGTACCGCTTGTTTGAAGCGTTGTCCTACCGAGGCGATTCGGATTCGGGATGGCCACGCCGTCATCCGCACCGAGCGTTGTATCGACTGCGGCGAATGTATCCGAGTTTGTCCCCATAAAGCAAAAAAAGCGACCTACGACGATTTTTCCGTTTTGGAAGGTTTTCGTTGGAAAATCGCTCTTCCCGCCCCCGCGCTGTACGGCCAGTTTGAAAATCTCGAAGACGTGGATTTCGTTCTGACCGGTCTTTTGGGGTGCGGATTTGATGACGTTTTTGAAGTGGCCAGAGCCGCAGAATTGGTATCGGAATATACCCGTTGCTATCTGCGTCGGCCCGATATTCCGAAACCGGTGATTTCTTCCGCTTGTCCCGCCATCGTGCGGATGATAGCCGCCCGGTTCCCTTCTCTTTGTAAGAACGTTTTGCCGATGCTCCCCCCTGTGGAGCTGGCGGCCCGTCTTGCCCGGGAAGAGGCCAAGAAGAATCATCCGGAGCTTTCCGAGGAAGATATCGGCGTGTTCTTTATTTCTCCCTGTCCCGCAAAGGTCAGTTATATGAAGAACCCCATCGGAATCGAGAAAAGTGCCATTGACGGGACTCTGTCGATGAGTGACGTGTATTTCCGCCTCGTGCCGGTGATGAACAAGATCACCACGCCCATCTCTCTTTCCAAGACCGGAATTATCGGCATCAGCTGGGCCGGTTCCGGAGGAGAATCCTCGGCGTTGTTTAACGACAAATACCTGGCGGCGGACGGAATGGAAAACGTGATCAAAGTTTTGGACGAAATTGACAACGGCAACATTTCCGGATTGGAATTCGTAGAGCTGAACGCTTGCAGCGGAGGCTGTGTCGGCGGTGCTCTTACGGTCGTAAACCCCTATATCTCTAAGGCACGGTTGCAGTCCCTTCGTCGGTATCTGCCTGTGTCGCAAAATCGGGTGGGCTCGGCTTTGAAGCCGGATTTTACGGAAATCCCCTCCGATTATCTCTGGAATATACCATTAAAATATACGCCGATTTTACAGTTGGATGCGGATATGACCGCAGCGATGCGGAAAATGTCGGAAATTCAGCGCCTTCGCGGGCAGCTGCCTGACCTGGATTGCGGTGCTTGCGGCGCTCCCACCTGTCTTGCCCTTGCGGAAGACGTGGCCTGCGGCGAAGCACTGGAAAACGACTGTATTATGAAATGGAAAGACGTGCTTCGGGATCCTGCATTCCGGCCCGTCGCCCCGGGAGGGGAGGAACCGAAATGACCGTAAAGGAATTGCGGACGGCACTGGATTTTCAGATTCTGTCCGAACCCGACCCCGAACGGGCCGTCACCGGCGGTTACGGGGGAGACCTTCTCAGTTGGGTTATGGGACGCGCTCAAAGCGGAGACGCTTGGGTCACCATAATGACCAACCGCAATATTGTTGCCGTTGCGGCATTGGCGGACGTTGCTTGTATCGTTGTCGCGGAGGATTCCGCGGTGGAAGACGACGTGGTTGCCCTTGCCCAAGAGAAGGACATCAACCTTTACCGCAGTTCGATGGATACCTTTGAACTGTGTCACCGTATCGGTTCTCTGTTAGGCGTATGAACCGCTACTATTACGATTTACACATTCATTCCTGCCTTTCTCCCTGTGCAGACGATGATATGACCCCCGCCAACATTGCCGGGATGGCGTCTTTGAAGGGGTTGACCCTTCTCGCCCTCACCGACCATAACTCTTGCCGGAACTGTCCCGCCTTTTTTGAAGCCTGTAAGGCCTTCGGAATCGTGCCGGTCCCCGGAATGGAGCTGACCACGGCGGAAGATATTCATCTCATCGTTTTGTTCCCCACCTTGGAGCAGGCGATGGCTTTCGATGAAGAGATTCATTCTCGGATCATCCCCATCCGCAACCGTCCCGATATTTTCGGGAATCAGTGGGTGGTGGACAGCGACGACAATCTTCTGGAAACGGAAGATGTACTGCTTATCAATGCCACCGACCTGGACGTGGATTCCGCCATCGCTCTGGTGGAACGGTGCGGGGGAGTGATTTATCCCGCGCATATCGACCGCCCTTCCAACGGAATGGTTGCCATCTTAGGTTCCGTTCCCAAGGAGTACGGATTCTCCTGTGTGGAGTTGAACGATATGACACAACGGGAAAGGATTCTGGCGGAACAGGGATTGGATTGTCCCGTCCTTTGTTCCTCCGACGCCCACGACCTGGGCAGAATCAACGAGGCGGAACATTTTCTGGAATTGGAGGATGAACCCTATTCTTCCGCGTTGGTCCGCCAACGGCTGATAGAGTTCCTGAAACGATGAAAGAATTATCTTTAAACATTCTTGACATTGCTCAGAATTCGGTTTCTGCCGGTGCGAAAAACATCCTGATTTCGTTGGAAGAGGATGCCGCCGGAATTTTGACCCTGACCATCACCGACGACGGCCGGGGGATGAGTCCAGAAATGGTGCGTACCGTCACCGACCCATTCTGTACTACCCGTACCACCCGCAAGGTTGGAATGGGGATCCCCCTGCTGAAACTTGCAAGTGAACAGGCAGGCGGAACGCTGTCTATCGTTTCGGTTTCCCAAGATTCCGACCCCGTCCATTGCGGGACGACCCTTCGGGCTACCTTCGACACCAACAGTATCGACTTTACTCCCCTGGGAGACGTGGTTGATACAATGATTGTTTTGATTCAGGGACACCCGGAGATCGATTACTCGTTTTTGCACTCGACTCCCAACGGCATTGCCCGACTGGATACCAAAGAGATCCGGGAGGTCTTGGGAGAGGAGATATCCCTCGGAGAGTTTGAGGTCTTAGAATGGATTCGCGGCTCTTTGGAGGAACAATACCAAGCGTTTAATAAAAAATGAATCATATAAATGGAGGCGTAACATTATGAAAACTCTCGCAGAACTTGCAGCCATCAGAGAACGTATGAGAGGCAAGGTCGCTGTGCGTGAAGCCAGTGATAATGCCACCCGTATCGTTGTCGGTATGGCAACCTGCGGCATTGCCGCCGGTGCCCGTCCCGTCCTCAACGCCCTCGCTGAGGAAGTTTCCAAACAAGGTCTGTCCGAAACCGTTACTGTCACCCAGACCGGTTGTATTGGCCTTTGCCAGTATGAACCCATCGTCGAAGTGTATCAGCAGGGTAAGGATAAGGTCACTTACGTTAAGATGGATGCCGATAAGGCCAGAAAGGTCATCGAGCAGCACATCAAGGGCGGTAAAGTTGTGACCGACTATACCATCGCAAATAATGCGAAATAAGGAGGAAGAAAGTCAATGATTCGCTCTCACGTTTTGATTTGCGGCGGTACCGGTTGTACATCCTCCGGCAGCCATAAGCTGCATACCAGACTGGAAGAAGAACTGAAAGCCCAGGGCTTGGAAAACGAAGTTAAGGTCGTTCAGACCGGTTGCTTCGGTCTGTGTGCCCTCGGACCCATTATGATCGTTTATCCCGACGGTACTTTTTACAGTATGGTCAAAGAAGAAGACCTTCCCGAAATCGTGGAAGAACACCTGTTGAAGGGTCGTCCCGTAGACCGTTTGGTTTACAAGGACAAGGCCGACGACGCTGTTGCCGAAGCCGCAGAGAAGTATTCTCTGAACGATACCGCTTTCTACAAGAAGCAGATGCGTGTTGCTCTGCGTAACTGCGGTGTTATCGACCCCGAAATCATCGACGAATATATCGCTATGGACGGTTACAAGGCCCTGGGTAAGGTCCTGACCGAAATGACCCCGGAAGACGTCATTCAGACGATGCTGGATTCCGGTCTTCGTGGCCGTGGTGGTGCAGGCTTCCCCACCGGTATGAAGTGGAAATTTGCCCGTGCTTCCCAGTCCGATAAGAAATACGTCTGCTGTAACGCCGACGAAGGGGACCCCGGTGCATTTATGGACCGTTCCGTTCTGGAAGGTGACCCCCACGCTGTTATCGAAGCTATGGCTATCGCCGCTTACGCTATCGGTGCGGACCAGGGTTACGTTTACATCCGTGCAGAATATCCCATCGCCGTAAAACGTTTGTCTATCGCCATTCAGCAGGCCCGTGAATACGGACTTCTGGGTAACGACATTTTCGGTTCCGGCTTTAACTTCAATCTGGACATCCGTCTGGGTGCCGGTGCTTTCGTTTGCGGTGAAGAAACCGCTCTGATGACCTCTATCGAAGGTCACCGCGGTGAACCCCGTCCCCGTCCGCCTTTCCCCGCCGTCAAGGGTCTGTTTGCTCAGCCCACCGTGCTGAACAACGTAGAAACCTACGCCAACATTCCTCAGATCATCTTGAAGGGTGTGGATTGGTTCCGCTCTATCGGTACCGAAAAGAGCAAGGGCACCAAGGTCTTCGCTCTGGGCGGTAAGATTACGAATACCGGTCTTGTGGAAGTTCCTATGGGTACTCCCCTGCGGACCATCATCGAAGAAATCGGTGGCGGTATTCCCAACGGCAAGAAGTTCAAGGCGGCTCAGACCGGTGGTCCTTCCGGCGGTTGTATCCCCGTAGAACATCTGGACGTTCCCATCGACTACGATAACCTCATTGCCATCGGCTCTATGATGGGCTCCGGCGGACTTATCGTTATGGACGAAGACAACTGTATGGTTGACATCGCTAAATTCTTCCTGGAATTCACCGTAGACGAATCCTGCGGTAAGTGTACTCCCTGCCGTATCGGTACCCGTCGTCTTCTGGAAATGTTGACCAAGATTACCGATGGTAAGGCTACCTTGGAAGACCTGGATAAGATGGAAGAACTGTGCCATTATATTAAGGAAAATTCCCTGTGCGGTCTGGGCCAGACGGCTCCCAACCCCGTTCTGTCCACCTTGCAGTATTTCCGTGACGAATACGTAGCTCACATCGTTGACAAGACCTGTCCTGCCGGCGTTTGTAAGAACCTGTTGAAGTACAGCGTCGTTTCTGACAAGTGCTTCGGCTGTGGTATGTGTGCCCGTGCTTGTCCCGCCAATGCCATCTACGTAACCGATTACACTGCTCCCGGTAAGAAGAAGCCCGCCGTTGCCATCGACACCGATAAGTGTGTCAAGTGCGGTGCTTGTATCGGTACTTGTAAGTTCGGTGCCATTATTAAGAAATAAGGAGGATTGTGGAAATGGCTGATGTAAATCTGAAAATCAACGGCATCCCCGTAACCGTTCCCGCCGGAACGACCATTCTCGATGCCGCCAATAAAGCCGGTGTCCGTATTCCGACCCTGTGCTTTTTGAAAGATATCAATGCAATCGGCGCTTGCCGTATTTGTATCTGCGAAGTCAAAGGCGCTCGCGCTCTTGCCGCCGCTTGCGTGTATCCCGTAACCGAAGGAATGGAAGTTTTCACCGATACTCCCAAGGTCATCGAATCCCGCAAAACCACCCTCGAACTGATTCTGTCCAACCACGATATGAAGTGTCTGTCCTGCCCCCGCAGCCAGAACTGCGAATTGCAGAAATTGGCCCTCGAATACGGCGTGGATTGTGACCGTTTCCAGGGTGCGAAGACTCCTTGCGAATTGGAAAACACCAACCCCTATCTGATTCGGGATAACGGAAAATGTATCCTTTGCCGCCGTTGCTCCGCTGTCTGCCGTGCCAACCAAGGCGTAGGTGTCATCGGCGCTAACGAACGCGGTTTCAACACTCATATCGGTTGCGCTTTCGATTTGGACTTGAAGGACGTTGCTTGTATCGGATGCGGTCAGTGTACCGTGGTTTGTCCCACCGCTGCCCTCACCGAAAAGGACGACACCGCTGCGGTCTTTAAGGCGATTGCCGACCCCACCAAGCACGTAGTCGTTGCTCCCGCTCCTTCCGTCCGCGTTCAGATTGCGGAAGAATTCGGTGCTCCCATCGGTACCAATGCCGAAGGAAAATTGGTTTCTTCTCTTCGTCGTCTGGGCTTTGACGCTGTGGTTGACGTTGACGTTGCCGCTGACGTTACTATCATCGAAGAAGGTACCGAATTTATCAACCGGGTTCAGAATGGCGGCGCTCTGCCTCTGATTACCTCTTGCTCTCCCGGTTGGGTCAAGTACTGTGAACACTATTATCCCGAATTTATTCCCAATCTGTCTTCCTGTAAGTCTCCTCAGGGAATGTACGGTGCTTTGATGAAGTCTTATTACGCCGAAAAGATGGGATGGGACCCCAAAGACGTATTCGTCGTCAGCATTATGCCTTGTACCGCGAAGAAGTTTGAACGCACCCGGGACGGTTACAAAGTGGACGGTTTGAACGACATTGACGCCGCTCTGACCACCCGCGAACTTGCCAAAATGATTCGCAAAGTCGGTATCATCTGGGAAAAACTGCCTGACGAAGAGTTTGACCCCCTGTTCGGTATCGCTACCGGTGCCGGTCATATCTTCGGTGCTTCCGGCGGCGTTATGGAAGCCGCTCTGCGTACCGTTGTGGAAAAACTGGAAGGCAAAGAACTTGCTTCCGTTGATTTCACCGACGTTCGCGGTATGGAAGGCGTGAAAGAAGCCACCTACAACGTGGCAGGAATGGAAGTTAAGGTTGCCGTTGTCAGCGGTACGGCCAATGCCGGCAGACTGCTGGAAAAGATTAAGTCCGGCGAAGCGAACTATCACTTCATCGAAGTAATGGCTTGCCCCGGCGGATGCGTCAACGGTGGCGGTCAGCCCATTCACGACGCTTATACCCGGGCAAACGTGGATATTCGCGGTCTGCGTGCGGCCGGCCTGTACAATCAGGATGCCGCTTGCGCCGTGCGTAAATCCCACGAATCTCCCATCGTTAAGGAATTGTATTCCAATTACCTGGGCGAACCCGGTGGACACAAGGCTCACCACCTGCTTCACACTTCCTACGAACCCCGTAAGAAGTATTGATTCCTCTGAATCAACTCACTCCCCGTCTCAGTCGAGGCGGGGAGTTTTTTTCGACAAAAAGGGTTCGGGAAAATGTGAATTTTTTCCGAATTTGCGGGGAGGGGGTAGACATTTTACTTGCATTTATCAACGGTTTGTGCTATAATTAGCTGAACGCATTTTGTACAGGACGAGAGGCGTTTCAATCGCAAAAAACAAAAGGAGAATTGCAATGAACAAAAAGAACACAAAGCGTGCATTGCTCGCAAGTACCCTGTCCCTGTTGCTGTGTGTCTCGATGCTCGTCGGCACTACCTTCGCTTGGTTTACGGATACTGTGACCAGCGGAAGTAACATTATCAAGTCGGGAAAACTCGACGTTGAAATGTACTGGACGGACGGAGACAATGATCCCGCAACCGCCTCCTGGGCAGATGCTTCCAGGGTCGCGATCTTTGACTACGATTTGTGGGAACCCGGTTACGTTTCCGCAAGACACCTGAAAATCGAAAACGTAGGCAACCTTGCTTTTAAATACCAGATGCGGATTCTGGCCAACGGTATTGTCAGTGAGCTTGCAGACGTAATTGACGTATACTATTTTGAAGAAGCAAAGGTTCTGTCCCGGGGGGATTTGACCGATGCCGCAAAATTGGGTACGTTGTCCCAGGTATTGAATAATACCTATGCCAATGCCGTTTCCGCTAAGATCATCGGCCAATTGGAAGGCGGAAAATCCAAGACCATTACCCTTGCTCTTAAAATGCAGGAATCTGCCGGAAACGAATATCAGAATCTGTCTATCGGTTCCGACTTTTCCGTTCAGATGTTGGCGACCCAGTTGGTTTCCGAATACGACAGCTTTAACAATACCTACGATTCCGGTGCGGATTTTGCTCCCCAGGAAGAACCCTCTGCAATGGTTTCCAAACTGATCGGCGATGAGTTGGATATTACCATTCAGGGCGGCGAACCTTTGAGTCTGGATGCCGGATTCCAGTTTGAGCCCACCGAAACGCCCGAACAGGGTGCCGCATCTAAATATGCAAATTGGCACGCCGATTTCTACGTTTATGCAGACCAAAACGTGGCGGCGAACACCCTGTGGTTGGCTGGCTATTATGATTTCTACTGTCAGGGTTGGAACGACGGCAACTGGATTGGTTTGCCTGCGGTTGACGTTCCTGCTAACGTTGGTATTCGTTTGATTGCCGATGGGATGAACGACGGTGATACGGAGGGCGGAATTACCGTTCCCTATAATGCAATCTGTGCCCTTGGAAACGACGGTATTGGGTTCCGTTGCGGAATTGCCGACGTCAACAATGCCAATGCCGGTACCAAAGTTACCGTGGAACTTCGTTTGTACGAAACGCTGAGCGAAGAAGAATGTTTGGAACAGTTCGGCTACGTTTCTGCAAACAAGGAGACCGGACACTTTATTACGGTCGGTAAATTTACGCAGATTCTGGGCGGTGCACGGGAAACCCTCGCCGACGGCACGGTCCTGTTCTATCCCGACGACGGCGGTGTCGTGTTGTATAGCGCGAAGGACGTTGCTTCCACCGATTACACGATGCCGGAAGGCGTTACCGAAGTTGACGGCTTCTTCCTTGCCGGAAATACCGACGTAAAGAACGTTACTTTTGCCTCTACGGTCGAAAAAATCGGATATAAAGCCTTTAAAGATTCTTCCGTGGAAAGCGTAGATCTTAACGAAGGACTTACGGTAATTGACGAATACGCCTTCAACGCCGCAAAGAAATTGAAGAACTTCACCATTCCCTCTTCCGTTACCACCCTGGAACAGTATGCTTTCTCCCAGACTGCCGCAACGGAAGTGGTGATTCCTGAAAACGTGGAAACGATTGGTTATGCGGCCTTTACTGCAATGCCCAATCTTACCACCGTGACCATCGAAGGCGAAAATGTAGCCATTTCCAATTACGCCTTCCGGAATTGCGTCAATCTTCGGACGGTGAACATTCTCTCCGACGATATCACCATCGGCAACAATATGCCCTTTACCAATGCGCAGTCCAATAACCCCAATACGAACAATATTACTTTTAACGTTAAGAATACGACTGTCGCCGATAAGATTGTTGCTGCAATGGGTACGGGTTCGGATTTCTATATCAACGTGGCGACCGGAGAGACCTACGGTACCGTTTCTGATCAAACCGAATTAAAGGCTGCCGTTGCAAACGGTACCGACGTTGTGATTCTTTCCGCCGGAACCTATGATTTGAACGGCTGTCAAAAAACCGGTGTTGTGTTGAAGGGTGTCGGCGCTGTGAAACTTGCAAACACCACCGACTATGCCGGCAACGGAAAATTGGGTGGCATCGTTTGGCAGATGACCATTGAAGATCTTACGATTACCGATACCGTTTATACCCAGAACGGCGGCGGACTGTCTACGTTTAACAACGTGACCTTTGCAAAAGGCGTTCGCCGTGCTTACGGGTCCGGAGTTACGTTTAACGGTTGTACGTTCGGGAAAAACTCCGAAGGTTACGCGCTCCATTTTGAATCGGACTCCGGTTCAGCGGGCGGTGTCATCACCTTGAACGGTTGTAAATTCCAGGGCGGAAACGTTCATTTGGGCAGCAAGCGCTCTTATGAATTTACGAACTGTGATTTTGCCACCGGAACCGATTTCCAGGTTTGGAGTGATATCTCTCTGGAAAACTGTACGGTGAACGGCGTTCTCGTTACCGAGGACAATATTGCCACCTTGTTCCCCAACTTGAATCTGGCAAAGGTTACCTTGAAGTAAACTTTTTACCTTGTGTTTGGTTGCCCATCTCCCAAAAGGAGATGGGCAATTTTTTTGTTTGCAAAAGCCGATAAAGTTTCCGAAGGTTCGAAAAATCGTTCCCGAGATTTTGAAATTTTCTCGAATATTTCAAAAAAACAGTTCTGTTTGGTTGACTTTAATAGTATAATATATTATAATAAATATAATTATTGCAGTTACTTCAAGCAACAGAAAAAACAAAAAGGAGAATTGCTATGAGCAACAAGAACACCAAAAGAGCATTGTTCGCCAGCGTCGTTTCGATGATTCTGTGCGTATCGATGCTTGTCGGAACCACCTTCGCTTGGTTTACCGATACCGTCACTTCCGGAAA
>JAZQKK010000008.1:0-12704 GCA_045542115.1 Eubacteriales bacterium
CATCAAGGCCGGAGACGTGATTTCTCCCGAATTTAAGCAAGCGGGTCACCCCGTATATCTGTTTGCCCCCAAAGATAAGAAGTCGGAGGCCAAGCGGTCTTAGGAAGACAATGTCATAAATCAACTCCTTGGCTCACAGAACGACATGGCTACGATCCGACTTCATCAAGGCCGGAGACGTGATTTCTCCCGAATTTAAGCAAGCGGGTCACCCCGTATATCTGTTTGCCCCCAAAGATAAGACTCCCGAATCCACCAAAGCTGCCTGGGAAGCGTTCCACGCGCTTTGTCAGTCCGGAAAGGTGAAGGCTGCTTGGGCGGTGGAAAACGGAATCGCCGAAGGGGTAATGAAGATGTCCTTCGGGAACGAAATCGGCTTTAAGTCCAACGGTGCTGTCTCCGAATGGTACGGAGCGATGATGTACGACTTTATTATCGCAGAACTGGACGAATCCGTGGATTGTGCTTATGCTACTCAAATCGGTACCACCACGGCGGAACCTGTCATTGATTTAGGAATCGAGTCGGTATCCGTCGCAGAACTTCTCGCCCTCAACGAAGGTGTTCTGTCCGGCGTATATCCCACCAAGGCTCCTGCGGAAAGCGAACTTGCGACCTTCTCTTATGAAAAAGGATGTACCGCATCTCCCGCGATTAAGACCGCTCGTCCCAAAGTGTTGATTCCCGTATTCCCGGGTACCAACTGTGAATACGACTCTGCCAAGGTAATGGAAGCCGCCGGAGCAGAAGCGGATATCGTTGTAATTCGCAACCTTACCGCCGACGACGTTGCCCGCAGTGTTGAAACGGTTTCCAAGAAATTGGCCGAAAGCCAGATGGTCTTCCTGCCCGGCGGTTTCTCCGGCGGGGATGAACCTGACGGTTCCGCGAAGTTTATTACCGCATTCTTCCGCAATCCCGCGGTGAAAGAACAGGTAGGAAAACTTCTGGAAGAACGGGACGGCTTGATGCTGGGTATCTGTAATGGATTCCAGGCCTTGATTAAGTTGGGCCTTGTTCCTTACGGTAAAATTATTGATACCGACGAAAATTGCCCCACGTTGACCTACAACACCATCGGACGCCACCAGTCGATGCTGGTTCGCACCCGCGTATGTACCAACAAATCCCCCTGGTTGTCCGGCACGAAGGTAGGCGAAATCTACACCGTTCCCATTTCCCACGGGGAAGGCCGCTTCCTTGCTTCGGACGAATTGGTCAAGAAATTGGCAGAAAACGGTCAGATTGCCACCCAGTACGTAGACCTTGCCGGAAACCCCACGTTGGATACAGCCTTCAATCCCAACGGCTCTGTCTTCGCCATTGAAGGTATCACCTCTCCCGACGGTCGGGTCTTGGGCAAAATGGGGCACTCAGAGCGTATCGGTAAGGATTTGTACCGCAACGTTCCCGGTTTGTACGATATGAAACTCTTCCAATCAGCTGTGGAATATTTCAAGAAATAAGGAGAATCTGTTATGGCTTATCTTTCCGATATCGAAATTGCTCAGCAGTGTAAATTACGCCCTATTACCGAAATTGCCCAGACTGCCGGGGTTGATGACAAATACCTGGAACAGTATGGCAAATATAAGGCGAAAATCGACCTTTCCATTATGAAGGAAAGCGACCGGGAAAACGGGAAACTTATTCTGGTCACCGCAATGACTCCCACCCCCGCCGGGGAAGGAAAGACCACCACCACCATCGGTCTTGCCGACGGTCTTCGGAAGATTGGGAAAAATGTAATGGTTGCCTTGCGGGAACCCTCGCTTGGTCCCGTCTTTGGGGTGAAGGGCGGAGCCGCCGGCGGCGGTTATGCCCAGGTCGTTCCGATGGAAGATATCAACCTGCATTTTACCGGAGATTTTCACGCCATCGGCGCTGCAAATAACCTGTTGGCGGCGATGTTGGATAATCACATCCACCAAGGGAATACGCTGAATATCGATCCCCGCCGCATCACCTGGAAGCGTTGCGTGGATATGAACGACCGCCAGCTACGGTTCGTTGTTGACGGAATGGGCGGCAAAGTCAACGGTGTTCCCCGGGAAGACGGATTCGATATTACCGTTGCTTCCGAAATTATGGCGGTGCTTTGTCTGTCCGGTTCTATCACCGAACTGAAAGAACGCCTTTCTAAGATCATTGTTGGATATACTTATAACGATGAACCGGTCACCTGTGCCGATTTGAAGGCCCAGGGTGCAATGGCGGCTCTTTTGAAAGATGCTCTGAAACCCAACCTGGTGCAGACTCTGGAAGGAACTCCCGCGCTGGTTCACGGCGGACCTTTCGCCAACATTGCTCACGGTTGTAACTCCGTTACCGCCACCAAATTGGCGATGAAATTGGGGGATTACGCCGTCACCGAAGCCGGATTCGGCGGTGATTTGGGGGCTGAAAAGTTCCTGGATATCAAGTGCCGCACGGCCGGTCTTACCCCCGATGCAGTGGTCGTGGTTGCGACTGTCCGTGCTCTGAAAATGCACGGTGGCAGAGCCAAGACCGAATTGAACAACGAAGATTTGGAAGCTTTGGAAAAGGGGATTCCCAATCTGTTGCGTCACGTTTCCAACATTAAGAACGTTTATAAACTTCCCTGCGTGGTTGCCGTAAACAGATTCCCCACCGACACCGATGCGGAAATCGATTTCATCGTTGCCAAATGCCGTGAATTGGGCGTCAATACCGTCCTTTCCAACGTTTGGGCCAACGGGGGCGACGGCGGAGTGGAATTGGCAAAAGAAGTGGTTCGTCTCTGTGACGAAGAACAGGGAGATTTCTCTTTCGCTTACGAGCTGGACGGAACCATCGAAGATCGCATCGACGCGGTGGTCCGCAAGGTTTACGGCGGCGACGGAGTCACCATCGTTCCTGCGGCAAAGGCGCAGATTGCCAAATTGACGGAACTCGGCTTCGGCAATCTTCCCATCTGTGTGGCCAAGACCCAGTATTCCTTCTCCGACGACCCCACCAAATTGGGTGCGCCCGAAGGGTTTACCGTCACTGTCCGCAATGTCAAAGTTTCTGCCGGCGCCGGCTTTATCGTGGTTCTTACCGGGGATATTATGACGATGCCCGGTCTTCCCAAAGTCCCCGCCGCTGAACGCATCGACGTGGACGAAGACGGTCTGATCACGGGGTTGTTCTAAGCTATGAAACTTATCATTGCATCTAACAATGTCCACAAGATTCGGGAAATCAAACAGATTTTGGGAAACCGCTTTGAAGAAATTCTTTCTCTGCGGGAAGCAAAAATCGACCACGAAACGGTAGAAGACGGCGTTACCTTTATGGAAAATGCCCGGAAAAAAGCCACGGAAATAGCGGAAATCTCCGCTTGTTGCGCCTTGGCGGATGATAGCGGCATCTGTGCCCACGCTCTCAACAATGAGCCGGGAGTCTATTCCGCCCGCTACGCCGGTCACCACGGAGATGATGAGGCAAATAATCAGTTGCTCATCAAAAATCTCCGGGACAAAGCCGACAAAACCGCCCATTACGCCTGCGCCATCGTCTTAGCCTACCCTGACGGAACCACCGTCAGCGCAGAAGGGGAGATGCACGGTCAAGTCATCGACACTCCCAAAGGAGAAAACGGTTTCGGTTACGACCCCATTTTCTTCCTGCCCGAATACGGCAAGACCTCTGCGGAAATCTCCCCCGAGGAGAAAAACCGCATCAGCCATCGGGCAAAGGCTTTAAACGCCTTGGTTGAGAAACTCGACCGCGGTGAAAAGGATAACTGAATACAAAAAAACAGCGATCCCTTCTTGCGAGGGGATCGCTGTTTTCGGTTACAGTTCAATATTTTGCAGTTGGTATTTCCCGAAGGTGACCGACTTTGTGCTGCCGTTGGCGGTGGTCAGCGTGGCGGTTTGTTCATCCTTTGAGGTATTATACATTGTCAAAACGGTTTTGTTTTCTTTTGTTTTGACGGAAGAGAGTATGATCTTGGGATTGTCTACGGTAATGAAACTTCCCTTCTTTTCTCCTATTCCAGAGGGGAAGAAGGAGAGCAGTTGAGGTTCTTCGTTGAAGATCTGCGCCTGATTGACAACGTCCTCTCCTGTTGTGATCCGGAAGGAGAATGTCCGTTCTCCCATATCCATGTGCTTTATAAACCGGTCTTGGAGTGCAAGGGGGCGTTCCTCGATAGGTATAGCGGAATAAAGCGCCGTGTGCAAAAGGGAAAGTCTTACGGTGTTTTCCGAAAAACTTCCGCCGTAGGTTCCTTTGTTCAGAATGTAAAGGTTTTCCGCACCCTTCTCAATTCCGCACCATTTATGATAAACCGATTCTTTTCCATCCCGGAACAGTTCTTCGGACCCGAAGGCTGTTTCTCCCATGGGAGTTCCGGAAAATGCGGTATCGAAACGGTATTTGATCATCTTGAAGGGATTGTTGGAGAACAACCGGACGTCCACGTCGACGTAAGTGCCCTGCTTGGGGATCGTATATTCGACCACTGCCACGGAACGATCGTATGCAAAGAGTGCCTGTACTTTAATCCGAACGTCCCCGTCTTCAATGACGCTCACGTTACGTCTTGTCTCTTCCGGATGGCCGGAGAATTCATTGACTTCAGCGTCGTTCATCAGGCGGAAGGAACCTTCCAGGTCGGGATAGGAATCCACGCGGGTTCCCCAGGGATCTCCGTTATCCCGGTAGACTTCCAGAAGTCCGCCTTGCTTCAATAAGGATTTTCCATCAACCTCATAGGTGTCGATCAAGCCGGTTTTCCGGTTGATCCGGACGGTCATGCGGTCGTTTTTCACCGTGATGTAATCCGGGTCGTACTCCGGTTTCGGCAGCGTTTCCGTATTCACCACGTTCAGCAGACAATCGAATCGGGTGATGGAAGAGGGGGCAAGGGTTCCCCGGAAACAAATCTTCTTCGGCCAATCCAGACTGAAGTTGCATTCCGGTACCTCGTTTTGGGTGGGGAGAAGATTTCCGTTCTCATCCACGACCTGTCCGAAGGTCATTTCGTTGTCAGTAAAATTCTGGTTCTGAAGGATGAAGCCGATCTCAAATTCCCCGGTGATTTCATAGGGATGGGGATTGAATGCCAAAATGGGAATCGTCCCCTCCGGCGCTTTTTTCTGCCCTTCACAAAGCTTCAGAAATGCTTTCATGTAGAGCTTGTCGCAGATTTCTTCTCCGTATCCCAAGGTCTTCAAACTGTCTTCTTCCACCGGTTGGATTGCGGAGCCGGGCAGAATGTCGTGGAACTGACAGAAGGCAAGGGCTTTTTTGGCGTCGTTCAATTCTTTTCCGTCGGAAATTCCTGCATAATTCAGCGCCTTTTCGGTCAGGGCAATCTTGTTTTCCAACCGCCGGTTTCCTTGTTTGATCCGAACCATAGAAGTATAACAGCCCACCATCGTCGGGATCAAGGAGCGACTGACGGTCGGAAGGGTGTCCCGGTCCACTTCTGCAAAATAGGGGTCCGTAGAGGAGTGGACCGTTTCGATGGAAGAGGTTTTTATCCATTCGTTCAACGCTTCCAGATCGATCTTAGAGGGCCCGCCGCCGTGGTTGCCGATCCCCCAAAGGAGTAGCCCCGTATCTACGGAATCCTGATTTGCTTCCAGATAGAGATCCAGCTTTTTTTTTGCTTTCCCTTTCAACGTCCCGTATCCTTTCCTGATTTTGTGAGCCAATACCGTGCTTCCGTCAAAGCCTTCCCACAGAAAATCTCCCTCGAATATATCCCCAGGGCGCATGAAAAGATAATTTTCATATCCGTACTGTTTGAGAATCTGAACCAGACCTCTGGTATGCCCAAAGGGGTCTACGTTCATGGCGGTCTTGGGTTCTACGCCGAATTTCTCCCGAAAATAATTTCTCCCAAATTCAATCTGGGAGATCAGGCTCTCGCCGGAGGTCATAACGCAATCGGGTTGCAGATACCAGCCCCCGATAATAACCCATTTCCCTTCCTTGACCAATTTTTGAATGCGTGCAAACAGTTCCGGTTCGTGTTCTTCTACCCATTCATAAAGCAGAGCTTCGTTGTGATTGAAGATGAAACCGTCATATTTTTCGCAGAAATCCGCGGCGATGCGGAACGTGGAAAGAGCCTCGGCAAGACCTTCATTCCATCTCCAAAGCCAGGCGGGATCCAGGTGAGCATTGCACAGTAAATGCAGTTTTTTCATAAAAAACAGTCCTTTCTCTTTTTTAACTCTTGCATTTTTCTTTTTATTATGTTATAATGAAACCAACTATAGTGATATTGAGGTGACGGTTATGTTGGAATTTCCGCGTTATTCCGAAGCGGGGAATATTGATCCGGAAGCGGAATGTCTTTATCTGGTTCATTGCAATCCGACTGAAAATATTGATTTTCACAGTCATGAATACTACGAGATCTTCATTACCGTTTCCGGAACCGTTACCCACTTGATCAACGGGCGTAAACAGAATCTGCCGGAGGGAACGTTGGTCTTTATCCGTCCCGACGACGTTCACAGTTACGTTTACGAAACGCCGGAACGACGGGACGTCACCTTCGTGAATCTTGCCTTTACCCGTCAGACGGCGGAGTCCCTTTTTTCTTATCTCTCACCGGATTTCCCGTCAACGGAACTTCTGTCCCGTGAAATGCCGCCTTCCGTATTGCTCTCCGACGTGGAAAAAAAGAATCTTCTTGCTCGCGTCGAAGAGCTGAATTTGGTTCGGTGGCAGGATAAAAAAGCGCTAAAAGTTCGGATGCGCACCCTTCTTGCGGAGATCTTCGTGCGGTTTTTCTATTCCTCGCCGAAGGAAGAAAATCCGGTTGTTCCCGTCTGGCTTTCTTCTTTGTTGAGGGATATGGAATCCCCCGAACATTTCATCATCGGGATGGAGCGAATGATCTCCCTCAGCGGAAAAAGCCGGGAACATCTGGCACGCAGCATGCAAAAGTATTACGGGAAAACCTGTGCGGAATACATCAATGAGTTGCGACTGAATTACGCTTCCAACCTGCTGCTTCATACCGATACGTCGGTGATTGACGTTTGTTACGACTGCGGTTTTCAGAGCGTGAGTTATTTTTATCGGGTATTTAAGGGAAAATACGGCGTTTCCCCCAAAGAATTCTGTCGCAGATATAACTGACGGTTATCCTTCGATCTTCGTTTCCCGTACCACTTCCGGGTCGGAGAATACGTCCGTTTCATCGGTGCTCCTCGTGGAGAATTCCGATACGATTGCCCCTTCCGGACCCCCTTGGAACCAATGAAGCGTCTCCGGGTAGATGGTGTACTGTTCTCCCGGATGAAGAACGATTTCGTGAAAGACCGTTACGTTGCTTTTGGGAATCGTCCCCTGGATTGCGTCGGCGGATCCCGTTCCTTCTACATACAGGAAAACCTTCCCTGCACGGCAGCGGAAGGTTTCTTCTTTTCCGTCTTTGCCGGCGGTGGGAACGTGCTTATGTTCGGGACAGGTCTGAGAAGGGAAGAGCACCATCTCTTTTGCGCAGACGCGATCGGTGTTGACATACGTCAGCAGTTGCAGTCCGATATCCGGGTCGTTTTTTCCGAAATCTGCAACCTCTACCTTTTCTTTTTCCTGATCCGTCAGAACGATTCCGGCGGTTTCAAAATACGCGATAGTTTTAGCTTTTCGGGTAAGATATTCACTTCGAGTCATCTGCAAAGCTCCTTTTTTCTTTTATTATAACGGAAGCCGGCGTGGAAATCCACCTTTATTGTGATTCCCTTTTTGCTCTATTGTGATGTCGTGACGAAAGGGTTTTTTTTGTGACAATCGTTTGAACAGTTGTTCAACTGTATTGACATTTTGCGGGTTTTGTCGTATAATACAATTGAACAGTTATTCAAATGTTTTTTTGAAAGGAGTTTATTATGGCAGACCATTCTCATAGCTGCACGGAAACTTGTGAATATATCCACGTTCATCCCGACGTGATTGAAGGTGTGCGGGCTAAAATGCCCCCGGAAGAGACGCTGTACGACTTGGCAGAATTGTATAAAGTGTTTGGGGATTCCACCCGCATCAAGATTTTGTACGTGTTGTTTGAGGCGGAAGTTTGCGTATGCGACATTGCTCAATGTCTGAATATGACCGTTTCCGCGATTTCTCATCAGTTGCGGGTGTTAAAGCAATCCCGACTCGTAAAATCCCGCCGGGAAGGGAAGACAGTGTTCTATTCCCTTGCCGATGACCACGTGCGAACCATTATTGACCAAGGATTAAATCATATTGATGAATAAGGAGTACATACGATGAAAAAATCTTATCAGATTCAAAATCTCTGCTGTGCCAACTGTGCCCGCAAAATCGAAGACCGCATCAAAAAAATCGACGGTGTTCTTGATGCGAAGATTCTGTTTATGGTACAAAAATTGAATTTGGAAGTGGAAGACGGGAAATTGGAATCGGTGCTTGCGCAAGCCCGTGCCGTGGCCAAAAAAGTAGAGCCGGATTGTGAGATTCTCGGATGACAAAGAAACAAAAGAGAATGCTTGTTCTCATTTTGATTACCCTTGCCTTGTTTTTTACCGCTATGCTCCTTCCCCTGGACGGTTATTGGAGACTTTTCGCCTTTGCCGCCCCCTATCTACTCATCGGATTTCCGGTGCTGAAACGGGCGGCGACGTCTCTTGTTGGGGGGCAAATGTTGGACGAAAATTTTCTGATGGCCGTAGCATCTTTGGGGGCCTTTGTTTTGGGGGAATACCCGGAAGGGGTTGCGGTAATGCTGTTCTCTCAGATCGGTGCTTTGTTTGAATCTTACGCCGTGGGGAAAAGCCGGGATTCGGTTTCCCAGCTGATGTCTCTTTGCCCCGAGGAGGCCACGGTGCTCCGGGAAGGCGAATGGCAGACGGTGTTTCCCGAGGAAGTGCAGGTCGGGGAGTCGGTTCGGGTCTTGCCGGGGGAAAAGGTTCCCCTGGACGGATGTATCATCGAAGGTTCCTCGTCTCTGGATACCCGTTCCTTGACCGGAGAATCCCTTCCCCGGGACGTATCCGTGGGGGATGCGGTATTCAGCGGTTGTGTGAATCTGAACGGTGTTCTGGTTCTTCGGGTGGAAAAAGAAGCGGAACAGTCCACGGCCTCCAAAATTCTTGCCTTGGTGGAAGAAGCCACTGCACGGCGTTCTCAATCCGAATCCTTCGTTACCTCCTTTGCCCGATGGTATACGCCCTTCGTGTTGGGAATTGCCCTTCTCGTCGCCATTCTTCCTCCGGTATTTGGGGGAGATTGGTCACAATGGATCTATCGCGGCCTGGAATTTCTCGTAGTTTCTTGTCCCTGTGCTTTGGTCATTTCCGTACCGTTGGCCTACTTTGGAGGAATCGGCGGTGCTTCCCGAAAGGGAATTCTGGTGAAAGGTTCTGATTGTCTCGAACAATTGGCCAAGGTCGATGCCGTAGTCTTTGACAAGACCGGAACGTTAACGGAAGGGGTGTTTGAGGTCTCTTCCGTGCAGGGAGACGACCCGGACCGTATTCTGGAAATTGCCGCACTGTGTGAGCAATTTTCTAATCACCCCATTGCCCGTTCCATCCGCCAAGGGTTTGGAAAAGAAGTTGCGGAAGACCGTGTGACGGAGGTTTGCGAAGTTCCCGGATGCGGTATTTCTGCGAAGGTGGATGGGGTTTTGTATTTTGTGGGAAACCAGGGATGGATGAAGAAAAAAGGATTTCAACCCGTTTCCGCTGATATCCCCGGAACGCAAATATACGTTGCGGATGAGACGCGTCTTCTCGGAAGTATCCTCATTTCCGATAAGATTAAGAAAAATGCTTCACAAACCGTTTCTGACCTGAAAAAAGCCGGAATTTCCCGAGTTGCAATGCTGACGGGGGATGAAGAGTCGGTTGCATCTTTGGTGGGAAAACAAGTGGGAATCTCCCACGTGAAGGCAAATCTTCTTCCTCAGGATAAAGTGACCGCCTTGGAAGAAATCCGTTCTGCGGGAGGCCCCGCAGCCTTTGTGGGAGACGGAATGAACGATGCTCCCGTATTAGCCGTGGCAGACGTGGGAATTGCGATGGGCGGACTTGGCTCCGATGCCGCCATTGAAGCCGCCGACGTGGTGTTGATGCAAGACGACCTTTCGTGCCTTTCAAACGCTGTCTTTCTTGCCCGAAAGACCCACCGTATCGTGTTGGAAAATATAATTTTTTCCATCGCAGTCAAACTTGTCGTAATGGTACTTTGTGCTTGCGGTTTTGCCACAATGTGGCACGCCGTTTTTGCTGACGTGGGCGTGTCTGTCATTGCCATTCTCAACGCGATGCGAACCCTTTCCAAAAAATAAGAAATCCGCCCGACAATTGGTCGGGCGGTACGGTTATATCTTCAATTTTTTTGCAATTTCGAGCATTCGTTCTTCGGACACCTTTATCACTTTCCGGTCGTAGGACACAAGGCCGTTCGTCTCGTCCTCCACGTCGGAAACTTGGGTATAGATCGCAGAACACAACCCCTTGTCGATGGCCGGAATGATTTCGGTCTCATACAGTTTGATAAGGGCGTTTTCGAAATCTTGCTGTTCTTCAAAAAACCGATAACCGTAAGGCTTTCCGGGGTGGAAGACGTGTCCCTTGGGTTGATAAGAATATCCTCCGAATTCCGACAGAACCACCGGCCGGTGCCTCGGTCTGATTTTGACCGGTTTAAAATATACGTGCAGACTTTTCACGTCGCTCTTTTCCCCTTGAAACCATCCGGACGTGGCATCAATAAATCGGGAAGAATCCAATTCTTTCAGTTTTTGATAGGCGGCGGCGCTGTCAAACTGTCCCCATCCTTCGTTGAAAATCGTCCAATAACAGATGCAAGGATGGTTGTACAACTGCTTCACCGTGGTTTTCATTCCTTCTAAAAACCAGGCCCTCGTTTGTTTTTTCCGATGCATCCATCGGTCGGGGAGTTTTTTTATTCCAACCGTAGGCAACGCCGTATCTCGGAAAAAGGAGTAGTGGCCGTTGTTGACCATATCCTGAAAGACCACCATCCCCAGCCGGTCACACTCATAATAAAACTGTTCCGGCTCCACTTTGATGTGCTTTCGCAAGGTGTTGAATCCCAACGCCTTCATTTCCAGAATATCCCGGGTGTAATTTTGGGGGCTTGCTGGGGTGTAGATTCCGTCACTGTAATATCCCTGGTCCAAAAGACCGTGAAAAAAGTACGGTTTCCCGTTCAGACACAGTCGCGGAAGGCCGTCCACCGTCTTGATCTCCAACGTCCGCAGGGCAAAATAGGATGTAACCGAATCTTCCCCCGCAGTCACCGTAAACGGATACAGATACGGGTCCTCCGGAGACCATTGCCGGGGATTTTGGAGTTCGATTCGCGCCCTTCCGTTGTTTAAAGAGGCGGTGATTTCCCCCTCTGGCGTTTGCAGTGTAACCATTCCGTTTTGTACGCCGCTCGCGGTAATTTCGGCAAAATCTGCCCCCACGTGGATGGTGAGCCCGCGGATATAGTCTAAAGGAACGCTCTCCATCCATACCGTTTGCCAGATTCCCGTTACCGGCGTATACCACATTCCGCCTCGCTTCTCCCGTTGTTTTCCGTAGGGAAGAATATGGGATTCCAAATCGTCAATACATTCCACTGTTAAGGTATTCTTTTCTTGCAAAAAATCGGTAACGTCAAAGGAGAATGCATCGTATCCGCCCACGTGGACGCCGACTTGCTTGCCGTTTAAAAAGACGGTTGTCTTTTGGTCTACGGCTCCAAAATGCAAAAGAACGCGGTCTTTTACAAAGCCTTCGGGAAGGGTAAATACCCTTTCGTATTTAATGGGAGAAGAAGATGTCATCCGTCGTTCGACTCCCGACAAAGCCGATTCCGGCGGAAAGGGAACGGTAATGGTTTCCTTTCCCTTGTCTGCATAAAAATCCCATACCCCGTTCAAACAGAAATAGGAGTCCCGTTTCATCTGAGGGCGGGGATATGTCTTCCAGGGTTGTCCCGAAAGTGCTTCCCCTTCGGGAGTATAGAGAGTCACAAACGTATCTTTCATCTTACTTCTTCTTTCTCATTGCACGGAACAGGAAGATTAAATAAACAGCCAAAACCACCGCCGTCCCCAACGCCGCCAAAAACACGTTTTCATTGGGGATAAAAGAGGTCGTTCCGTCGTCGTTTAATACCGTTTCTGCATTTTTTAATACGGCCGATCCAATGACCGGACCGATGATCCCGGGGATAAGAACCTGACCTACGATGCGAAGCCCCTGGAACATTCCCGACCGATTTTCCGGCGTGCGGTCGCGCAGAATAGCTCCGAATACTGCCATTCCCGACAGATATCCGCACATCATTAAAAGGGACCCTAAAAATACCGGTATCGTAGACCGGAAACAGATAAGAATGACGTAGCCTACTCCTAGAAGCCCCACCGAGGGGATGACCGATTTGCGAAATCCGATCTTATCATATACCCGCCCCCACAAAGCCGTGAATATTGCCGCCAACAAAATGGCCGGAGCCATAATTAACACGTAATTGTCCATCTTCAAAGAGACTGTATAGTATAAAATCAGATACGGCATAAAAATCTGAATGGATATATTGAACATCGCCACCACCAGCAGCGTCAGATACAGAGAAGGGTTCTCCTTTACCACTTTGGGACGGAAACCATAGAAAATATTGGCGAAATAGTTCTGATTTTCTCCCGTCTGGATCGGTACGTCCCGAATCAGAAAGAAACCGGAAATACC
>JAZQKK010000009.1:0-16627 GCA_045542115.1 Eubacteriales bacterium
TGAGAAAGATAAGGGGGCGCGGGGGTCATGCCCCGTTCCATCGCTGCCAATCCATCGACAACGGTAAAACCCTGTTAGTTACTTTTTTCGCCTTTGTTTCGGTTTCTTTATTCGCTTCAATTGTCATTTTCGCCGCTTTCATCTGGTTGCATATCAGGTGGGCCAACTGTAAATTTTGCGGGTCGCTGGGGTGCCCGCCTTTTGCAATCGGGATAATATGGTCAACGCTTGCGCTCATTGGGTCAGGGAACCGGAGCGCTTTGTCGATCGGCCGCCCGCATATGGCGCACACGTCCCCGGATGCAATTACAGCCTTGCGGTTTTTCAGGTAGGGGCGTTTGAATTTCCCGTCCGCATCCGGGCGGTATCTCTTTTTTTTCTCTGCCATAACTTTTAATTAAAACGGCGGTTCAGCTCTCCCGTACTGTTCCGCCGCCCTTTTCCGTTCTGGTACACGTTAACATTATCAGAAATGTTTTTGGACATTTTGGACAAGGTCAATTTTTTTTCATAAATCGATAAAATTTCTTGCTTGCCCTGTAATAACTGTCGGTTCCGTATATCTCCCGGCTTGTCCGTTTCCAGCTGTACCCAAGTACAAACCGCAGGCGGACAATTGACCGAATGTCGGCATCCTGTACGGTATCCAGCCACGTTTCTATTTCATGCACCGCCCGTTCCCACTCTTTCCGCATCCGGTCCCGTTTCGCCTTTGCTGCCTGAATGTTCCGGAAAGCCGTTTCTGTGGGCGCTGACGGCGTGGAACCGTGCCCGCCGGGTTCTTGTCCGTTCGGGCTCTTTCTCGTATCGTACATGGCTTCTATTTCGGCTGTGAGCGTCTTTATTTCGGTTCTGATATTTCTGTATTGCTCCAGTGTTTCGATTGTCATTCTTCCCACGCTTTCCGCTGTTCCGGTTCCGGTATCCGGTCGAAATATTGCGTTAAATCTTCCGCGGTAATATTCGCATCGCAATAATGCTGCAGGATCCCGTCTTGGTCTTCCGTACTGTATGCCGCCCGCAATCGTTTAAGTGTTTCATGCACATACACAAGCGCATAAACATTATGCGGAATCAGAACCCAACCGCTGGGGCGCCCGTTCTCGTTATATCGGTATGTTGTTTTAGGTCGCCACCACGTCCCGTCCAGCGGGTGCGGGTTGGGTTTCGGTTCCGTCTCGGTTTCTTCCCTGGGCGGGCTGAATAGTGATAATTGTTCCGGCTTCATTCTTTCGGCTCGGCTCTTCCGCAATAATTATCGGATGCAACAAATACCCTCTTATCATCTGTGTAGCCGGCGTTGTAGTCTCGGCAACACCTACCGCCTACATTGATTCCGTAGTCAATGGTTACGTTTTCAGTAAGCAGAATGGTGTCGAACGCTTCCGGCGGAAACTCGCTGTACTCGTGTCTTTCCCCGTTTTTTTCAACGTGCGGCGGGTCGTAATATATGCAATCCTTACACCGTATCAGTTCGCCAACGTCTTTTCTTTCGACAATTTCGGCAAGGATTCCATCATCAAACCGCCGTTCTCTGACTATGACTTCGCGCTCTTTCATTCCATCTCCCTCGGCGCTGCCATTGAACAATAGACCGATGGGTGTTCCACGATCTCCCCGAACTTCATACAAAACGGACCGACCGGAAATGTGGTGTAATGTTTGCATTGCTCGCAACGGATAACCGGCACCGCATCAACGGTTGGCGCGTTCTCCATGATTGCATCAATGGCATCATTCCAGCCCCTCGCATAATCACTATCTTTATAAATTGCCACAAACTTTATGTTTTTCGGCTCGTCCGCATTAATCAGCCTTGGCATACTCCCACGCCCTTTCTATTTCCTCGTTTATTTCATCGTCCCGGCTTTTTACGGGTTCCGGTTCCGTTCTTGCCGCTTTGATGATCTCGGAAACGTTCCGGCTGTATCTCCGCATTACGCTTTTCAATGCCCGGCACGTTTCAATAAACGCATTGCGTACCGGTTCGATTTCCGGCGGGACCATTCCCTGTCCGGTTATGTCATACCGCCCGTATACTTCCGCCAGCAATTTGGCGGCGCGTACCATGTCGGACACGTCTTCGAACGTTTCGGCGGGGTTCATTTGTTTAATTATCGTTTTCATTTTTTCGCTTTCCTTTCCTTATTTCACCTTAATTTCAATAACTGCCGCCGTGCCGTGTTTCTTTCTTCCGTTCTTTCCCTGTCCTCGAATGTAGGCGTAAACGGATAAAACATTTGCGTCCATGAGCTTATACGGCACATCTTCGGCGCTTCCGTCGTAAATGCTGTGCGTTTCTGTTTCGTGGATCTTTTCTTCTTCCGGCATTTCGCACCTGTCATATGTTCCTGTGTTCGTATCATTTACATACACCCCAAGGTGCGGGCAATTGTAACAATCGTCCACGTCCGCCCCACAATATATATGTGTTTCTTCTTCGCTAACCGTTATTGTTTGGCTGCTGTCGATCGTCTGAAGCAACGTTTTTAATTTCACCGCTATATTTTTTTATTTCTCCGTATGTGTTTCTCTCTTTCGAAATTCTATATAACCATGCCATTATTTAATTTTTCCTTTCTGGATCTGTTTTCGTACCGTTTCGATTTCTTCAGCCGTTGCCGGTTTGGGGTTGGGGTCCCTGATCGGCTCGGCGTTGTAGTATTCGGGCAACGTTTCCGGCTGCCGTTTCCGCTCCCGCTTGTCCCACGCTTTCGCCCGCGCTTTCCAATCGGTCACGCCCTGCCAGCCTTTGCGGGTGTAGTAACTGAAGAACCGCTCCGGGTCTATGGTCAGGCATTCGGAAGAAACAAAAGAAATAATTTCAGAGAGCGCGGGTTGCGCATCCGTGCCCGTTTCGGAATTCGTCCGGATAACAGACTGTATATTCTCTATCTCTATATTCTTCTTAATTTCTTTATTTCTTCTCTTCTTCTCTTGTCTGTCATCAGTTCGGTCATCAGTTCGGTCATCAGTTCGGTCAAGTGTTCGTCGCTCTGCTGTTTCGGAATCTTGAAAAACCGCATAGTTACGCACTTTTACGAGTGTTCCGCGGTGCGTCACCTGTCTGTCGATTTCTCCGCCGCTTTCCAACCTGTCAAAACACCGCCGGATCGTGCTTTCCGATAGCCCTACACGTTCACCAAACGCCCGGCAACTTGTCAGGAAACAGCCGCGCGGGATGGTCTGCCCGTGGTACCGGTAGTCCCGCCAATTCGCCGC
Source organism: Eubacteriales bacterium (assembly GCA_045542115.1). Classification (GTDB taxonomy): domain Bacteria; phylum Bacillota; class Clostridia; order Oscillospirales; family UBA644; genus RGIG995. The sequence continues at coordinate 3,223 of JAZQKK010000009.1, forward strand.
AAGCAGGCAATGAACCCAAACGGCAAGCATGGACGGATCGTCTGCCCATTCCCAATCGGTCAGCCGGCGGGATAGTTTAATAAATCCATCTTTTCGCCCGTTCCTTTCGTCTTTGTTCACGTTCTTCAATTTCCTTTCGTACCTGGTTTTTAATCAGCGTTATAACCTGTTCCCCGTCCGCGTGCGGGCATATCAGGGCAAACGTATTAGAACGGATAAATTTTTCGCATTGCAAAATATTACTTTCATCCTGCGGCGTTCCCGTTCCAAGCCCAACGGCGAGCAATGATTGTTTATAATCCCGCGCCATAACGTCCGCCCAATTGTCCGCAAACCGGATATAGTTCTCGATCGGTGCATCCGGGAACGTTGGCATTAACTCCCGCGGAAGCTCTGCCAGCCCCGAACGGGAACCCTGAATAATTACGATATAGCCCGCATAGAATGAGCGCCGAACCTCGTAAACTTTCACTTTTGAAAAATCGGTCTTGTATGCGCTGCGTAATGCGTCCAAAGTAAACCGCCACGCTTTCCCTGCATACAGGAACCCGGACCCGTCTTTGGTTCCAATCTGTACCACCTCGCCCACGTGATCGGAAAGCCAGCGGGCAAGCGTTGGGGCGTCAGAACGGTAAATCATCCGGCCCGACCTCGCTTGGTTCCGGTGCGGTGTAGGCGTCCCGGGTTTTTAACGGCGTTCCGCTGTTCGGGTAGTCTGCTTTCGGTTTCGTTGCGTGCAACTTCTCGACACGATCGGCGAATATATCTGTAGTGAAAATCTTTTTGCCGTCCCTGTCCTCGTAAGAACCGGTCCGGATTTTCCCGGATACTCCCACCGTATCGCCTTTGCTTGCGTAATTGCAGAGAAATTCCGCGGACTGCCGGAACGCTACGCACCGGATAAAATCCGCCTCTTTTTCTGCTGTTTCCCTGTCCACCGCAACCGTAAAGCGGACCATCTTTTCCCCCTTGCCGGTTGTCTTTAATTCGGGGTCAGCTGTGAGCCGTCCCGTTATGTTTGCGCTGTTCATTCTTCGCCCCTTTCTTCGATCTCAATTAGAACTGTCAGCCCCGGCCGGTCCCCGTACCGCTTTTCTACGTTCCGCAATTTGAAGACCTGCGCATCATCGGACCAGATAACGTTGTTGCCGGCATCCTGAACGATTTTTAAAATGTTGTCTATGTCCGGCTTGCCTGGGTGTATCTCTCCCGCTGCCGCCTGGATCTGTTTTCGCTTTGTCCAGCTTTTCGGAATCGGAAACACGGCGCATAGGCTCAACGTTACGGGCTCGGCGGTCGGCGTGTGTGCCGGGTATTTCTCCCGGAATGCCAGCCGGACCAAGTTTTCATAACTGCCGGTCTCTTTCGGCGTGTATGCCGTTCCGCTTTTCCGGCTGAAACGTGGGCGCTGCTTGCCCATCGGCTTTCCCGGAACCTCAAATAAAAATGATTTCATTGTTTCTCCTGTTCCCCTAACGCCTTAATTAGTGCCCGTTCCTGGGGCGATAGTTTCCAGACGGTTTTCTGCCCGGTTTCGGGTTCTTCGTCCGCTCTGCGCTTGTTTTCGTCCGCCTGCCGGTACGCTTCCGCCAATTCGCGGGCGGCTCTTTCGCTTATGAAGTAACCCCCCCCGAATATGGTTTTACTTTGGCGCTTTTGTTCTTCCAGCGCCCGCACGAACCGAACCCCGCCCCGCGGGACGTTGAATTCCACCCCGTAACGGCTTAAATAACCAATCTGAGCGGCCGTAATCACTTCCGGCGGGTATTCGTAGGCGGGAAGCGTTCTCGCGGCTGTATTGGCTTTATCCGCTGCCATAACAGCGGCCCGCAATCTCGGAACTGTCCGCACGGCGTACCGCCCGTCAAGATTGGTCACAAAATCCGTGTTGACTTGCGCCCCGTTGTCGTATGTGATCGTACTGTTACAAATCAGCCGGGTAACGTCCGGCCTGCCCGCTGCAATGTTCAGGCATGTAAGATGCGGGGCGAATAACAGGAACGGAACACCCGCCCGCATGTACACCGTTACAATTTCGGATATTAAACTAAATGGCGGATTGTCCACCACCGTAAACCCCGGCGGATACTGAGCCCGGATATAATCCCCGCCGGGATAGAACGGGCGGAGAATCTTTCCGGGGTCTATCCCGTATTCTTCGACCGTCCAATCCCGCACGGCTTCATATATGTTTTCCGGCGTGTAGCAATCGTCTGTGGTTTTCTTCGGTTTGAACTTATCAACAAACTTTTTGTAGTTTTCGTCTATGTCTTCGAAACCGATCTGACCATCCAACCGGACCGCCATTAGTCCGCCCCGGCTTTCTTTGTTATGAGCTTCGCCGCGTCTGCTGCTGTGAGCTCGTCAAGCGTGCCGATTCCGTAGAATTCCAGCATAGCCGGAAGATTGACCCGCCCGTCCGCTACAAGGCCGAGAATGGTTTCCTTTTGCGTCTGGGAAAGTTTCGGCGCCGTGTTCTCTTTCGGCTTTTCATCCCGAACCCGTACGGCGTCCCAAACGTCCCCGAATGCCCGCACCTTTTCCGTTCCTACTTTGATTTTTTTACCTATCCACTCGGCGAATTCAGGCGAACCAATAACGCGGGTGATTGTGTCATTGTTGGTACTGTTCAAAACCATGGGTTTATCCAGCTCGGCGAATACCACGCAGATTTTTTCCTCTCCGCTCTGGTTCTTTTCGCTTTTAACGTTTTGGCTCGTTACGTCTTTGATCGTGAGCACGCGGTCGCCGTCTGCAAACGTCCAGCCGCCAATATAGTTACTGTTAAAACTCTTGTAATTCCTGTATTTAGTCGAAACCATCAATAGTCCTCCGCATATAGTGTTTCTTCAATGTATCCGGGCCAATCGCCGGTCTGTCTGCATTTGTGGTACTGATTCAAGAGCCGGCGGAATTTTGCCCGCCCCTGGGCAATGAAACCACGGTCGCAAATGTACAGGCGCACCGCATACGGCGGGGCTTTCTCCTGGGCGATGAATGCGAACGCGTACCGCTCCAGCGTTTCAGCCTCAACCCCTGCCGTATAGAATCCGGCTTGGAAGTCATACCCGTAACGGCGGGCGGCTTTCTCGAATACTCCATCGGCGCAAGACTGGGCGGTCTTATAGTCGTAAATAATCCGGCTCGCGGTGTCTACAATGTCCGCCTTTATCTTCAGCGGTTCGCCGGTTTCTTCGTCCGCCCACATGTAGGGGCGTTCCTTTTCCCCGCCCTCTATGATGTCGGCGAAATACGGATCCCGGAACAGTTCCGCCCGCATTCCGGCAATGGTCGAAAAGTCGTCCGATGATATCCACGTTTTGTCGGCGTGCTCTGCGGTGAATGCCTGGAAAGCTTCCTTTCCGGCTTTGGTTCTTCGATCGTATGCCGGCATAACGGCGAATTCATCCCAGAACGTTTCCGGCTCTAAAATGTACTTATGTACAGCCTGCCCGAATGTGAGCGCCGGTGTAGGTTCCTCGGGGTTTTCCATGTGATATTTAAAGTGCTGCGGGGTCTGATTCATTACCCACAAGTCCGAACGCCTGAGCCCCGGCAACGCTCTATATTCTTTATCGTTCATCTGCCACCCTCTCGAACGTTACCCGGTTCGGGTCTTCGCTTTCGATCTCGGCGGCCTGTTCGGCGCTGTTTGTGGCTGCATAGAACCACAGAACCCCGTCAATGGGCATCGCTACTATATAGCGTTTGTTTTCGGCGTATTCCGGCACGTTCTGAACCGGCGCCGTTACCATCATTGTTTTAGACATCTTCCTTTGCCTCTCTTATTTCTTCCGCCATTTCCTCAAGCGCATAAATGTATGTATTGTATTTGCGCCGCTGGAAGTTCTGCTTTAATGCTTTGATTTCGTCCCGTGTTGTTTCCAGCAATTCGATAACCTCATCCAGCGCCGCCCGAATGTCGGCCCGTTCTTCCTCTTCAGGGTCGGCAAATTCGGGGTTATACGGCGCGTAATGCTGGTCCGCTAATGCGTCCACGCTTCCGTCCCATGTCATGCCCTGAACGTCTCCTCGGCCAGTTTATAGCCCTTTTTTTCGGCGTACTTACGGAACGCCGGGCGGTCCATTTCCCGCACTTCATCCGGTTCCATCTTGGTTCCCTCAATGAAAGCATTTTCGTACTTCAGCCGGTCCGCTTCCGTAAACGGTCGCCCTGCGGCTTCCGCTTCCGCTTTGGCTTTCATAACTACAGCGTTTCCAAGCGCTTTAATGTCCCGCAGGATGTCCGCTTCCGTGTCGGCATTGATCGAAACCACGCGCCCAACCTTTACAAGGTCCGGGGCTTCAGCCGGTACGCAAATAAACATGGTTGAAATCATTCCGTGCCCCCTTTCCGGTCAAGGTCTGCCAGCCACTCCCGCAAGTTGGTGACGCTCTGGGCAATCATCGGTCCGGCGTTGTTCTTGTCGGTCGGCTTGTAATACACACGAAGCACCCATTCTTCCCGCTCTTCCGGTTCTCGTGTCTTGTAATTGAAGAAATTACAAACCTCGAATGTTTCCAGCTTGTACCGCTTTTCGCCCTTGTACTCAATGCAAGACAGGCGCGTGTGCCGGGTATATTCCACCGGCTCCCAATTGTCGGGGTTCTCAATGTACGCCCGCCGTTCCGCTGCGTTTTTCATTCTTTGTTTTCTTCCTTTCCTTTTTCTCCGGTTCTGCCGGATCTGTTTTCGCTTCCGCTTTCTGTCTGCGGTCATAGTCGGACCATAACCCGTTCAGGCTTTCCCATATCGCCCCGCGGTCGGTCTTTACCTTTTGCGTTAGCGTCTGAATTGCCAGTGCCAGGGCGTTGTCCGTGTCTCGCAGGTCCTTAATTTTTCCGCGGACGTATTCAAGTCCGGCGATTAGGTCGGACGTTTCTTTCCGTGCCTGTTCGGTCTTAACTTCAACCGTTACAAGGGCACCCGCTACGCCCCCGATAAAGCCCAATAACAGGGCGATAAGGTATCCGGCGGCGTTCATGCGTTCCGCTCCCTTAACGCCTGTAAAACGGCGTCTGTGATCGTCTGCCGGCACGTTTCGCGGTATTGTTCCATAAACACCCGCGCGAACGTTTCGGCTGCGGTCTGAATGATCGAATTCGGCACGGTTTCCGATTCGGTCGCCTTGGTCTTTTCGATTTCGTCCAGCAGGTCCGGGCAGTAATCTTTCGGGGTGATGTGATAAACCCGTTCCAGATACAGGGCGGAACGCTCGGGGATACTGCCAACCATTGCCACGTTTGACAAATAGCCGGCGCTGAACCCTAACTCCGCCGATGCCTGGGCGGGTGTCAGTCCCCGCCGGCTTAGTTCCTGATAAAGCTTATTTTTTGATACGGGGAATTTTTCCATTCTCTTTCCTTTCCGTTACAGGACATAAACAGCGAACAGATACAGCCCAACGGATGCAAGCGCCGCGCCCAACATTCCGAACCAAAGGTACAGATAAATATCGGCGAAACTGTCAATGCTAAACTCGATATAGTCTTCTATGCTAAACTTTTTCCGTGGGGCTTGGTTTCTTCTTAATTTCTTCATCATGTCCCGCTTCCTTTCTAACTGTGGGCGGTTCTTCCGCCCTCTTTTTTGTTTCCCTCACAAGCTGCGCGATAAACTTTTCGTATTCTGTAACGATTCCCGCCCCCTTTCTTTGTGCCTGTCCGGCACACGCTACGGCATTAAAAAATAACCAACTCGACCGGAATTTGCGCCGCTTCGGTCATGATCCGCAGGTCCGCAAGGCTCCATTTCCCGTTCTTCTTCTTGCGCCTGATCGTGGCCGGCGAATATTCCAAACGCTCGGCGGCTTCCTGATCGGTCCAGCCCGTAAGCTTCAAAACCTCGGCCGGAGTCAACTTCCGCATTTCGGACAATATATCGCCCCCTTTCTCGGTTTCCACCGGACCGGGAACGGATCCCGGTTTCGTCGCCTTTCAGCGGTACTCGTCAGCGGTGTTTTTATTCGTCCTCAAGCTCTACCCTATAAAGCAAATTCAGCAGCAGGGTTTCGTCCTCGTGTGTAATCTTGGGGCGGTTGCCCGGATGCTGGGCTGAATACTCAATAAGGCAATACGCGATGCAATGGTCGCGCTGTGTCTTAACCTGGGAAATTCTTTTTACCAGCTGTTTGAACGTTTCCGGTGTAGGTGCCGGCATGAATTCACGTTTTGCCATTGTTACGCCCTCGCCTCTCTGATCGCGGTCACGGTCATATATGCAAGGAACCGCGCCTGTATGTCTTTCCATTCCGCCATTGTTGTATTAGGGTTCTGGGCTTTCACTGCTTCAATTAATTTTGTTGTGAGTTCCTGCCCGGCTTCGCTGTTTAACGCGTTCCGCATTGCTTCAAGTTCTTTCATTTTTCTTTTTCTCCCTGCCGGTTCTTCCGGCTCTTTTGTTTTGTGCCTTTCAAGCACAAACAAAGAATAAACCCTGCGTTTTGTGCCTGTCAAGCAAAAATGATAATTTTTTAATCAAAATTGTTCCTTTTAAGAACAAAAACGGCGATAATGTAATCACAAAAGGAAACGGTGAAATACAATGAAAAAACAAGAAATACGGGAACAGATAGGCGCCGAAATTAAACGCCGGCGCAAGCTGAAGAAAATAACACAAGCGAAATTATCCGAAATAACCGGCATCGGGCGCACCGCTATTGCTAAATATGAGTTAGGAACAATAGAGCTCGGCATCTCCCACTTTTCTATAATTTGCGGTGCCCTGGGATGCACTCCGGCGGAATTTTGGCGGGGGTTAGACAATGGGCAAGAGTAACGCGGTAATATATGCCCGCTATTCTTCCAGCGGACAGCGTGAAGAATCGATCGCCGGACAGCTCCGGGAATGCCGGGCGTATGCGGACCGTTCAGGGCTGCGGGTTGTGGGCGAATACACGGACAGCGCATTAACGGGAACAACGGACAAACGGCCGGGGTTTCAGCGCATGATTAAAGACGCGGAAGCGGGCGGGTTTTCGGTTGTGATCGTGTGGAAATTGGACCGTTTCGCCCGTAACCGTTATGATTCCGCCATGTACCGGCACAAGCTCAAAAAATACGGCGTGCGGCTGGTTTCGGCAATGGAAAATATAAGCGATTCGCCGGAGGGGATTATCCTTGAGGGGCTCATGGAATCGCTGGCGGAATACTACTCCGCCAACCTTTCGCAAAACATACGGAGGGGGCTGTATGATTCCGCATTGGAACGGAAGAAAACGGCGCGCGTATTCGGATACAGACGCGGACCGGACGGTCGTTACGAAATAGACCCCGTATACGGTCCGATCGTGCGCCGGTGCTTTGAAGAATACGCCGCCGGAAAGTCTATGCCGGAAATAATAAACGGGCTGAATGCGGACGGCATCCGGACGGAAAAGGGAACGGAATTTAAACGGAATTCATTACGGGCAATGCTCCGGAACGAACGCTATAAAGGTGTTTACAGATACCGCGATATTGTCGACCCTGCCGGAATTCCGCCAATTGTTCCCGCTGATCTCTGGGAACAGGTACAGAAAGAAATTGGAAAGCGTGCGCATAACCACACAAAAGGAACCACAAAAACCGGCGTAACGTATCTATTGACCGGGAAGTTATTCTGCGGGCACTGTTTAGCCCCTATGGCGGGCGATTCGGGGCGCTCAAGCACCGGAACCGTTTATCATTGGTATTCCTGCCCGAATTCCCGTTATAAGCCTAAAACGTGCGATAAGCGGCGAATTCCGAAAGATTGGATTGAAGCGGAAGTTTTGCGCATATTGAACAATGAAATACTTACGGATGATTTTATAGAACGGGCCGCGGATGCCGCTGTGGAATATGAAAAGCATTATGATAACACGTCCGAAATTGAGGGGCTCCGCGCTGATCTAAAGCGAACAGAAAAGAAAATATCAAACGTTGCCGATGCAATCGCAACCGGCATAACAACAAAAACCCTGCCCGCCATGCTTGCCGATCTCGAACGGATGCGGGAACAGCTGGAAGACGCAATCGCCGAAAAAACGGTCGGGGTTAAAGAATTCAGCCGGGAAGCGGTGGTCGCTTATCTCCACGAACTGAAAGCGTTAAGCCTTACGGAATCAGGATCACAACGGCAACTAATCCAAGCATGTATAAAAAGTATTTACGTTTTCGATACGGATAACCCGGACGAAATACGGCTGGTTGTTAATATGAATTACTTCGATGATGACGCCGAAATAAATCATTCTGAAATAGTTCGGATAACGTCCGCCCCGCTCCACTTAAACGGAACAACTCGAACTTTTGTACACGGGCATAGCCTGTTACTTGTTCGAAACATAAAAAAGCCGGGCGGCCTGCATACCGTCCGGCGGATGAAGAAATAGCGAAACACGAGAATGTCGCTACCTACAATATAACAAAAAACGCCCGGAACAGGAGTAGAACCGGGCGTTTAACATATCCGGGCGGAGGAATAGTTCCCGGATTCGGAATATTTATAAAAAGTTCCCCTCTTTCATGCACTCACGATATACGCGTTCTATGTTCTCAATAGCCAGCGCCGCTTTGCCGTTCCTGAAGTCAGGGTTTTTCCTGCAATAATTTTCATATGCGTTTATGTCTTCGAGTACATCATCGAAATATTCGCGGCTGTGTTTCACGTGGTTATAAATTTCGTCATTCGTGCGCAATATACGCCGGCGGGCGCTCCTGATCTCTTTCAGTTCGTCCGCCTCTTTCAGCTCTCCAAACTCCAGCCGTATTTTTTTTATTTCGGCTTTCACTTCCTTATTGCCCTGGCTGCTTATCCACTGCCAGAACCCCGCCGAACCGAATATGGCCACGATAACGGAAACAAACCCGCCAATTAGGATATTGGGGTCGATTGTCATTTCCCGCCCCCGTTCTGAGCCTTGCCCATCTGATATCCGAAGAAAAATATAACCATGATCTTGTAAATATCTTGGAAGTATTGCGGGATTTCAAGCTGATTTATAACGAGATAAGCAAGAACAAAATTGTTCGTTAACGTTATGATGCTTTTAACCTGAAGCAGTGCCGCGATACGTTCCCTGATAATATTCGTTTGCGGTTCGGGGTCTTTCCATTCCGGCACGGGTTCGGGTTCCGGAAGCGTTGTCGGCTCATTTCCGCCCGTTTCCGGCTTGTTCTCGTTTTCCATTGGTGTTTCCTCGTCTTTCTCTGTTTCGCCCTGTGTCGGCTCTGTTTCGGGCTTGTATGGCTTTGTGCTTACGATCGCAAACGCGGACGGGGTAGCCCTGCCCGTGTCCCGCACGTATTCGAACGCGGATCCATTCCAGCGCCCAAACTGTGCAGACCCGCCGCCGTCAAAAAATTGGATTGTTTCCAGCTCTGGAACCGTCCGCCAATCCGTGGCAATTTCGGCGGGTGTCATATCCTGGGATGCAATGCCCGCAAGGTAGGTGCCGTCTTTGAACCGTACGGCGAACGTGTACCGGCTGCGGGTGTTAACGTGATCTATTCCAACCATCCGGGCGTATTGGTAATTCCCGGCGGCTGGGTAAACTATGGCGGGGCTGGCTACGTTGTGGGACATGTCTACGTGTACGCCCGTACAGTCCCCGTAAACGCCCGTATCGTAATCAAAAAATAACGTTGTGTTCTGGTTCGGGGTTTCGGTCCATACCTCATTCAGCGGGGCGGAAATGTCCCCGTATGTGGTTCCGATCGGGTCCGCCTGCCCGTCTTTCATCTGAAAAAAATTCGCGCCGGTTGCCTTTGCCATTACCCACACGTCCGCGTTTAAGTCTTGGATGCGGGCGGTTTTGTTTAAGCCAGCGGAAAGCACCGCGAACGTTTCGCCCGCGCCCTGCCTGTATACGCTGTATAAGTGCCCGTTAATGGACAAATCAGACGCACCGGGCGGAATATCAAGCGCCCACGTTTTGAGCCGTAACGCGCCCATAACGTCCCATGTGGTGGGTTTCTCGTTAACGTATGGGGCGCCCTGATTCTGCCCCAATTCCTGCCCGTTGTAATACATGGCTATATGTGAAGACGGGTGGGAGCTTCCCTTGTCCCATATGCACCAATCACCGGTCCGCAACGGTTCGCCGGGCTGTACGTAATAAAAAACACGGCTATAACCGTATTTATCTTTTAACCGCCACAAGTCGCAAACGCTTTTTGTAAGCGCGCACGCCGTGGATATATTCAGCCCGAACAATTCTACAAAGTAGGCGAAATAATCCCAGCACTGTTCCCCGTACGCCCTGTCCATATCGTACGATTTGCCGATTGTTTCCGCTCTGAATTCTGCCGGTGTCATGGTCTGCCCCCTTTCACCAAAAAACGCGCCTGTGTTTGCGCGTTATGTTTGAATTAAATTGCTGAACTTGCAACCAACTTGCAACCAACTTGCAACGCTGAATGGCCTGCCCCTTTCTCTGTTACTCGCCTGGTGCGTATCCGATTGCATAATAATACGCTGTTGTTTCTGTTCCAGAACCGCGCCCATTAACAGAAAACCCGGTATCTGTCACAGCATGCAAACGGTAATTAGTCGAATCGCTCGACATTGTGTAGCGTGTTGTAGATGTTCCGGAACCGCTGTAACGTGCCTGTGTTGTGCTGATGTCCGCGTTATATGTGCTGATTGCTGTCGCATTACCACCAGCCAACACTGTAAGATATTTTGCCTTAAATCCAATATCGACCGTGGTTCTGCTTGAATTTAATGTGAATGTTCCGGATGCGCACGGTGTCCCGCCTGAATATGTCCCCGTGATCGGTTCCCCGTCGGCTCCGTGCGCCGTTACGCCCTGCATCAGGTCCGCCGCTGTGATCGTGTCCGCCGTAAGGTCTATCAGCGTGTTGCTTCCATAGACCACTTTTGAAACGCCCATATTAAGACCCCGCAATCGTTACGGTTATACCACCTGCGGCGTTCTGCGTTTCAACGTAAGGGATGGCGTTTACTGTTACCTGAGAAAGATAATCGTACCCGCTGTCCGGCAAAGTGGTAAATCCTGCCACGGTCGGGGTTACGGTCTTGGCCTGTGCGCTGATTGATTCGCCGGAATAGGTACCCGTAACTCCAAGAATTTTGATTCCGCTTTTAATGTTGGACGCAATAATCTTGGCCTGTTCAGTGCTTGAAATGCTTACCTTACCGCTCCCGTCATGGTAGCCGTTCGGGATCGTGTACTGCTGGGCTTTGGTTGTGATCGTGCCCGTAACCGCTCCATTGTTCGGCATGGTTCCGGTAACTTTTGCGCCGGAAACGTAGGCGGTTTTACTGAGCAGGATTTCCGCCGCGCCTGCCGTTGCGTCCGTGGTGTCCGCGTCATAGGTGCAGGCGCCTGTGATCGTTGCGCCGCTCTTATCGTGTGCCGTTGCGCCGGATAAAAGTGTCGCCGCTGTTACTGTGTCGGCGGTCAAGTCGATAAGAGTATTACCGCCATAAATAACTTTGTTGATTGCCATTAGTTCGTCTCCTCTGCAATGTAAACCGTTGTACCGCTTGTGTTACTCGTTTCGTAATAAGGAACCTTTGCCACCGTTACGTCTTCCGTCATTTGTTTCCCGGCGGTGCTCAATGTCTGCGCCTCGTTTGCTTTCGGCGTCACGCTGTACGGTCCGGCATACACCGGAATAACAGATCCACCGCCCCCGGATGTTCCGCCGCCATAACCGCCGTTAATGCCGTAAATGTTCCACGGAATAAGGGCGGTGTTGGACCCGCCGGAATCGTTGACCCTGTAGGCGTTGTTGAAGTGGATCGTGGTATCGTCCGTGACATAGAACTGCCGCGTGATGTTTACCGAATTAACGTTATTAAGTCCGATCGACATACGCTGTTTACCGGAACCGGTCGGGAACATATAGTCCCCGTTTGCATCCTTTACCGGAAAAACAACGTAATACTCCGCCGATGCGGCAGAGTTGTTATAAGCGTATTCAACCCGGATTTTTTGGAAGTTCTGCAAGCTCTGGGAAAGTGTAGCGTCCAGGGAGCTTCGCGCCGTTGTGGGGCTGGGATTGGTCCATAACAGCGTTTCCGTTGTCTTGGCTCCGTTCCCCTTGTTCCGGTCGGAAATGGTCCCGTATCTCACTGCTAACGCGCTCATGTTTCCACCATCTCCACGGCTTCCCCGTTGGCGCTCTCAACGTCAGCCGTAAGGAACTGAATGCCTTTTACTGTCTGCCTGAGGATGAAAGACGGTACGGTCTGCCCGTCTCCGGTTGTGATCGTGACGGCGTCCCCGGCTTCAAGATATGGCAAACCCTTTTTTGTTAACTCAATCGGAATAAAAGTTAAATCGGGAATGTTCGGGGTAAATACCGAATTCAGGAACGCAAGGAGTTTGCTTTCGATCGTGATGCCCGCTTCCGCTTCCGCCTTGGATACGGTGAACACCATATTTTGCAAAACGGCATTATCCCGCAAATCGTACACGGATGCACCGGTTCCGATTTGGACCGTTAGATCCTGTTCGTTGTCGGTTTCGTCTTTAAATTTGACTTGAACGTATCCGATGGGTGCGATGGTTGTTTCGTCATACCACAATTCCGCGTAATTCTCGGGCAAGATGGAAACGGGGCTGGTGTTGTCCAGCGCTGTAATTTCCATGCCACCGGTTCGGGCGGGCGAACCGAAACGGCAGAGAAGTTCCAGATAGCCCTGCACGATGCCGGACAGGCTGAAAGCGTTAGAAAATGAATATGCCGTATATGGTTTCCTTAATATGTTTTTTCGTGTTGTTTGAAGCGTTGAACTGAAACTCAACGGAACGGCGTTGATTGCTTCCGGTTCTGCAACGTAAACGCTATAACTTACCGCTTTCAAATTGTTGACGTATCCAAGAATACCAACCGTTGATGTTGTGACGTCCCAAAGAGCAATTTCAGAAAGATAACACGCTCTTACACTGGAAGCGTCCTGCATTGCATACGGATATATTATTTTTGCGTTACTTGGAAGCGATGCATATGCATATTCTCCGGTGCTTGGGTCGCTCGGAAAGTGCAAAAATCCGGGAATATACATGTCTTCCAGCAAGTCTTCCGCCATTGCGTAATATGATGAATAGCCGGATGCTTCCGCGTCTATGCCCGCTCTTGCGCTTGCAAGAAAATCCGCCAGCAGTTGCACCGTGTCGGCATCCCAAAACGTCCCCCAATCAATAGCATATATGGCGGTTGTTTCGTAACCATCCGGAGCCTCCTTGGATTTGTAGGTTAAACTAAGTGAAAGCTTAATCGTGGAAGCGTTTGTCTTTTTTACTGTTTTGGGTTCCGTAACTACTTGGGCCGATCCTGTGGTGCGTGTAACTTCTGTATACCCAAAATTTGACAATTCGCTTTCTGTTTTGGCAAGTACCGAAACAGCGAGCGGTTTTGCGTACGGTGTATAAGTATTTACAGGATAAAACGCATTCATAACCGCAACCTG
>JAZQKK010000010.1:0-27265 GCA_045542115.1 Eubacteriales bacterium
CCACCGGCGGCACTTCGGATTCCGTGCCACTTCGATATGCCTCCATAATATTAAATTAAAACAGGTATAACACCATACAGAGAAAACACCGCCTCGTTATGTCCTCTTGCGGTGCCTTCCGCTGTTACAGACGCTATTGTACCATATTTTTGCGAAAATGTCAAGACGAAAACGCCCGGAATTTCCGGGCGCCGTTTTTTTTCTTAAAGATTTTGAATCAGACTTTCCACAACCGCAAATATCTGCTGGCGCTTTTCTTCCGGCAAGTCCTTGATTTTTTCCCACAGTTGGGAGGATTTATATTCTGCCGTAACGGTTAAAACGTCTTGGAAAATGAAATCCGCCGACGTCTCCAACCCGTTCAGCAGGGCAATCAAAACTTCGTATCGCGGAAAGGATTCCCCACGTTCAATCAGCGAAATGTAATTCGAACCCACTCCGATTTTCTCCGCAAACTCTTCTTGCGTTAACCCTAAGGCTTCTCGGCGTTGTTTTACCCGAAGTCCAACTTTCTTACTCATTATCATACACTCCCAAAACTCATTCGTTTAGGTATAGTATAACAATTAAAATATGAATATTACAGACTATTAGCGTGTGAATCTCACCATTAGCATACGAAATAAAATAAAAAAATCACAGGCAAATCCTGTGAACTTCAAAAATGTTCTGTTTTCCTTTTGTGAAATGCTCTCCGCTTCTGCGGGGGAGGATTCCATTCGTCGTGTATCATTTCCCGGTCGTAATTGACGAGAAGAGAAAATTTGTAAAGGGGGACGGTCCGCAATGCGGTATATACCAAAACACGTTCGGCGCCCCGTTGTTTCAACAGGTCGCAACAGGCTCGGACGGTGGCTCCGGTGGTATACAAATCGTCCACCAACAACACCCGTTTTCCCGTTACGTCGGCAGAAGACGGTCCCATCCGATAGGCCCATTGCGCGTTCTTTTCCCGGGCAAGGGGTGTGGGACATTCCAACTGAGACAGCGCCCCCTTTCGTTTGGAAAGAAGCCGGGCATCGAAGGGTATCTTTAAGTGTTGCGCCATCGACCGGGCGATCACGGCACTTTGATTATACATTCGCGGAAGACTGTCCTTGGCGCGGGGGACACAGGTAATTACGTCGGCCTGATGGTTCAGAACCCGATACCGCTCTGCCATCCATTCTCCCAAAAGAACCCCCAATGCTTTTACTCCGCCGTATTTAAAACGGTACAATCCTTTGCGGGCCGGGTCATCCAACCGATACAGGGACACGACGTCGGGAAATTCTTCTGCCGACAGGGTCAACTGCCGTTCCCGAATCACTTTGGCGCAGTCGTCACAAAAGAGGTGCTCGTCGGAGACTTCTACGGTCGCTCCGCAAAATAAACAACGTTGTCCGAAAACGTATCGGAGGAATTTTTTCAGAATCATATTTCGTTCCGCCATTTCAATGTCATTCTGTTTTAATTATACACTATATTTCCCTTTTGTCAACCCTGTCCGTAGTCTAAACCTTCGGTGCAGAATCATACTATAAAACAAATCATTTCAGGAGGTCGGTTATGGAAACGGTACGATTAAATTCCCGGGGGCCGGACGTAGCGCTGTTACAGGCGGTACTCAATCGGCTGGGATTCAATACGGGCACGGTGGACGGAGTTTTCGGACAACGCACCCAAAACGGGGTAATTCGGTTTCAGCGGTCGGTGGGTTTGTCGGCCGACGGAGTGGTGGGGCCTCGCACCTGGGCGGCCTTGGAGCCGTACATTATGGGATACGTCACCTATCGAATTCGTCCGGGAGATACCTTCTTCACCTTAGCGCAACGGTATAACACCACCGTTTCTGCCATTGAAACGGCAAACCCTGAGTTGAATCCCACGGCGTTGCAAGTGGGACAGCAAATCGTAATCCCCCTGCGGGACCCGGTGGTTTTGACCAACATCCCCTATACGTCCCAAACGCTACAACGCAACATCGAAGGACTGAAAAAACGGTATCCCTTCCTTCGCACCGGCGTGGTGGGACGGTCGGTAAACGGGCAGGAAATTCCCTATCTTGTTTTCGGCGAAGGGCCTATCAAGGTGGGGTACAACGCCGCACATCACGCCAACGAATGGATTACCACCCCGGTGCTGATGAAATTCACCGAACAAATGTGCCGCGCCTACGCTTTGGGCGTATCCTTGGCCGATAGCGACGTGAGACAGTTGTGGCAACGGACCACTTTCGTCCTTGTGCCGATGGTCAATCCCGACGGGGTGGACCTTGTGACAGGGCAGTACGCCCCCGGCTCCCGGGAATACAACGCCGCCCAATCTTTGAACACCGACCTTCCCTTCCCCGACGGCTGGAAGGCCAATATTGTGGGCACCGATTTAAATCTCAACTACCCTGCCGGATGGGAAGAAGCACGCCGTATTAAATTCGAACAGGGGTACACCCGGCCCGGCCCCCGGGATTACGTGGGGCCCTCTCCTCTGTCGGCCCCGGAATCCCGGGCAATGGCTCAATTTACCGAAGAACAGGATTTTCGGTTAATTTTGGCATACCACACCCAAGGGGAGATTATTTTCTGGAAATATCTCAATTATCTGCCGGAAAATTCTCTGGAAATCGCCCGGCGGTTTTCGGAGGTCAGCGGTTACACGGTGGAAGAGACCCCCTATTCCTCGGGCTTTGCGGGATATAAAGATTGGTTTATTCAAAATTGGAACCGCCCCGGCTACACCATTGAGTGCGGAAGAGGGGTCAATCCCTTGCCCATTGCCCAATTCAACGAAATCTATCGGGACAATCTTGGAATTTTGCTCCTGGGGGGAGAACTTGCGGAATAAGAACACCCCGAAAACCTTTGACAATTACCGCAATGGCGCACCATTGCGGTAATTTTTTGTTACATCTTTCCCGTTTTTCTTGCACAATCAAGAAAAATGTGTTATAGTGAAGATATAGATAGCAAAAAAGAGAGGGTTTGACGATGAAAAACAACGCTCGTTTTCCCAAAGACCGATTTTTACGTTATCAAAACATTCCCGCCTATGAATCGGGAGAAGAATATCTGCTGGTGATGGCAAACGTTCATCCCGGCGGTACGGACAAGGCCGGAGACTACGCTCTGCGGGCAAAAGCCTGTCGGGACGGGGTGGAAGCGTTCCGCTTTGAAGAAGACCTGTTGCGGAAAAAGAGAAGCGACCGGGACTTGTATTGGACGGTGACCGACGAAGGCGATGGGTTGGTATCGCTGTGGTCGGCCTCGGCCCGGAAGTATCTGACCATTGACGCCCAAGGGGTCTGGCTGAAAAAGAAAAAACAACTTCTGACCCTGCGGAAAAACGGAAATCAGGTCCGGTTCTTCGTCCGGGATAAAGAAGGAAAGGCACAATTTCTGCACGCCTCTTCCCGGGAAGAAGTCCCCGGAAAAATCGTCTTCACCGCCGCAAACAAGGCGGGGGAAACCTCCTTCGGTCTGTTCCGGAGAGCCACGGTAGACCTGCCCTTGCATCCCCAAGGAAAACCCATTCTCACCGCCGGAACGTACGCGGATATTCACGTTGACTACGGTCTGCAACTGCAAAAACCTTATATGAGAAAGACCGTTCCTGCGGCGGCCCGGGGATTCCGGAATCGCTTTGATTTGGACGCCGTGATTATGTGCGGTGACAACCTCTCCGACAACGGAAGCCACTTTGGCAACGGGGCAGTTCAGGGAAATTGGCCCTACGACCGCTGGCTTATCACCCGAAACCGTCTCAACGAGGCGCTTCGCAAATCTTTCCGCAATCCCGAAAAAGCAGACAACATCCTGTATCTGACGGGGAATCACGAGTATCAGGCCGGAGACCGTCAACCGGAAGGCGAAGGCTTCAACTCCGCGTATTATACCGACCTTCTCCCCCAAGGGGTCACCCATTCCATCTACGAAACGATGGACGTGGACCAGGGGCCGAAAGAAAATCTCTTGTGCTACCAATACCGCATCGGAGACATCTTCTTCCTGGTCTTAAACGACCCGGCAAACCCCTTCATTCAATGGAGATTCCCCGAGCGCAACGAACCGGGACATACTCTCCGCCAGGCAGAATGGCTGGAAGAACGGTTGAACGCCATTGAACAGGAATTGGGCAACAAAGCCGTAGTCTTCGTCTCTTCCCACTTCCCCTTCCGCAGAGGCGAATTTTCCGCCACCTACGGGGTGGGATATCCCAATATGGAAGCCTACTACAAAATGGACAAGGCGATGATGCGCTTCCCCAATCTGTTCTACGTGTTCGGTCACGTTCACGGGGGCACGAACTGGATTACGATGACCCATACGGCGGAAACGATGGGACATCTGGTTCCCGTGGAATTGGGATTGGAGGACAACGGGGAATTTTTAGACCTTGTCACCCAGGAAAGCACGGAACGGGAAAAATTCCAATCCGACCTGGTCCTCACCGACGGATTCCACCATATCTACGGAGGAAGCCATTCCTTTTTCAGCAACCCCTATTACGAGACCGACGGCAAGAAGAAAAATTCCACCCTTTCCGCCGTACCCTGTCCCTTCTTCCAGGGGCTTGCCATTGAAGTCTACGAAGACCGCGTGGTCCTGACGATGCAAAACTTCGGCACGAAGGCCGGTGTTACCGACTATCTGCCCGGAGCGACTTACAACCTCAAACCCTTGGTCTGCCCCTTGGTAAAATAAAAAGCGGAGGCCTTTATGACAAACGAATACGGCTTTTCCAAAACCGAATTGTTGAAATATCAGCATATTCCCACCCCCGTGAAGGGCGAAGAATATCTTCTGGCAATGGCCTGCCTGAAAGGAAAAGACCCAGCACAGAACCGAACGGCGGACTTTGCTCTTCGGGCAAAGCGGTGCCGGGACGGAATGGAAGGATTCCTCTTTTCCGAAGAAACGCTTCGCAGAAAACGTACCGACCGGGATTTGTATTGGAGGGTATACGACGAAGGAGACGGACGCGTATCCCTCTGGTCCAATTCTGCCGAAAAGTTCCTGAACCTCGGCCCGACGGGAGCTACTTTTTCCCGAAAGAAACAGATTCTTTTCTTGGAGCCGGACGGAGAATTTTACGTTATCTCTGCCCGCGTCAAGGAAGAAATCTATTATCTGCGGGCAAGCGGCCACCGGGAATCTCTCCACGGTCTCATCTTCACTTCGGGCAGAGACAAGGTTTCGGTCAGTTTTGCATTTTTGAAACGGATTCGCAACCGTTCCGCAACCCCCCAAAGCAAAACGGAACTCACCGTAGCAACGATGACCGACATTCACGTGGACTACGGTCTGCAATTATTTGCCCCCTATCTTCGTCGGTCGGTAATTGCTGGCGCAAACGCCTTTCGCCGGCGGTTTGATATAGACGCCCTTCTCACCTGCGGAGACAACATCTCCGACAATGGGAGCGGTGGCTATCGCTACGGAGGAGCATTGCAAGGGAAATGGCCCCGGGCACGGTTTTTAAAGACCCAGGACCGCCTCTACCGGGCGATGCAAAAATCCTTCCGTGACCCAGAAAAAAAGAAGAACGTTTTCCTGATTACCGGAAATCACGACACCCAAGTGGGAGACCGTCAGCCGGAAGGAAAGAAATTCAATTCCGGAGACTATGCCCGGTTTCTCCCCGAAACCGTCAGCGTTTTGACCTCGAAAATCGACGACGTGGACGTGGGGAGCGACACCCACGTGCTTTGCTACGAAGCCCGGGTCAAGAATATTCCCTTTCTGATGCTCAATACCCCTCGGTATCCCTTGAATCCCAAGGCCCACGCCGCGGACCGCTTTGCTCCCGGCCATACGGAAGAGCAGGCGAATTGGGTGGTAGAACGCTTGAACGCCATAGAACGGGAGCAGGGACGAAACGCCATTGTTTTCGTATCCTCCCACTATCCCTTCTGGCCCGGTTGCTACGGTCCGGAATCGAAAGATTGCCCCGACAACCGGAAGGCCTACGTAACCCTGTACGAAGCCTTCTGCCGGTTCCCCAACCTGTTTTTCTTCCACGGGCACACCCACGGAGGTTCCCACTGGACCGACGTTACCCACACCTCGGAGAACTGCGAATCCCGTTCGTTCCTTGAAACCCGGCAAAACGAAACGGGCGCCGTGGTCTACGGGGACCATCACGACCGGGGATGTTTCCGGTCCGACCTTATCGAATCCACCGGATTCCACCACCTGTACGCAGGAAGCCTTGCCTTCTATCGCACCGAGTATTTTGCAAACGACGGCAAGAAGCCAAACTCTTGGCTTTGCGAAATCGAAGTTCCCTTCTTCCAGGGCCTTGCCGTGGAAGTCTACGACGACCGGGTGGTTTTGACAATGCAAAACCTGGGAACGAGAAACGGCGTTTACGACCATATTCCCGGGGCGACTTACCAATTGAAACCTTTGGTATATCTTCTGAAAAAATAAGTTTGCTTCCGTTCCGACTCCTTGGATCGGAACGGATTTTTGCAAATGAGGATTTTTTTTGACAAAACCGCCGTTTTGCTTGTAAAATGCCGCGGTTTGTGTTATATTGAAGGCAAGACACATCAAAGGGGGGCCAAAATGAAACAGAACTACCGTTTTTCCCAGAAAGAATTGCTAAAATATCAACATATTCCCCACTTTGTTTCCGGAGAAGAATATTTGCTTGGAATGGCTTGTCTGAACGGAAAAAACCCTGCTCAAAAACGAGCCTGGGATTTCGTGCTGCGGGCAAAAACCGTCCGAGACGGGTTGCAAGCCGTTCTCTTTTCCGAAGAAAATCTTCGAAAGAAGGGAAACGACCGGGATTTGTGTTGGACCGTGACCGACGAAGGAAACGGCAAAATCTCCCTTTGGTCCCAAGCCGCCGGAAAATATCTGACGATGAATCAAAACGGAGCGAAACTTTCCGTACGAAAACAAACCTTTTCCCTGGAACAGGACGGTGAGTTTTACATCATCTCCGCCAAAATAAAAGGCGACACCTATTATCTGCGGGCCAGCGGCCACCAAGAATCGCCCCACGGTCTTATTTTCACCTCGGGCAGACAAAAAGTTTCGGTGGAATTTGCGCTCTTAAAACGCCTTGAAAACATTCCCGCAACCCCCGAATCCCCCGTCAAATTAACGGTGGGAACGATGGCTGACGTCCACATTGACTACGGGTTGCAATTATTCCCGCCCTATCAGAGAAAATCCACCATCGCCGGAGCAAATTCCTTCCGTCGGCGGTACGATTTGGACGCACTGATTACCTGCGGCGACAACATTTCCGACAACGGAAGCGGCGGCTACCGGTACGGAGGCGCAATGCAAGGCAAATGGCCCCGGGAACGGGTGTTAAAGACCCAGGCGCGCCTTCATCGGACGATGCAAAAATCCTTCCGTGACCCGGAAAAGGCGAAAAACGTCTTTCTTATCACCGGGAATCACGATACTCAGGTGGGAGACCGTCAACCGGAAGGAAAGCGTTTTAATTCCGGGAATTACGACGCCTATCTCCCCGAAATTTCCCATCCACTGCGGACCAAGGCCGACGGCGTGGACGTGGGAAGCGACTCCCATTTGCTTTGCTACCAGGCAAACGTGAAGGGCGTTCCCTTTTTGATGCTCAACACCCCCCGGTATCCCTTTGATGCCCGGGCAAAATTCCCCGACCGATTTGCCCCCGCCCATACGATGGAGCAGGCGGATTGGCTGGAAGAACGGCTGAACGAAATTGAGAAAGAGCAAGGAAAAAACGCCGTGGTCTTCGTGGTATCCCATTATCCCCTTTGGCCCTTCTGCTTTGCAACGGAAGGTCCGGGATGTCCGGACAATCGGGACGTATACGTCCGCCTCGACAAGTTACTGAACCGCTATCCCAATCTGTTCTATTTTTACGGCCACGTGCACGGAGGGCAAAACGACCGTTGGGTCGACGTTACCCATACGGCGGAAAACGGGGAATCCCGCTCTCCGGTCAACCTCTGGCTGGATGAAAATAACAACGTCAAAAGCGTGGACAGTTACGACCGGGCGTGCTTCCGTTCCGATTTGATTCAAGGAACGGGATTCAACCACGTCTTTGCCGGAAGTATGGCCTTTTTCCGGTCGTTCTACTTTGCCAACGACGGAAAGAATCTCAATTCCTGGCTGTGTGAAATCGAAGTTCCCTTCTTCCAGGGCCTTGCCGTGGAAGTCTACGACGACCGGGTGGTTTTGACAATGCAAAACCTGGGAACCAAGAAGGGCGTCTACGATTACATCCCCGGGGCAACTTACAAATTGAAACCTCTGGTATATCTGTTAAAAAAATAATTGAAAAGGAACTATTGCTATGAAACAGAACTACCGTTTTCCGAAAAATCAATGGCTTCGCTATCAACACCAAACGGAGTTTGTCTCCGGACAGGATTATCTGTTGGTGGTAGGTAGCATCTACCTGGGCAATCCCTTAAAACCGATGGATTTCGCCCTGCGGGCCGTTCCCGCCCGGGACGGGTTGGAAGCCTTCTGCATCACCGAAGATTCGTTGCGGAAGAAGAAGACCGACCGGGATCTGCACTGGACGGTAACCGACGAAGGCAACGGACAGGTCTCCCTGTTTTCTGTGTCTGCGAAAAAATATTTGAATCTGGACGACCAGGGTGCCCGTCTGAGCAAGAAAAAGCAGGCTTTGACAGTGAAACGGAACGGAAGTATGTTCCGCTTCTTTGCAGAACAGGACGGAAAAGAATGGTATCTTTACGCCGCTCGCAGAGAGGAGACCAACTCCAAACTGTCCTTCACTTCCGGGAACACGTCCGACAAGACCTCCTTCGGGCTTTTACAGAGAACCACGGTCAATATTCCCTTGAAACCCACCTCTGCTCCCATTCTCACCGCAGGGACCTACGCCGACGTACATATCGACTACGGTTTGCAGATGCAGGCCCCCTACATCCGTAAGAGCATCTACACCGTCGCGCGCAGATATCGGCAGAAATACGATCTGGACGCCATCATTATGTGCGGTGATAACATTTCCGACAACGCCACCCCCGAAACCCAGACCGGGGCAAGCCAGGGCTTTTGGCCCTACAAGCGGTGGCAGCGTTCCCGTGCCCGTTTGGATGAAGCTCTGCGCAAATCCTTCCGCACGCCGGAAAAATCCGAAAACATTCTCTATTTGACGGGGAACCACGATTATCAGGTGGGGGACCGTCAGCCGGAAGGTTTGACCTACAACTCCGCCTACTATACCGACCTTTTGCCCAAGAATATCACTCACGCGCTGTATCAGACGATGCCTGTGGACCAAGGTCCTTCGGAAAATCTTCTGTGCTATCAATATCGCATCAAGAACGTGCATTTCCTGGTCTTGAACGAACCCGCATTCCCCTTTACTCCCAAAGGACGGTACCCCAGCCGGGGCGACCCGGGTCACTCGTTGGAACAGGCCGTTTGGCTGGAAGAACGCCTGAACGCCATTGAAGCGGAATTAGGAGACAAGGCCGTTATCTTCGTTTCCTCTCACTTCCCCTTCACCCGGGATTCCTTCTATACCACCTACGGGGCTTGCCACCCCAACGGAGAAGCCTTCTATAAGATGATGAAGGCGATGTTGCGCTTCCCCAACCTGTTCTACATCTACGGTCACGTGCATTGCGCCGATTTTTGGGTCACGCTGACCCATTCCGCGGAAACGGTGGACAGTGTTTCTCCCATTGAGATGAATCTGGTAGACAACGGAGAATACCTCAATCTGGTCACGCCCGAAAATTCCGAACGGTCGAAATTCCGTTCCGACGTTATTCTCTCCAACGGATTCCATCACGTCTTCGGGGGAAGCTTGTCCTTCTGCGGAAACCGGTATTTCTCCAACGACGGCAAGCATCTGCCCGCCGGACTGACCGCCGACGACGTTCCGTTCCTGCAAGTAATGGTGGCGGAAGTCTACGACGACCGCGTGGTATTGACGATGGAAAACTTCGGCACGAAGAAAGACACCCTCAAATACCTTCCCAACGCGACCTATAAACTCAAACCCCTCGTCTGTCCCTTAGTGAAATAAAAGGGGAAACGATGATGCAAAGAATCTACGGCTTTCCCAAAGGGGAATTGCTTCGGTATCGCCAAATAGCCACCCCGGAATCGGGGAGAGAATACCTTCTTGCCATCGGTACACTGGAAAATCGCACGGGGTTACGATACAAAGACTACGCGCTGCGGGCAAAGGCCTGCCGAGACGGTCTGGAAGGAATCCTGCTGGAAGAAGAGCCGGTGAAACAACTTCGGAGTGACAAAAGTCTCCGATTCTGTTTCAACCAAGAAGACGGTGGTGTCACGCTGTTCTCCGCCTCGGCGAAAAAGTACCTTTGCCTGACCGAACGGGGGGCGACCCTTTCGGCGAAAAAGCAACTGCTTCAAATCACTGAAAACGGAACGACCAAAAAACTGTCCGCCCGGATAGGAAAAACGACGATGTACCTTCGCTGCGTTGCCCGCGACGACACCCCCTACGGCTACGTCTTTACTTCGGCAACCGCAGACAACAGCACCTCTCTGGTCTTTCTGGAACGGTGGCACGGTCTTGGGGAGACGACGGAGAAAGCTCCCCTTATGACCGCCGGCTCGGTATCGGATATCCATATCGACTACAACGTCCAAGGGAAAGCACCCTATCTTCGCAACTCGGTCTTCCGGGCGGCAAAGGCCTATCGCACCCGGTACGATTTGGATTGTTTGCTCACCTGCGGGGACAACATTTCCGACAACGCAAGCCATCCCATCTACACCCGTGGCGTACTGCAAGGGAAATTCCCCCGAAAGAAGTTTTTGTCTACCCAAAATCTCCTTCAAAATGCCTTAAAACGGTCTTTTCGAAATCCGGAAAACGCCAAAAACATTTTCTGGATTTCAGGGAATCACGACTGTCAGGTGGGGGACCGTCAACCGGAAGGGAAACGGTTTAACTCCAACGACTACACCCATCTTTTGCCCGAAGATATTCAGCATCCCCTGTTCAAAGACGCTCCGATGGACGTGGGGGTACAGAAGGAACTTCTGTGCTACGAATACCGGGTGAAAAATATTCCCATTCTGGTATTGAACACACCCCTCTATCCCTTTGCTCCCACCAATCCAAACGTCCCCGACCCCCATCGCCCCGCTCCGGGACATACTCTCGAACAGGCGCAATGGTTGGAAGGACGCTTGAAAGAATTGGAAACAGAATTGGGCGCGAACGCCGTCTATTTCGTTCTCTCCCATTATCCCTTCCACCGGGGATGTTTTATCAGTTATAACAAATGCTGTCCCCACAACACCGACGCCTATCTGCTTTTGGACAAGACCCTGAACCGCTACCCCAATCTGTTCTGGTTCTACGGACACGTTCACGGAACCGACCATTGGATCACTCACACCCGGTCCGCAGAATGTATGCAGACCCACACGACGGTGGAAATGTCCCTCACCCCCGACGGCTCGGTCATCGGACCCGACTCCCCTGACCGGGGCAATCTGCGGTCCGAATTGGTGGTGGCAACGGGATTCAAGAGCGTGTTTGTAGGCAGTCTGGCCTATTTTGAGACCAGCTACTTCAAAAACGACGGGAAACGGATTCGCTCCGGTCTGACCGACCTGGAAGTTCCCTTCTCCCAGGGAATCGCCGTTCAGGTCTACGACGACCGGGTGGTCCTGACGATGGAAAACTTCGGGACCAGAGCCGGAACCGCCCTGATTCAAGGGGGCAAATACAAGATAAAACCGATGGTTTATCCCATTCTGAAATGACAAAAATCCCACAAGTCTTTCACTTGTGGGATTTTCTTTGTTATTCTTTTTATTCTGCCGTGGCTTCCCCGTCCTGTTTCAGGGACGTGACCACCTGAACGAACCGGATAAAGTATCGCACCAAGGCAAACAACATCAGTCCGGTGCTGACCAAAACGGGAACGACCACGTACCAAGCCCCCGCCGGTTCCGGAGCAAACAGGACCAAATATGCCATCACCGCGTAGAAAAAGGCGGTGGACAGTTTCCCAAACCACTCCGACGACCGGATGGACTTCACCTTGCGGTAAAGCAGAATCCCGCCGATACCCTGAAAACTTTCTTTGACCACGATCACCGAAAAGAGAATCCACATCACGGGATAGCGGAACAGCAAACACCCGGACACCACCGCTTGGGTCAATTTATCGGCCAAGGGGTCTACAATCTTTCCCAGCTCGGTCTCCATATGAAATTTTCGAGCAATAATTCCGTCGGCAACGTCAGTAGCGGCAGACAAAAGCACCACCACGGCTCCCCACACGTCTAATTTCAAGCAAAACAAGACGGCAAAAACGGGAAGCAGCAGAATGCGAATATAGCATAAAATGTTGGGAATGGAAAATATTTCCTTCCGTTGTTCCGGGCACACAGGGCGACACTCCTCTATCAATCAATTGTATATTCTTTTACCATTATACCCATATCTTTAATGATATACCCTTTTGCTAGAAAAAGTCAAGAGATTTTTCAAAGATTTTACAAATCTGTTCCAATATTCCTAAAAATCATTACAGCCGGAAGACCGGCTGTAATGAAGAGTTTTTTGCGTTTGGTCCAATCAATCCCGAATCCCGAAAAGGGCCTTCAACAATCCCCGCAAAATTCTGGGGGACTTTACGGCAACGATTTTCATCACTCCACCCGCCTTTCTTCATTTCATCTTATGCAGACGGGGGAAATTCGGTCAATGAAGGAGTATGCTTCGCAATTGACCGATATCCGACGCGATGAATTCCGGGTCGCAAGTGGGGGTGGAAAATCCGTCCGGGTCAAAGAAACACCCCTTGGCCCCCGCAGCGTGGGCCGCTTCGATATCCAAATTGCGGTCGCCCACCATCAAAAGAGCCGTTGGCAAGAGAGATCGGGCGTCTAAAATCACCTGAATCAAATCGGGGGCAGGCTTCGTTTTAACGTCGGGAGAAGCCCCGGAAAACACGTCGAAATAAGACGCCAATCCATCCCGTTCCAAGTAATCCAGACATCCTTTTGCCGACCGATTGGAGCAAATGTGATTGCGTCCCCCCGCCGCAACGATATCCCGCAGCAGTTCCGGGATTCCCTGGTAGGGAACCACAATATCCGAAACTTCCTGATTAAAGTGCCGGTACCATTGTGCTAATTCCTGGGGACTGCAACCGCACAGAGGGGCGTAATGCTCCCACGCGTGCCCCACGGTAATATGGGCGTAGCGGGCAATGTTTTCCTCACTGTCCGTAACTCCGAATTGTTCCATTGCCAAACGCAGGCAACGGATGATACGGGGATAAGAACAATAGAGCGTTCCGTCAAAATCCCAAGCAATTTCTTTGAATGTCATTTTTTCCTTCCAAATAGGGAAGTGACGGTTGCCACTTTCCTATTCCTTACCCATTATTCGTATTCTACAACGTCCACCCATTTCAAGAGCAATTCCTGTTCTTCGGGCTTGCCCTTCACCGACTGGGAAGCGGCCACGATGGGAAGCCATTTCTGAACGTACTGATAGGCGGTATCACTCTTTTCACAGAAGCGATGCATATATTTTTTCGCCAAAGCCTCTTTCCCCTGCAACCAGAAAAGGAGATAGGTGCGCGCAACGTCGGCAGAAGCGTTGCCTTGGGTCACGTGGGCCCAGTCAATAACATACGCTTCTCCGTTGGGAGTCAGAATCACGTTGGACGGGTCGAAATCTCCGTGGCAGATTTTAGTGTGCCGCTTCATTCCTTCCAGACGGGTGTGCAGGTCGTACCGAGTGGTGGCGTCCAATTTGGCTTCGGAAATTTTCCCCCGCATTTTATCCCGGAGACGAATCAGCATCGAAGGGGCCTTGGTGGCGTGTATCTTCATTTGAAGGTCCACGAACAGGTCCAGGTATTCCTCTTCCTTTTCGGGATGTTCCGCCATCAACTGTTCCAGGGTCTTTCCTTCCACGAATTCTTCCACGATGGCCCATTTTCCATCAGCCTTGCAAACTTCAAGGACCTTGGGAATGGCAAGGCCGGTGGTCTCCATAATGGCGTTGTTCATCGCCTCCCGAAGGATTCCTTCCTTGGAAAAGGTATCGTTAAACACTTTGATAATGGTGTTGCCGTCCCGGTAAATGACCTTGTCGGGGCGCACGGCCAGAACTTGATTCAAATTCATAATCCTTCTCCTCTCTTAAACGGCGTCGTGCTTGCCGTAATAGGCGTTGAGATACATCTGTTTCAGTTCGCTCATCAAGGGATACCGGGGGTTCGCACCGGTGCATTGGTCGTCGAAGGCCTGCTCCACCATATCGTCGAGCCGGGCAAGGAAGTCGGCTTCATCCACGCCGTAATCCCGGATGGTTTCTTTAATTCCAACCTTGACTTTCAGGTCGTTGATGGCTTGAATGAGGTTCTCGGTCTTTTCTTCATCGGTCGTTCCGCCCAACCCCAGATAATCGGCGATTTCACCGTACCGGGCCAAAGTGTGGGGATGGTCGTATTGGGAGAAGGTCCCCATTTTCACGGGAGCCTCGGATGCATTGAAGCGGATGACCTGTTCAATCATCAAGGCATTGGCAACCCCGTGGGGCAGATGATGGAAGGCGCCCAATTTGTGTGCCATCGAGTGGCAGACTCCCAAGAAGGCGTTAGCGAACGCCATTCCCGCCATCGTGGCGGCATTGGCCATTTTTTCCCGGGCTTCCACGTCAGTCTGACCGTTTTCGTAAGCACGGGGGAGATATTTGAAGATATTTTTCAACGCCTGCAAAGCAAGACCGTCGGTATAATCGGTAGCAAGCATTGCCGCGTAGGCTTCTACTGCGTGCGTCACGGCATCAATCCCGGAAGCGGCGGTCAGCCCCTTGGGAGCGGACATATGGAAATCGGTATCAATGATAGCCATATTGGGAAGCAATTCATAATCGGCCAAGGGATATTTCACGCCGGTCTTCTCGTCGGTAATCACGGCGAAAGGCGTCACCTCGGAACCGGTCCCGGCAGAGGTGGGAACGGCAATAAAGTAGGCCTTTTCTCCCATCTTGGGGAAGGTGTAAACACGTTTGCGGATGTCGATAAACCGCATTGCCATATCCATAAAGTCTGCGTCGGGATGTTCGTACAGAACCCACATAATCTTTGCCGCGTCCATCGCAGAACCGCCCCCCAGGGCGATGATGGTGTCGGGTTGGAAGGCCCGCATTTGAGCCGCCCCCTCGGTAGCGTTGGCAAGCGTGGGGTCGGGCTGAACGTTGAAGAAGGTGGTGTGGGTGATGCCCATTTCGTCCAATTTATCGGTAATCGGCTTGGTGTAGCCGTTCTGATACAGGAACGTATCGGTAACGATAAAGGCCTTCTTGGCACCCCGGACGGTTCTCAATTCGTCGAGAGCAACGGGCAGACAGCCTTTTTTAACGTAGACCTTTTCAGGGGCGCGAAACCACAGCATATTTTCCCTTCTTTCAGCAACGGTTTTAATATTGAGAAGATGTTTGACCCCCACGTTCTCGGAGACGGAGTTCCCGCCCCAGGAACCGCATCCCAGGGTAAGAGAGGGAGCCAGTTTGAAGTTGTACAAATCCCCGATACCGCCGTGGGAAGAGGGGGTATTGACCAAAATACGGCAGGTCTTCATCCGAGCGGCAAAGGCGGACAGTTTTTCCCGGGCGGTAACGTCGTTCAGGTAAACGGAAGCGGTATGACCGTATCCGCCGTCAGCCACCAATTTGTCCGCTTTTTCCAACGCCTCGTCAAAGGTCTTGACTTTGTACATTGCCAAAACGGGAGACAGTTTTTCGTGGGCAAATTCTTCGGACAATTCCACGCTTTCCACTTCCCCAATCAGAATCTTGGTCTGGGCGGGAACCGTAACCCCGGACAACTCTGCAATCTTCGCAGCTTTTTGTCCCACAATTTTTGCATTCAAAGCACCGTTGATAAGGATGGTCTTGCGAACCTTTTCAGTTTCTTCTTCGTTGAGGAAATAACACCCCCGGGTGGAAAATTCCCGCTTCACGGCATCGTAAATGCTTTCCAGAACGATAACCGACTGTTCCGAAGCACAGATCATCCCGTTATCGAAGGTCTTGGAATGAATAATGGAGTTTACAGCCAACAGGATATCCGCCGTATCGTCAATGATAGCGGGGGTATTCCCGGCCCCTACGCCCAAAGCAGGTTTGCCGGAAGAATAGGCGGCTTTTACCATCCCGGGACCGCCGGTGGCAAGAATAATATCGGCTTCTTTCATTACCGTGTTGGTCATATCCAGAGAGGGCACGTCAATCCAGTCGATGATTCCCTCGGGAGCCCCGGCCGCCACCGCCGCTTCCAGTACCAATTTGGCGGCGGCAATGGTGCAATTCTTCGCCCGGGGATGGGGGGAGATGATAATGGCATTCCGGGTCTTCAACGCCAAAAGGCACTTAAAAATCGCCGTAGAGGTGGGGTTTGTGGTGGGGATGACCGCCGCGATGACCCCGATAGGTTCGGCAATCTTCTGAATTCCAAAGGCCTTGTCTTCTTCAATGACACCGCAGGTCTTGGTGTCTTTGTAGGCATTGTAAATGTATTCGGCAGCATAGTTATTCTTGATAACTTTGTCTTCCACCACGCCCATCCCGGTTTCTTCTACCGCCATTTTGGCCAGGGGAATCCGGGCTTTGTTCGCGGCGGAGGCGGCCGCCAAAAAGATGTCATCCACTTGTTCTTGGGTAAACGTGGAAAAAATCTGCTGAGCCTTACGCACGCGAGCAATGGCACTTTGCAGATTTTCCACACTGTCTACGACTTGATATTCCATCATCAAATCTCCTTCCGGTCACGTTCTGTTCTGCTCATAACAGAGCAGGGTTTCTTAATATGGGTCTATTATACCACAGAATTTTCCGGTTGTAAAATACCAAAATCGCATAACGATATTCCATTTTCGGATACTTGCAGGAAAATCAATCGATTTTCCGCGTTCCTACCTTATCCCGAACCCGTTTAACTTCGGTAATAAAAGACTGGTCTAAGGGGGTAAATTTGTAGTTTTCACGCCAAATCAACACGTCTTTATACGACCGCTGTCTTCCTTGCAGACGCCGCTGCACCAATCCGTACCGTTTGAGAATATTCTCCGGCATCGGCGACGACAGCAAAAAGGTGGTGGGAATGGAACTTAAAATTTCATACCCGCTGGCCCGTTCATAAATGAACAAATGCTTGTTTATCTGCTCTGGGAACTCTCCTTTGCGAACCTCGGCCAAGGGCAACGAAGGAACGTAGGGGTCTCCGTGGCCCAACTGAACGCAGTCACAATCCACAAAGTCCGAAAACCGCAGGTCCACCTTCCGGGCCAGCATATGTTCTTCGGACATCAGAGCGATGGGGTAAAATTCCCACAAATCTTCCGACCGCAGCCCTTTTTCCGACAAAAAGCGCTCAAAATACGGTTCGTACTCCGTGGCAAAACGGATAATTCCCAAATCGTAATTGTTCTGCAAAATATTGTTGATGGCCTTCAACGAGTTGGTTTCCCGGTAATTGATTTCAATCTCTTTGGTCAGGTCCAATTCCCCCACCAACTGTTTTAAAGCGTGGGCAAGATAGCCGGCGCGGGGGATGGAAATATTCATCCGCTGCTTGTCTTTTCCGCTGGGATTGTACAGCGTTTCCACTTCCCGCACTTCGTCCAGGATCCGGTTGGCGTGGGAGAGGAAGATCTCCCCTTCCGGCGTAGGCACGATGCCCTTGGACGTGCGTCTGAAAATAATGATTCCCAAGGAATCTTCCAATTCCTTAATGGCCCGAGACAGCCGGGGCTGACCCATATACAGATTTTCCGCCGCCATCGTAATGGAACGGGTCCGCGCCACTTCTACGGCGTATTTCAAATGAAGAAGGTTCATCGTATCCTCCTGCTTTTTCGGTAAAGTAACCTTTGTACTCCCATTATAACACAAATTGGAAAACATTGCAAGTCTTACAGAAAAAACACGAATCCCTCTTGCAAAAAAGAGAGATTCGTGTTATA
Source organism: Eubacteriales bacterium (assembly GCA_045542115.1). GTDB lineage: Bacteria > Bacillota > Clostridia > Oscillospirales > UBA644 > RGIG995. The sequence goes on from JAZQKK010000010.1 coordinate 17,949, forward strand.
ATATAGGGGAATTACGTCAATGCTCTTCCGATTCGGGCAAACGGCAGAAGGAAAAATTTCTGCGAAGCACCGCCATCAAGGGAGAGAGTGCCGTAGCGACCACGGTGGTTATCACCGTTTCCGGGAGCATATAAGACATATTGTAGAACAAAGCCCAGGTCAGTGCAGTGTATCCTTCTTCTGCCCACATTCCAAAGAATGCCCAACCGGACAAAAAGTGGAACACGTATCGCAGAAGACAGACGAACACCGTTCCCACCACAGCCCGGACACTATCCTTTCCGCGGAAGATTCCGGCCAGACCAATCACGGTGTAGGCGAGAATGTAATCCAAAAGGATACTGCATACCAACACCAGGGGGGACAGTCCCCACGTACCCATTCCTTCCATAAATCCCATCATCAACTGCAACAGCGCGTTGACGAAGGCACACCCGATGCCCCATTTCGTTCCGAACAAAAGGGCAGTCAAAATGACGGGAACCATTGCTCCCAACGTCACGGACCCACCCTGCGGCCAGAATTTCAACGGAGCCCAGAGGCTGAGGACGAAGGACAAAGCCACCATCATCGCACAGACGGCAAGCTTTTTCAGAGAATCGTTTTTTTTCATAAAAAAACCTCCTTTTCATTTTATAAAAATGAAAGCCTGCCTCAGCGTTCCGGCACCGGTTTTCCGAAACGGCCGAAAAAAATCCTCTTACCGTACGGCAAGAGGATGATTCAACACCAATGATATGTTTGCATCTTCCCTCCGCAGGTTTTTGCTCCTGTTCAGGTTCAATGGGTTTCGGGCTTCTGCCCGGTCTCAGCGCAGTATCAGCGCACCCCGGCAAGGATATTCATTTTTACAAGGTTATTATAGCACAATTTTTCCCCGTTGTAAAGACGGTTTTGCATTTTGTAAGTATTTTGTTGAAATATACCGATAGGAGAAGAGTTATGAACAAGCACGTTTTCATTCTCAATCCCCAGGCCGGATTCAAAAAAACCGCCCAAATGAAGGAATTGATTCAGCAAACCTTTGGGAAATTAGCAGAGATCCGCCTCACCGAACGGGCGGGGCACGCCACCCAAATTGCAAAAGAGTACATCAATTCCGTCATTTACGCCGTAGGAGGCGACGGAACGGCCAACGAAGTAATGTGCGGCACGGTCGGGTCCACCAATACCCTTTGCGTGATTCCCCAGGGCAGCGGAAACGATTTCGTCCGGACTCTGTATGCAAAGATTTCAAAGAAGCACGACCCAAAAGCGATTTTAAACAACGTTAAAACCTTTTGCAAACGGCAAATCGACTGCGGAAAAGCCAACGAAAGTTTCTTTATGAATATTGCTTCCGTAGGGTTTGATGCGGAAGTAGTCCGCAACTCTGAAAAATTTAAAAACAAGCCGGGACTGCGAAAAATCAGTTATATTCTCTCAATGTTATACACCATCTTCCATTATCACGGCACGGACCTGGAAGGAGAAATCGACGGAGTCCCCTTTCAACAAAAATCCCTTCTGTTCTGCATTGCCAACGGAAAATACTACGGCGGCGGTATTAAAATTGCCCCCGAAGCGGTGATCGACGACGGAAAATTAGACGCCTACCTCATCGAAAGCGTTCCCGCCTGGCTGTTTTTGTGCGTAATGCCCCTTTTAGCCATCGGGAAGCACACTGGTCTGAAATTCGTAAAACACGTGCGGGCGGAAAAAATTATCATCCGCGGCAAAGACTTGACCTTGAATCTGGACGGGGAATTATCCCCCACCAAAGAGGCTCGGTTTGAGGTTCTTCCCCACGGTCTTACGGTACTGTCCCCCACAGCATAAAAGAAATATCCCTCCGCTATGCGGAGGGATATTTAGGTTATTCGTCGTTTTCTTCGGAAGCGGAATCCCGATCCCGGACTTCCCGCTGAAACTCCAACAATTCATCGGCCGTGCAGATCAAATGCCCCAATCCGAACACGATCATACCGAACACAAGAGACCCGATGCAACCGAACAGTAAGATCAAAATCCCTTGAAAAATGCTGCTTGCAAGAACAAGGATTCCCACCCCCGCCGCGACAGCACAACCTCCGATGGTCAGAATCCACGCCAAGGTCATCAATTTTTCTCCGATTCGGTCGAACATAGCAAATCCCTCTTTTACCGAAGAATTTTGTCAAGATTTCTTTGAATCCGCAATATTCATTGAAAATAAACAGAGAGCCCCTCTTTGTTATTGTTCCGTTTCGGGGAACGTGCGCCCCCTTATTGCCGTTTCATCTGCCGCAAAAACATCCACACCGCCAACCCAAGAAAAACAACGGCATATCCCAAAACCCACCAAAAATGGGAAAGTGCAGAACGAAAATCCCCCGCAAGGGCCGACCGCTCCATTTCCACACCGTGAACGAAGGGAAGAAGGTAGGCAATTTTTTTAAATACACCGCCCACCAAGTCCAGGTCAAACCAGATTCCGGACAACCACGCCGAGAGGTTTGTCAAAAGCGCACCGCAGATTCCACCCACCTGTTTATCGTTCAAAATACTCCCGAACAAAAGTCCTAACGCGATATAAAAAATAGAAAGAGGGAGCAGAAACAAAACCGCATACAGCATAGAAAAGGTCATTTCCAATCCCAAAATCAGAGCGGCTGCGTAACAGACGATACACTGCATCAAAGCAATGGGTATCATCGGAAGGGTATATCCAAAAATAAAATCCAAGGGGGTCAGAGGTGTAGTATATAACCGCTGCAACAACGCACTGCCCCGGTCTTTTGAGATTATCGTGGCAGAAAACAAGGTCATAAAGGAGAGGCCAAACACCGTAATCCCCGGCGTCAGCCGTTGAATCTCAAACAGTTCCACAGGAATATTCGACTGAATTGCACTAAGAAGCAACAACAAAACCAGGGGAAACCCCAACCCAAACGCCAGATTAAGAGGGTCCCGAAGAATTTCTTTTACGTTCCGCTTCGCGAAAGTCAGCATTTTCATTGCACATCCCCCCTCACAATACGGACAAAGGCCTGTTCCAACGTATCCGCCCCCACCGATTTTTTGATTGCATCCCCACTATCACAGACAAGAAGTTTTCCGTTCTTCATAACCCCAATGCGGTCGGAGAGCGCTTCCGCTTCTTCCATATAGTGGGTGGTGAGAATGATGGTAACCGTCCCTTTCAGGGAGCGAATCAATTCCCACAAATCACTGCGGGCCAAAACGTCAAGCCCCAACGTGGGCTCGTCTAAAAATAAAATTTGAGGCTCACTTATCAACGCCATTGCAATACTTAACCGCCGCTGCCATCCCCCGGACAGTTTTCCCGCCTTTTTCCGAAGTACGGGCGCCAACCCCAATCGGTCAATCACTTCCTGCATCCTTGCCTTGCGTTTTTCCCCGGAAAAGCCATAGACGCCGCACATCAATTCCAGGTTTTCCAGCGTAGATAACCCGGAAGCTACGGCGGTCTGCTGGGGAGATACGGCAATCAAAGATTTTACGGCGGCCCCGTCGTTGCAAATGCTGTTTCCCATCAAAAAAGCATCTCCTTCGGTGGGCTTGGTAAGACAAGACAACATCTTAATCGTCGTGGTTTTCCCGGCACCGTTCACCCCCAACAACGCAAATAATTCTCCTTTGGAGACCGTGAGATTTAGCCGGTCGACCGCAATCACGTCTTTATACCGTTTGGTCAGTCCCTCTATACGAATCGCATCCATTTTATAACTCCATTCCATATTGCTTTCGCAATCCCTGATAGGAATCGGTAAGCATCTTGCTGACCAAATCCCAATCCAAATCTAAAAAACCGGTGGCGAACATCGTAGCAATTCCGTGGACGCAGGCCCACATTTCCAGATGAAACAGTTTCGCCCGTTCTCCTTCCAATCCGGTGTTCCGTTGAACGATATGCTCCATCTGACTGCTCATCTCCGAATGTTCGGGAATCGTCTCCCCCCTCCGGTCCCGCATATACAACAGTTGGAACAATTGTCTTTCCTCCTTGGCAAAACGAATATACGCCATTCCGTTTGCTTTATACACGGGATAATCCCCCCGCTCCATTTCCCGTTGCATATACTCCCGACAAAGTTCGTCTGCCCGTTCCACCACCGCGGACCGCAATTCTTCCATCGTAGCAAAATTGGAAAAAATCGGCTGCGTAGAACAGTCCAATGCCCCGGCAACCGTCCGGGCATTGATGGCTCCGGCGCCCTTTTTCCGCACGATTTCCACGGCGACGGAAACAACATCTTCTCTTGTGACTTTTACTTTTGGCGGCATAAAACACCTCTGTAATATAGTTAATGTTATATATCAATTGTTATTTTACTACACATCTTCTCACAAGTCAAGACATTTCACACAAATGTAAAAAAGAGAGAAGTTAAAACTTCTCTCTTTTTATGAGCAATAAAAATATCAAAACGAAACGGTCTTCGGAATTTTTATAAACGTTATTTTCCTCTTATCTTCTTCTTTAAATTCTTGCAATCGTTGCAAAAATTCTTCCGGTCAAACACCAGACACAGCAAGAACGCCAGCGGTGTTACAATCACAAACACCGGCACGGTAATCCAAAACCAAGGCCAATATTTTTCTTGTCCCGCATACTGTCCCACCGGAACGGTCTTAAAGATTTTCGGCGTAAATAAGGCAAAAAAGTTTCCGATGGCGTCGTTGGTGCCCGGGCCCCAAATATAAGACGAATTTTTATAACCAATAGCAAAAAATTCCTGATTCGACCGCAAGGGAACGAACCCCAATTCCGACTGAAACAGTTGATTCAGCATAATAAAGAGCATTACCATCAAAAGTCCTACCGGCGCGACCCAAACCCGCTTATACGACGGGCGATGGAACTTCAACAATACCATCAACAACGGAACTGCAAATAATTGCCAATGATGATAATAAAACCGCAAAATATCCAACTGCTCCGCCAATTGGTCCACCTTTGCCATCGGTTCTTGGGGATAAACGAAAGCCAAAAGACCGCTGATGATTCCGATATAGAACATATAATCCTTCACCTTGTCGTTCTTGGACCAGAACATAAAGGGAAACAGCGCAATATTCGCCGCGCAGATATTCGAAAACCAACTGTCCCGGAACCATCGGGCTTCATCCACACTGTAAGGCGGAATAAACGCTTTCAAAAAATGGAGCAAAAACCCGATCGCAAGGAGAGAAAAAAGGATCCACTTCTGCCATTTTGCAGGAAGTTTCCGCAAAAGGAAATACAACCCCACGGTGGCGCCGGCCCCCACTACGAGCCAAAAGAAATACCAAAAATTAAACATTTCAATATACATAATTCGCCCTCCACTAAAATCATTATACATCCCCCTCCCGGGAAAGTCAAGGACCTTAATAAATTCGAAAGAAAAATTTCCATTTGCAGTTACAATTCAAAAACGGAGAGCAAAAAAAGAAAGCAACCCAAGGGTTACTTTCTTTCGCTTAATTATTCACCGATAAAAACCGATTTGATCGCTTCGAGATAGCCGTATCCATACAAATCGTCGGGATGAAGATACAACTCAAACATTTTGAATGTGCATCAATGTTTTTTCTACGCAGTCCGATATATTAACCGTTCCAACACCAAAGATAGAGGTGTGCAGTTTATTGTTTATAGGCGCACTCCAAGATTCAGAAATCGTTCCCGTCCCGTTTGCCATTCCCAAGATCGAACCAACGGTTGCACCGTTACAGTCGGTATCAAATCCGGTTTCAACTGCCATACATATCGACTTCGAAAAGTCTCCTTCACCGTACAAAAGGGATGCTACTACTATCATAGCATTCGAGATCGTATGGCACCAATCGTGACCGCTATGTTCGTCGTATTTTTCATAAATCATCTTAAAACAATCCCACATAGATACGCCCTTCTTGTATGAATCCAGGATCGACATAACACTTTCATAAAGTCTTGATGTCTGTGGTATTTCAGCAAGTCCCAAGGTTATAATCTTTTCAATATTGTTTGTAGTTGCCGCAACGGCAATCATAGCTGCAATAAACATTTCGCCATATATTCCGTTTTTCACGTGTGATATCGATGCATCCCTCCAAGCCATTTCCGCAGCAAGCTTGGGATCTCCCGGATTTATATATCCAAAGTAATCTCCTCTGATCTGTGCACCTATCCACTCGCGGTATGGGTTTTTATATATCGCTGATTGAGGAGGAGCATACCCCTTTACAAAATTACAAAATGCAACTCTCTCAGCAGTACAGTATGCATCTTTTCCCTGATAAGCAAGCCACGCTCTCGATACATCGTACGGTGTAAAATCTCTTCCATATTTTTCAATAATTTTTTGAGCAAGAACAACATAATTTGTATCATCATCAACAGGCATCCCATCGATCTCGTCTGCATAAACTCTATTCGCAAAATTGAATTTATATTTTGTCAGATCAATATTTTGCAGATCTCTGCGATGAATATATCTGTACATCGGATAGTTCTTTGTTTCCTTTAAAAAAGGAATAAGATCCGTTGTTCGCACCCCCTCAACGCTCTTTCCGAGCATACAACCGCATATACGTCCAAGCCATGCACCGTTTATCTTGTCCTCTATTTTATCTTTATCATAAGAATATCTTTCTTCAATGCCTCGACGCATCATTTGGATTTGTTCCAGATCAGACGGCTCTACGTAGGAATAACCTTCCTTTGGTTTAGCAGATACAACTACGTCAAACAAAACATCTCCAAATCTTTTCTTGATTTCACCCTTTGGAAGCATTGATACCGAATAAAAAACATCCTTGTAGGCGTCAATATCAAGTCCTTCCTCTATCGACTGCTGATACTCTGTCTTTAAATTAGATGAGTAGAATTCCCAATCATGAAGATTCTTATACTGTGGCTTTAATATCTCCGACTTGTTCATATCTTCCACCAGTCGATTGTCATTTCCCATTACCAAAGAATCCAGTGAAACATCAAAGTATTTGGAGATTTTTACTATCTTTTCAATATCCGGCACAGCACTGCAACTCTCCCATTTTTGAACTGCCTGCTGTGAAACTCCAAATATTTCTGCAAACTGCTCCTGTGTTAATTTTGCATTATTACGTATCTTATAAATAGATTGCCCTATTTCCATATTACCCTCCAAATACAATCAAAAATATTGTATTTATATTTTACATCTTTTAATCAAATCTGTCAAGAAATTTAGAATTGTTAAATTTACAACTTTAAGTTGTGAAGAATCTTTCGTTCTTTCTGTCTATATTAACATCAGAAAAGCAATTGATCTTCAAATGTGCGAAAATGTCGCAGGCTTAAAAAAGTGTAATGATGAAAAAGGGTTGTTTTTCACCCCTAAAATCACAAAAAGCCCTTGAATATCAAGGACTTTCGTGTTAGGGTGCAAAATCGTTAATCGTATGTGTTTAGAAATCAGAATGACAACTCGCATTTGGCAAGAAAATCGCCAAGGCCGCCAATAATGATCGGAATTTTTGGCAGTCCAAGCTCTCCACGTAAGGCATCCATGAGGCGGCGAAAACGCTCTTCATATAGCAAGCAACGATCCTCCAAACAATCTCCCTCACCCTGATGCCAAAGGATACCTCGCAGGGACGAGGTGCGCATAGCAAAGCGCGCGCAGCCTACCGCATTGTCGAACAAGATCTCACCCGGTTGCCACTGCGCGATCTTTGTTCCGCCGTCTGCGCAGGGAATAATCCCGACGTCAACGTCGGGGTGCTCATCGGCATACGCCTTGGCAAAGCTTTCCGCAAGGCAGGTGCCCGAAAAGGAGCGATCAGGGTTAACGGGACGGAACATCCGAACCCATAGCCCGTTTCTTTGCATTTTAAGTCTACCGTTATACGTGTTCAGCGGCTCAGCATCCGCGAGAAAGCCTCGCCCTGCGGCATTTGACTGCCCGATCAGTAAAAAAGAATGTATCAATTTCGTTTCTCCTTTATTTGACGTACCATTCGTAATCCATCTTCAAGTTGCGGATGTATCTCGGTATAAATCCCAGGTGCGGTCAATCACGATATTGTTGAAGGAAAGTCGTTCAATTCTCGGGATATTTTTGCCAACGTCCCCCCGGGCAGCATATATATCGCACTCTGAATATAAGTTGTGCAAAGCTCCTACGCCATTGCAGCAACGTCACGAATGGGATAGATTCCGCCCATCGTGTTTCCTCCTCGGTAATATGTCAGACCGTGATATTATAGATTTATCAATCAATAAAATCTCTTTCACAGCCATATCACCTTTTTTGAAACGATTGTACCATAACAAAATCCAAGCCTTTCGACTTGGATTTTCTGGCTCCCCAAACAATTTCGAACCTTTGACGATTCGGACGATCTTGGAGGGCTTTTTTTTAGCAAATAGATTATAGCGCATTCAAGTAGCTAAGTCAATAGAATTTTGAAATGTTTAAAAAGAATTCACACTTTTTCTTTACCGTGGCTTCCACCTTTCAGGATGATCTCAATCGTTCTGTCCGGAGAAACTTTAATTCACTCCACAAAACGTCTCACAACCGTATCATCATATTTCCACTTCATTAGTGGTCATAAGTCGGCTTTATATTAACCGTATGTAATTAAGCTTCAAGAGCATCGAGCAAGTGGAGTATGAGGTTGGAGGTTGTTCTGTTGTCGATCCCGTTTGCCTTCTGTTTGAGTCTCTTTGCATTGAAAGATTCAATAACAACTCGGAGTTCAAAGGGGGTGAGTTTAAGTCTGCGAACCATCGCGTAACCGTTTTTCATCCGTAAGTCCTCGCTTCCTCTTTCTGTCTATATTATATTAGAAAAGCGGGTATTACTCAAATGTGCGATAAAGTCGCAGGTTCAATTCCAAAAAGTCCCAAAAAGGTGTAATGGTGAAAGCGGGGACCCCTAAAAACACAAAAAGCCCTTAAAATCAAGGACTTGGCGTAGCGGTAATGCTTACTCCCGAAAATATAATCGTCTATCCGTCATCGAAAATTATTCATTATTCATCAGCGAAGCGGCTTCATTACTCATTCAAAATCCGCTTAGACTAAATGAATAATGAATAGTGAATAATACAAACAAAAATCCGCCTTCTTTCGAAAGCGGATTTTGTTTGGTGCACCTTCAGGGACTCGAACCCGGGACCCACTGATTAAGAGTCAGTTGCTCTACCAACTGAGCTAAAGGTGCATATTGGATTGAGAGAAGAGAATGTCGGCATCGCCCTATTTTCCCGGGCCGTCGCCAGCCAAGTATTTTCAGCACCTAAGAGCTTAACTACCGTGTTCGGAATGGGAACGGGTGGAACCTCTTCGTCATAGACACCGACTATTCTCTTCATAGAAG
>JAZQKK010000011.1:0-117078 GCA_045542115.1 Eubacteriales bacterium
CTGCGCTCCCAGCGCAACAGCATCAGCAAACAAATCGGCGCACTGATGGGTCAGGGCAAACGCGAAGAAGCCGAAGAGACCAAAAAACAAGTAGCTGAGATCGCAAAACAGCTTGCTGATCTGGAAGTAAGAGAAGAAGAACTGGAAAAAGAGATCCGTCAAAGAATGCTGGTTATCCCCCAGATCATTGACGAGAGCGTTCCCATCGGCAAAGACGACAGCGAAAACGTGGAAGTTCAGCGGTACGGAGACCCCGTCGTACCCGACTTTGAAGTTCCCTACCATACGGAAATTATGGAAATGTTCAAAGGCATCGACCTGGACGCCGCCCGTCGCGTGGCTGGAAACGGATTCTACTATCTGATGGGAGACATCGCCCGGCTCCATTCCGCCGTCATTTCCTACGCCCGGGACTTTATGATCGACCGGGGCTTCACCTATTGCGTGCCTCCCTTTATGATTCGCTCCGACGTGGTGACCGGCGTAATGTCCTTTGCCGAAATGGAAGCGATGATGTATAAAATCGAAGGAGAAGACCTGTATCTGATTGGGACCAGCGAACACTCGATGATTGGCAAATTCATCGACCAAATCCTTCCCGAAGCGTCTCTCCCCCAAACCCTGACCAGTTATTCTCCCTGTTTCCGCAAGGAAAAGGGGGCTCACGGCATCGAAGAACGTGGGGTCTACCGCATCCACCAATTTGAAAAGCAGGAAATGATTGTCATCTGCAAGCCGGAAGATTCCCCGATGTGGTTCGAAAAACTGTGGCAGAACACCGTAGACCTGTTCCGCTCTCTGGAAATCCCCGTCCGCACCTTGGAATGTTGCTCCGGAGATTTGGCGGACCTGAAAGTAAAATCCATCGACGTGGAAGCCTGGTCTCCCCGTCAGCAGAAATATTTTGAAGTGGGTTCTTGCTCCAACCTGGGCGACGCCCAGGCCCGCCGGTTGAAGATTCGGGTCAACGGGGAAGACGGCAAGAAATATCTGGCCCACACCCTGAACAACACCGTGGTGGCGCCTCCCCGGATGCTGATTGCCTTCCTGGAAAACCACCTGCAAGCCGACGGCACGGTGACCATTCCCGAAGTGCTCCGCCCCTATATGGGCGGCAAAGACAAGTTGGAACGGAAGTAAGTTTCCCGTCCAACGTCTTAATTTTTTGCCAAAACAAAACCGAAAGAAAGGAGTATTTCACCCGTTGAGATACTCCTTTTGTCGTCTTGATTTTTCTGTAAAAGTGATGGTGATTTTATGGAATTTGACTCTCGGGCGATTTCTATACTGAATCGCTTGAACACCGGCGGGCACGAGGCATACCTCGTAGGCGGATGCGTTCGGGACTCTTTGCGGAATGTTGCCATCCACGATTACGACGCCGCCACCTCTGCCCTGCCGGAAGAAATTCTTCGCGTCTTCCCCGACGTGCCAACGGTACAGACGGGAATCCGCCACGGCACCGTCACCGTCCTTTGGGAAGACCTCCCCGTGGAAGTGACCACCTTTCGGGTGGACGGAGATTATTCCGACGGAAGACATCCGGACCGTGTGAACTTCACCCGAAGCCTACGAGAAGACCTGGCCCGCCGGGACTTTACCGTCAACGCCCTGGCCTGGTCGGAATCCACCGGCGTTATCGACCTGTTTGGGGGAATCGACGACCTTCGCCAAGGAATTTTGCGGTGCGTAGGCGAACCCCGGCGGCGATTCACCGAAGACGGACTTCGGATTCTGCGGGGTCTCCGCTTTGCCTCGGTTTTGGAATTTTCCTTGGAAGAAACCACAAAATCTGCCCTTCGGGAAGAAAAAGAACGGCTGAATCTCGTTTCCGCGGAACGGATTCGGGAAGAATGGGTCAAATTGCTGTGCGGCAAGGGAGTCTTCGACGTTTTATCGTCGTTTTCCGACGTTATTGGGGTGTTTTTACCGGAATTGCTGCCCACGATAGGCTTTGACCAAAAAAATTTTCATCACGTCCACCCTCTCTATCAACATTTGCTGCACGCCGTTCAAGCGGTTCCCCCGCTCCCCCGGCTTCGGGTGGCGGCGCTGCTGCACGATATCGGAAAACCCCAGACCGCCTCGGTAGATGCCCACGGGACAGGTCATTTTTACGGGCACGCCGCCCGGTCTGCCCAGATGGCGGAAGAAATTTTGGAACGCCTGCGCTTTTCCAACAATGAAACTGCCGAAATCGTGACGTTGATTCGGCATCACGACGGTCCCATCGACCCCACGCCGGTGGCGGTTCGACGCAAATTAAACAAATTGGGAGAACAAGGCTTTTTTGACTTATTGGCCTTGATGCGCGCCGACAATTTGGCTCTATCCCCGGAATTTCACCATCGCCAAGACCACTACGACACCTTGGAATCCATCGCCCGGGAAATTTTAACGGAACGCCCCTGTTTTTCCCTGTCCCATCTGGCAGTAAAAGGGGACGACCTGACCGCTTTGGGGCTTCGGGGACGGGACGTGGGGGACGCGTTACAATTTTTATTAAACGCCGCAATGGAAGACCACGTCGAAAACACCAAAGAAGCCTTATTAAATTATTGGAAGGAACAGAAAGGAGACTTGAAATGAATCTGATTATCCTTGCCGGAATGCCGGCCACGGGGAAAACCACCCTTTCCAAGAAATTGGCGGACGCCTTTGGGATGCCCATATTGGAAAAAGATGAAATCAAAGAAGAAATGTACAAAATCCAGGGATACCAAAATCTGGAAGACCGGGCGGTGGCAGACGTTGTGGCAAACGCTATTTTGCTCAAATGCGCCCAAAACATTTTAAACAGCGGCACGTCCCTTTTGTTGGTCAACAATTTCGACCCCACGATGACCGAACAAGTGCAAAATCTGCTGGACTCCACCGGTTGCCGTTGCGTGATGGTCTTTTTGGATGGCGACCCGGACATTCTCCATCAGCGCTACGTCCAACGGGACGCCATCCACAGCCGCCACAGCGTCCACGAATTGTGGGATAAATATCCCCCGGAACCGGGCGACGTGCCCAAAACGATGAGCCGGGAACTGTTCCGGGAAGTGTTTGAAGAGATGGGAATGGCGGACTTCAAAATCAACGCCCCCCGAATCGACATTGACGCAACCCACCCCGAAACCGTCGACGTGGACCGCTTAATCGGAGAAATCCGGCAACTTTTGGGATAAAAACCCTTGACAAATTCCGACAAAAGGTGTATAATATATCCGTTTTCAGGTGCAGGCTTCGGCTTGCACCTGTGATTCTGTCTTTTTGGGAGAAGTATTGTGAAAAAGGATTTTTATTTAAAACCGAAACTCATTGACGCAATGAAAGGATACACCGGGGGTCAATTGGTAAAAGACCTGGTGGCCGGCCTTATCGTTGCCATTATCGCTCTGCCTCTGTCCATCGCTTTGGCCTTGGCGTCGGGGGTAGAACCGGCCTGCGGCATCTACACCGCCATCGCCGCCGGCATCGTGGTTTCTCTGCTGGGGGGAAGCCGGGTCCAGATTGCCGGACCCACCGCCGCCTTTGCCACCATCGTTGCGGGCGTGGTCGCCGCCCAAGGAATGGACGGTCTGTTTTTGGCCACCGTTATGGCGGGGCTTCTCCTGATTCTGATGGGCGTCTGCAAATTGGGAGGTCTTATCCGTTACATCCCCGAACCCATCACCGTGGGATTCACCGGGGGGATTGCCGTAACTATTTTGCTGGGACAAGTGAAAGATTTCTTCGGGCTTACCTACGCCGAAGGGGTCAAACCCATTGAAACCATCGAAAAAATCGAAGCAAACCTTCATTCCCTTTCCACCTTCTCCTGGCAAGCGTTGGTGGTAGGCGCGGTTTGCCTTGCTATCTTGATTATATATCCCAAATTGGAAAAACGGGTACCCCCGTCGCTGATTGCCGTCATCGTGGGGGCACTGATGGTGGCCTTCTTGCCCGGATTCCAGGAAGGGGTCTACACCATCGGAGACCTGTACACCATCCCCGCAGGCCTTCCCAAAGTGGACTTTGCCGGAATGGATTTGAGTTGGAGCAAAGTGGTTGCGGTGATTCCCAACGCCATCACCATCGCCCTTTTGGCCGGGGTGGAATCCCTGTTGTCCTGCGTGGTGGCCGACGGAATGGTCAACGACAAACACAACCCCAACGCCGAATTGGTAGCCCAAGGATTCGGAAACATCGCCTCGGTCTTCTTCGGGGGCATCCCCGCCACGGGGGCCATCGCCCGGACCGCCGCCAACGTGAAAAACGGCGGCCGCACCCCCATCGCCGGAGCGGTTCACGGCATCGTTTTGTTGTTGGTCCTGTTGTTGCTGATGCCCTACGCCGCCCTCATCCCGATGCCCGCCATAGCGGCCATCCTGTTCATCGTGGCCTACAATATGAGCGAATGGCGGCACTTCATCGGAATCTGCAAGAAAAAGGACTGGAAAGATATCGTCATTCTCGTTTTGACCTTCGCCCTGACCATCATCTTCGACCTGGTGGTAGCCATCATCGCCGGCCTTGTGGTGGCGCTGGTCTTCGGCAAGATTAAAAAGAAAGATTAAAAAAACGAAAAAACGGAAACCGGCGTTCTTTTTCTTTTCGCGAAAAGAAAAAGAAACCAAAAAAAAAGCGAAATCCGGCGAAAATACTTCCGCCGGATTTTTTTCGTCCCTCTTCCGAAACACGGTTTCATCTTTTTCTTCAAAAGGGGTTTACAAACCGCAGAAAATGTGGTATAATAAAAATGCGACACAAGTGAATATAGGACAATCCGGGAATGCATTTTATTTTTGGCAAAAATGCATACTCCGTTTTTTGCATCCTTAGGATTGTCGAAAAACTTGTGTCGCAACAGTGGAGCTATGCATTTTTCGAGTGCGTGGCTTCGGTCACGCACTTTTTTATAGGAAAGGAAACGAACTATGAACGAAGCCTGGGCAGAAATCGGGGCAAGAGTCGGGGAAATACGAATAAAAAAGAGGTTTACCTTCGCCGATATGGGGGATTTTTTGAATCTGTCCGCCTTGAAATATCAAAAGATGGAAGAGGGGAAAACGTGTTTTTCCTTAGAACATATTATGACGATGTGCCGTCTGTTCCGCGTCTCTCACGATTGGTTGCTCACGGGACAACCCGGGGGATTAGAATGGTCAAAAGCATTGGAAAAACTCTGCACCGACCCCACTTTTGTCCAAAAATCAGCAAGTAAAGAGTAAAAAAACTCCGACAGAACTGTTCTCTGTCGGAGTTTTTTCTTTCGTCAATTTGCTTTTTCGATGGTAACAAAGCAACCGCCGTCGCCGCACTTAAATTCCATCGTGTTCCCGGCAGGGTCGGTGACAAGCCACCGATATCCCGTTCCCGTCTCTTCCACGGTAAATCCGTAGGAAGGCAGGGTGTCCAGATAATCCAACAACGTTTGCTTATCTTTGCCGTCCGGCTCCCCGGAATCCGGCGGATTGGTAGCGGCGCTGGTATTCAAACCAATCACCTGCATTTTATAGGTGGTGGCGTCTTTTTGTTCGGACGTCCACCCGGTAAAGGGAAGTTGGGGAAGCAACGCTTCAAACTCATTCTTCGCCCAAGCGGTGTCAAATGCGGAATCTTGCGTTTCATCGCTCTCCCCGGACCCCGCGGAAGATGGGCCGTCCATCTCCTGGGAAACGTCCGAACCGTCCGAAGGCAATCCGCCCACAGGTTCCTCATTTTTTCCGCAACAAGCCAAGGACAACGTCATTGCCAAAACAAGCAACAATACAAAAATACGTTTCATCGACCCCACTCCTTTTTACGCCTCGCCGCCGGCTTTCAGGTGTTTGAGGTAGGCGTTGATAAAGCCTTCCAGGTCCCCGTCCATTACGGCGTTCACGTTGCCCATTTCATAGTTGGTCCGGTGGTCTTTGACCAGCGTATAGGGCATAAACACGTAGGAGCGAATCTGAGAACCCCAGCCGTTGTCCATCTGCACGCCCTTGATGTCTTCAATCTTTTCCAGGTGTTCCCGTTCTTTGATTTCCAACAGTTTGGACTTCAACATCTTCATCGCCATTTCCTTATTCTGCTTCTGAGACCGTTCGGTCTGGCAGCCGGTGACGATACCGGTGGGGATGTGCTTGATGCGCACGGCGGAGTCGGTCTTGTTAACGTGCTGACCGCCGGCACCCGAAGCGCGGTGACATTCGATTTCCAAATCCTCTTCCCGAATCTCAATGGATTTATCATCGTCGATTTCGGGCATTACTTCCACGGAAGCAAAGGACGTCTGACGGCGACCGGAAGCGTCGAAGGGAGAGACACGAACCAGACGGTGCACCCCGGATTCCGACTTCATATAGCCGTAGGCGTTGGGGCCTTCCAGCATCAGCACCGCGGATTTGATTCCCGCTTCGTCCCCGTCCAACATATCCAGGCATTTCACCTTAAAACCATTCTGTTCCCCGTACCGGGAATACATCCGGAACAGCATCAAGGCCCAATCCTGCGCCTCGGTCCCGCCGGCGCCGGCGTGGAAGGTAAGAATGGCGTTGGACTTGTCGTATTCCCCGTCCAACAAAGTGTCCATCGTCAGCCGTTCGATGGTCTTTTCCAAATTTTCGGTCATCGTGACGATTTCGTTTTCCGTCTCCTCGTCACATTCTTCCATCGCCAACTCCACCAACGTGGACGCGTCCTCGTGGAGAGAGACCACGGAAGAATAATTGTCCAGAATATCTTTTTGGCGTTTTTGTTCCACCAAAATCTTCTGGGATTTTTCCATATCGTTCCAGAAATCGGGGTCGGCAGTGACGGTTTCGTATTCCGCCAACTTCTCTTTGACCGCCGCAATCCGCATCGCATTGGCCAATTCTCCGATACGCTCCTCGATTTCCATCAACTTGACTCGATAGTTGTCTAAAATAATCATAAGAATTCCTTTCCAAGGAATGATTTTACGTGGATGAGTTCTCTTCTTTCTTTTTTCACGAGAAAAAAGAAAAAAAAAAAAAAAAAAGCGACTTCACGGCGAAATCCTTCGCCGTGAAGAAGAGGAGGGTATTATCCTTCTTCCACTGGCGTTTGCTTTTCTTTTTTTTGGTTCTTTTCTTTCTTTTCCTGTGAAAAGAAAGAAAAGAACACCGAATCTTACTTAGAAATACAGTTTTTCGTTCAGGTATGCAACCACTTGGTCAATGGGCAGACGAATCTGTTCCATCGTGTCCCGTTCCCGGATGGTAACACAGCCGTCGGTTTCGGTTTCGAAGTCCACGGTGATGCAGTAGGGGGTGCCGATTTCATCTTCCCGGCGGTACCGTTTTCCGATGGAGCCGGCTTCATCATAGTCCACGTTGAAATACTTGGAGAGCATTTCGTGAACTTCCGTGGCCTTTTCGGACAGTTTCTTAGAGAGGGGCAGAACGGCGGCCTTGAAGGGGGCCAATGCCGGATGGAACCGCATTACCACGCGGGTGTCGTTCTTTTCCGCGTCCACCACTTCTTCGTCGTAGGCTTCCACCAGGAAGGCCAACGCCACGCGGTCGGCACCCAGAGAAGGTTCCACCACGTAGGGGATGTAGTGTTCCCCGGTTTCCTGGTCAAAGTAGGTCATATCTTGACCGGAGGTGGTCTGGTGAGCGTTCAGGTCGAAGTTGGTCCGGGAAGCAACGCCCCACAGTTCGCCCCAACCGAAGGGGAAAACGAATTCAAAGTCGGTGGTGGCGTTGGAATAGTGGGATAATTCTTCTGGGTCGTGGTCCCGGAGCCGGAGATTTTCTTCCTTCATTCCCAGGGACAGCAGCCAATCTTTACAATACTTCTTCCAATACGCGAACCATTCCAATTCGGTGCCGGGCTTACAGAAAAATTCCAATTCCATCTGTTCAAATTCCCGGGTACGGAAGGTGAAGTTGCCGGGGGTGATTTCGTTGCGGAAGGATTTCCCAATCTGACAAACGCCGAAGGGCAGTTTTTTGCGGGTGGTCCGAGCTACGTTGTTAAAGTTTACAAAAATACCCTGGGCGGTCTCCGGACGGAGATACACCACGTTCTTCGCATCTTCGGTCACGCCCTGGAAGGTCTTGAACATCAGGTTGAACTGACGGATGTCGGTCCAATTGTGCTTTCCGCAGGTGGGACAGGGGATGTTGTGTTCTTCCACGAAGGTCTTCATTTCGTCGTGGGACATTGCGTCCACCGCTTTGCCCAATTCGAAATTGTTTTCGGCGCACCAATCTTCGATAACTTTGTCGGCGCGGAAGCGCTCTTTACATTCTTTGCAGTCCATCAAGGGGTCGGAGAACCCGCCCACGTGACCGGATGCGACCCACGTCTGGGGATTCATCAGAATGGCGGCGTCCAGACCCACGTTGTAGCGGTTTTCCTGAACGAATTTTTTCCACCAGGCCTTTTTCACGTTGTTTTTGAATTCCACACCCAAAGGACCGTAGTCCCAGGTGTTGGCAAGTCCGCCGTAAATCTCGGAACCGGCAAAGATAAAGCCCCGGTTCTTACAGAGATTTACGATTTTTTCCATCGTCTTTTCCGTGTTTTTCATAACTATATTCTACCTCGTGTGATATTATTATTCCTCAGTTTGGGGTTCGTCGGAACTTTCTTCCCCATCTTCCCTTTCGTCTTCCGCCTTGGGCAGAGGCGCGATGTTCATAACCTTCGTGTCGGCGCCCACCCGCATAATCTTGACCCCGGAAGAGGTGCGGCGGTAAACGGGAACGTCTTCGACCCGGATACGGATAAGAACGCCGTCCGACGAAATGATGACCACGTCGTCGTTTTCGGTGACCGCCTTCGCGCCGGCGATAAGACCGGTCTTTTCGGTGACGTTGTGGCAGTGGACCCCGCGACCGCCCCGGTTCTGAATC
This sequence comes from Eubacteriales bacterium, assembly GCA_045542115.1. Classification (GTDB taxonomy): domain Bacteria; phylum Bacillota; class Clostridia; order Oscillospirales; family UBA644; genus RGIG995. The sequence goes on from JAZQKK010000011.1 coordinate 8,838, forward strand.
TTAAACTCGGTAAAGTCGGTCCGTTTGCCCATTCCGTTTTCGGTGACGATAAGGACCTTCTGGCTTTCGTCGGCGATGATAGACGAAATAATCTCGTCTCCTTCTTCCAACTTAATGGCCTTCACCCCGCGGGCGGTACGGCCGACGACGGAAACCTGATTTTCGTCGTAGCAGATACCCATACCGTTGTGGGTGATGATAAGAATGTTCTTCGTTCCGTCGGTCAGTTTCACCGAAACCAATTCGTCCCCGTCGTCCAGGTTGACGGCAATCAGACCACCCTTGCGGATGTTCCGGTATTCGGACAGTCTGGAACGCTTGGTGATACCAGCCTTGGTAATCATATTCAGATAGGTATTTTCCTCGTCGATCTCGCCGTACAACGGAATCATCGCGGAAACGCTTTCCCCTTGGTCCAACTGCAACAGGTTGACGATGTTCATCCCCTTCGCCTGACGGGAGGCTTCGGGAATTTCATATCCCTTAATACGGAAGACACGCCCCTTGGTGGTGAAGAAAAGCACCGTAGCGTGGGTGGAAGCGATAAACAATTCTTCCACGAAGTCTTCTTCCCGGGTCGCCATCGCGTTGATACCGCGACCGCCTCGGTTCTGTACTTTATAGACGTCTTCCGGCTGACGTTTGATGTAACCCCGGTGAGACATCGTAAAGACGCTGGTCTTTTCTTCAATCAGATCTTCAATGTCGATCTCGTCTTCCACGTCGACGATTTCGGTTTTCCGCTCGTCGCCAAATTTATCCCGGATTTCCAGCAGTTCATCCCGCAGGACGGCCTTCAATTTTTCGGGGTCTTCCAAAAGCCCCAGATAATATGCAATGCGATTCTGCAATTCGTTGAATTCGTTCTGCAATTTTTCCCGGTCAAGGCCTTGCAGAGCCTTCAACCGCATCTCCAAAATGGCCTGCGCCTGAATCTCGTCCAGGTTGAACCGTTCCATCAACTTCTGCTTCGCGTCGTCGTAGGCGGTGCGGATGATATGAATGACTTCGTCGATGTTGTCCTGGGCAATGAGCAACCCTTCCAACAGGTGTGCCCGTTCTTTGGCCTTCTTCAAATCGAATTGGGTGCGGCGGGTCAAAACTTCCTTCTGGAAGGTGAGGTATTCTTCCAAAATCTGCTTCAACGACAGAATCTTCGGCTGTTTTTGGTCATCCACCAGCGCCAACAGAATGACCCCGAAGGAAGACTGCAACGCCGTCTGCTTGAACAGGGTATTCAAAACCACCTGGGGATTGGCGTCTTTCTTCAATTCGATGACCATCCGCATCCCGTTCCGGTCGGTTTCGTCCCGCAGGTCGGAAATGCCTTCAATCTTCTTATCCTTCACCTGGTCGGCGATGGATTTGATCAACTGACGCTTGTTGACCTGATAGGGCAGTTCGGAAACGATGATACGAACCCGGTCTTTGTTAAATTCTTCAAATTCCGTTTTGGCGCGCACCACGACCTTGCCCCGGCCGGTGGCGTAGGCGGCACGAATACCCCGGCGACCCATAATGATACCGCCGGTGGGGAAGTCGGGACCGGAAATGTATTCCAACAGGTCCAGAACGTCAATTTCAGGGTCATCCAAAACCGCCACGGCGGCGTTGATGACTTCTTTAAGATTGTGCGGGGGAATGTTGGTCGCCATCCCGACGGCGATACCGGAAGACCCATTCACCAACAGGTTGGGGAACCGGGAAGGAAGCACCCGGGGTTCTTTCCGGCTTTCGTCAAAGTTGGGGTCCCAATTGACCGTCTCTTTGTCGATATCCCGTAGCATTTCGTTGGACATCTTGGAAAGACGGGCTTCGGTATAGCGGTAGGCAGCCGGGGGGTCACCGTCCACAGAACCGAAGTTCCCGTGGCCGTCCACCAACTGATACCGCATCGAGAAATCCTGGGCCAGACGAACCATCGCGTCGTAGACCGAGGTATCCCCGTGGGGGTGGTATTTCCCCAAAACGTCACCCACGCAGGTGGCGGATTTTTTAAAGGGTTTGTCCGAGGTCAGACCGCTTTCGTACATCGTGTAAAGAATCCGGCGGTGAACCGGCTTCAAACCGTCCCGAACGTCGGGCAATGCACGGCCGACGATGACCGACATCGCGTATTCAATATAAGATTTTTCCATTTCCTCTACCAGGTGGGATTCAGTAATCACCTGATTGGGAAAGAGAATATCTTCCGGCTTGTAACTTCTATTATGAGCCATTTTCGTTTCTCCTACTTATTAAAAGTCAAGGTTGACCGCATACTGAGCGTTTTTCTCGATCCATTCTTTCCGGGGTTCCACCTGTTCGCCCATCAACACCGAGAATACCTCGTCGGCGCGGACGGCGTCGTCCAGAGTGATCCGGCGAAGAGACCGCTGTTCGGGGTCCATCGTGGTATCCCACAGTTCGTGAGCGTCCATTTCACCAAGACCCTTAAACCGGGAGATCTCAATCTTGGCGTTGGGGTTATCTTCCCGCATTTCCGCGGAAACCTTATCCCGTTCCTCGTCGGAGTAAGCCACCCGGACGGTCTTCCCTCTCGTAATCTTGTACAGAGGGGGAACGGCGGAATAAACGTGTCCGTTTTCAATCAACGGCCGCATATACCGGAAGAAGAAGGTGAGAAGAAGGGTACGGATATGAGACCCGTCCACGTCGGCATCGGCCATAATGATGACCTTGTGATACCGCAGTTTTTCCAGATTGAAGGTCTCACCGATGCCCGCCCCTAAGGCGATGATCAAGGGAGAAAGTTTATCGTTTCCGTAGATTTTGTCCACCCGGACCTTTTCTACGTTCAACATTTTACCCCACATTGCAAGGATGGCCTGGAACCGGGAATCTCTGCCCTGGATGGCCGACCCGGCGGCAGAGTCCCCTTCTACGATGTAGATTTCGCAAAGAGAGGGGTCTTTTTCGTTACAGTCCTGCAATTTGTCCGGCATCTGCCCCGATTCCAATCCCGTCTTGCGGCGGACGTTTTCTCTGGCTTTCCGCGCCGCTTCCCGGGCGTTCTGGGCGTTCATTGCCTTGTCGATGATGGTTCTTGCCACGGAAGGATTTTCTTCCAGGAAATCCGCCATCTTCTGCATTATCATCTGATAGACCACTTGACGCATTTCGCTGTTGCCCAGCTTGGTCTTGGTCTGCCCTTCAAACTGCGCCTCGGTAAGTTTGACCGAAATCACGGCGGTCAACCCTTCCCGCACGTCTTCCCCTTCCAAAAGTTGATTTCCTTCCTTAATCAACTTCCGGGCAAGGGCGTAGTTGTTCAACACCTTGGTCAGAGCGGTCTTAAAGCCCACTTCGTGCATCCCGCCTTCGGTGGTGTTGATGTTATTGGCAAAGGAAAGGATGAGGGGCGCGTAAGAATCGGTATACTGCAACGCCACTTCCGCCGCGTTGTTTTCATTGGACACCGAAATGTGGATTACGTCGTGCAGCCCTTCGCTCTTCCGTTGACCGTTCAGATATTCTACGAAAGAACGGACACCGCCTTCGTACTGCAAATCGGTAACGACCGGCGCGTCTCCCCGTTCGTCGGTAAAGATAATATGGATACCACCGTTCAAAAACGCCTGTTCCCGCAACCGTTTGAGAAGAACGTCGTATTCGTATTGCAAGGTCTCAAAAATCGTGTCGTCCGCAAGGAAGGTGACTTCCGTTCCGGTCTTGTCGGTTTCTCCAACCACCTGCACGGCAGCTTCGGGTTTGCCCCGGTTGTACCGCTGGAAGTGAATCTTCTTCCCGTCGTGGACCCGGACTTCCATCCATTCCGACAGGGCGTTTACTACCGAAGCACCAACCCCGTGAAGACCGCCGGAGACTTTGTACCCTTCTCCGCCGAATTTCCCGCCGGCGTGCAAAATGGTATACACCACTTCCAACGTGGAGATGCCCATCTTGGGATGGATTCCCGTGGGAACCCCGCGGCCGTCGTCTTTGACCCGGATGATGTTTCCGGGCAAAATATTGACGTAAATGTTTTTACAATACCCGGCCAGGGCTTCGTCGATGGCGTTGTCCACGATTTCATACACCAGATGGTGCAGACCCTGAATGGACGTAGAGCCAATGTACATCCCCGGACGCTTCCGGACGGCTTCCAATCCTTCCAGAACCTGAATCTGAGTTTCGTCGTACTTCGCCCCGGTGGCTTGTACGTTGTTGGTCAGTTCACTCATAATAATTCCTTTCCATTATATATATGTGTGATTTTTTTTACGGTGGTTTGGACGTACTTCTTTCTTTTCGCGAAAAGAAAGAAGTATCAAGAAAGAAATGAACTCTCCGTCTCTCCGTCTCCCTATCGCTCCATTCTCTTCTGTAACGTGGAAGAGGCTAATTGGGAGAGGTACACGGTGTTTTTTCCCTTTTCGTTGCAAACGATGAAGGATTTGGGCAACTCGTAGCCGGCGGAGACCACCGACCCGGCTTTTTCCGCTTTTGCCAAAAATTCCCGGGTCTTGGGGCCGTAAGTAGTCTTATCCAAATCAAAAATTCCCACGATACAGGCGGTATTGATAAGATACCCGGCTCCGATGTGGAGCATTTTTCCGGTCATTTCAATTCTCCCCCCTGGATGGGGAAAATGGTGGCTCCCGCAAAATCTCCGGTATCTTCGCAACAAGACAAAATAACCTGTCTTCCCCGGATTTTTTCAATAATGTAACTTCTCCGGAAGGGGTCCAATTCGGAAAATACGTCGTCAAACAGCATAATGGGAAATTCTCCCGTGGCTTGATACAACAAATCCGCTTCCGCCATCTTCAACGCCATTACGCAAGACCGTTGTTGCCCTTGGGATGCGTATATTTTCGCATTTTCGCCGTTGACGTACAATTCAAAATCGTCCCGGTGGACGCCCGTAGACGTGTGACCGGTGATAATATCTCTTTCCCGGTTGGTCTTCAAGGCGTAGAAAAATTGGTCTTCCAACTGCTCTATATCCCGAGCCGGCATCCGGCACACCGTCTTGTATTCCACGTCGAGCCGTTCTTTGCCCCCGGAAATCTCATCCATCACCCTTTGCGCAAAGGGAATCATCCGGGTAATGTATTCGTTTCGCTTCCAGGCGATTTGCGCCGATAAAGAAGCTATTTTTTCATCCCAAATATCCAAAGCGGATTTGGCATCCATCCGCTCCCGGTACTGTTTTAACAGGGCGTTTCGCTGCTGGTGAACTTTGTTGTATTCATTTAACACCGTCAGCACCGACGGGTCGGTCTGACATAGGGCTAAGTCGAGAAATTTACGCCTTAATTCCGGCGAACCCTTAATCAACGACAAATGGTCCGGGAAAAAGAGAACGGCGGGAAATTGCCCCACAATCTCCCTCGGACGCACGGCCACGTTGTTCAGAAATATCTCACGGCGCTTATCGTCGTAAAATTTCATCACCGGTTTGTAGGTTCTTCCGTTTCGCTCGTATTCCCCATAAATGGCCGAACGGTGTTCTCCAATCTTGATAAAAGGTTTATCATCGTTCACCCGAAAGGATTTGCAGGCGGAAAACAACCACAACGCTTCTATCACGTTGGTTTTCCCCTGGGCGTTATCTCCCAACAGAATATTCACGCCCGGCTCAAAGCGAAATTCCTGTAACTCAAAATTTCTGAAATTTTGCAATTGCAATGATTTTATTATCATCTTATTTCACCTTTTTCCGTTTTTTCTCGAAGAAAAAACCAAGGAAAAGCGTTTTTTTACCCTTTCAAATGCATCGGAGAGAGCAAGAAGATAAAACGGTCTCCTTCCGTAGGAGTCACTTTCATCAGCGTATTGGGTTTGTTCAGCCCAATCATAATTTCTTCACATTCCGCCGCGGCAAGAATTTCCAAAATATACTTATTATTAAATCCGATTTCCAGATTAGGTCCGTCGATGGTAGCTTTCATCTGGTCGGTCAAGGTATTTCCGGTGGAAGAACGGCAGGAGGTTATGATAGAATCAAATTCAAAGGAAAACCGCACGGGAATCCGAATCTTTTCATTATTCAACAAAATCGAAGCCCGTTCCATCGCCCGTTTCAGTCCGTCAATCTTCAACGTGGCAACCGTCGCAAAGGACGTGGGAAGAATCCGTTCGTAATCCAGAAAATCCCCTTCCAGAAGACGGGAGATCACCACGGTATTTTTCAATTCAAAGACAATCTGCCGCTCCGCCAGGGATATACGGACCATATCGTCTCCGTCCCCCTTTAACATCCGGGTCAGCTCGCTCACCGTTTTTCCGGGCACCACGAACCGGAAGGGGTCGCCATCGTATACGTAAGGCTCTTTGCGGATAGCCAATTTATATTGGTTGGTTGCCACCAGCTGCAATTGACCTTGTTCCACCCGGAATTGGGTCCCCTGCAAAATGGGAGTAGCATTGTTTTCCGAAACGGCAAACAACGTCTGACGAAGCATCGAAGACAACATATCTTCCTTTACTTCAATGGTCTTATTTTCCTGAATCATCGGCAACACCGGGAATCCCGCCGCGTCGATGCATCCAATCACAAACCGGGCCGAGGCACAGGAAACGGTAAGATTCAAATGCTCGTCCATCTTAAACGAAACTACGTCGTTATCCATCGCCCGAAGAATATCTCCGAACATTTTCGCGTTGACCACGAAGGTTCCCCCCTTGGTCACTTCCGCCGGAACTTCGGTCTCAATGCCCAAGGAAAGGTCGTATGCAATCAATTTCATCCGCCCTTCTTCGTAACATTCTACCAAAATTCCTTCCATTACCGGAGAGGTGGCTTTGGGAAGTACGGCACGGGAAACGATATTCACCGCTTCCAACAACAAATTCTTTTCACAGGCAAAAATCATAACGGTAATTCCTTTCGGATGTTAGTTTTGAAAGACACTTTCTTTATAAGACAGAAAATAATATATTTTTTAGTAGTAGTATTAGAGGGTGTGGAAACTGTGGAAAGGGAGAATTTGGGGGAATAATCCGCGAAAATTTGGGCATAGAGGAGATGTGGACAAGAATTGGAAGAGTGTGGAAGACTTTTTTTGCGGAAAAGGTGGAGTTCGCCGTTTTAATAATTCTGTCCACGGCTTGGACAATTTTGTGGAAAGTTCTGTCTTATCCACAGATAATTATCCAAGGGTTGTGTATAAATTACTTCTCCCGGATGCTCTTGATTATTTCGTCGATGCGGAGTTTGAGATTGGAATTCATCTTAATTTTATATTCCACCCGTTCGATGGAGTGGTGAACGGTGGAGTGGTCCCGGTTGCCGAACTGTTTTCCGATTTCGGGGAGGGACATCGGGGTGATTTCCCGCATAATGTACATTGCAATCTGCCGGGCGTCGGAAATTTTTGCCACCCGCTTCTGACCGGTCAATTCGTCGATGGTCACGTCGTATTCCCGGGAAACTTCCAGAAGAATCTTGTCAATGACCACCGGCAAAGGCTGATTCTCGTTGGTAATATCCCGAATGGCGGACTGAGCGATGGCCATATTGGGGGTGGATTGGGAAATGAGGCGGTAGGCCATCATCTTTTTCAAGACCCCTTCGATCTGGCGGATGTTGCTCTTCACGTGCTGGGCAATAAATTCCACCACGTCGTCGGCCAGATCCATATGATAGAACAGACACCGCTGACGGATAATGGCGGCTTTCAATTCGTATTCCGGCTGACCCACCGAAACGATAACTCCCGATTCAAACCGGGAACGAAGGCGGTCGGTCAACAACTGAATATCCCGGGGAGGACGGTCAGACACCAAAATAATCTGTTTGTTATCCCCAAACAGGGCTTCAAAGGTATTGAAAAATTCCACCTGAATGGATTCTTTTCCCCCAATGAACTGAATATCGTCCACCATAAACAGGTCCAAAGAGCGGTATTTGTTTTTGAAATCCATCGCTTTTTTCTGTTGCACGACCAATTCGATGAATTCGTTGATAAAATCTTCCGACCGCACGTACAGACAGTTTTTGTCGGGGAAGCGTTTTTGCACTTCGTTCTGAATGGCGTACAAAAGGTGGGTCTTACCAAGGCCGGACGCCCCGTAGATAAAAAGCGGGTTGTAGGCTCCCGAAGGATTCTGCGCCACCGCCATACAGGCGGCGTGGGCGTGACGGTTGGAATCCCCTACCACGAAATTTTCAAAGGTATATTCCGGATGAGACAAAGAAGAAGTAATATTTGCAATGGGGTCTTCTTCCGGGGGTTGGACGGCGGGGGAAGGAGCGGAGACCGGACCCCGGGTCCGCTCTTCCGGCGTAAGGACGTTGATATCAATATCAAAGCCCACCACTTCGGTCATCGCGGCGGCAATCACGTCTTTGTATTTGGACATAACGATGTCTCTCTGAAAAGGGGAAGGGGAAATTAAAATGGCAGCGTCGTCTTCATACGCCACCGGTTCCAAGGTGTTGATCCACATTTCCAGGGCATTTTTCGACACCATTTCTTCCAACTGAACCAAAGTTTTTTCCCATACGTTACGGAACGTCATCGTTTGTTCTCCTGTTCCGGCTTGTCCTAAGCCAAATATATAGAATAAAATAAAATATATAAGACAATTTATCATAATAATACCATATATAAATAGAATAAGCAAGAGATATCACTCTTTTGTTAAAAAATGTTTCGTTTTTGTTCAAGTTTTCCCTTGACATTTTCCGGATTTTCATATATAATAGGGAAAGAAATCGGCATAGGGGCATTGTGCCCAAACGCCGCGAACCACCCGGAAGGAGGGAAACAAAATGGTAAGAACCTATCAACCCAAGAAGCGTCAGCGGAAAAAGGAACACGGCTTCCGTAAGCGTATGAAGACCGCCAACGGCCGCAAAGTCCTGGCCAGAAGAAGAGCGAAGGGCAGAAAGCAACTGACCTATTGATGAGAACCACCCAAATCATTTGTGAAAACCGTCTGTTCCGCCGGTTATATAAAAGCGGAAAGAGTGCGGTAACGCCTCTGTTCGTGTTATATATAAGGAAGAACGGGCTGGAAAACAACCGACTGGGAATAACCACGTCCACCAAAGTGGGCAAAGCGGTGCAGCGGAACCGATGCCGCAGGGTATTGCGGGAAGCCTACCGCTTGTTGGAGCCGAAGATGATACCGGGATACGATATGATCTTAGTGGCTCGCACGCGGACCGCCTTCGTCTCGATGAACGCGGTCAAAGAGAAGTTGGAAGACGTATTGGAACGCCAGGGAGCGATGAAGAAATGAAGAACGTCGCTCTGTGGCTTATCCGTTTTTATCAACGTCACATTTCTCCTTATAAGACCCCTTGCTGCCGGTTTGTTCCCACCTGTTCCCAATACGCCGTGGAGGCGTTGGAGATTCACGGTTTTTGCAAAGGTTCCCTCTTGGCTCTGGGGCGGATCTTACGGTGCAATCCCTTTTGTAAGGGAGGCTTTGACCCGGTTCCGCCGAAACGAACGAAAAACACAACAGGCAAGCTATGAAAAAATCCTTTTCGGAGAATTTTCGCATTATTTCACCGAAAAGGTTTTTTTGTATTTGCCCCCTGTTCCGGACAGGCAACGGAACTGCGACGCGGCGAAAGGTCTTCGACTGCGTGTACCGGTCTTTTGAAAGAAAAAGGCCCCTGAAATGAGTTTTTCACAAACTCCCTTTATAAAATAGGAGACAAAACGTATGTTCCTCGGATTTTTTAGTAGCATTATGGACATCATCAACGTGCCCCTGGGACTGATTCTGCAAGGAATCTATTGGGTTCTGGGAAATTACGGATGGTCCATCCTGGTCTTCGCCCTGCTGGCAAAACTGTTGTTGTTGCCTTCTTCCATCAAAGGGCAGAAGAACCAGATTCGGATGCAGCAACTGCAACCAAAAATGAAAAAACTTGCGGAAAAGTATCATAACGACAACCGCAACCCCAAGTATCAGGAAGAACTCCAAGCGTTGTATTCCGCAGAAGGATACAACCCGATGTCCGGATGTCTTCCCACGCTGATTCAACTGCCCCTCATCTTCGGGCTGTGGAACGTGATCCGTCAACCCCTCACCTACATTTGCAATTTCTCCGACAACAATCTGTATCAGTCGGTTAAGACGATGGTGGAATCGTCCTCGGACAACGCCGCCGTGGTCAAACTCAGAGAATTGTTCTCCGCCCACATTTCCGACGGGAAGTTGGCGGCATACGGCGATAAGATTCAAAGCGCATTGAACCTGAACGAAATCTACATTGCCGACGCCATCAACTCCAACCGCACCGCCATTGACGGTCTGAACGAAGCCATTCAGCAGAAAAACGTCATCGACACGGAATTTATGGGCATCAACCTTGGGGAGACCGCCTCCGCCCACGGGATTTGGAGCTGGTTTATTTTAATCCCCATCATCGCCGCCCTGTCTTCCTTCTTGGTTTCCTTCATCAGTATGCGGGTCAACAAGAATCAGAACAGCAACAGTTCCGACCCCACCGCAAAGAGTATGAATATGATGATGTACACGATGCCTCTGCTCTCTTTGTGGATCGGTTATTCGATGAACTTCGGCGTGGCTTTGTACTGGATCGCCAACAACCTTCTGTCTTTGGCCCAGACGATTCTTCTTCCCCGGTTTATCACGAAAAAGGAAGAAGTAAAACCGGTCAAAGAAAAGAAACTGAACTATACGAAGATTGAAAAAATGAAGCGGGACGAAGAATTGCTCAACGGCGAGCCCGTGGACAAGAAAAAGAAGAAATAAGAGGATTTATCGCATTATGGAAAAGATTTTCAAAGGAAAAACCATTGAAGAAGCCGTGGCGAAGGCCGTAGAAGAATTGGGTCTGTCCGACGGAGAATACAGCCAGGAAGTGCTGGAATTGGGTTCCAAAGGCTTTTTGGGAATCGGTGCCAAAGAAGCATCGGTTAAAATCACCTTCACCCCCGACGCGTGCCGCTGTGTGAGAGATTATCTGGAAGGCCTGTTTGAAAAAATGGGCATCGACGACGTTGCCATCGACATCACCCTGGAAAAAGAAACCGTTTCCATTCAGGTGACCGGGGAAGGTGCCAACCTTCTGATGAAGAACCGGGGGGAAGGAGTCGACGCGCTTCAACTTCTTCTCTCCCTTATCGTGAACCGGGATTGCGGGGAATACTACAAGATTTCCTTCAACGTGAACGATTACAAAGAAAAGACCAAGAATCGCCTGGAAGCATTGGCCGTCAAGACCGCCGTACAGGTGGTAAAGAACCGCAGAAAGACCACCCTGCCCCCGATGACCTCCTTCCAGAGACGCATCATCCATTCCAAATTGCAGGATTTTGAAAACGTGACCACCTATTCCATCGGAGAGGACCCCAACCGCCGGGTCGTAGTTTCTTACACCGGCCAAGACGGTCCCGCTCCCCGCTCCGACCGGGGTCCCCGGAAGGGCGGACGGAACGACCGCGGTCCCCGTCGGGACAACCGGGGTGGCAAGGGCGGTTACGGAAAGCGTTCTTCCGAAGACCGGAAACCCCGCCGGGAATACGAACCCGAAGGAGAAGTTTACACCGGTCCTATTACCCATCTCCCCGGTGAAAAATTGTCCGGTGCTGCTGCAAAGACGGTTGCCGCTCCCGTGGAACAGGCCGGTTCTTCCGCCTCTCCCGTTACCGGCGGAACCCCCTTTACGATGGATTCCGAAAACTGATGAACGAGAGCGGATTGATTTTGTCAATCCGCTCTTTTGACGAGAGAAAGGACCAAAGAAAAGCGAAAAGGGGAAGAACTGTGCTTTCATAAATTCTCTTCCCTGGCGGAAGAATTCCGCTAGAACTCAGCTTTTTTTCTCTTGGTTCTTCTCTTTCTTTTCGCGAAAAGAAAGAGAAGAACATCCACCCCCCTAACCCGAACAAACGACTCGGAGGTTTCTATGTCTACCATTGCTGCCCTGGCCACCGCGCCCTTTCGTGCCGCCATCGGGGTCATCCGGATGTCCGGTCCCGAAGCCTTTTCCATCGCCCGGGGGGTATTGCGCCTTTCCGGCAATTTGCTGGAATCCGGGCAAAAGCGAAACGTGGTTTTTGCCCGCATCGTAGACGGAGACGAGGTTTTGGACGAATGTGTGGTCTGTGCCTTCCGGGGACCTTATTCCTATACCGGGGAAGACACGGTGGAATTTTCCTGTCACGGCGGCGTTTATTTGCTGGACCGGGTGTTGCGGCTTCTTTTTTCCCGGGGAGCCCGGCAATCCGAGGGGGGCGAATTTACCAAGCGCGCCTTTTTGAACGGAAAAACCGACCTGACCCGGGCCGAAGGGGTAATGGACCTGATTGACGCGGAGTATTCTTCCGCATCCCGGGCGGCGATGAGGGAATTGGACGGCACGGTTGGCTCTGCCATTTTGCAGATTCGCCAAGGCCTGTTGGCCATCGCCTCGAAACTGTTGGCTTACGTGGACTACCCCGACGACGAAATCGGGGAAGTTTCTTCCGAAGAAATCGAAGAAATGGTCCGGGATTCGCTTTCCCAAGTGCAGACCCTTTGCGATTCTTACGGCACCGGCCGTATTTTGAAAGACGGTATCAAGACCGCCCTGTGCGGCCGTCCCAACGTGGGGAAATCCAGTCTGATGAACTTGTTTTCCGGCACCGACCGGTCCATCGTCACCGACGTTGCCGGCACCACCCGGGACACCGTGGAGCAATCCGTGGTCTTCGGGGGGATGAAACTGATTTTGGTTGACACCGCCGGCATCCGCACCACCCACGACCAGGTGGAACAAATCGGTGTGCAGCGGGCCAAAAAGGAAATGGAACAAGCAGAATTGATTTTCTGTATTTTCGCCCCCGATGGGACCGAAGAAGACCGGCTCATCGCCAACGAAGCCTTGCAATGCCAAGGAAAAACCGTATTTTTATTTAACAAATCCGACCTTGTGTCTCATCCCGAATTTCCCGAATGGGCAAAGGGCGTTCCATCCTTCTGGGTCAGCGCCAAGACCGGGGACGGAATCGACGACCTTGCCGGGTATCTGAAAACCGCCTTTGCCGCCCACCTTCCCGTGGGACAGGCGGTGATTTCCAACAGTCGGCAATATCAGTGCCTGTGCCGGGTCAAGACTGCCCTGCAACGGGCACAACAGAACCTTGCCCTGACCCCCGACGTAATTGTTTCCGATTTGGAAGAAGCCATCGGATGCATCGGGGAAATCACCGGGGAAACCGTCTCCGAACAGGTGATTCACGAAATCTTCTCCCGCTTCTGCGTGGGAAAATAAGGGAACGAACGTTCTGTTTTTCTTTGGGCCCTTCTTTTCCCGGGAAAAGAAAGGACGGAAAGGACCAATGTTATGACGTACTATCAAGCCGGACAATGCGATATTGCCGTGGTGGGTGCGGGGCACGCCGGAATCGAGGCGGCTCTGGCCGGAGCGCGGCTGGGACAGAAGACGATTCTGTTCACCATTTGTCTGGACGGCGTGGCAAATCTGCCTTGCAATCCCTCCATCGGCGGCACGGCGAAGGGCCATCTGGTCCGGGAGTTGGACGCTTTGGGGGGGCAGATGGGCAAAGTTGCCGATATGATTTTTCTCCAAAGCCGGATGCTGAATCTGGGCAAAGGCCCGGCAGTTCATTCTCTGCGCATCCAGGCCGACCGCCGTCGGTATCAGGATAAAATGAAGCATCTTCTGGAATTGGAAGAAAATTTGGAATTAAAACAGGCGGAAATCGTGTCTGTTCAACCTTCCGAAACCGGCTGGGTGCTGACCACCCACCTGGGGGCGCAGTACACCGCCAAAGCCGTGGTCTTATCCACCGGAACCTATTTGAAAGGCCGCATCATCGTGGGAGAAACGTCCTACGAAGGGGGCCCGGACGGAATGTTCGCCGCCTCGGGGTTGACGGCAAGTTTGCAAAAATTGGGGATTTCTCTGCTCCGCTTCAAAACCGGCACGCCCCCGCGCATCAAAAAATCTTCCGTGGACCTTTCCCGGTTGGAAGTCCAGTCCGGGGATGAAAAAATCGTGCCCTTTTCCTTTGAAAACGAGGGAAAAGATATCGGCAAAAATACCCACGATTGCTATTTGGTCCACACCAACGCCGAGACCCATCGCATCATCCGGGAAAATCTCCACCGCTCGCCCCTGTATTCGGGGAATATCACCGGTATCGGTCCCCGGTACTGCCCGTCCATAGAAGATAAAATCGTTCGCTTTGCGGACAAAGAGCGGCATCAGTTGTTTTTGGAACCGATGGGGCAAGAGACCGAAGAAATGTATCTGCAAGGGTTTTCGTCGTCTCTGCCCGAAGACGTGCAATTGCAGATGCTTCACTCCCTGAACGGCTTTGAAAACGCCGTAATGATGCGGACGGCTTACGCCATCGAATACGATTGCGCCGACCCCTTGCAGTTGTCCGCCACGCTGGAATTTAAAGATTTTCCCGGACTCTACGGAGCGGGTCAGTTCAACGGCACGTCGGGATACGAAGAAGCCGCCGCCCAAGGCTTTGTGGCGGGGGTCAACGCGGCGTTGAAGTTGAAGGGGGAAGAACCCTTGCTTCTCGACCGCGCCTCGTCGTACATCGGAACGCTGATTGACGATCTGGTCACCAAAGGCACCAACGAGCCTTACCGAATGATGACCTCCCGGTCGGAATACCGGTTGCTGTTGCGACAGGACAACGCCGACCAACGGCTGACGCCCATCGGATATCGCATCGGGCTTATTCCCCAAGAGCGGTACGACCGGTTTTTGGAAAAATACCGGTTGGTGGAAGACGAAAAAAAGCGGTGCCAATCCACCCATTTTTCTCCCCAGGCCGTGAAAGACGTTTTGGAGCAAAACGGCTCTCCGGCGGTGACGGGAAGCGTCTGTCTGGCGGATTTGATTCGCCGGCCGGAGTTGACCTACGAATCCCTGGCTCCCGTGGACAAAAACCGCCCGGACCTGCCGGAAGCGGTGAAAGAACAGGTGGAGATCTCCTTGAAATACGAGGGATATATCCGCCGCCAACTGTCCGCCGTGGAAGAATTTAAAAAGTTGGAAAACCGCAAACTCCCCCCGGACCTGGACTACACCACCGTCACCGGACTCCGTCTGGAAGCCCAGCAAAAACTGAACAAGTTCCGCCCCGAATCCATTGGACAGGCCTCCCGCATTTCCGGGGTCAACCCCGCCGACGTGACGGTGCTTCTGATTTGGTTCGACCGCAGAAAGGACGCATAATATGAGAGCACGGAAAAAGAAAAATACCATCCCCCGCCTGGAACGGGTATCCGAATATTTCGTCCCCGTCATCCAGCCGCCCGCCGGAGAGATTCGGGTAGAAGTGGGGTGCGGCAAGGGGAAATTCATCACCGCGTTGGCAAAAGATAATCCTCACGTGACCTTTTACGCCTTGGAAAAAATTCCCGACGTCATCGTAATGGCGGGGGAAAAGGCGGCCCGAGAAGAAATTCCCAACGTGAAATTCCTGCTGGCCGACGCGAAAGATTTGACCGAAGGTACCGATAAAACGTTTCTGGGGCTGGACGAAACGGGCGCCCCCATTTTGGAAGACGTCCCCCACACGGCCCTTTGTCCCACAGACTCCGTGTCGGTTCTGTATCTCAACTTTTCCGACCCTCTGCCCAACAAAAAATACGCCGACCGCCGGCTGACCCACGCCAATTTTTTGGAAAAATACCGCACCATCCTGAAAGCCGACGGCCATATCGAATTCAAGACCGACAACAAACCCCTGTTCGACTTTTCCGTGGAGCAATTCAAAGAATGTGGCTACGAATTGTACGACTACACCGAGGATTTGCACCATTCTGACATTCCCAACCCCTACCACACCGAGTACGAGACCCGCTTCTCCGAGATGGGAATGCCCATCTATTCGGTGAAAGCAAAGCCGTAACGGCGGGAGCGATTTTTTGTTTCGCCCCATAAAAAAAACCCTGTCAAAGGAGAGTTTTATGAAGTTCAGAATCGGAGAAGGATACGACGTTCATCGGTTGGTGGACGGTCGAAAATGTATCATCGGCGGCGTGGACATTCCCTTTGAGCAAGGGCTTTTGGGCCATTCTGACGCCGACGTTTTGCTCCACGCGGTCACCGACGCTCTATTGGGTGCCGCCGGATTGGGGGACATCGGCCGCCGCTATCCCGACACCGACCCGAAATGGAAGGGCGCGGACAGTCTGGAATTGTTGAAGGACACGGTAACTTATTTGAAAGAGCAAGGATTTACCCCCGTCAACGTGGACTGCACCGTTATCTGTCAGCGTCCCAAAATCACCCCCCACGCGCCTCAAATCCGTCAAAACATTGCCGCCGCCTTGGGGCTTCCCCCCGAAGACGTCAACGTCAAGGGCAAGACCGAGGAAGGTCTGGGCTTTACCGGACAGGGTCTGGGAATCGCCGCCCGGGCCGTGGCGTTGGTGGAAAAGGCGTAACGAACGAAAAAAACACGAAGAACCTCTTGTATAAAAGGAGAATCCTTATGAAACTGTTATCTGCCGTTCTTCCCGTGGTTCCCGGCGACCCGGAACAAAACGTAACTTCGATGATTTCCTTTATCGAAGACCATCCCGCCGACGTTTACCTCTTCCCGGCCCTGGCCGTTACGGGGGTGACCTGCGGAATGAAATTTGCCTACAAATCCTTCATCGACGCCACTGACCGGGCCCTGGACCGCCTCTGCGATTACACCGCCGAGCATCCCGTGGTCATCGTCACGTCGGGGGACCAGATTGGGAATTTTTATCTGAAAGACGGAGAATTGGGGAAAAAACCGGAATTTGAAGCCTTCGGCAAGCGGTTTGTCATCACCGCCAACGGCGACGGCGAGGGGGACGTTTTGTTGCTTCCCACCGCAATGGCCGGATATCCCTGCCTTTCCGCCGACGTGACCGACCTGTGCCAAAAAATCTCCGCCGCAAAACAGTGCCTTGTGGCCGTGGCCAACCCCGGCTTCGGCGAAGCAGTCTCCGACGGGGTCTACCAAGGATTCTGCGGCATCTACCAAGGGGGAAAGACCCTGGATTTTGCCCTGCAAAACAAACCGTCTCCCATTTCTGCTTTCTATGACGATGAATCCGGCAACGAAGGATGGGAATCCACCCGCCGTCCCCACGCCGACCTCCGCATCCCCTATTACGGCAAAAACGACCCCACCAAATACCTGGGGGAATTGTTCCAGTTGCAGATTCAGGCCCTGTACACCCGGATTCAATCTTCGGGAATGAAGCATCTTGCCATCAACGTGTCCGGGGGATTGGATTCCACGCTGGCCCTGATGGTGGCTTCTGAGGCGATGAAATTGGCGGGGCTTCCCTCGGAAAATATCATCGCAATGACCCTGCCTTGCTTCGGTACCGGGGAGCGCACCCGCACCAACGCCCACGTTTTGATGGAAGAATTAGGGGTCACCACCTTCGAAATGGACATCAAAGAAGCGGTCACGTCCCACTTGAAACTGATTGGCCACGACGGCGTCACCCCCGACGTCACCTACGAAAACGCCCAGGCCCGGGAACGGACCCAGATTCTTTTCGATATGGCAAACCGGTACAACGCGCTGGCGGTGGGCACCGGGGATTTGTCGGAAATCGCTCTGGGATTCTGCACCTTTGCCGGGGATACTCTGTCCCACTACAACGTGAACGCATCCATTCCCAAAACCTTGATTAAAGCCTTGGTCCGCCTTCTTGCCAAACGGTACGGCGGTCGCCTGGGCGAGGCTTTGGCCGACGTGGAAGCCACGGAAATTTCCCCCGAATTGAAAGCCGGACAGAAGACCGAAGACATTTTGGGGCCCTACCTGCTCCACGATTTTATCATCTATTATTACTCCAAACACCGTTTGGAACGGCAGGACTTGTACCAGTATCTGATGGCCACCTTCGACGAATACGACGAAGACGAAATCGTCAAGACCCTGGATACCTTCTTCCGCCGATTCCCCATCGCCCGCTTCAAACGGGCCTCCCTGGGGGAAGGCGCCAACATCATCGGTTTCTCCCTGCCGTATATTCCCACGGACAGCAAATATTGATAAAAAGAACCGGCGTGTTTCACACGCCGGTGTTTTTTGTTATACCACATTTTTTGTCTTTGTAAACCCCCTCTTTCTTTTTTGCAAAAAGAAAGAGGGGTTTTTCTCATATTTCTCTTTTTTCGGCGCAAAATAGAAGAATCAAACGAGAAAGAAGCGATAAAAATGATGGGATTTGTTGTTGGAATCGGCCTTGCGGCGGGGTCTGCGGTGTTGGGCTGGGCGTATTTGGGGGCGTCCCGGCTGATGATGAAAATCGTATTGGGGCGGGAGAAACCCAAATATATGGAACAGGGGGCGCGGCTTTTTTCCGGGTCGAATCTCCTTTCCGAGCACGCGGAAGAGATTTCGGTGACTTCCCGGGCCTTGGAAGACACCCCCGGCTTTGAGCAGGTGACGCTCATCGCCCGGGACGGCGTGCGGCTGATGGGGCATTGGCGCCCCCACCCAAACCCCAAGCGGATAATTTTGGCGATGCACGGCTGGCGGTCGTCCTGGTCCCGGGATTTCGGGTTTATTGCGGATTTTTGGTACGGCCGGGGGTGTAGCGTGTTGTTTGCCGAACAACGGGGACAAAACAACAGCGAAGGGGAATATATGGGCTTTGGGATGCTGGAACGGTACGACTGTGTGGATTGGGCCCGGTGGCTCAATGGGAAGACCGGGGGAAATCTTCCGGTGTATTTATGGGGAATTTCAATGGGGGCGGCCACGGTATTGATGGCGTCGGGGTTGCGGCTGCCCCAAAGCGTCCGGGGAATTATTGCCGATTGCGGTTTTACGTCCCCCCACGCCATTTGGAAGCACGTTACTGAAAAAAATCTCCATCTCCCCTATTTATTACAGGGGGTTTTGGCCGACCGGTGGTGCCGCCGAAACATTCATACGGGGGCAAAAGATTGCTCCACCCTTCGGGCGTTACAGAAAAACGCCACGCCGGTACTGTTTATTCACGGGACCGAGGATAAATTCGTTCCCGTCACGATGACTTACGAAAATTATCAGGCCTGCGCCGCACCCAAACGCTTATTCATCGTCCCCGGAGCGGAGCACGGAATGTGCTACCACGTGGACCGCCCCGGCTACCAAAAGGCCGTCACTGACTTTTGGAACGAGTTTCGTTGACGGGGGCGTTCTTCTTTCTTTTCCCGGGAAAAGAAAGAAGAACCAAGATAGAAAAGCGAAAGCCGGCGGAGATTCTCCGCCGGGGAAGGTATTTTTTTCAGTTCTCTGACGGATGCTCTCCGCCGGGGAAGGTATTTTTTTCAGTTCTCTGACGGATGCTCTCCGCCGGGGAAGGTATTTTTTTCAGTTCTCTGACGGATGCTCTCCGCCGGGAAAACATATTCTGGTTTTCCTTGGGTATACTAACGGCAACAAATTGTAACGGAGGCAGAAAATGAAACGGAAAATCGTAGTATTCTTTTTGTGTTTTGGATTGTTTTGCGGCCTTTTGACCGGGTGTGCCGGGCGGAAGACCGCCGCGGACGTACACGTTTTTTATTACACGTACAGTGACACCTATATTTCCACCGTCCGGGCGGCGCTGGACAAAGGGTTTCAAGAGGCGGGCATCTCTTATCAGGATTACGATTCCAACAACAGTCAGACCACCCAGACCGAGCAGGTGCAGACAGCGGTGACGAAGGGGGCGAAACTGTTGCTGGTCAACGTGGTCACCACCGGGTCGGACGACGCGGCCAACGGCATTGTTTCTCTGGCAAAATCCGCCGGGATTCCCGTGGTCTTCTTCAACCGTGAGGTGTCGGACGCCGTGGTGAACAGTTACGACAAGTGCATTTACGTGGGGACCAACGCCACCGAGGCCGGGAAATTGCAGGGGGATATGATTGGCGACTTTTTGACCAAGAATTACAACGCCACGGACCTGAACAAAGACGGAAAAATTTCTTACGTGATGTTTATGGGGGAAAAGGGGAACCGGGAAGCCGTTTACCGCACCCAATATTCCGTGGAAAACGCCAATGCAAAACTGACGGCGGCGGGGTTGTCCGAATTGGTCTTTTACGATAGTGCCAACAAAGACAAATACCTTCTGGACAAAGATGGAAAATGGTCTGCTCAGGCGGCCAACGAATATATGACCACCGCGCTGACCACCTACAACGCCGCCAATAAAAATATGATAGAATTGGTCATCTGCAACAACGACAATATGGCGGAAGGCGCCATCACCGCCCTGCAATCCGCCGGGTTTAATACGGGGGCGGAAGGGGCTGTGACCATTCCTGTGTTCGGGGTGGACGCCATTGACGCGGCCAAGTCCTTGATTCGGGCGGGAAAAATGACCGGCACGGTCACCCAAGACGGTGCGATGATGGCAAAATGCCTGCAAACGGCGACGCAAAACGCCCTGGAAGGGAAATCCCTGTTGGAAAATATGGGGGATTACGCCGTAGACGAAACGGTGGCAAAGGTGCGGATTCCCTACGGGGTCTATACGGGAGCAGACAATGGCTGAGCCGTTGCTGTCGATGACCGACATCTGCAAGACCTTTCCGGGGGTCAAAGCCCTGGACCGGGCCCATCTGACGGTGGAAGCCGGGTCGGTTCACGCCCTGATGGGGGAAAACGGCGCCGGGAAATCCACGCTGATGAAATGTCTGTTCGGCATCTACGCCAAAGATTCCGGGGAGATTCGACTCAACGGCCGCCGGGTGGAATTTAAAAATTCCAAGGACGCCCTGGAACAAGGGGTGGCGATGGTCCATCAGGAATTGAATCAGGCGATGAAGCGCACCGTGGCGGACAATCTGTGGCTGGGGCGGTATCCCGGGAAATTCGGCATCGTTCACCGGGGGAAAATGATTCGGGATACCAAAGAATTATTCCACAGACTGCATCTGGATTTGGACCCGGATGCGGTGATGGAAGACCTGTCGGTCTCCCGGCGGCAGATGGTGGAGATTGCCAAAGCCGTCAGTTACGGGGCGAAGGTCATCGTTTTTGACGAGCCTACCTCGTCTTTGACCGAGACCGAAGCGGAGCAACTGTTCTCCATCATCGAATCTCTGAAACAACAGGGGTGCGGAATTATTTATATTTCCCATAAAATGGAAGAAATTCTTCGCATCAGCGACCGGGTGACGATTATGCGGGACGGAAAAACCGTGGCAAGCCACCCGGCCAAGGAACTGACGATGGATAAAATCATCCGATTGATGGTGGGGCGGGAACTGACCCGCCGCTTCCCGGAAAAAACCAACCGACCGGGGGACGTCATTTTGGAAGTCAAGGGGCTGACGGGGGAATATTCCCGCCTTCGGGACGTGTCGTTCTCCTTGAAATCCGGGGAAATTTTGGGAATTGCCGGATTGGACGGCTCGGGGCGGACGGAAGTGTTGGAAGCCCTGTTTGGGCTTTCGGCCCGGCGGTCGGGAGAATTTCTTCTCAAAGGAAGACCCATCGAAAACAAGACCCCCCGGCAGGCCATCTCCAACGGTTTTGTGTTGCTGACCGAAGAACGGCGGGCCACGGGAATTTTCGCCATTCGGGATATTTTGGAAAACACCGTTATTTCCAATCTTCCTTCTTATCGGCGGTTCGGGGTTCTGAATCAACGGAAAATGCAGGGGGATACCGACAAAATGATAAAGACCCTGCGGGTCAAGACCCCGTCCCGCTCCACCGCCATCCGCACCCTGTCCGGGGGAAATCAGCAAAAGGTCATCTTCGGACGGTGGCTTCTCACCGAGCCGGAAATTCTGATGCTGGACGAACCCACCCGGGGCATTGACGTGGGGGCGAAATTCGAAATTTATCAACTCATCGTGGACCTGGCCGCCAAAGGCCGGTCGGTTCTGGTTGTGTCCGGGGAAATGCCGGAACTGTTGGGCATCTGCGACCGGATTTTGGTGATGTCCGGGGGCCGGGTGGCCGGCGAAGTAGACGGCAAAACCGCCACCCAAGAAGAAATTATGACCTTAGCGGCCAAGTACGTGTGACAAATCCGGCGATTGCCGATATCATCCCGTCTCCCATTCCATCAATCTTATGAAACAGGTGAAAATATGAAACGTATCAAGCAATCCCTGGGAAATTGGCAGGGGCTTTCCAAGGAAGACCGGCGGCAGAGGGGAAAAGAACTTCTGATAGACAATTCCCTGTATCTGTTTTTAATCGGGGCGGTCATCGCCATCGTCATTTACGACCCCCGGTTTTTGTCCGTGCCGTCTTTGGTCAATATTTTATCCCTTTCCGCGGCAAATCTTCCCATTGCATTGGGGATTGCCGGGTGCATTATTCTCACGGGCACCGACCTGTCCGCCGGCCGGGTGGTGGGCCTTGTGGCCTGTGTTTCCGCGTCCCTTTTGCAGATGACGGGATATCCAAACAAGATGTTCCCCGGCCTTCCCACCCTGCCTCTGTGGGTAGTTTTGGCCATCGTGCTGGCCCTGGGGGGCATCGTGGGACTTATCAACGGGTTTTGTGTGGCGAAGTTTAAATTGCACCCCTTCATCGTCACCCTCGCCACCCAACTGATTCTGTTCGGTACCCTTCTGATGTATCTGATGATTGGCAACAACAACGGCCAATCCCTCTCCGGTCTGGCCAACGAATACACGGAGTTTATCACCGGAAGTTTCTTAAATATCGGGCAGACCGCCATTCCCAATTACGTCTTCTATTCCCTCGCCATCACCTTGATAATGTGGTTCGTGTGGAATAAGACCACCTTTGGGAAAAATATGTTCGCCGTTGGCTCAAACCAAGAAGCCGCAAGGGTTTCCGGGGTCAACGTCACCGCCACGATTATCGGCGTGTTCGCCCTGGCGGGGGTCTTGTACGGCGTTACCGGCTTTATCGAGGCCGCCCGCATCGGGTCAAACAGTGCCGCCACCGGGCTGAATTACGAGTTGGACGCCATCGCCGCCTGCGTCATCGGGGGCGTTTCCTTCGTGGGGGGCATCGGCAAGATTCGGGGCGTGATTTTAGGGGTGGTGCTGCTGCGCATCATCTTCGTGGGCTTGACCTTTCTGAGCATCGACGCCAACCTGCAATACGTTATCAAAGGCCTCATCATCCTCATCGCCTGCGCCTTGGATATGCGCAAATATTTAGTCCGGCGATAAAAACCAACCCCGGCGGAAAACCTTCCGCCGGGGATTAATTTTATGGGATTATTTTTTAAACAACATCAATAATTTTTTTAGTAAAGAGAGAAGTTGCTGACGGAACACAAAGATGGCCGCGGCACCGCCCCCCACTCCCACGGTAGAGCCGGTGGCAATGGCTACCACAGCCCCGGTGGAGAGTTTTTCTTTCGGTTCGGCAGGCGTTTGAGTAGATGCGCTTGCCTTGTTTGAATCTACCGAAGTCATTCCGGTAGAAATCTCGTCCGAATCGGGTTGCGAGGAAACGTCGCTGCCCACGTCGGAAACTTCTTCCGTCACAGCGTCGGTGGAAACGTCGGTCACGTCCGAAATCGAATCGGTGAAGATATCCGAGGTCGTATCCGGCGTTTTTGTGGAAGTAGAACTTCCGGTATTACTGATTTTATCCGAGGTCGTGTTGGTGGAAGGCTTTGCGGAAGACGTCCCCGTGGGCTTCGCCGAAGTGGTTCCATTATTGAAAGACGGCTTATCGGTAGTGGTGTTCGTATTAGTGGTTGCGGACGAGCCTTGATTGGAAGAAGAACTGACCGGATTATTCTTGTAGGTTGCTTCTACCGTCACGTTGGATGCGGGCATCGTAAAGGTGGTGGATTCCGCATTTTTGTTGGCCACCGACAGGGTCGTAGACCAGCCGTTGAAGGTTTTTCCGCTCACCGCATTTGCTTTAATGGTCACCACATCTCCGGCTTTTGCCGTAGTCGCCGCCTTGCCGTTCACCGTGGCAGTACCGTTTTTAACGGTGATGTTGTAACTTTTTGCGACAAGGGGGCCGTAGGTTTTTTCATTGGAACAAATCTCGTCCACCATATTACGATATTCATCTTCCGTGCAGACTACACCGTTTAATTTAAAAACTATATTATCAGCCAATTGGAACGGCGACGCGTCTGAAAGACCAAAAACTTCAATTTTATAATACTTCCCCACTTCAAATGTTTCACTTGTAATTTCACCAAACTCCACGCCGTCCGTAGATTCATACCAACAAAAGTGTGCTTCCGGCCAATAACTACCGGTTTCAACCAGACTGTCACCTCGTTCAATTTTTGCCCCGACTTCAGGAATATAGACAAAATTCAACTCACTGACATACATCCCTAGGTACAATTCTCCCCGAATTTCTGCTGCCGGCATAACAAAAGTTACGCCGTCTTCCATATAGGTTATGTCAATGTCTGAAAGATATTGTCCATCCCATTGCATTATATTCCACCAACCGTTTATATAATACCCCTCTGGTGGTGCTCCGGTAAGAATTACCGTCTCCCCGGGAGTCGCCTCGGTGACGGGTTGCCCGTTTACCGTCGCAACGGCATACTTAACGTCAATTTTGTATTTCGTCGCGGCCTTGCTGGGGAGATTTCCCATCACAAACAGAGACACCGCGAAGCAAACCGCCAGAAGGGCGGGAAGGATGCGTTGTAACAAAGCTTTTCCACTCATTTTTCATTTCCTCCAAATCAGTTTTCACAAAAATTGTGGTTTTCTTTTACATTATAACATCATAGTTTTAATTTGTCAAGTATTTAATACTATGATGGGTTATAATTTTTTTATTTTTTGTTATAATGGTATCAATGAAAGAAATTGCGGGGTGTCATTATGGAAAATAAAGAGTTCTTAATTGCTATGGGAACAAGAATCTCCGAACGGAGAAGGGCTCTTCATCTGACCCAAGAGCAACTTGCGGAACGAATGGACGTGACGTTACAAACCGTTTCCTGCATTGAATTGGGGAAGAAGGCAATCCGCCCCCAAAATCTCGCGAATCTTTGTCTTGCCTTGGATACCTCTGCCGATTATTTCCTGTTGGGGAAACGGTCGGAGCAAGACCTTTCCGAGTTGTTGAAAAAGTTGACGGCGTTGTCGGAGCGGGATTTTAAGACGGTGGAACACCTCATCAATTATCTGAATCAATAAAAGAACGGTGCCTGTTTTGTGGACAGGCACCGTATGTTATTGTTGGATATCAGTTTCGTGTTATATTTCCTTTTCCAAGGCTTGGATAAGGTTTTCCGTGTACAAGGAAAATCCCAAGTCGTTGGGGTGGAGGCAGTCGTCTTGGTAGAATTGGGGGGAATGGGGGACCAGGGATTGTCCGTCGATGACGGTAAAGCCCCGGGATTCTTCTTCCCGGCGGAGAACCGAGAACCATTTTTCGAAGGCGTCGGGGTCTTGTTGGTACTGTTTTTTATCGTTCCGCCAGATGGGGAGGATGCAGATCACCTTTTCCGGGCCGTAGGTCGCTTTTATCTTGTCCAAAAAGGCGACGGTCATCTGCCGAACCTGTTCCGGGGAACGGCCCCAGGTGATGTCGTTGGTTCCGAAGGCAATAAAGACCCGGTCTGGGTCGAAGTTTGGCGGGGGGAGGAAGGTGTCTGGGTCGAAATATCCGCCGCCCACTCCTTGGATGATGCAGTCGGCGTTGTAGAAGCGGCTGACCCGCTGGGCGTAGGACATCGAAGGGAAGATTCCGTAGAATCCTTGGGTAATGGAATCTCCTAAAAAGAGGAACTTTTGGTCGAAGTTGGGTCGCCGGAGCAATTCGTCGTCGGCAATTTCCAGAGAATACAGCCGTCCCTCGTAACAATTGGGGAAGGTCAGGCAGACCCGGGTAAGCAGGTCGGGGTCTTCCGGTTCTAAAACGGGATTTCCCTTGTTGGGCAGAGGAGCCGACAGGGTGTGGCGTTCGGTTTGGGTGGAATGACAGACTAAATTTCCGTCCACCAAAAGGTCGAATCCGCCCCCTTCCACCGTAAAACTGACGTGGTCGGCGTAGGTGCAAAATTCCAGGCGAATCCCCGAGGTGTGGCGAGCCATCTCTCCCAGGAACGAAGCCTGTTTTTCCCATTGTTCAAGGGCTTGACGGGAGCATTTATAAGGGCAGAGCCCCCCGTTTTTGATTTCGTAATCCACCGCCCCGAACAAGAACGGGATTAAAAAGTTTGCAGAAAGCAGCATTTTTTACTCCTTTTCCCCCAAAAGGGCGTGAATCAAGCGTTCGGCATAGAGCGAAAATCCCAAAGCGTTGGGGTGGACGGCGTCGGAAAAGAAATCCTTGTGATGGGGTACAAAATCCATTCCCGAAAGTACGGTGATTCCCCGCGTTTCGTATTCGGTTTTTATCACGTCAATACATTGGTCGAAGGTCCCCATCGGTTTTTCCCAGGTATCGTACCGCCAAATGGGGGTGATGCCGTAAATCTTTTTTCCTTGATAGGCCGCGGCGACCTTGTCCAAATAGGCGGACGCATTGGCTTGCAATTCGCTCAGGGTCCGGAAATGTCCGAAATCGTTGGTTCCGAAGGCAACGAAGACCCGGTCCGGGTCAAAATTTTGGGGAATTTCCAGCAAATCCGCATCGAAACAAGCGCCTCCAACCCCTAAAATCCGGCAGTCGGCGTTGAAAAACAGAGCCGTTCGCCAGGCGTAAGACAGGCTGTTTTCTCCCGAATTCCAGCCCTGGGTGATGGAGTCCCCTAAAAACAGAAATTTTTCGCCGTACTCGTGGGGTTTTACGAAGGTTTCTCCCTGCAATTCCACCCCGAACAGGCCAAGGGGTTTTCCGTCGTGGCTGGGGAAAATCAGCGTCACCCGGTGGATTCCTTCCGGCAGAGAGACCGGATGGTCCGTCGGGGCGGCGTAGACGGGGGTGGCTTCGGTCAACAGACCGTCCACCAAAAGGTCAAACGACCCGCCCAAAAGGGAAAAGGTGACGGTTTTTGCATCGGTCTCAAAATCCAACCGAACCCCCGTGGGAACTTCCGCCCGTTTCCCAAAATCTTCCCGGAGCGCAAACCATTTTTCCCGATAGGGAGCGGAAAATTTGTAGGGAACGATGCCTCCGTTCGTTTCGGCAACTTCCATCGCTCCGAAGAGCGCCGATTTTATCTGTTGTGAAGATAATTTCATAGCAGTTTCCTCGCTGTAAATAAAATCTCTTCCTTAAAATTTCTTCCAGACTTCCCCGTCCAGGGTCTTCCACAGGAAGGTTCCGTTTTCCAGGGTCATATATCCCCGGGGGGAATTTTCCTTGGGGATGGAGACCGAGCCGGGGTTCAGGTAGACCCAATCCCCGTGGTCGTTACAGGCGGGGACGTGGGTGTGTCCGTTGAGAAGGATGCTTCCTTTGGCAAGGGGCGGGGGATTTTGTTCTCCGAACCGGTGGCCGTGGGTGGCGAAAATCATCCGTCCGCCGTCTTCCAACAGCATATACTCCGCCAACACCGGAAAATCCAGCACCATCTGGTCCACTTCCGCCTCACAATTTCCCCGAACGCAAAACAAAACGTCTTTCCGGTCGTTGAGAAGGGCAATCACGTCTTTGGGGGCGTAACCGTCGGGCAGGTCGTTGCGGGGGCCGTGATAGAGCAAATCCCCCAACAGCAACAGCCGGTCCGCCTGCTCCCGGTCAAAGGCTTGAAGCAACTGCGTACAGTAGGTGGCCGAGCCGTGAATATCCGATGCAATCATCCATTTCATAAGCAATTCTTCCCATTCTTAGAATTTCAACAGTACCCTTGTCTTTGCCGGGAGAGCGCAGCGCAAGACGCCGTCTTCCATCGGATACGCAGCCGACGCATCGTCCAACCGCTCCCCGGCAATCTGCTTTCCGCTCCACAAAGATTCTTCGTTGATTTCAATGGTTTCCCGGTTTATTTCATCTCCAAAACCATTTCCATCGCAAAGACGCAGGACCAGGAGAAGTCTCTTCCGCATTTTCCTTCCCCGGTGATGGGATTGTAGTTTTCGTGAATGGTCTCGTCCCGGTCCATCCAATCCAACAACGTGTCCCGGATTCCCATCGCGGTCTTTCGGAATCCGTAATCGTACAACCCTTTTATGGCGAAATAAGCCACGTTCATCCACACCGAACCGCGCCAATACCCCAGGGGGTCCATCTTGGGATGGTCGAGAGAAACGGTGGGCATACAGGGATACAGTTTTTTCGGGTCAGCCGCAAATTTTTCCAAGGCCGCCGCCTGCTTGTTGGTGGCGATTCCCACCCACAGGGGCATAAAGGCCGCAGGCGTCAGCACCCGGGCAAAGTCTTTTTCTTTAAAATTCCAATCCCAGAAGCATCCGTCTTCTTCACACCACATCACGGTCAGAATTCTTTTAGTCAACTCTTCCCGACGCAGACGCCACGTTTCCGCATCGTCGGTGCGGTTTTGCCGATTGGCCAAATATTCCATCGACCGATAAAACGAGACCATAAAGCAGTTCAGGTCCACGGGATACATATATTCGACGGCACCGTCGTCAAAGCGAATGGAGTCGTCCAGACCGGATTCCCAGCCAATGTACGTAATCCGCAGTTTCCCCTGTTCCGAGGTGGAATAAAAGAACAAACCGTCTTCTTCGCAGAACCGTTGGGTCCGCCAAAAAGATTCATTCAGCACCAACTTCGGGTACATCTTCGCCAAAAAATCATCGTCGGGATAGGCGCGGTCCATCCGTTCCATCGCCCACGCCCACACCGGGGGCTTGCTGTATTGGTCCATAATCTGGTTTTTGTGTCCGGGCATCCGAATCACGTCGGGAAGCATCCCGTCGTCCTTTTGGAACAGGAAAAAAGCTTCCATCTGTTCCTGGGCCAATTTCGGGTCAAACCGAGCCACGCCCACCATATGGAAGGCGCTGTCCCAGTTCCAAATACCGGGGAATTGGATGTTGTCCGGGTTCGCGTGATGACGCGCCATCGACGGCGAGATGGCCCGATAGGGCTTCCAAAGAGTTTCTTCTTCGAGGGGGGCAATATTCTGCACCAAAATCCGGGACGCCTTGTCCAACAAGCGGTAATCCCGGTCCGAAAGGGAGCGCTCGTTCTTTTTCAACCATTCCGTCCTTAACATTTCAAAATATCCTCCTCATTTTACGGTGATTTCACCGACGATTCCCTTGAACAGACCGCCCACCACGTAACTGGGCTTCCCGAAAAAGTCGATCAAGGCGTTATTGTGCCAATGTCCGCCGCAAAAACCCTTGAACAACGGCTCTTCCGCCAAATAGTTCATCACCTTCACCGAGGTGTCCACCATCTCTTCCGTTCCGCCCAGGTTCTTGACCAAATGGTCAATTCGGTACCCTTCTTTCTTCGTCTGGTCAGGATGAATGGGCACGTGGGTGAACAGCAGAATGGGCAGACCCTTGGCAACTTCCGCCTGCAACTGCTCGAACTGCTTTTCGGTCCAGGTGGCATACCCGTTATCGGCGGCAATCACGTTGACTCCGCCTACGATCCGGCTCTCAAAATACATATCCCCCCGGAAATGGGATTGAATATAGTCTCCCGTGGTTTCCTTCAATTCGTAAGAGTCAATGCCCGGCTTGGGGGTAAATTCGTGGTTTCCCGCGCAGAACAGATAATCTTTGCCCGCAAGGATTTCCTTGGCCACGTCGTAGTTTTTATAAGTATTGAAATCTACCACGTCTCCCGTGAAAACGGTGCAGTCAAAGTTCTTGGCGTACTCCATCGCCTCTTCCAGATACCCCACCGGGTCCCGTTCGGGAAAGTTTGCTTCCCGGAAAAATACGTCCCGGCGCCCGGCGGCGTAAGGAATCATTTCTTCCTTATTCCGTTCGTCGGAAAGGGAGAGATGCACGTCGGTCAACTGCAAAATTTTTACCGGCTTTTCCAGCCCCAGGTCAAATTGGATCTTATTCGGTTTCAAGTTCATAAAAAATCTCCTTCTTAGGCCATTTTTTTCAGTTTACCATATCCTACCGAAAAAATCAATAGATTTTTTAAACAATATACAAAATGTCGGAAATTTTTCATTACACCTCTTCCCCCGTTTCTTTCCGCGCCCCGCACCGGCACACCATCCCCTTGCAGCCGCCGCGTCCCCATCGACCGGCCGAGGATTCATTTTTAAGAAAAATTTCACATTTCCCCCTTGCAAACGGCGGATTTTTGTGGTATAATAGAACCCTGTCGGAACCCATCCGACCCACCGAAATACAGGGGTATAGCTCAGCCGGTAGAGCAGCGGTCTCCAAAACCGCGTGTCCTGGGTTCGATCCCTAGTGCCCCTGCCAAACAAGAACGACCTGCGCTGCGGGTCGTTCTTGTTTTTGTAGAGGAAACGGGGAGCGAATGGGTTAGGGAGGGAATGACAGTCCTGTGGACTGTCAGAACCACCTCCGGCCTGCCCCGCAGGGCAGGTCGATCCCTAGCGCCCCTGCCAATAATGATCCCCAGCCCTTGACGAGTCGGGGAAGTCGTGGTATAATAAAAAAATCGGCAGGGTGAAATATCGTTGCGAAATTTTGCCGCCGGACGCGTTTGTTAAGATACCGAATCAAATCACAGAACAGGAGAAAACGTTATGGCAGAATCGAATCTGGAACAGGCTCAGGCTGTGTTCGATGCCCTTTGCCGGACGATGGATCGTCTCGACTGGTATTATAAGAAAGTTAAGGATCTCACCATCGAATGCGGTGCGAAGGGGGAGGATCTCCCTATGGACCTCACCATCAAGGTGGACGAGGAGCGTCGCCTGATCCGGCTGATCTCCCTGCTCCCCTTCTCTATTCCGGAGGATAAGCGCCTCGACGTGGTCGTGGCCATCTGCGCCCTCAACAACGCCCTTGTGGACGGGTGCTTTGACCTTGATCTCGGGGACGGCTCTCTGTTTTTCCGTATGACCAACAGCTATGCGGACAGCGAGCTTGGCACGGAAGTATTCGAATATCTTCTCTATTCCTCCTGCCAGATGATCGACGAATACAACGACCGGTTTTTGATGCTGTCCAAGGGGATGCTCTCCCTGGAAAAATGGATCTCCATAATCAACGACAAAGGAGGGAAAGACAATGAGTAACGCACTTGCAAATCAGGTATACGGGACCCTTTGCGACGCCCTCGACGAACGGGGCTGGTCTTATAAAAAAGAGGAGGAACAGCTCCTCGTCCATTTCGGCGTCCGCGGCAACGTCGTTTCCTTGCAGATTCTGATCTTCGTGGATGCGGACCGTCAGATGATCCGCGTTGTGTCCCCCATCGGCTTCAATATGAAGCGGGATAATCTTCTCGACGGCGCCATCGCCTGCACCGTCGCCTCTTACGGTATGGTTGACGGCAATTTCGATTACGACGTTTCCGACGGCAGCATCGTTTATCGTCTGACCGCCTCCTACCGCGGCAGCAAAATCGGCAAGGGGCTGTTCCATTACCTCATTGACTGCACCTGCGCCACCGTCGACGATTACTACGAAAAGTTCCTCGGTCTCAACAATGGCACGCTCACCCTCCAGGACTTCATCGAAAAAGGTCTGGCCTGACCGCATTGATCCCAAAATCCCGCAACAACCACCGCCCCCGGAACGCCCATCGTTCCGGGGTTTTTCATTACTCCTTCCCATCTTGAAAAAATGCGAAAATTGTGATATAATAGAAAATAGAAGAAATCATTACGCATAGGGGACGAAAAAATGAGGGATATTTATTCTGCCGAAGCCCAAAAACGCTGGGGGGATACCTCCGCCTACCGGGAACACGCCGAAAAAACAAAACATTACACAAAAGAACAATGGGATACGGTAAACGACGGCTTAATGTCCATCTTTGCCGAATTTTCCCCGTGCAAAAATCGTAGTTTTTCCCCCGATTCCCCCGAGGTGCAGGCGCTTGTCAAAAAACTTCAAGCCCACGTCACCGAACACTACTACACCTGCACCCCCGAAATCCTCGCCGGCCTCGGTAAGATGTACGTTGCTGACGAACGGTTCACAAACAACATCGACAAACAGGGCGACGGAACCGCAGAATTTGTGGCAAACGCCATAGAATGGATGACAAAATGAAAGACGAATGTTTGATTTGCGGAGCACCTCTGAAATATCTGGAACAGGACGAGCGGATGGAATGTGCCGTCTGCCACAAAAAAGAGCCGAGCAAAACCGTATGTGAAAAGGGGCATTATATCTGCAACGCGTGTCACACCCAAGGGGTGGACAGCATCATCGGAGTGTGTCTTTCGGAGCAATCGAAAAATCCCATCGTCGTCCTTCAAAAACTGATGGCGTTGCCGGTCTGCCATATGCACGGCCCCGAGCATCACGTAATGGTCGGTTCGGCGTTGCTCACGGCGTATCGGAACGCCGGGGGAGAAATCGACCTTCCCAAAGCCCTTGCGGAAATGCAAGCACGGGGCAGAAAGATTCCCGGAGGCGCCTGTGGGTTTTGGGGCGCTTGCGGCGCCGGTGTCAGTGCCGGAATCTTCGTGTCCATCGTGACCGGCGCAACACCCCTTGCCACCGAAGGGTGGGGACTTTCTAACAGAATGACCGCCTCTGCCCTGGAAGCAATCGGCACCGTGAGCGGACCTCGCTGCTGCAAGCGGGATTCCTACCTCGCCATCACAAAGGCGGTGGAATTCGCCAAAGAACACCTGGGCGTAGCAATGGAATTAAGCGACGTCATCTGCACCCATTCTTTCCAAAACAATCAATGCATCCAAGCCCGCTGCCCCTTTTTCGCAAACTAAACACTGCCGTGGAGTAAAAATAAGTGGAAAAGAACTGATACCCGACCCCGCATCAAGACCTACACCGGCTGGACGGCGCAAATCATCCAACACGAAGTGGATCATTGTAATGGAGTATTGATTTAAAAAAGAAGCCCTTCAATGTTTCGCGGTCCCATCCGCTATTCCATCTTCCACCCCACCCGCCATACCTGGCACAATTCTGCTCCGCCACCCCACCGCCACAAAAAAGAACGGCCTCTGCCGGGAAAAACCTTGTCGCCTGCCACGGCGGCTTGGAAGGGGATACGGTCGTCGGAGCAGATTGGCGGACTTGGAGACATAGATATAAATACATAGAATAGCAATGTTTCTTATAAGACAAGGAAAGACTCTCTGCATAGAGAGTCTTTCCTTTTATCTCTTATTCTTTAAGTATTGTTCATATAGTTTACTATCATACGGAAGAACGGATGTAACGAAATACTGACACATAATGGTATGTGGGTTATCCCACTGTACACATCGCGCATCTGCAAGAATGCATCTGCCCCCTACATTAAAATTGCAACAGCGTTGCACGTTTGCACAAACACGCTTTGGGTCGATCCTTCATTATCACCGTCCTTCCACGATAAGTATGCAAGATGGACGGGGGTGATAATTTGCATTTCAAAACTCTACACTATCGTGTTTTAATTTCTGCCATATGAATCTTTTGAAAAAAGGAAGAATTAGTTATACATAAAACTACACCTCACCGCAACATATTCCATAGAAAGGGTGTCGCGGCAAAAGAGTGTTAAATCGTAATCCCTGCTGATAAGCCAGTTGCTCTTGGCACGTTTGGATCGGTCGACCCGGCTAACGGTATAGGAAAACTGTGTTCCCGTCATATCCGTTACGATGATAACGGTTCCGTTGTCGATTTTGTCGCAGAATGAAAATTGATGAGAGTTGTCCGCACCGCCAATCACCAACGAGTGATCATAGCAGCTACCGTAAAATCGAGCCGGTGAATTATAAAGTTTTTGGCTGTTCCACGCATCTGCCACCGGCAACGAAAGATTTAACGAAGGAATCTCTATCAGTGCCACATAGTCTACGTCATTGATCTCCAAAACCGGCATATTAGGATTTGAGGATATCTCAGGCACACCTACTGTCCTTTCAGGTAATAATTCTCCCATTCTCGTCACAACTCTTCGACTTTCATTAGCGCCGATCTGTGTGCGAATTTGAAGGCCAACAATCAGAGCAAAACTAAGGACGACCAGGCAGATACCCAAAACAAGAACGATTGGGAATTTTCCTTTTTTCATAACTGCTTATGCCTCCTGTTGTATATACCAAGAGCAATCAGCATAATGCCGGATATACACATCAGCATAATATACAGCGTTATATTGGAGGTATCTCCGGTGTGCGGATTGTCTGGAAGTTCCTGATTGGATTTATGTGTGTTAATAATTGAGAAGGTTCCACCATTTTTCTGTACAGTTATATTATATTCTTCCGGAACAGACCGTTCTACCACCGCCCAATTACTTTGTTCTTCATCGGATACATACCAAACATAAGACCAATTGTTACTTGCACCCAGAATCTGTGTTTCCCACAATTCACCGTTTTTATAAATGTCTACTGTAATCTCCTCAGGACGATCCTCCTTGTTTCCTGCATCCCGCCAAAGCTTTGTAACTCTGTATTCGGTTTTGGGAACATAATCCACACACTTGGGCTTTGCCTCAACATCATAGTCAAAAGAGCCATCCGTCTGAGGGGTAGGAAGGTAAACCATAAATTGGTCAAATACATAGGTGCCACTGTTGTTTTCCGCGACCGCCTCACGGACAAGGTATAAGCCTGTTTCCAAATGCTCAAAAACTGCGGTTCCGGTATCGTTTGTCGTTGCCTCTCGATAGGGCAGAAGCTGATTGGCAACAATATATGCGTTTAGTGTAACGGCGATGTTTTTCCACTGCTCTTGCACGGTGATATCGTGAATGTTGATCGGGTAGGAAGAAAACGGCTCTATCAGTTCAAATGTACCGTCTGTAAAGGCTTCGGCAACTCGGTAGATGCTGATTTGAAGGTCAGAAAATGCCCGATCCTCTTTTTGATAATACAGTGTTAAACTGGCCTCGGCCGCAGGATTCAAAGGGGTTGCCGCATATCCATATAATGGGCAAAACATTGCTATGCAAAAAACGACCAAGCATATAAATAGTGTAATTTGTTTTCTCATAAGTTTTCTTCCCCCAAGGATTCTTTCTTTACGGGTGCAAACATAACATAAACCAGCAGCACAAAAATAATCGGAAGTGCAACAATAGGCATAACAACCAACGGTTCAATACGATATGCCTCGTTGGCAATATACAAATTTCGCGTCTGCGTTGCATCGACCTGATGCCCACGCACCAAAAGACGTTGTGTGTTGATGCCGTAAGGTGTGCAGGTTAATAGAGTGCAGTAATCCTTTCCGTCCTTTATTTGAATCAAACTTGCGTCATCAGGTTCAACAATACGTATTTGATCTACCTCGTACGTAATTGTTCGGTCAAGAATCGTAAAGTAAAATATATCGCCAATCTCCATCCTATCCAGATGGGTAAACAAAACCGCCGTAGGCAGACCGCGATGAGCAGAAACTACACAATGTGTATTCTCACCGCCCACCGGCAAACTGGTTCCTTGCAGGTGCCCTACCGCAACGCTAAGCACGCCATCGGATGTTCCGTGATAAACAGGCAATTCCTGACTGATCTTTGGCACCGTGATGTATCCCATCATACCAGTGCCGCCAACATTCAGAATGCTGTTATAATCAGGCAAGCGGTTGTGTTCCACGAGTGGCTCATTCAGCTGCGAAAGCTGTTTGTTATAGGCATCAGCTTCTGCAAAAATGGCGGTATAATCCTCCGGCTTGTACTGCGACAACATAGACTCGTAGTCAACAATGGCCTCACTTTGTGTCTTGGAATTCCAATAGCTGCTAATAGATGGGTATAACAGCACGGACAGACCTATGAAAAAAGAAACGAGTAGTATAATCGTCGATTTTTTACTTCTCATAAGCCCCTCCCTAATGTTATGGATTGCCCCGGCAGGAGCAAAGCCCCTGCCGGGATTGCATTATGTCATCAGAATGTTTGGGATTAGTCCTTGATCATAGACATTCTCTTCTTGGTAACCAGCAGAACACCGGCACCCAGAATTACGATTGTACCGAAGGTAATGAACAGAACGGTACCCATACCGCCGGTCTCAGGCAGCATAGAGCCGGTCTTGTTGACTACGTGGACACCGGAACCGGTGGAGTAGACACCGTCATTGAACACGGCGTCCAAGTTGGCGTCGGAAACGATGAATTTCTGGCGGGCAGACAGTATGTTGTAGCCGTCGGGTGCCACAGTTTCTTCCAGATAATAAGTACCGTTGTCCAGACCTACAATACGGATCTGACCGTTGGTAACCACAATGGAAACACCTTGCTCATCGGCTCTTGCGCGGCGGTAACCGGTCTGATTGTCCGTCAAAACAACTTTGACTTCGTTGCCACCTGTAGCGGCATCATAAATCTTAAACTCTGCACCGTCAATCAGCTTGTTGGCAGAGTCGGTCTTGATGATGTCAACACCGTAAGTATAAGTAGTAACAGCATCTTCATTAGACACACCGCCATCACCAAAAGTCAGCCACGCGGTGTTCAGGTTGCCGTCTTCGTTGATCACAGCGTTGCGGTTCAGCATTGCAGTGTAGTAAACGATGATTTTGTCGTTGGTTTCCAGTTCGTCACAGAATTCTTTGGTGAAGTAAACCTCGAAGGTGCAACCGTCGGTTGCATCTGTACCGGTCTTCACTTCATACAGAGCTTCGTCGGCTACGTGGGTGCCGGTGCCGGGAACAACGTGCTCGATCTTGGAAACGTCAATGTATGTCAGACCGGTATCCATTACATCGTGCAGAACGTAGTTTTCAGCACCTGCGTGAACGTTGATGGTGACGCGGTATTCAATGGTCTGACCAATATCAGAGGTGTTGGTTGCGCCCCACTGGGCAGTGGAATCTTCGTTGACCTGCTTGTCGATGGTGGGAATACCGTTCTTCGCGTTGATAGAAGCGTGGGGGTTGGTGGTAGTCAAGCCGCACAGTGCGCCCATAGTGGAGTCTACAAGGTAGTAGCCAAGTTCAAGACCGTCAAATTTTCCGGTCGTTCCGGTAATAACAAATTCGCCGGTGTTTTCAGAGGACTTTACAGGATCAATGCCATTTGCCTTTGCGTGAGCCAGTGCAAGTTTTGCAAAAGCTGCCTTGGTGTCATCATCTTCTGCTGCTACCCAGGTCACATAACCGTCAGCATCAGTAGCCATATATGCTTTTGCACCGTCAGTTGTGAAGAATGCAGTCCAGGTCGCGTTTGCCTTGTAGGAGTATGCGCCTGCGTCTACATCATAGCTTTCCAGATCCAACAGCTTGTAGATCTCATAGGTAGTGTCGGTGCCCACACCGTTAATGGTGATAGCGCCGGTTTCTTCCGCAGCAAAAGCAGTAACGGATAGGGATGCGATCAGCATCAGAGAAAGAATAACGGAAATAATCTTTTTCATTGTTTTAGTTCCTTTCTAAAAGAATTTTTTGTTATTGGAGAATCGAATTTACGCGCAATATTTGCCGCGATCAGAAGGCTATTCAAACCTCCTTTCCCGCTTGCGCCTTGATCCGATTCCATATGCCAGTGTGCCCAGAATGGTTGCTGAGCCACACAGTACATACATCAGTCGGGCCGGGGAGCCGGTTGAAGGAAGCTCAGGACCGCCCGGGTGGTAAGTGTTTGTGATGATGATGGAGTAGGTAGGTGGCGAGCCGCTACTGGCTTGAACTTCTCCGTAAGTCGTGGACCACTTTTCCTTTTCCCAAACCTCATCCACAGTGTACTGAATGACGGTTCCGTTGGTATCCTTATAGGGTAAACCTTGGAAAGCGCCTTGCCAATTGTTTTTCAGGTTTAACGTTATGCTACGTCCGGTATCGACACCATTTGCAAACAGACGCACAGTTACGGCAAATTCCTGATACAGCTTTGAATCGTAGCCTTCGGGAATCACCCATTCCTTTGTTACCGCAACGGCAGTTTCGTTATCGGAATCCAGCGGTGTATTGGTAATCTGGTAGGCCCAGTCCTCAACTTGCTGGATGTCCGTTTGGGTGATTTTCTTCATAGGTGTCAGGATCAACCCGCCGGAGCTGCCGTTAGTGGTACTGATTCGGCCATTGCTATTGATGCCGGAGGAAGCCATATAGTACTTGGTGCTGCTGCTGTTATTGCGTGTCGCGTAGAAACGGAACCCGGTACCGGCATCTACCGGCGTAAATGTCTGGACACCGGAATTGTCGGTTGTAGCATAGAAGTAACGACTACTGGAACGGCTGCTGTACACAAAGGTCAGCGTCTGTCCTGCTTCGTTGGTAAATTTCACCTTTCCTCCGCTGACAGTTACAGTCCAGGTCGCTAATGCAGATCCCTTGGCGGTAGCTTCATCAACCCAAGTCAGTTTTGCATCGGTTGCTGAGACCGTAGAAAGGTATCCGTTGCTATGCCGCAAGATGTAACTTTCGCCGTTAACAAAGCTGGCGGCCTCCGCCCACTCTGTTTTCGATATCTCGATCTGCGTGATCTTTCGGACAGTAGAGTAGTAACCGGATTCGTAGGATTCTTCAATACTGTACTGAACTTCGGTCAAGGTGTCGTAATCATACTTGGGCAGGTTGGTCCAGGTGTACATCCAACCGTTTTCATCGCTGAGGGTGATCTCCCGGATCCTGCGAACCGTTCCGTCGGGATCGGTCACGGTCAGATATGCTTGAATGTAATCACCGCTGTGGTCGACGGTGTCTTCCCACTTTTTGATGACCTGCACCGTTGTGGTGTCAGTTACCGTATCCGGTGCATTGGTAACAACGATGTAGACCCGTTGGCTCTGCTCGTCAATGCTGACGCCGTGAACAGTAAAGCCGGGAGAAGGATCGTCTACCACCTCTACGTGGTAGGTAGCTTGGCCGTATTTATCAATGGTAATCTGGATCGTCCCTTGGGGGGTGGAGTAACCTACCGCTGCGGGTGGCCCTGTCTCCTTGATGTGATAAGTCTTGCTGGGGCTCAAACCCCACATATGCGCAACACCATTTGTAACTGTGAAGGTGTTGGTAGCAGCATCCCCCTGCTCGTAAGCGGCTTCACTGGTGTAAAGCTCCGCAGGAACTGTACAAGACGCATCTGTGTACACAGAGAACTGTGCCCCGTCCAGCAGCTGCTGAGTCAGGACATCCTCCTTTTGGATATCCAGACTGTATCGGGGTGCCAGGTTAAAGTAAATTGCACAGTTGGAACTGGATGCGCCACGCTCCAAATACAGCACCGTCATAACGTGTTCGCCGGCAGAAATATCCACGGTTTCCACAACTCTGTCCTGAACGGAGACCTCACCGGTGGTGAAATTGATATCCCCGGTTTCCACACCGTGGATACCGCCGATATCCAACACCAGTTCTCCGTCGATCAGCACCCACACATCATCGTCACCGGAGAAATGGAAGTGCATATCATTGCCGTAGATATCCTTGTTGCCGTCGATTCCGGTATCATCCGGCAAATTGAACCGGATATCCGTCTTCATACCATAAGCAAAGTTTGCAAGGACTTGGTCGCTATTTGAATAGCCGGAGGCATATTGGAAGTGATTCACACCTGCGTATTCCCCGTTAATGCCGTTATAGGTGTATGTAGCGGTATTGTTTCCGTTGGTATTGGCATAGGGGGAGTTTAGCGGCAGAAAACCGGAATTGGTAGAGCCAACCGAATCAGAGGGGGCACTTAAATATTCGTAAACATAGAACCGCCCCAAGCTTTGGTTGTAGGATGCCGCATTGCGCTGGGAATCGTAGTAGTAATACCCGTAGTATTCATCGTTGGGATCGGTCATAATCTGGAACAGATGGTCGCCCGTTCCCAAATATTTTTTACCCAGGGAATCTTCCGTATCGAACAGCGCATAGTAGCGTGCCGTGTTATAGATTCCGCTGGTAACGATACCGGCACCAGGATATGTATTGTGGGTCTGACGGTTGTTGGAGTAAGCCAAATTGCCGTTTCGATAGTTGGGAGCACCATCAATAAATACGAAATTCAGTGTCTCCCGATCCATATATCCCACATTTCCGCTGTTGATTGTAGACCAGGTTTCTGAATGGGACGATGCGCCCACCGTTATCTGTGCCTCGGAAGACAAGATATTAAACAGGGAATTATAGTCAAACAGGTGCGTGGTGATAAATTCATTGGTACTGACCGTATCGGCCACATAGGCGTTAAATTGACCGATATCATAGGTGGCGGCGACCCAATCAGCATACAGCACTGCGTTACCGGTTACCTCCATTTCTCCGCCAGCGGAATAGTACCGATTGTTGGTTATATCGTACCAGCCCTGTAACTTGTAACTGTACTTACTGGGAGAGGTCCATTCGGTAGGCAACTTCAAAATACTGCCACCCTGAACGGTATAAGGGGTGTCCGGTGACCCGGTCAGAAACGCAAGGCCTCCATCCGTACCATCCAACCAAATCGTATAGTCCGTTGCTACTACGGAGGGCTCGTCCAACACCGTAATACTATCTGCTTCTGTAATGACTCCATACCCCATAATGGCGGGATCGTTAAGAAGATATTGTGTTTCTCCAACAGCGTTGTCTAAATCACCCTCAATGACTGTAATCGATGTATCGTCGATGCCGACGATAATTGCCACCGCATTCGCGCTTTGGCTTGCTGATTCCCCCTTGTGAAGAAAAACGATATTTCCGATTTCCGGGGATCGTTCTTGTGCGCTTTTGTAAAGTTCTTCTGCGATCCACTCTAACCGCATAGATTCGGGACCTGCATTTATCGGCAAATCCGTTGCACCTGCATATTCAAGGCAGAAGGAAACGAACATTGCCGACCAATCCCCGTAGGGGTTCCCGTACCATTGTCCATAGCGGGTGATCCCTCTACGAACACCATTAGCATCCACCTGGAAATTCAGCGTACTTTCGGTATAGCCCAGCTGAGACTGAGCAACCAAAACCACATTTTCCTTGGTAGTGGGGCCCCGGACCATATCGGCCAAAGTCATTTCCCAATCATCACTTGTTTCCAGGTCTGCGGTAATGTCGCTGTAACAATCGGCTGTATGTATATGCTCCTCTATGGTGCAGTTGACACATTCTTCGCCGTGGACGTGTTCTTTCTTTCCGCAGAACGCTTCCCCTGCTATACCGATGCCGGTAAGTTTCAAACTCCAAAAGACGATCAATACAACGATCAAAGAAAGGGTCGGGATGATCTGCCGGAGATTATGGCGGTCTCGATTGATTATATTGAGTTGTTCTAAAAGTTTTTGTCCCTTCTCTGGCAAGATCACACCTCCTTTCCAATCGTTTTATTGGGTGTTAATCTATGAGCTTAAATTCTGATAAAGGCCAGAATTTGCAAAAAATCTCGCCAACGATTTGATCCTCGGGAATACAACCGATCACACTGCTGCGACTATCAATTGAGGTTTCTCTTTTATCGCCCATCACAAAATAACAGTTTTCCGGTACCTGGTAAGGAAATTCAACGTCGCATTCCCCCAAAGCCTTCTCGCTAATGTACGGCTCGTCCAACGGGTTGCCGTTCAGAAAAACGGTACCGTCAGATTCGATCCAGATATAATCTCCCGGGGTGGCAATGACCCGCTTGATCAGAATTTTATTCGAGTAATAAAAGGCGCAAAGATCACCTGTTTGCAAATTCTTCTTTTTCACCAGCAAAACAAAGTCTCCATCGTTCAGATTTGGTTCCATACTGGTGCCGGCAATTTGGAGAACCGGCAGAATCAAGGTGGCAACCAGGGCAGCAACCGCAGCAACAACGATCAATGCATTTACGGTGCTTTTAAGCAATTTGTGGAAGCGACGCTTATACCGTTCACGTTTTAATTCTTTTTGCAGAGCATCCATTGGCGGAAGCCCTTGATTGCTGTGTTTTCCTATGTATTTCTTCATACGTTATCATTCACCTTTAATGCGACTTGCCTCTTCCAAAGCTTGCGCGATAATCGCATCACTTTTCTTATAAGCTTCTTCCTCTATTTCTGCGGCACGTTTCTTTGCAGCATTGATATACATATCTGCTGCATCCTGCGCTGTCTGAAAAACGCCTTTTAAGTGCAAAGATGCTTCTGCAATTGAACCCAAGGTGGAAATGTTAATGTCCTGATCAATTAAACGCCGCTCTACTTTCTCTAAGGCTACTTGTAATTTGTCAGCACGTTCTGTTTGAATAATAAGCAGTTCCAAAAGCTCATAGCGATTTAGTTTTTTTAACTCTTTCTCCGTCACAGAATATACCTCTTTTCATTATCGAATAACAAAAAAGCAAAGCCACCAAAGAGGTATGGCAAACCATATCTCTAAGATGACTTTTGAGATCTAAATAAGGGTGCAGAGCAAAAATGGGTACAGTTATTCTGTCTGTCAAGACATTGTACCACACTGCCATTTCAAATTGCAACTCCTTCTCTTACGTGTTTGCATATAATTATAGATATTACATTATATTATATCACAAGAGTATATATCTTTCAACTGTTTCTTTCATTTTTCCCAAAAAGTTTGGAATTGTTTTCGTGCTCAGTGTAGCAGATAATCAAATCGGCACGGTCAACCATCTCCTTTGGAAAAAATTTGGAAAATTTGAGAAAGCTATTGATTTCTTTGTCGGGGATGTGGTACAATAGAGATGCGAAAATAGTATGGGGTGGAGTGTGTTATATGAGCAAAATGAAAAAATCCATTCATCCGGATGATGATCTGCATTATCAAACGATGGGGCTTACGCGAAACCGGGTGGAACTTTGGGAAGACGGAGCGCGGGTGGACGGATCGAAGGGGTCCTACGAATGGTGGTATTACGATTCCCATTATCCCGACGGAACGATTCTTGTGATTTTTATGTACTTAAAAAATCCCATCCACGCCAATGGACCTATCGCGCCAATGTCCACGATGGAATTGACCCTTCCCGACGGGACAAAATTTTCGGAAGAAGTTTATGCAACCGTTGAGGAAAGTCATTACGGGAAAGACCGGTGCGACGTTCGGGTCGGGGATTGTTGGTGCCGAGGGGATCTGAAACACTACGACGTGGTTTTTCAAGGGAAAACAATGAGTGCAACGCTCTCTTTGGATGGTACGATTCCTGCTTGGCGTTCCCAAACGGGCAGTATCTTCTTTGGAGATGCCGAGGAGTATTATTTTGCGTGGCTTCCGGCGATTCCCGAAGGAAATGCTATTGCCGACGTGGTTTATGACGGCGGAAAGACTCTTCATCTGGAAGGTTCGGGCTACCACGATCACAACTGGGGCAATATTTCGATGCTTAAACTGATGCATCATTGGTATTGGGGCAGAGCCAAGATTGGCGATTACAAGGTTATTTCTTCGTGGATCACGGCGGGGAAGCAATACGGATATAAAGAGCACGACGTTTTTATGATTGCTAAGGGCGGCGAGATTCTCGGGGACAATTCCAATCACACTCTGAAATTCAAGCCCGAGGGGCGGTATATCGACGAATATACCGGAAAACCCGTATATAATAAAGTCGTTTACGAATATACCACCGAGGCGGGGGAGGAATATCGCATTATTTACGACCGTCACGGCGATATCAATAAAACCTGTTTTGTGGACGTTCTTCCGAAGCCGATAGGAATTCTTGCTAAACTTGTCGGGTTTGACGGTGGATATCTACGATTTGAAGGCACCGCTACCATTGAGAAACTTGTTAATGGCAAAGTTGCGGAAAAGGTGAGTGACCCTGCCGTTTGGGAGCTGATGTACTTTGGAACGTCCTGTGCGGATGAGCGGTTTGCTGCGCAATCGGAGCGTTAAAAATAAAAGGAAAAAAATTACGGAGTGTCACGTTCGTGGCACTCCGATTTTGTCGTTGTTAATGAGCGTCGGGGGTTGGGGTCCCGTCTAAAAAGTCGAGGTTTTCGGGTTTTCGCAGGCCGTAAATGCAAACCGAGATGATTTCGGAAATTTCGGAGATGGATCTGTCACAGCCGTTTTTCAGCCATTCCAGGATGATGGCGTTGATTCCGTTCAGATAATACATCATCACGTACGGGCGGTCGCTTGTGGGGTAGTGAAAGCGGTCTAAAATGGGGTTGAAAATGTGTTCAAACATACGCTTGTACACGTCTTCAAATCCAAGGGTTTTATTGTGCACCAATGCCGTACCGAAAACTTCCTTATGCTCTCTGACGTAGGTTAAATAGGGGGTTAAATATTCGTCGCAGATAAACAGCAATTCTCCCCGCTGGCAATTGGTAAGATTCAAGGCGATGGATTGCGTATCGGTAGAGAAATAGGAGAGAAAATCGTTGAGCAAATACCGTGCCGTTTCGTTGAGCAGATCCCCGATGGTATCGTAGTGCAAATAGAAGGTGGAACGGTTTACGCCCGCCGTTTTACAGATTTCACATACGGTGATGTAGTCCAAGGGTTTCTTTTTGAGCAGAGAAATCAATGCACGGTCCATTTTCGTGGCAGTATTAAAATACTTGCTTTCGGATGGATTCATCGTATCGCTCCTTATGAAAAATACAATTATTCGTCTGCGATTTCCCGGGCAAGCTGCACGATTTCGTAGGCATACTTTTCCTTGCCCTTTTCTAGCAGTTTCTTATAAATGGGATAATTGATACCGCAACCTACAAGGCCGAGGACCCCGATAAGGATGCCCAGCACCATCCCCGCAAGGCCGGTGCCGATGACCTGCATTGCCAGGCACATTCCCGTGCCGAACACCAGGGCGGACACAATCCCGCAAGTGTAGGTAAAAACCGTGGCGGGGAGTTTGGCCCGGTTGTCCAATTTTTTGAGGGCAATAATTTTCGAATTGTCCTTGGGTGCATAATCCTTTGCAATTGCTTCTGCTAAAATTTTGTCTGTGTTCATTGTTCGAACCTCCTTTGATTATGTGGCTTTATTGTACCACACCGAAGCGGAGATTGGAACAACACGAAGGGGGAGATGTGTTGATTTGGAGCTGAAACTGTAAAAAACGGCTTACTTTTCCTCGCGGTTTCGTTGTTTTTTTGGGAAAATCGGCTCGTCTGAGGAGCAGAGCCAGGCTCCTATCGCCATCAGGCCGAGGGCGATAAAAAAGGTATAAGGGGGCAGTTCCCGGAAGATGATTAGGGAAAGAAAGGCTCCGAAAAAGGGGGCAATGGCGTAATAGGCGCTGGTGCGGGCCGCACCGAGGTACCGCTGGGCGTGAACGTAGAAAAAGA
Organism: Eubacteriales bacterium; assembly: GCA_045542115.1. GTDB lineage: Bacteria > Bacillota > Clostridia > Oscillospirales > UBA644 > RGIG995. The sequence continues at coordinate 53,786 of JAZQKK010000011.1, forward strand.
TGCTCAGTCCGTAGGCCACACAGCCCACTCCGAGGACCGGAAGAATACTCCAAAGGTGGGTAATTCTTTCGCCGATGACCAAGCCGATGATGACCGAGCCGAGGCCGGAGAAAATCCCTTTGAGCAATACGATTTCCAGTGGGTCTTTGGAAGAAAGTTTCCGGGTGCAGTTGTTTTCGACACCCCAGCAGACGCAGGCCAGAAGAATAAACAAAGACCCCACGGAAAATCGAAATCCGGACAGGTCTTCCAGGGACAAAAGGGCGCAGGACACGACTACAAATCCGATGCCGAACCACAGCCGTTTGCTGATGCGTTCCCGGAATATCATCAGGGCAATCAGGGCGGTCGCCACGATTTCAAAGTTGTTCAGCAGAGATGCGTTCGCCGCCGTGGTATGGGAAAGACCGAGCAGTAAAAAAATGGGGGCGGCAATGTCCAGAACAATCATTGCAACGGTGTATGGGAGGTCGGATCTCGTGATTTTTTCCTCGGTCCGCTCCTGTTTTTTCCATTTTCGGATTCCGGCCACGACACCCATACCAAGTCCGGCGCCAAGGTATAAAAATCCTGCCATCAACGTGGAGGGCATATAGTCCAAAAGCAGTTTAGAAAAGGGGGAGTTTACGGCGTACAGCGCCGCGGCAAGCATTGCCAATGCAATCCCCATTGAGTTTGATTTTTTCATTGTTTTTTCCTGCATTTTTTGTTTTGCCGTTGCAACGTCGGGGAACAACGGTTCCGGAATAAAAGTGCCCTGCCGTTTGGCAGGGCACGGAATTTTGCACTTCCTTACCGGTAGTCCTTGGTGAAAGGTTGGACTTTGTAGAATTCCCGGTGGTCGGTATCAAAGACGATGTCTACCGATTCGTCCACGACCTTCTTTACCTTACCTTCGGACAGTTTCCGAATGATGACACGGAATCCGTCGCAGGACCAGTCGTGGGTGGTGTTTTCGGTCATCGAAGAAATGGTTTCCACCACCGTCCCGTCGGGGAAGGAGGCGATCCCCTTGATGTTGGTCTTCGCGGTCAGGGTAGTGGCTCTGGGGTAGTTGCGGGTCAGCGTTTCGGTCTCCGAATCAAAGATCCACATATACCGAGCGGAGGAAACCCAGTATTTTCCGGGTTCTCCGTAGATGGGGGAAAGGGCGTGGCCGCCGGCTTCTTCTTCTTTCCCTTTATTGCTGTTTGTAAAGGTCGCGCCGGAGCCGTTGATGCGGGAAAGTTTCGCGTTTTCTTTGCCCATATTGGAAATCAATACCTGATACACGCCAACGTCTTCCAGAACCCACAGACATTCCAGGTCAGGGTCCCAGCTCACGCCGTGGCACCACAGGCTGGGGATGGACGTGGTGGGCTTCGTGATTCCGGCAGAAAGGGGAACGTAGGCTAACTTCCCGGGGTCGCTGGAACAAGCCACGACCACGTCGCCGTTGGGAAGCATTTCAATGGAGTGAGGGCCTTCGCCCACTTGATATTCCCACAGCAGGGATTTTTCTTCGTAGTCGATCACCCCGGCCCAACCGGAGGAAGAGCAAGCGATGATGACGTCTTTCTTGTAATAAGGAGAATAGCGGAATTTGGCAGAGTCAAGTCCCGCACCGGGTTTGATTTTACAGTTGGGGTCGTCGTCAGAATCCCATTCCCACACCACGATTCCCCGCATAGAATCGTTTTTCAGAAGTTCGAAATCTCCTTCACAGGCGTTCAGGTCAAAGACGACGACGCTATGATTGGTGATGTCGGTGGCAAGGAACTTGTGTTCCATATCGTCGTCCCAAATCTGGAATTCTCCCTGTTCGTCGTTCTTGTCGGAAGAATCGTTCCCGCCCTGGGAGGCGTTTGCGTCCGCAGAAGAATCCGCCCCGGCGGCGCTGTCGGTGGGGACTTCCGTTTCCCCGCAGGCCACAAGACCGAACGTCAGAAGAAGACAAAGGATGAGTGCTAACAGTCGTTTCATAACAATACCTCTTTTTCTGTTTTATGTATCTCTATTTTACACGATTTTCGTCGCTTTGTCAATAGGTTTTCTTTCCTTTTTGGTTATCAAATTTCATTAAACGGCGACCCCCCCCGGATTTTGTCAGTATAATTCTAAAATTTTTATGAACTATCTTGACATTTCTTTTGAAATAAGGTATAATACCCTGTACTGACGGAATAAGTCCGTGAGTCTGTTTCCTTGCCCACGGGAGAAACCGCGGGCCTTACAGGCGAATTTCGCCGAGTCCATAAGGAGGTATGAAAGAATGACTGCCAAGTACGAAACCGTATTCGCTCTCAGCCTGAAAACTTACGCTGACGAGGAAGCTCTGAACGGTGCCGTGGAGAAATTCAAGAAATTGATGACCGACAACGGTGCGACTATCGACAACGTCGACGTTTGGGGCAAGAAGAGAATGGCTTACGCCGTGAATTATGAGACCGACGCTTACTATGTTCTCATCAACTTCACCGCTGACGTCACCTTCCCCAAAGAGCTGGAACGTAATTACCGTATTACCGACGGCGTGCTCCGTTCTCTCGTTGTGAGAACCGACAAATAAGCACACAAAAAACACATCCCGAAAGGAGCGATTCCGCATATGAATATTAACAAAGTGATTCTGATGGGCCGACTCACCGCAGACCCCGAACTGAAAACATCTGCAAACAACGTCTCCATTGTACAGTTCACCGTTGCCGTGAATCGCAAATACGTCAGTAAGGATTCCAACGAACGCCAGGTCGACTTTATCGACTGTACCGCGTTCAATCGGAACGCCGACTTTTTGAGCAAGTACTTCCGCAAAGGTTCTTCCATCATCGTCTTTGGGAACATCCAGGTCGACCAGTGGAAGGACAAGGAAGGCCACAGCCGGCGTACCGTTCGCGTCATCGTAGACGAATTGCAGTTCGGTGAATCCAAGAACCGCGATTCCTCCGCTTCCGCCGCAATGCCCACGGCCGGTGACCGGGAAGGCTTCTCCAACGCATCCAACGCCGATTTCTTCTCCGACATTAAGGACGTGGACGGAAACGATGCTGAGTTGCCCTTCTAAGGGAAGCGACTTTGAATTTACGAAAGGAGATTTCCAAAATGGAGAATAATAACGTAGCTCCCGTTCAGGCTCCCGCCGCTGCTCCCGCAGAACGCGCTGAAAGAGCCCCCCGGGACTTCAAGAGAAAGCCCCGCAAGAAGGTCTGCCAGTTCTGTGCCGACCCCAACTGCACCATCGATTACAAAGACGTTGCAAAATTGCGTAAGTTTATGAGCGAAAGAGGCAAGATTCTGCCCCGCCGCGTCACCGCTACTTGCGCTTACCATCAGAGAGCTCTGACTGAGGCCATCAAACGTGCCCGTCAGCTGGGACTTCTGCCCTACTCTGCCGACTGATTTTTTCAGCAAATTCAAAGAGAGACCTTTGCAAAGGTCTCTCTTTTTTATTTGGTTTGCAACGTTATTCCGTCACTTCCACGATGCCGTTTTCTTTTACCGAAATGGTCATTCCGTCCTTGACGTAGTTTAGAAACTCTTCTCCCAGAGAATCGACTACGGGCATCGTGACTCCGTCCACCCAAACGTCGGCCAACACCGCACCGGCGGCGGCCAAAGAGTCGATGGGGTTTGCAAACAACATACAGGCGGGGTTTTTCTTCATCGAGCAAGCGCAGTACAGAACCAATCCCCCGGTGGTGGAACCGATGGTCTGGGGCAGGCACAACGCCTTGCCCAGCAAGGGTTTCCCGTACAGCTGCCGGTTGCTCTGGTCTCCGCATTTCACTTCTTTATCTCCGAATTGCAACGCCATCTGGAACGAAGCAAGGGTGTTGAATCCTTCGGTGGTGACGACGGCTTCGGCGGTGACTTGACCGGGGGTTACCACCCGTCCTTGAAACTGTTTCATCATTTCGTTCCTCCTGTAATGGTTTCGAGAATTTCGGCGTCGGTGTAGTACCGGGCGCTGGTGTAGGTGCGCAGTTTATTGGAAGAGGTGATGACCGGCATTTTTTTGCAAAGAGGATTGTTCATATACATCAGCGGGCAGATGTAAGAGGTGATAACGCCGGTCTTTTTCAGCCGTTCTGCGTATTCGGTCTCGGCAAAAGCCCGAAGAACGCCGGGAGCGGCGGTGAAAACGGTGGGAATGACGACCTTCTTTTTGCCGTTCTTGTTCAGGGATTCTTCCAGATTCACCGTCCAGGTCTTCAACTGTTCCAACGAAAGATGGGGACAGCCAACGAAACAGAGTTTGGGGGTGGCGTCGGGATTTTTCCAGATGACGGGATAGTTCTTTTGTACCCGTTCCAGTTCTGCATCGTCAATGATATATTCCTTCGCCCCGTCGGCAATCAGACTTTCCCCCGATTCCACGGCTTCCGGGGTGAGGTTGGCAATGTGATACAGACCGACCGCTCCGTTGGATGCGGTGGCGGCGCCGAAATCTTTCAGGTAAGCGCAGGCGGCGTCGTTTAATTCCGTGCCCAGCCATTGGTCCAGTCCCACCACGTAGGGGACGTCTTCCATTACCTTCATTCCGATGGCAGAGCCCAGCAGTTGGGCTTCGGGTTTTTTCGTGGTCTGAATTTTGACCACCCACGTTGCCTTCCGGCCTTCGTCGGTGAGAAGCCCGAAGTAGGGAACGTATCCCACGATGGACCCCATAATGTCAATAATTCCGGAGTTGCGGTTGCACCGCGCTCCCAGCACCGAGTTTGCGTAGACAACGGCACTGGATTCCGCCCAGGAAAGAACGTCTCCTTTCTTGGGCTTGTTGCCCACCTCGTCCATATAACACGTACAGGTGAAGGCGTCTTCGTTCAAAAGCCCCAATTTGTTCAACTGTTCTTCGTAAAAGCCCTGTTTTGTATACATAAACTTATTGAAGACCAGATTTTGCAGAAGATTTGCGGGAACGTTTTTGTCGATGGGGCGGGGGTCCACGGAAAATTTCTGCCCCGAAACCACGTCGGCGTCCAACAGTTGCTGCATCAGATCGTACACGGGGGACATTACTTTCAGCCCGAAGGAGGTGACCAGGTGGTTGTAATCGGAGGTGATGGGAACCAATTTTTCTGCGCCGAAGGCGTCTCCGTACATCACCAGGGTTTTCATTACTTTTCCAAGAGTTTCTCCCCGTTTTCCGTCCAGAATCTCTTGCTGTTCTTTGGTAAGTATCATAAATAAGACCCTTTCTCAGTTTTTTGTATGGATTACAGTTTCATCGCCACGTCCCAGGCGCCCCAGATGACCGTCCGCAGATTGCCTACCTTGGCGGCATCTCCGATGACGTGGATATGGCTTGCTTTGGGGGCTACGGGGGCGGGATTGTACCCCACCGAGAGAATCACCGAATCGGTGTCCACGGTAAAGGTCTTGCCTTCTTTGTCTTTCAGGGTGACGTTGCCGTCGCCGATTTCACAAAGAGACGTTTCCAGAAAGACGGGAACTTTGTTGGTCTTAAAGAAATCCCGCAGGTAACTGGTGTTAGCAAGGCAGATGCCCTTGGTGGTGATAAGGTCGTCTTGCATCTCCACGATGACCGGCTTTTTGCCCTTCAAATACAGGTCGTAAGCAATTTCACACCCCGTAAGACCGCCGCCGACGACCACCACGTTTTCGCCTACGGGCTTGTTGCCCAGCAGGTAATCTACCGCTTCCACGGCGGTTTCGGCACCCTTGACGGGAATCTTTTTCGCGACCGCCCCGGTGGCGACGATAATTTCGTCGGCGTCCAGGGATTTCACGTCGTTAACTTCGGTGTTCATCTTCACGTCGATGGGATATTTGGAAAGTTCCCGGATGTACCAGGTAATCAGGGCTTTGTCTTTTTCTTTAAAGTCGGGCGCCGCTGCGGCAAGAAACACGCCGCCCAATTTGTCGCTCTTTTCGTACAACGTCACCGTATGGCCCCGTTTCGCGCAAAGAATGGCCGCTTCCATTCCCCCGATACCACCGCCGATGACGGCGATCTTCTTGGCCTTTTTCGCCGGTGCCACCTTGTATTTCTTCGACTGCATCGTTTCGGGATTCAGAGCACACCGGGCAAGCCCCATCGTATCGGTCAGGTCCTGGGTGTTGGCGTGCCCCTTGGAGGAAGAGAAGTTGAAACATCCGGAATGACAGCAGATACAAGGTTTGATGTCTTCCAACCGGTCTTCAATGACCTTGGTGACCCATTGGGGGTCTACCAGGAATTGGCGGGCGACCCCTACGCCGTCGATGCGACCTTCGGCAACGGCCTTCGCCCCGGTCTCCACGTCCATCCGTCCGGCACAGACCACGGGAATGTCCACGAACTGTTTGATGTGGGCAACGTCGTCCAGGTTGCAGTTTTCGGGCATATACATCGGGGGATGAGCCCAATACCAGGAGTCGTAGGTGCCGTTGTCGGCGTTGAGCATATCGTATCCGGCGTCTTGCAAATATCTGGCGGCCTTTTCGGATTCTTCCATATTCCGGCCCACTTCCACGTAGTCCTCGCCGGGCATTGCCCCTTCGCAGAATCCCTTCATCTTGGATTCTACCGAATACCGCAGAGAAACGGGATAATCGGTTCCGCAGGCTTCTTTGATTGCCTTGACCACTTCGGCGGCGAACCGATAGCGGTTTTCAAAACTTCCGCCGTATTCGTCGGTGCGCTTGTTGAAAAATTCAATGGCGAACTGGTCGAGAAGGTAGCCTTCGTGGACCGCGTGGACTTCCACACCGTCCACCCCGGCGTCTTTGCAGAGTTTTGCCGTTTTTGCGAAAGCCTCGATAATCTCGTGAATCTGTTCCACGGTCATTTCGGGACATTCAATGTCGTGCGCCCAACGGGATCTCTGGGGGCTGGGGCACGCCAATTCGTGAGACGTGTCGATGATGGGTTTGACCAACGCCCGGGTAAATTTATTCTTGTGCAGCGGGGCAACCAATTCGGTAATCGCCCAAGACCGGCCCATCCCGGCGGTCAGTTGAACGAACAGTTTCGCCCCCGTTTTATGGATTTCGTCCATAAACTCTTTGAGTTCTTCAAACATTTTGGGATTCTGCCAGAGCCACTTGCCCCAAAAGGTGTCCCGCAAGGGGGCGATGCCGGGAATAATCAATCCCACGTTGTTGTTCGCCCGTTCCAGGAAAAGTTTTGCGGCTTCTTTGTCAAAGTGACAGCCGGTCAATTCGAACCATCCGAACAGGGACGTTCCCCCCATCGGACACATTACGATGCGGTTCTTGATTTCCACGTTGCCGATCTTCCAAGGCGTAAACAGCGCCTCGTACTTTTTATCCGTTTGTTCCATAGGAAATGCTCCTTTCTTTCGTTGCCGTATAGTTTTTCTTGGTTTCAGTATACCATAACCTTCCGGAAATGTCAACCGTTTCTTTCTCTCAATTTTTTCGGAAGGAGAAGGGAAAATACAAGAACTCTACTCCCGGTAGAGAGGGGCGTAGAGTAGTTTTTTTGCAGTTCTACAAGGGGGTCGACGAAGGGGAGAGAACAAAACGAAAACGGTAGGTTGCATTTTGCCGTTGACGGGGATATAATAATCCTGTCAAACACGCAACCCGCCGACGAAAGGATAATTTTATGACACGAACGAAACTTTGCGACCGCATCTTGCCCGACTATACCCGGGGAGAAGAAATATTTAATATGGTCACCCACATCGTAGGGGGCGGCTTTGGAATCCTTGCCCTGGTATTGAGCGTTTTGGTCTCCGCCCTTCGGGGCGACCCCTGGGGCGTGGTGTCCTGCTCCATTTACGGGGGAACGATGGTGATACTATATACGATGTCCAGCGTTTACCACGGATTGAAAGCGGAATTGCCGAAAAAGGTAATGCAGGTAATGGACCACTGCACCATCTATTTTCTTATTGCTGGAACCTACACGCCCATTCTGCTTTGCGGTATCCGTCCGGTATCTCCCTTTGCCGCCTGGGGACTGTTCTCCATCGTTTGGGGCTTTGCCGCCCTGGGAACGGTTTTCACCGCCATTGATTTGAAGAAATACGGAAAATTTGCGATGGTCTGCTATATCGGAATGGGTTGGAGCGTGGTCCTGGCGGTCAAGCCCACCCTGCAAGCCATCCCGCTGCCGGGTCTTGCCTGGCTCTTGGCCGGAGGCATCGCCTACACGGTAGGCGCGGTTTTTTACGGCTTTGGACGAAAATGCCGGTATATCCATTCGGTGTTCCACATTTTCGTGGTGCTGGGCAGTATTTTGCAATATATTTGTATTTTGTTTTACGTGATATGAGGTGTCTATGAGATTTTTATACGTATTGTTCTGCCTGTTTGTCGGGACTTTTTACGGCGGGCAGATGATTTTCCGGAAATTGCTGCGCAAATAAAAAATTCCCCGCCGTTCACGGCGGGGATTTCTTTATTTTTTATTTTTTTCTTTGGCCCGTTTATCGTTGATGATTTTCATATGTTCTTCGGTGATGAGGTCTACGTTGTTTTCCCGGGCCCAGTCCACGCAGCCTTTCAGTACCAGGGGAAGGAATACCCGGGGTACGGCGAGGACGGTCATCAACGCTTCGTCGGTGAATTTGATTTTGTCGTCCACCCGGTCGGCGGCGTAACGGACGGATTCCAAGGATGCCTGACGCATCTGCAACAGTTCTGCCCGCATTCGGGTTTTGCGGTGGAACCAGAAATTTTTGCTGTCCCGGTATCCGTAGTCCACGGGAAGATTGGGAAAGTCTTTGGCTTTTACGCCGTTGATGATGGCGTCCCGGTATTTTTTCTTCATCAGAATTTTATCTATCTTCAAGATGAAGTGTGCACCGAATTTGCTGGTAATTCCGTTGAAGTCGTGGTAGGGGCCGTCGTAGCCGTTCAACTGACCGGGAAGGTCGTTTTCTGCCCCGTCCAGTTCCCGGACCCAGGTACATTCGATGACTTGCATCGCCTCCGACAACACCAACGGGCGAGGGTCTTCGGGACGTTCTTCTTGCAGCAGGCTTTGTTCCAGTTTGAAGTTGCATTTCGGCATTTTTTCTTCCGGCTTATCTCCGGGCCAGGACAGTTTGACCGCCTCTTTGAAATATTTGGGCTCGTCGGTGATAAAATTCAGGGCGCATTTGCCGTTGCGCAAAATATTCTGTGCGGTATTGGAAGAGTTGCGGCAGCAAAGAAGCATCGCGTAATAGTCTTTCCCCGCCACGTAATAGGGTTGCACCAAAGAATAGGGCCCAAGATTGGTGCTCCCGTCCTCACACAGGGTGCTGATAATTACGGTAGGCATCGGAAAGAACAACGACGTCTGATAAAAGTTGTCCACGATGCGAAGATTTTCAAAACTGCTCATAAAAAACTCCTTTCGGGGATAAAAAAATTTTCTTCTTTATTATGTAAACATTTCTGTAAGCCGGGTTCTGTGTTATGCGATCATCTATCTCGAATATGCGTTACCGCATATTTCCAGCTGCCTCTGTACCCCGGACGGGAGACCTGTGGGGTCACATCACGGCATTGCTCCGGATAAGGTTTACACAGCGAGAGACGTTGCCGCCCCTCCGGTGAGCTCTTACCTCGCCTTTTCACCCTTACCTTGCGGCGGTTGTTTTCTGTTGCACTATCTCGGAAGTCACCTTCGGCGGACGTTATCCGTTATCCTTTCCCGTGGGAGCCCGGACTTTCCTCAGACATCGCCTTTCGTTTGATGCCCGCGATCGCTCAAAATGTTTACATAATAAAGAAGAAAATGGGTTTTCTGTTTCTGGGTGGTTCAATCGTCAAAGGGATGATTGGGATTCCAGGTCTTTTTTTGTTCGGGGCGTTCTTTCCCGGTGCGGATGCGGTGTTCTTTGATTTTTCCTTTGACCCAGTTTTTCAGATTGGGAAGGCAGAGAAGAATCCCCACGGCAAAGAAGAGCGGCCCCACGAAAATCAACACGGGAAGGTCGACTTTGACCCCCATCACGATCAGAACCACCATCAAAATAAAGGTGAAGGAAAGCACCATCACCGTGCCCGGGGTGATCTCCGCTCCGTGCAGGTCCTGGTTGGGTAATTTGGCCACTAAAAACACTCCTTTTTGAGGGCAAAATCTTCGCTTTTGTTCACAACGCAGATTTTATACGGTAAAAATCCCCTAGAAATCAGCATTATTCACAAAAATCAGTTTTTTGTGCAAAAAATCGTCCCAAGTCCTTGACAAACCCTTGAACTTGTGATAAAATTGTATATTGCCATAATAGGATAATGGGAGTATGCCCTCTTTTGGGCAGGCATTTCGGAAAAATCTGTCAACGGTGCGGTTTTTTCTGAAAAAAGCCTCCTGTTGACGCCGGCACACACAACGGCGAACCGGTTTTTACCGGAGCCTATTATAGCACAAAAACGAGAAAAAATCAAGAGTCAAAATTCTGGAATGGAGATGAAGTTGATGTTGGACCCCAAAGAAGTCGGCGCTTTTTACGAAAACTTCGGAAAAAGTGAACGCGTAAACTTCGGCAAGCCCAGTCAGAAGTACGAACTTCCCAACCTGATCAACGTCCAGCTGGATTCCTACCGCTGGTTCGTGGAAGAGGGGATGAAGTCGGTCCTGAAAGATTCGTCGAATATTATTGACCACACCGGTGTGATCCGTTTGGATTATGTGGACTATAAAATCGACGAGAAGCCCAAATATCCCGTAGAAGAATGCCGGGAGCGGGACGTTACCTTTGCCGCCCCCCTGCACGTCACCTGCCGTCTGACCAACAATCAGACCGGTGAAATTCAGGAACAGAGCATTTTCTTCGGTGATTTCCCCCTGATGACCGAAACCGGTACCTTCGTCATCAACGGTGCAGAACGCGTCGTGGTCTCTCAGTTGGTCCGCTCTCCCGGGATCTATTATACCTTGGAGACCGATAAGATCGGCCACAAGCTGTTCGCCGGTACCGTGATGCCCAACCGCGGTCCCTGGGTGGAATACGAGACCGACGCCAATAACGTGCTTTACGTTCGCGTGGATAAGGGTAAGAAATTCCCCGTTACCACGCTGATTCGTGCTTTCGGGATTGAAACCGATGCACAAATCAAGGAGACCTTCGGGGAAGACGCCAGCATTCTGGCGACGCTGGACAAGGACGTTTCTCACAACCGTGCCACGGCCCTTGTGGAACTGTACAAGAAGCTTCGTCCCGGCGAACCTGCCACCGTGGAATCCGCTATTTCCCACATCGACAATCTCTTTTTCAATGAACGTACCTACGACCTGACCCGTGTCGGTCGCTACAAATATAATAAAAAGGTGGCTCTCTCCGGCCGTATCGTCGGACACGAGCTGTCCCGTCCCGTGGTGGCTCCTCTCACCGGCGAAGTCATCGGGGATATCGGAACCGTGGTATCTTCCGCTCTTGCCAAAGAAATGGAAGCTGCCGGGGTCTGTGAAGTTTACCTGAAATTGGCCGACGAGACCGAACTTCGGGTCTTCTCCAACGGAATGGTTGATATGAAGAATTTCGTTTCCTTCGACCCGTTGAAGGCCGGGGTAAACGAATGGGTCAAATTCTCCGTTCTCCAAGAAATTTTGGAAAAATGCGGCGACGACGAAGCGGCACTCGTGGAAGAATGCCGTGCCCGTCTGCCCGAATTGATTCCTTTGACCATCTGTAACGAAGATATCTTCGCTTCGGTGAACTATTTCATCGGCTTGCAGCACGGTGTTGGCTCCATTGACGATATCGACCATCTGGGCAACCGTCGTATTCGTTCCGTGGGCGAACTGTTGCAGAATCAAATGCGAATCGGCTTTGCCCGTATGGAACGCTCCGTCCGGGAAAAGATGAATATGCAGAATACCGAAGTGGTCACGCCTCAGAATCTGTTGAACACCCGTCCGGTCTCCGCCGCGATTCGGGAATTCTTCGGTTCTTCTCCCCTGTCTCAATTTATGGACCAGACCAACCCCTTGGCGGAACTGACCCATAAACGCCGTCTGTCGGCCCTGGGCCCCGGCGGTTTGACCCGTGACCGGGCCGGGATGGAAGTCCGCGACGTGCACTACACCCACTACGGCCGTATGTGCCCCGTGGAAACCCCCGAAGGACCCAACATCGGTCTGATCTCTTACCTGTCTACCTATGCCCGTATCAACGAATACGGCTTTATCGAAGCTCCCTACCGTCCCGTGGACAAAGAAACCGGCATCGTTCAGGAAGAAGTGGTCTATATGACCGCTGACTTCGAAGACGGTTTCATCGTGGCTCAGGCTAACGAACCCCTGGACGAAGAAGGCCGCTTTGTCAACAAGCGGGTTGCCGCCCGTCTGAGAGACGCCATTCTGGAAGTGGAACGGGAACGGGTCGACTATATGGACGTCACCCCCCGGATGCTGGTCTCCATCGCTACGGCGATGATCCCCTTCCTGGAACACGACGACGCCGTCCGTGCCTTGATGGGTGCGAACATGCAGCGTCAGGCCGTTCCTCTGATTCGCACCGAAGCTCCCTTCGTCGGTACCGGTATGGAACATCGGGCTGCCGTGGACTCCGGCGTTTGTATCGTTGCCCGTCAGTCCGGTGTAGTCACCAAGGTTGACGCCGACGAAATTTATATCCTGGGCGACGACGGAATTTCCCACCGCTACCCCACTGTGAAGTACCTTCGCTCCAACCACGGGACCTGTTTCAATCAGCGGGCCATCGTCAACGTGGGCGACCGGATCGAAGCCGGCGACGTGATTGCCGACGGTCCTTCTACCCAGAACGGAGAATTGGCGTTGGGCCGGAATATGCTCATCGGCTTTATGACCTGGGAAGGTTACAACTACGAAGACGCCGTCCTTTTGAACGAACGTCTCGTGAAGGAAGATATCTATACTTCCATTCATATTGAAGAATACGAAATCGACGCCAAAGAAACCAAACTCGGGCCCGAAGAAATCACCGCGGACATTCCCGGCGTTTCCAAAGACCTGTTGGCGGACCTGGACGAACGGGGTATCATCCGCATCGGTGCGGAAGTGCACTCCGGAGATATCCTGGTCGGTCGCGTTTCTCCCAAGGGCGATGCGGAACAGACCGCGGAAGAACGCCTGCTCCGTGCCATCTTCGGCGAAAAGTCCAGAGAAGTCCGGGATACCTCTTTGAAGGTTCCTCACGGAGAATACGGCACGGTCGTTGACGTCAAAGTATTTACCCGGGAAAATTCCAACGAACTTTCTCCCTCCACCAATATGGTGGTCCGGGTGTATATCGCACAGCGCCGTAAGATCAGCGTGGGCGATAAGATGGCCGGCCGCCACGGTAACAAGGGTGTTATCTCCCGGATTCTGCCGGAAGAAGATATGCCTTACCTGCCCGACGGCACGCCGCTGGATATCGTGCTCAACCCCCTGGGCGTTCCTTCCCGTATGAACATCGGCCAGGTGTTGGAAGTCCATCTCGGTATGGCCGCCCGGAAATTGGGTTGGAAGGTAATGACTCCCGTATTCGACGGTATTTCCGAAGAAGATATTGTAAAGTGTCTGGATAAAGCCGGATACAACCACGACGGGAAGACCGTTCTTTACGACGGCCGTACCGGTCAGCCTTTCGAAGGCAACGTCACCGTTGGCGTAATGTATTATCTGAAACTGGCTCACCTGGTTGACGATAAGATTCACGCCCGTTCCACAGGTCCCTACTCTCTGGTTACCCAGCAGCCTCTGGGCGGGAAAGCTCAGTTCGGCGGTCAGCGGTTCGGGGAAATGGAAGTTTGGGCTCTGGAAGCCTACGGTGCCGCTTACACCCTGCAAGAAATGCTCACCGTCAAGTCCGACGATACCGTGGGCCGCGTGAAGACCTTCGAATCCATCGTCAAGGGATACAACATTCCCAAGCCCGGTATTCCCGAATCCTTCAAGGTTCTGGTCAAAGAACTGCAAGCTCTGTGTCTGGACGTGAAGATTCTTGCCAAGGACGGGGAAGAAGTGGATATTACCACCAACTACGACGAGGATATGGTAGACGCCCGGATGGCTCTGCCCACCCCCGACGACCTGCCCGCCACCGGCACGAACACCGGCAACTATTTCAGTGAGTTTGAAGATGAATTCAGCAACTCCGACGATTCCTTCCTGGACACCCTGGACGTTCCGGAATTGGACGGCGTTGCAGAAGATGAAACCCTCTACGACGGAACCGTTTCCGGCGAAGATGGGGAAATTCAAGAATAAGGAGGACGGAACAGTATGAACGAATTTGAATCGATGCACGAAATTCTCGACCTGGATGAACTGACCAACGTTTCCGCTCCTGAGACCGATCTTCTGGCGCAAGTGACCGAAGACGCCGGCCATCCCCGTCCCCACGACCCCAACAATGAGAGCGATTTCAGTGCAATTAAAATTGCCCTTGCTTCTCCCGAAAAGATTCGTTCCTGGTCTCACGGGGAAGTAAAGAAACCCGAAACCATCAACTACCGCACCCTCAAACCCGAACGGGAAGGTCTGTTCTGCGAACGCATCTTCGGGCCTATGAAGGACTGGGAATGTCACTGCGGTAAGTATAAGCGTTTCCGTTATAAAGGAAAAGTCTGTGAACGCTGCGGCGTTGAAATCACCCGGGCAAAAGTCCGCCGGGAACGGATGGGTCATATCGAATTGGCCTCTCCCGTTTCCCACATCTGGTATTTCAAAGGGATTCCTTCCCGCATCGGTCAGATGCTGGACATCCAGCCCAAGCAGTTGGAACAGGTCCTGTATTTCGGTGCTTACATCGTAACCGACGTCAACGAAAAGGTCGTCAACGGTGCGGTGAAGAAAAAGGATATCCTGACCGAAAAGGAATACGCCGAACTGAAAGAAATGTACTACGGCGAAAACGACTTCGTTGCCGATATGGGTGCCGAAGCCGTGAAGAAGCTGTTGGCGGAAATCGACCTGGACGTTTTGTCCGATGAGATTCGCAACGAATTGGAAGACGCCACCGGCCAAAAGCGGCTGAAATTGGTCAAGCGTTTGGAAATCGTGGAAGCTTTTCGTCTTTCCGGCAACCGTCCCGAATGGATGATTCTCGACGTACTTCCCGTATGTCCCCCGGACATCCGCCCGATGGTCCAGCTGGACGGCGGCCGATTCGCCACCTCCGACCTGAACGACCTGTATCGCCGGGTCATCAACCGGAACAACCGTCTGCGGAAGCTGATTGAACTGAACGCTCCCCAGATTATTATCCGCAACGAAAAGCGGATGCTACAAGAAGCGGTGGACGCGTTGATTGACAACGGCCGCCGGGGCAAACCCGTCAACGGACCCAAAGACCGGGCGTTGAAGTCTCTGTCCGACGTTTTGAAGGGGAAACAGGGTCGTTTCCGTCAGAATCTGTTGGGAAAACGTGTCGACTATTCCGGCCGTTCGGTTATCGTTGTCGGCCCCGAACTGAAACTGTATCAGTGCGGTCTGCCCAAAGAAATGGCTCTGGAACTGTTCAAGCCCTTCGTGATGAAGCGTTTGACCGAGTTGGGCGTGGTCAACAACATCAAATCCGCAAAGAAGGCCGTGGAACGGAGCGAAACCGCCGTTTGGGACGCTCTGGAAACGGTCATCAAAGAATATCCCGTAATGCTCAACCGTGCTCCCACCCTGCACCGTCTGGGTATCCAGGCTTTTGAACCCGTGCTGGTGGAAGGCCGTGCTTTGAAATTGCACCCCCTGGTATGTACCGCATTTAACGCCGACTTCGACGGTGACCAGATGGCAGTTCACGTACCTCTGTCCGCGGAAGCTCAGGCGGAAGCCCGCTTCCTGATGCTCTCTGCCAATAACCTGCTCCGTCCTCAGGACGGGAACCCCGTTACCGTTCCCACCCAGGATATGATTCTCGGTTCGTATTATCTGACCATTGTGGACGAAAACGAACTGGGTGCAGGCAAGTGCTTCGTCAACGCCGAAGAAGCCCGCCGGGCCTACGATGCCGGCGCCATCCAACTTCACGCTCCCATTAAAGTCCGCGTGACCAAGGAAATCAACGGCGAAGTCCGGACCGGACTGATTGACTGCACGATGGGGCAGCTGCTCTTCAACGAAACCATTCCTCAGGACCTGCGTTTCGTGGACCGCAACGACCCCGAACACGCCCTGGATTTGGAAGTTACTTTCCTTGTCACCAAGAAAGAATTGGGCAAAATCATCAATCGTTGTATCCGTGTTCACGGCATTACCGAAACGGCCGTGGTTCTGGATAACATTAAGGCATACGGCTACAAGTACTCCACCGTGGGCGCCATCACCATTTCCGTTGCGGATATGAAAGTGCCCCCCGCCAAGTACGAATTGGTTGCCGAAGCCGACAAGACCGTTGAAGGAATCACCCGGAACTTCAAGCGCGGCTTGATTTCCGAAGACGAACGGTACGAACAAGTGGTCTCCGTGTGGAGTGAAACCACCGCCAAGGTTACGGAAGTTCTCTCCGGCTACCTTGACAAATTCAACCCCGTCAAAATGATGCAGCACTCCGGTGCCCGCGGTAACATTGACCAGATTAAACAGCTGTGCGGTATGCGTGGTCTGATGGCCAATACCTCCGGTAAGACCATTGACATTCCTATCCGCGCCAACTTCCGTGAAGGTCTGAACGTTCTGGACTACTTTATTTCTTCCAGAGGTGCCCGTAAGGGTCAGGCCGACACCGCTCTGAAAACCGCCGACTCCGGGTACTTGACCCGCCGTCTGGTAGACGTTTCCCAGGATATCATCATCCGGGAAGACGACTGTGGTTCCGACGAAGGTATCTGGGTTACCGAAATCGCCGAAGGCGATGAACGTATCGAATCCTTGCAGTCCCGTTTGATGGGCCGTTTCCCCGTGGACGACATCGTCCATCCCGAAACCGGCGAAGTCATCGTCTCCAAGGACCGCTATATCAACGAATTCGACGCCGAAGCCATCGTGAAGGCCGGCATTACGAAGGTAAAGCTCCGCTCCGTTCTCACCTGTAACTGCCGTTACGGGGTCTGTGCGAAGTGCTACGGAATGAACCTTGCCACCAGTGACGTAGTCAACGTCGGGGAAGCGGTCGGTATTATCGCCGCTCAGTCCATCGGGGAACCCGGTACCCAGTTGACGATGCGTACCTTCCATACCGGTGGTGTTGCTTCTACCGCAGATATTACCCAAGGTCTTCCCCGCGTTCAGGAACTGTTTGAAGCCCGTCATCCCAAGGTTTTGGCGATTCTGTCCGAAATCGATGGGGAACTGCGCTTCCAGGAAATCCGCAACGCTCGGTACGCCATCATTATGAATGCCGAAACCGGCGAAGAACGTTCCTATCTTATTCCTTACGGCTCCACCCTCCGGTTCCACGAAGGGGACTTCGTCCACAAGGGCGACGAGCTGACCCGCGGTGCTTCTGACCCTCAGGATATTCTGAGAGTCAAGGGCGAAGACGCGGTCCGGGAATATATCATCCAGGAAATTCAGAAGGTTTACAAACGCCAGGGTGTTGATATCAGCGATAAGCACATTGAAGTCATCGTCCGTCAGATGCTCCGGAAGGTCCGCGTCCTTGACGCCGGCGATACCGGACTTCTCACCGGCTCCGTGGTAGACCGTCCCGAAGTATTCCACCTCAACCTGGAAATTGCCAAGCGCAATGAAGCCGAAGGCCTCGACTTGAAGCCCGCAACGGTGGAAACGGTTCTTCTCGGTATCACCAAGTCCGCCTTGGCTACCGAATCCTTCCTGTCCGCCGCTTCCTTCCAGGAAACCACCAAGATTCTGACCGAAGCCGCCATCAAGGGTAAGACCGACCACTTGATTGGCTTGAAGGAAAACGTTATCATCGGTAAACTCATTCCCGCCGGTACCGGCCTGGAACGTTACCGCAACGTTAACGTGGAAGAAAAAGAAGATATCATCTGATAAAAAAATCCTCTCCGTGAAAACGGGGAGGATTTTTTATGAGAATACGGGAGGGGGTGTTCTTCTTTCTTTTCGGGAGAAAAGAAAGAAGAACCAAGAACGAAAAGCCAAAGCCGGCGAAGTGCTTCGCCGGGAATTTATGGCGAGGTAAGTTTCTTTTTATTGAGAATGCACGAAAATATAGAAATTTTTTTGTAAGGAATATTAATTGACAAAAGGCTATTACGTATAGTATAATAAAAATAGAAAAATGAAGAAAGGTGTGATGGCAATGAAACGTATTTTGTTAAAGTATGGCTCAGTGCAAACATCTTTTTGTGTTGTTCCGTTTGGATCAATCGAATAAAAACAATTCATTAAAGCACGTGAGCCGGGGAGTTGGTTCACGTGCTTTTTGATTTTAACACGAATAACGCAGGGAGATACTGATATGAAGAAACGTATAAGAATTGTTGTTACATCTATTTTTCTTATTGTAGTATTTTTGTTTTCAGTTCTTTCAAATTTTGCGGCAGAAATACGGAATCATTCCGAAATTGGGTTGCAAGAAGCGATTTCTATAATAAATGAGTTTTCTAAGGATGGAATCGTTTTTTCTATTCAAGAAAAAAATTCCGTTGAGAAGTGCTGTTGATCGGGGTGAATATGGGTATGCCTTATATAATTTAAATCCATATGGTTATGCAGTTCTAACAAAAGATGGATATCTTATGGAAAGGAAGTTTCAAATTGGAGCAAAATTCCCAGTAGAGCTTGATAGTGACGAGGAATACTACTATATAGGAATCTCTTCGATCGCAGTAGCTGATGGGGAAAAATTAAAAGATTTGTCCACGATGGAATATGTAAGTAATAATTATTTAGATTATTTGTCTGGAATAGAAGATAGAGTTAGAGCTGAACTTTCTGACGGGAAAGGTCTGTATAAATATGATTCTAACGCAAGAGCATCTGCGGCAAATACCAGAGTAGTTATACAAGAGTCGTATTTTGAGGAACTTGTTAATTTTGGAAACAATACAAATTATACCTGTATGGCACTTGCAATGTCAACGCTTTTAGGATATTATGATATTTATGTAAACGATGCGTACATATCTAATGATTCTGCTTATATGGCTCAAACTTCCGGATACAGCCTGGGAACAAATGAGGCGTTCCATCAATATATGTGCAATTTCGCTTATGGGTCCAGTTCCCCGACGTCCCTTTCATTTACTACGATGTGCTCAAACTTGGCTTCATATTTTGATTCTATTTCGTTAGGAAGCTTTTTTGTTCAGCCGTATACGAAAGGAAAGATGAAAACAATATTAAATAGTGGCAGGCCTATAATCGGAGCATATTCACTTCCGTCACAGTCAGATGATGATCCGGGACACGTTGTAGTTGTGTACGGGTATGAGGTTACGGGTACGGTAACAGAATATTTAGTGCACGATGGCTATTTAGGAGCCAATCTTTCAGGGACGCTTTGGAATAGTATTGTTGTAATTCCCTCTGCTTGGTTCTTTTCTTGTGCACACATTTTTGATTGCCGTGATTTTGAGAGCGAAAGAGATGATTCGACAAAACATAACTATACGATTTCCTATACGGGAAACAATTGGCCCCAAGGAAGTATGCATTATTATGAGCGAATTAAGACTTGTCGCTTCTGCTCTAAGGTTGTAAGAGAACAATATTCGATAGCGTGCAATGGGAATTGCATTGAGATGATGTCTATTCCAGGGGGGGATGATTTCAGTGAGTAAGAAAATTCTGTTTCTTATGGGGATATTCCTTTTTCCGTGTTTAATCCTCTTTGGATGTACCGAAAATTCGTCGGGATATTTTTCAGTTTCCCAGACGGAATCTCCGGTTATTACGAAGACCGATTCTGATTTACTACAAGAAGAGGTTGTGGATTTTCCCCCGCTATCAGATTCTTTGATTTCTTTTGATGAAATTGCAGACGTTCTCTTTCCGGTTGTGGACGGAACGCGGACGCACCTTAACGGATGTGCTCCGGACGGCATATTGGATCAGGTGTCGATTCCACTGAATTCCGCAAAAGGACTTGGGGTGGTTTATCTTTTTTCACCCAAAAGCGGGAAGTTGTTTTTTTCATACTGCCTTCACGAAAAAAACCAACGGGGAGCTCTGGAAGACATCTTATCGTATTTTATGGTGTTGCAAACGGATTATCGGGACTCCCGGACGTTCCTTGCTCAGTCCCATTGGACCGGAACCGTTTTATACTGCGGTGAATTCCGGAACATTGTGGAGCACCATATGCTGAATGGGGAATTGGTGTCGGTGCAGGAGTTCTCCGACTTGGAGCAGACGGTCTTTTCCGGTGACTTGTGCGGGAATCTCTGGGATGGAGATCTCTCCTTGCTGGTTCCGTATAATGTACTGCGTGAAGAGAATAATTTCCAAAAATTCTTTGATGAATATGGGGTTGACTTTTAACAATGGGGCGCAATCTTCGGGTTGCGCCTCTTTTTTTGCAGTTTTGGTCGATTCCCATAGAATTTTGGAGAAAATGCTTTATAGTTCATAAAAAGTTCGAAATTTTTTGAAAGATAGGGTGTTGCAAAATCCGGGGATTTGTGTTATACTATACAATGCCTGTACAATGGGATTATGCCCGAAAGTACGGCAAAAATTAAAAACAGGAGGTGTAAGAATGCCCACTTTTAACCAGCTCGTCCGGAAGGGTAGAACCGTAGCTACGGAGAAGTCCAAGGTTCCCGGTCTTCAAAAGAGTGTTAATACTCTGAACAAGAAAACGTCCGAGCAGTTCTCTCCCCAGAAGAGAGGTGTCTGCACTGTCGTTAAGACCACGACCCCCAAAAAGCCGAACTCTGCGCTTCGTAAGATTGCAAGAGTCCGTCTGACCAACTCCATCGAAGTTACCGCCTACATTCCCGGTATCGGTCATAACTTGCAGGAGCACAGCGTCGTTCTGATTCGCGGCGGCCGTGTACGTGACCTGCCCGGTGTCCGTTACCACATCATCCGCGGTACCCTCGACGCTCAGGGTGTTGCCAACCGTATGCAGGGTCGTTCCAAATACGGTGCGAAGAGACCCAAGGCGAAAAAGGCATAAGTTCATTGAATTGAATGTGCCATCTGCGTGGTTGCCACGCTGCGGCAAGAAGGCCGCATAAAAAAAGTATAGTTAGATGCTTCATTGAATTCAGTGAATTTATGCGAAGCGCTAACGGGGGCTGCAATGCCTTCGAGTACCTATGAAATCATTGACTATAATGAAGGAGGGAAGTTAAGTGCCTAGAAGAGGTTCCATTTCCAAAAGAGATGTCCTGCCCGATCCGATTTACGGGAGCAAACTGGTCACCCGACTGGTCAACTCCGTAATGTACGACGGTAAGAAGGGCGTTGCCCAGAAAATCGTCTACGACGCATTTGACATCGTAAAAGAAAAAACCGGCAAAGATGCCTTGGAGGCTTATCAAGCCGCTATGGACAACATTATGCCCCAACTGGAAGTTAAGGCTCGCCGTGTCGGCGGTTCGAACTACCAGGTGCCCATCGAGGTCCGTCCCGAACGGCGCCTCACTCTCGGTCTGCGTTGGCTGACTGCTTATGCCCGTGCCCGCAGCGAGAAAACTATGAAGGAACGCCTTGCCAACGAAATCATCGACGCGATGAACGGTATGGGCGGCGCCGTCAAGAAGAAAGACGATACTCATAAGATGGCCGAAGCCAACAAGGCTTTCGCACATTTCAGATGGTAAGGTAGGAAGGAGTTATTATGGCCAGACAGCATCCGCTGAATATGTACCGTAACATCGGTATTATGGCGCATATCGACGCCGGTAAAACCACCACCACCGAACGCCTTCTGTTCTACACCGGACGGACCCATAAGATCGGCGAGACCCACGACGGTACCGCCACGATGGACTGGATGGAGCAGGAACAGGAAAGAGGTATCACCATCACGTCTGCTGCTACCACCGCATTCTGGAAGGACCATCAGATCAACGTGATCGATACCCCGGGCCACGTAGACTTCACCGTCGAAGTGGAACGGTCTCTCCGCGTTCTGGACGGTTCCGTTACCGTTCTTTGCGCTAAGGGCGGGGTTGAACCCCAGTCCGAAACCGTATGGAGACAAGCTGATAAATATCACGTTCCCCGTATGGCTTACGTTAACAAAATGGACATTATGGGTGCCGACTTCTATCGAGTCGTCTCTATGATGAGAGAACGTTTGAAGTGTAACGCTGTTCCCATTCAGCTGCCCATCGGCGCGGAAGAAACCTTTATCGGTTTGATCGACCTCGTCGAAATGAAGGCGTATATCTATAAGGATAACCTCGGTCAGGATATCGAAGTGACCGACATTCCTGCGGATATGGCCGACAAGGCAGAGGAATATCGGGCTGAAATGCTCGAAGCCGTTGCTTCCGAAGACGAAGAATTGATGGAAAAGTACCTGGAAGAAGGCGACCTTTCCATTGAAGATTTGAAGGCCGGTATCCGTAAGGCTACCATTGCCAACACGATGGTTCCCGTTTGCTGCGGTACTTCTTACCGTAACAAGGGGGTTCAGAAGCTTCTGGACGCTATCGTGGATTATATGCCTTCTCCCCTGGACATCCCCGCCATCGACGGTGTGGATGTTGACACCGGCGAAGAGACCTGCCGTCATCCTTCCGATGATGAACCCTTCTCTTCTCTGGCGTTTAAGATTGCGACCGACCCCTACGTTGGACGAATCTGCTTCTTCCGCGTATATTCCGGTCACATCAGCTCCGGTTCTTCTCTGCTCAACTCTACCAAGGGTAAGCAGGAACGTTTCGGTCGCATCTTGAAGATGCACGCAAATCACCGGGAAGACATCGAAGAAGTCTGGACCGGCGATATCTGTGCCGCCGTCGGCTTGAAGAACACCACCACCGGGGACACTCTGTGTGATCCTAAGGCTCCCGTTATTCTGGAATCTATGGAATTCCCCGAACCCGTTATCCGGGTTGCCATCGAACCCAAGACCAAAGCCGGTCAGGAAAAGATGGGTATCGCTCTTGCCAAGTTGGCAGAAGAAGACCCCACTTTCCGTACGAATACCGACGAAGAAACCGGTCAGACCATCATCGCCGGGATGGGTGAACTTCACCTGGAAATCATCGTAGACCGGTTGTTGCGTGAATTTAAGGTCGAGGCTACCGTGGGTAAGCCCCAGGTTGCTTATCGCGAAACCATTCGTGCCAAAGTGGATCACGAATGTAAGTATAAGCGTCAATCCGGTGGTTCCGGTCAGTACGGTCACGTTAAAATCATTCTCGAACCCAACGAATCGGGTAAGGGCTATGAATTTATCAACTCCGTTACCGGCGGTTCCATTCCCAAGGAATTCATCGAACCCGTCAACCAGGGTATTCAGGGCGCTATGAAGTCCGGTGTTCTTGCCGGCTACCCGATGGTAGACTGTAAGGTCACCCTGTACGACGGTTCTTACCACGAAGTTGACTCTTCGGAAATGGCGTTTAAGATTGCCGGTTCTATGGCATTCAAGGAAGCCGCCCGGAAAGCCAACCCTGTCATCACCGAACCGATTATGAAGGTCGTTGCCGTAGTTCCTTCCGAATATATGGGCGACGTTATCGGGGACCTGAACTCCCGCCGTGGACAGATTCAGGGTATGGAATCGATGAATGGTACGGAACAGATTACGGCTCACGTTCCCCTTTCCGATATGTTCGGGTACGCCACCGACCTGCGCTCCAAGACGCAGGGCCGAGGTCAGTACAGTATGGAACCCAGCCACTACGCGGAAGTTCCCAAGAGCATTATGGAAACCATTATTGCCGGAAGAACCAAAAACTAAGGATTGAGTGTCAATCCACAGAATAAAAAAACATTGCTTTATTAAGGAGGCTTTTACAATGGCAAAGGCAAAATTCGAAAGAACTAAACCCCACGTAAACATTGGTACCATCGGTCACGTTGACCACGGTAAGACCACTCTTACCGCCGCTATCACCAAATACCTCTCTTTGAGCGGTAAGGCTCAGTTCGAAGCTTACGATATGATCGATAAAGCTCCCGAAGAAAGAGAACGCGGTATTACCATTAACACCGCTCACGTTGAATACGAAACCGAAGCTCGTCACTACGCTCACGTAGACTGCCCCGGACACGCCGACTATATCAAGAATATGATTACCGGTGCTGCCCAGATGGACGGTGCTATCCTGGTCGTTGCTGCTTCCGACGGTGTTATGGCTCAGACTTCCGAGCACATTCTGCTGGCCCGTCAGGTAGGCGTTCCCGCTATCGTTGTCTTTATGAACAAGGTTGACTTGGTTGACGACCCCGAAATGCTGGAACTCGTTGATATGGATATCCGCGACCTTCTGAACAAGTACGAATTCCCCGGCGACGACACCCCCATCATTCAGGGTACTGCCCGCGGCGTTCTGGACTGCACTTCCACCGACCCCTCTGCTCCCGAATATGCTTGCATTAAGGAACTGATGGATGCGGTTGACTCCTACATTCCTTCTCCCGAACGCGACGAAAACCTGCCCTTCCTGATGCCCGTCGAAGACGTATTCACCATTTCCGGCCGTGGTACCGTTGCTACCGGTCGTGTTGAACGTGGTGTTCTGCATCTGTCCGAAGAAATCGAAATCGTTGGTCTGGTAGAAGAATCCCGCAAGACCGTTGTTACCGGTATCGAAATGTTCCACAAGCTGTTGGATTCCGCCGAAGCCGGCGACAACATCGGTGTTCTGCTCCGTGGTATTCAGAGAAACGAAATCGAACGTGGTCAGGTTCTGGCGAAGCCCGGTACCATCAAACCCCACACCAAGTTCAAGGGCGAAGTTTACGTTCTGACTGCCAAAGAAGGCGGCCGTACCAAACCCTTCGTCTCCAATTACAGACCTCAGTTCTACTTCCGTACCACCGACGTTACCGGCGTTATTATGCTGCCCGATGGCGTTGATATGTGTATGCCCGGTGATAACGTCACCATCTCTGTTGAACTGATTAAGCACATCGCTATCGAACAGGGTCTCCGTTTCGCTATCCGCGAAGGTGGTAAGACCGTCGGTTCCGGCGTTGTTGCTGAAATTTCTGAATAATTTAACCGTAGCGTTTCATTATTTCAGGATGCGGAGCCGGAAGGCTCCGCATCTTCTTTTAGGGGAGAAATGGATTTTTCTCCCTTAAAAGAAGAGAAAGGGTGAAAGGAAATGGAAGAACTGGAACTGAAAGTCTTGACCGACCCGGAAGAATTTTCCCGGTGTCTTACCGCCCTGCAACGGCACACCGGCACGGCGGGGGATGGCTACGTTCAGGTGAATTACTATTTTGACACCCCGGATTTTTCTTTGGCTGCGGCCCACGCAATGCTGCGGGTCCGCCGGAAGAAAAATACCCTTTACTTACAGTATAAAAACAAGCGGAAACGCATCGGCGAAATGCTTCTCTGCCAGGAATCGGAAGCGGAATTGTCCGACTTCCCTTCTAAGGTCAATCCTTCCCGGTATTTTCAGAACGCGCCGGACCAAGTCTGCGGTTTTGTGGGCGAATTGGTGACCTACCGCCGGGATTTCACCTTCCCCGGGGCGGTGGTTTCGCTGGATGAAAACATTTATCTGGGAAAAACCGATTACGAAATCGAAATTGAGGGAGACGCCCAAGCCATTCAACGGGTGGCGGCGTTTTTGAATCCCGAAGGGGAATCAAAGAAAGGGAATGGAAAGTTTTCCCGTTTTATGAAGGCATACAAAGAATATCACCGTCTTTTGGACGACAAAGGAGAGGCTTTATGAGTGTTCAGGGAAGACCATTCGGCACGACCGCCGACGGCCGGGCCGTGCATTGCTACCGGATGACCAACAAACACGGGGCTTACGTGGACGTTTTGGACTACGGCTGTACGTTGCAATCCATCTGCGTTCCCGACCGGGACGGCAAGATGGTTGACGTTTGCCTCGGTTATGACACGATACAGGAATACGAAGCCAACGATGGGTATCTGGGGGCCTTGATCGGTCGCCACGGCAATCGCATCGGGGGTGGGAAATTTATCTTGAACGGCAAAGAATACACCCTGGCGGTGAACAACGGTCCCAACCATCTCCACGGCGGGCTGATTGGCTTTGACAAGGTCGTCTGGGGCGTTTGCGTAGCCTCCGACCGGTTAATCTTCACCCACACTTCTCCTGACGGAGACGAAGGGTATCCGGGAAATCTTTTGCTTACGGTCATTTATTCCTTTGACGACGATAATGCGTTGACGCTGACCTACGATGCCGTCAGCGATGCGGATACGGTGGTCAACTTGACCAATCACTGCTATTTTAATTTGAACGGACACGATGCCGGTCCCGCTACCGATTTGACCTTGCAGGTCTCCGCCGATGCGGTCACGGAAAATGACGAAAACTGTCTTCCCACCGGTGTCCTTCTTCCTGTGGAAGGTACGCCCTTTGATTTTAATACCCCCAAGACCCTTGGGAGCGATATCGAGGCGGAGAATCAAAATCTTCGCAACGGCAACGGATATGACCACAACTTTGTCTTACGGGGGAGTGGGCTTCGTTCGGTTGCCACCCTGTCTTCGGATAAGACCGGAATCGTAATGACCACCCGCACCACCCAACCGGGAATGCAGGTCTATTCCGCCAATTTTCTCACCGACCGGCAGGGCAAAGGCGGGGTTCGGTACGATTTTCGCCACGCTCTGTGCTTGGAGACTCAGCACTACCCCGACGGCGTGCATCACGAGAATTTCCCCTCGGTGATTTTGAAAAAAGGGGAAGAATACCACCAAATCACACAATACGTCTTTACAACGAAATGAGGTAACGATATGGTACGCAGAATGAATGAAATGGAAACCGAAGTCCGTCACGAAATGCGGGGCGGAAACGGGGACGTGAAATTTTTCCACGCTTTTAAAAGTTCGGAAATGACTTCTCCCTGCCGGGTCTGTGCAACGCTGGTCCTGGAACCCGGTTGTTCCATCGGCACCCATCAGCACGACGGAGAAGACGAAGTTTACGTCATCCTGTCCGGCACCGGCCGTCTGTTTGACGGCAAAGAATACACCACCGTCACCGCCGGCGACGCGGTTTTGACCGGCAACGGCGAATCCCACAGCATTGAAAATATCGGAGACGACACCTTGTCTCTGCTTGCCGTGGTCATCACTTACCCCAACCGCTAAGAAAGGACGATAGATTATGCATTGGTCTGAGGAAATTGCACAACGCATCATAGCCCGCAACCCCAACAAAGAAGAATATGTTTGTGCCGCCGGGATTTCTCCCTCCGGCTCGATCCACATCGGGAATTTCCGGGACGTAGCCACCAGTTATTTCGTGGTCCGCGCCCTGCGTCGGATGGGCAAAAAGGCCCGTCTGCTCTTCTCGTGGGACGAATTTGACCGGATGCGGAAGGTTCCGGTAAACGTTGCTAAGGTTCGGGACGATTTTGAACAGTACATCGGCTGTCCCTACGTGGACGTGCCCAACCCCTTTGAAGGCGCGGAAGGAGAAACCTACGCCGCTTATTTCGAAAAAGAATTCGAAGATTCCATCGGAAAATTCGGCATTGATATGGACTTCCGTCATCAGGCGGAAATGTACCGCAGCGGAAAATACCGCAAGTACATCATCGAATCTCTGCAAAAGCGGGGAGAAATTTTCGATATTATCGATTCTCACCGCACCCAGGACGCCGCGGAAGGGGAACGGGACAATTACTATCCCGTCAGCATCTACTGTCCCAAGTGCGGCCGGGACACCACGAAGATCACTTCCCTGTCCGACGATTGTCTGGTGGCGGAATACGACTGTGCCTGCGGCCATCACGGAACCTTTGACTTTTCCACCGACAACAACTGCAAACTTGCCTGGAAGATCGACTGGCCGATGCGTTGGATGTACGAAGGGGTGGACTTTGAACCCGGCGGAAAGGACCACGCGTCTTTGAACGGCAGTTACGACACCAGTAAAGATATTTCCAAAAAAATCTTTGGCTACGATGCCCCCCTGTTCCAAGGGTACGAATTTATCGGCATTAAGGGTACCACCGGGAAAATGTCCGGTTCTTCCGGATTGAACCTGACCCCCGAAACCCTGTTGAAACTGTATCAGCCGGAAGTGATTTTGTGGCTCTATTCCAAGACCGAGCCTCTGAAAGCCTTTGACTTCTGCTTCGACGACGGTATTCTGCGGCAGTATTTCGAATACGACCGGATGCTGAACGAAGTGCGGGAAGGCAAGGCCAATGAATATACCCAATCCATTATGGAAAATACCACCGTTGCCGGCCGCGACCCGGAAACCGTTCCGATGTCCCTGCTGGTCCAGTTGGGTTCGGTGGTGGATTTCAACATCCCGATGCTGGAAACCGTCTTTGAAAAGATTGGCTCCAACTACAAATACGAACAGTTTGCCGACCGCTTGGAACGGGCGAAATTCTGGCTGGAACAGTGCGCCCCCGACCAGGTAAACCGTCTGCGGCCCTTCCGGAATTGGGACGTGTACGAAACGCTGAACGAACAGGAAAAGCAAGAAATTGCCCTGTTGCACGACTATCTGTCCAAGCCCGGCTACACCTTGGACGAACTGAACGCCGAGCTGTACGCCATTCCCAAAAAAGTCTTTCCCGACCTTGCCGACGACAAGGCGTTGAAGACCGTGCAGGGTGCCTTCTTCAAAAACGTCTACCGTCTGTTGATTGACAAAGAACGGGGACCCCGTCTGTACCTGTTCCTGTACGCCATCGAAGCGGAAAAATATCTGCCTCTGCTGGATTTCTCCACGCCGAAGACCGAAGAAGAAGCCACTCCCGTGGTGGTGGAAGAGGTCAAGGAAGAAAAGAAGCAAGTGGTGTACGGCGACCCCGACCCCGTAGCCCCCGTGAAGGCGGAAATCGAAATGGACGCCTTTGACGCCATCGATATGCGGGTGTGCAAGGTCATCAAATGCACCGAGATCCGCAAATCCCATTCCTGCCTGAAATTGGTCCTCGACGACGGCATTGGTCAGCGGACCATCGTTTCTTCCATCAAGAGCGAATACACTCCCGAAGAAATGATCGGCAAGAAGATCATCGTTCTTGCCAACCTGAAACCCGCCCGGTTTGCCGGCGTGACCAGCGAAGGAATGTTGTTGGCCGCCACCAACAACGCTTGCGGCTGTAAGGTTATCTTCGTAGACGACAGTGTCCCCGTGGGAACGGCGATTCACTAACCGTCTGTCGGTCCGGAAAATGCAACGAAAGTTTGTCAATTTGCGGTTTTTCGGCAAAAACCCTTGACAAACAGGCATTTTTCGTGTACAATGAACGTAACATTTTGAAAGGAGTTCCCGCTATGTCGTTTTTCCGATTTTATTATTATATGAACACGGATCGCCGGAACTCTGTCGAAAAGACCGTTCGGGGATAATTTCTCCGTGGGGTAAAATTCGAGATAGTGCCGAGGTCCGAAGTTGATTTGGATCTCGGTTTTCTTTTTTATATGAGGTGAAAGGGTATGCTCCATCAGAAAATGCTGGATTTGGGCACGAAGCGTAGTGCCATCCGGGAACTGTTTGAATACGGCCGGCAGCGGAAAGCGGCGTTGGGGGAAGACAAGGTTTTTGATTTTTCCATCGGGAACCCCAGCGTTCCGCCTCCCCGATCCTTTACCGAGGGGCTGGTTGCTTTGATTCAGTCGTCCGACCCGGTGAAGCTTCACGGATATACCTCTGCCCAGGGGGACTTTTCCGTCCGCAAGGCCATTGCCGAGGAAGAAACGGCCCGGACCGGATTTCCTCAAAACCCCGACCGCATTTATATGACCTGCGGAGCGGCGGCATCGTTGACCATCACCCTGAACGCGCTGTGCAATCCGGGGGACGAGGTGGTCGTGCTTGCCCCTTATTTTCCGGAATACCGGGTCTTTGTGGAGCAGGCGGGGGCGGTGTTGAAAGAAGTTCCCTGTTTGCCCCACACCTTCCAGATTGATTTTGATGCCCTGTCCCGGGCGCTTTCTTCCAAGACCAAGGCGTTGATCGTCAATTCTCCCAACAACCCCACCGGGGCGGTGATTCCGGAAAAAGACCTGCAACGGCTGGGGCAATTGCTCAAAGAAAAGGAAGCGGCCTTCGGTTCTGAACTGTTTCTTGTTTGTGACGAGCCTTACCGGGAATTGACCTACGGCGATGCCAAAGTGGGATATGCGCCGGCCTTTTATCCCCGGACGGTGGTTTGCTACTCTTACAGTAAAGCCCTGTCTCTTCCCGGAGAGCGTATCGGATATATCGCTCTTCCCGACGGGATGCCGGATGCCGACGGAGTCTACGCCGCCGTTTGCGGTGCCGGGCGAGCCTTGGGATTCGTCTGTGCCCCCAGTTTGATGCAGTACGCCATTGCAAAGTGTCCCGGTGCCACCGCGGATTTTTCGGTGTATGACCGCAACCGCCGACTCCTTTCGGACGCCTTGACCGAAATGGGGTATTCCGTGACCCCTCCCGACGGAGCCTTTTATCTCTTTGTTAAGGCCCTGGAAGAAGACGCCGTGGCCTTTTGTGAGAAGGCGAAGGAATTTGAATTGCTTTTGGTTCCTTCCGATTCCTTCGGCGTGCCGGGGTACGTCCGTATCTGCTACTGTGTTTCCACCCAACAAATTCAAAACGCCCTTCCCGCGTTCCGGGCGTTGTACGAAGCCTACCGAAAGAAGGATAGCAATGGATAAGTTAACCGAAGCAAGAGCCATTATCGACCGGGTCGACCGGCAGATGGCGGAATTATTCTGCCAGCGGATGCAAGCGGTCAAGACCGTGGCTGAGGCAAAAAAGGAATTGGGGTTGCAGATCTTCGACCCGAAACGGGAAGCCGAAGTGGTTCGCAACAATTCCGCGCGGGTGGAAGACCCGGAATTAAAATCCTATTACGTGGATTATCTCAATTCCAATATGGCCATTTCCCGGGCGTACCAGGACCGCCTTCTCAACGGACGGAAAGTGGCATACAGCGGAGTCAACGGAGCCTTCGGGCATATTGCCGCCACCCGCATTTTCCCCGACGGACAGGCCGTGGCGTATCCGGATTTCCTGGCCGCCTACGATGCGGTGGTATCCGGGGAATGTGACTGCGCCGTGCTGCCCATCGAAAATTCCTATGCCGGCGACGTGACCCAGGTGGTAGACCGGGCCTTTGAAGGGGATTTGTATATCAACGGCATTTACGATCTGGAAATCGTGCAAAATCTTTTGGCCGTGCCGGGAACCACGCTTTCCGACGTGAAAGAAGTCATTTCCCATCCCCAGGCACTTTCTCAATGTGCCAAATATCTGCGGGAAAAAGGATTTAAAACCACCGCCGCCACCAACACCGCTATCGCCGCCAGCCGGGTGGCCGAGGCGGGACGGCACGACGTAGCCGCCGTGGCAAGTTTGGAAACGGCCCGGTTGTACGGACTTACCGTTTTAGACAAACACATCAACGAAAGCAGTAACAACACCACCCGCTTTGCGGTCTTCTCCCGGGTGGAGAACCGCCCGACGGGGAAGGAAAACCAATTCGTAATGTTCTTTACCGTCAAACACGAGGCCGGGTCGTTGGGCAAGGCCGTGTCTATCATCGGGGAGAACGGATTTAATCTGCGGTGTCTGAAAAGCCGCCCTACCAAAAACGCGAATTGGGAATATTATTTCTACGTGGAAGGGGAAGGGTCTCTGTTCGGAGAACAGGGACAGAAGATGCTTTCGGAATTAAGACCCAACTGCTCTTCCATAAAAATCGCCGGGGCGTTCGACCGGGAGATTCTCTTGAAGGAGGAATAAGCGATGACCTTAACGGTGCATTTGGGAATGCGTACCTATCCAGTATACATTCAACGGGGGATGTTGTCCCACGTGGGGGAATGGTTTGATTTGGACCGTAAAGTCTTGATCGTTACCGATTCCGGCGTTCCCCAAGAATATGCCCAAGCGGTGGCCCGGCAATGTTCCGACTCCGTGATCGTGACCTTCCCGATGGGGGAAGAAAATAAAAACATCTCCACCTGGATGTCTCTTTTGGATGCTCTGACCCAGCACAATTTCACCCGGTCCGACTGCGTTGTGGCCGTGGGGGGCGGCGTGTGCGGTGATATGAGCGGCTTTGCGGCGGCGTCGTATCTGCGGGGCATTGATTTTTACAATATCCCCACCACCCTTCTTTCCCAGATCGATTCTTCCGTGGGCGGGAAGGTGGGCATTGACTACAAAGGGTACAAAAACACCGTGGGCGCTTTCTATCAGCCCAAAGGCGTTTTGGTCGACCCCGACGTGTTGAAGACCCTGGACGACCGTCAGGTCTCTGCCGGAATGGCGGAAGCGGTGAAGATGGGGCTTATTCTGGATAAAGAATTGTTTGAACTGTTTGAGCGGGGCGAGGCTTACGAAAAGATTGAAACGGTGGTCTACCGTTCCCTTGCTGCCAAGGCAAAGGTGGTGGAGGAAGACGAGACCGAGGGAGGTCTTCGTCAGATTCTTAATTTCGGCCACACCTTGGGTCACGCCATCGAAACCGCCAGCGGTTACGCCCTTCTCCACGGGGAATGCGTGGCGTTGGGAATGTTGCCGATGGTGGACGAATCCCTTCGTCCCCGGCTGACGGCGGTGTTGAAATCGTTGCATCTGCCCACGGAATATCAGGGGGATGCTGATGAAATCATCTCCGCAATGGCCCACGACAAAAAGCGGGCGGGAGATATGCTTACCGTGGTTCGTTGCCAAACGGTGGGAGAATGGATGCTCCAACCGGTGAAATTCGATGCCTTGGTAAAAGAAATGCGGGAGGTTTTGTAAGATGAAAAACACCTTTGGTTCTTCGGTTTCGGTGACGTTATTCGGAGAAAGCCACGGTCCCTGCGTGGGCGCGGTTCTGGATGGAATTGCCCCCGGGATTCCCGTGGACGAGGCGTTTATCGCTTCTCAGTTGTCGTTGCGGCGTCCCACCGACGGTCTTTCCACCGGTCGAAGAGAACCCGACCCCTTTGTGATTGAAAGCGGGGTCTACCGGGGCAAGACCACCGGAACCCCTCTTTGTATCCGGATTCCCAACACCACCCAGCACAGCGACGATTACGCTTTTTACGGCAAAGCCCGTCCGGGGCACGCGGATTATACCGCTTTTGCTAAATACCACGCCAACGAAGACCCCCGGGGAGGCGGACATTTCAGCGGTCGTATCACCGCCGCTTTGGTCGCCGTGGGGGCGGTGGCAATCACGGCGTTGAAGGGAAAAGGGATTCTTGTCGGAACCCATCTTTCCCGGTGTGCCGGAATTGACGACCGGACGTTTGAAGATTATCATAGCGATATTGCCACCCTGTCCCAAAAGGCCTTTCCGGTTCTTTGTCCCGAAGGGGAAGCAAAGATGAAGCAAGCCATTGCTGCCGCCCGGGAAGAGGGGGACAGCGTAGGGGGAATTTTGGAGACCGCCGTTCTCGGTCTTCCCGCCGGTGTGGGAGAACCCTGGTTCGATACGGTGGAAAGCCACCTTTCCCATCTGTTGTTTTCGGTGCCCGGTATCAAGGGCGTGGAATTCGGCGACGGGTTTGCTCTGGCCGACCAAAAGGGCAGCCGTGCCAACGACCCCTTCCGGATGGACGGAGGCAAAGTCGTGACCGAAAAGAACGCCAACGGCGGCGTCAATGGGGGCATTACCAACGGAATGCCGGTGTTGTTCCGGTGTGCCGTCAAACCCACGCCTTCCATTTTCAAAGCCCAGAAGACGGTGGATTTTACCACGGGGACCGAACTTGATTTTACCCTGTCGGGCCGTCACGACCCCTGTATCGCCCATCGGGCGAGAGTGGTGGTGGACAGCGTCACCGCGCTGGGACTTTGCGATTTGTTGGCCCTTCGGTACGGAACCGATTTTTTAGGAGAATAAGATGGAATACGGCTTGATTGGGGAACATTTGCCCCACAGTTTTTCCAAAGAAATACATCACC
Organism: Eubacteriales bacterium; assembly: GCA_045542115.1. Lineage (GTDB taxonomy): Bacteria > Bacillota > Clostridia > Oscillospirales > UBA644 > RGIG995. The sequence continues at coordinate 87,551 of JAZQKK010000011.1, forward strand.
GGTGTGCCGATTACGATTATCAAATCACCGAAATTTCCCCCGACCAAGTTGCGGATTTTATCGCAAAACGGGAGTTTCGGGGCATTAACGTGACCATTCCTTATAAGCAGACGGTGATTCCGATGCTTTCCTACGTGGACGAAGCGGCCCGGACCATCGGGGCGGTGAACACGGTGGTGAACCGGCAAGGGGAATTGTATGGTTACAATACCGACTATTACGGAATGGAAGCCCTGATTCGTCGCCTCGGCATTGACCTTGCGGGGAAAAAAGTGCTGATTTTAGGCACGGGGGGAACGTCCAAAACCGCCCGCGCCGTAGTCCAAGGGGCCAAGGCGGGGGAAATTGTGGTCGTCGGACGGCAGAAAACCCCGGAAAACGTGACCTATCAAGAGGCTTATGAACGTCATAGCGACGCGGATGTTATCATCAACACCACGCCCTGCGGAATGTATCCCTACGCGGACGGGACCCCGCAACGGGCCGGCGTTCCCATCGACCTTGCTCCCTTTCTCCGGCTGTCCGGAGTGGTGGACGCGGTCTACAATCCCTTGCGGACCAATTTGGTGATGGACGCTCTGGACCGTTCGATTCCCGCAGAAGGCGGCCTTTATATGTTGGTGGCACAAGCGGTAAAAGCAAGCCGCATTTTTCTCGGACAAGACACCGACGGAATGGACGAGCAGTCCAACGAAATCTATAAGCAAATCGCCGCCCAAAAGGAAAATATCGTTTTGATCGGGATGCCGGCAAGCGGAAAATCCACCGTCGGCAATCACCTGGCGAAAGCCTTGGGCCGGCCGTTGTTTGATACCGATGCCGAAATCGTCAAGCAAGCCGGAATGGAGATTCCTCAAATCTTCGCCCAACGGGGAGAAGCCGGGTTCCGGGATTTGGAATCGGAGGTAGTCCGCCGGATTGCAAACCAGACCACCGGGGCAATTATCGCCACCGGGGGCGGGGCGATTTTACGCCCCGAAAACGTCCGGGCGTTGAAACGGACCGGAAAACTTTATTTTTTGGACCGGGCGCTGGAACGTCTTTTGCCCACCGCCGACCGTCCCTTGGCTTCGTCAGTTCAGGCCATCCAAACGCGATATGAAGAACGCTACGGCCTGTATTGCGCCGCCTGTGACGTGCAGGTAAAGACCGACGAGGTTTTAGCACATACGGTAGAATTTATCCGAAAGGACTTTTTGCAATGAAGATTTTAGTAATGAACGGACCGAACCTGAATCTTCTGGGGGTCAGAGAACCGGAACTTTACGGAAACGAAAATTATGATATGCTGTTGGCCAAAATTCAGAAGTATTGCGACGACAAGTCCATTGAAGTTGTGTTCTATCAGTCCAATCACGAAGGGGATTTGGTGGACCGTATCCAACAGGCCTTCCGTCGGGTGGACGGCATCGTCTTTAATCCCGGGGCTTACACCCACACCAGCATCGCTCTGCTGGATGCCTTGAAGGCGGTAGGAATTCCCACGGTGGAGGTCCATATTTCCGACCTGTCTCAGCGGGAAGCCTTCCGGCAGATCAGTTATATCCGTCCCGCGTGTATCGCCTCTGTCATCGGACACGGCACCGACGGATACCTGGAAGCCATCGACCTGTTGCTCAAACACGGAGAAACGGTATGAACCTTCGTATCTACCCCTCGGCTCCCGTAGGGGAAGTGACCGTTCCCCCTTCCAAAAGTATGGCCCACCGGCTGTTGATTTGCGCAGGCCTTGCCAAGGGGACGAGCGTGATTGAAAACGTGGCGTTTTCCGAAGACATTTTAGCCACCCTGGATTGTCTTTCTGCCCTGGGGGTGAAGAGTGAAATTTCCGGGAACACCGTCACCGTCACCGGCACAGGAGAACTTCGTGGCAACGCCGTTCTGCCCTGTCGGGAAAGCGGAAGCACGTTGCGGTTTTTTCTTCCCCTCTGCCTTTTGGTCGGAGGCGGGACTTTGACTGGAAGCCAACGGTTGATGGAGAGGCCCTTGTCAGTGTATGAAGATTTATTTGCCCCCCGGGGGATTTCTTTGGAAAAAACGGTGGGTTCCGTTTCCCTGTCCGGGCGGCTGACCGCCGGAGAATTTGCTCTTCCGGGAAACGTGAGCAGTCAGTTTTTGACCGGTCTTCTCTTTGCTCTGCCCCTGTTGGACGGAGAGAGCCGCATCGTTTCCACCACCCCCTTGGAGAGCGGGTCGTATCTGCTTTTGACCCTTTCCGCCCTGGAAAAGTTCGGAATTACGGTAAAACGGGAAGACGAACGGACGTTCCTTCTTCCCGGAAATCAGTCCTATCTCCCCCAAACCGCCTCGGTGGAAGGGGATGAATCCAACGCCGCTTTTTTGGGGTGTCTGGATTTTGCCGGGAAGGTTTCGGTTTTGGGACGAAATCCCAAGACCCAACAGGGAGACCGGGTGTGGGAAGAATGGATTGCCCGGCTCCGTCAAGGATATTGTGAAGGTTCCGTCAAGGACTGCCCCGACCTTGCCCCCATCTTAATGACGGTGGCGGCGTTGTGCCACGGCGGTCGGCTGACCGACACCCAGCGTCTGAAAATCAAAGAAAGTGACCGGGGCGTGGTAATGGCGGAAGAATTGGCCAAATTCGGGGCGTCTGTTTTTGTGGGTGAGAATCACATCGAAATTAAAAAGACCCCCTTACACCCCCCAAAAGAGCCGTTAAACGGCCATAACGACCATCGCGTGGTGATGTCTCTGGCGGTGCTGGGAATCCGGTACGGAGGTGTGATTCAGGGAGCGGAAGCGGTTCGCAAAAGTTTCCCGGATTTTTTTGAAAAATTGAAACAAGTAAAGGTCAGGTTGGAAGAAGTATGATGCATTTACATCGGGATACCCGGATTCTCATCGTAGGTCTGGGGTTGTTGGGCGGAAGTTACGCCCTGGCATTGAAAAAGAAGGGCTTTCGCTGTATCTACGGCTTTGCCCGCCGCCAGGAAACGGTGGACTACGCCTTGGAACACGGAATGGTGGACGAAGGGTCCGCCGAAGTGGATGAAGAATTGATTTCCCGGGCGGAAATGGTGGTCTTTGCCCTGTACCCCACGGTTTTGGTGAAGTGGGTGGAACAGTACGGCCATTTACTGCGCCCCGGGACGGTCGTCACCGACGTGACGGGGGTAAAATCCTGCATCATCGACCCAGTGGTCTCCCATCTCCCCGAAGGGGTGGAATTCGTTTCGGTCCACCCGATGGCAGGGAAGGAAGTGGGGGGCATTGAAAACGCCGACGAAACCATTTTCCAGGGGGCGAACTATATCGTCGTTCCCACCCCCGACAACACGGAAGACGCCATCCGTCTCTGCGAGGACCTGGGAGCGGAATTGGGCTTTGCCCGTATCTCCCGTCTCACCCCCTCGGAGCACGATGAGATGATTGCTTTCCTGTCCCAGTTGACCCACTGCGTGGCCGTGTCTTTGATGTGTGCCAACGACGATGACCGGTTGGTGCAGTACACCGGAGACTCCTTCCGGGACTTGACTCGGATTGCCCGAATCAACGACGAAATGTGGAGCGAACTGTTTTTGTTGAACAAAGAGGCCTTAATTCAACAGATGGATTCGTTTACCGCTCAAATGGAGCGGATGCGGACCTACCTTGCCACCGACGACCGGGAAGGGTTGCGGGAAATGATGCGACTTTCCACGGCCCGCCGTGCCGAATTTGATAAAAAGTAAAGGAGAACCCTTGTTATGAATATGAATTTTTTGCGCAAACTCCCCATTCCCCTGGACATCAAAAAGCAGTACCCCCTCACCGATGCGATGGCGGAGACCAAAAAGGCGAGAGACCGGGAGATTGCTGACGTTTTCACCGGCAAAAGCAATAAATTCCTCTTGGTGATCGGCCCCTGTTCCGCCGACCAAAAAGAGCCGGTGCTGGAATACATTTCCCGGCTTCGCAGAGTGGAAGACCAGGTAAAAGATAAAATTATCATCATCCCCCGCATCTACACCAACAAGCCCCGGACCACCGGAGACGGGTATAAGGGAATGTTGCATCAGCCCGACCCCACGGTGGACGCGGATATGCTGAAAGGCATCGTTGCCATCCGTGACGTACATATGTGCGCCCTTCGGGATTACGGTTTTTCCTGTGCCGACGAAATGCTGTATCCCGACAACCACCGGTATCTGTCCGACCTTTTGTCCTACGTTGCCGTAGGGGCCCGGTCGGTGGAAAATCAGCAGCACCGTCTCACCGCCAGCGGACTTGCCATCCCTGTCGGAATGAAGAACCCCACCGGGGGCGACCTTTCCATTATGATGAACTCCATCACCGCCGGCCAACACTCCCACACCTTCATCTACCGCGGTTGGGAAGTCAAGAGCCAGGGCAACCCCTTGACCCACGCCATTCTTCGGGGGTACGTGGATATGGGAGGCAGAACCATTGCTAACTACCATTACGAAGACCTTCGCCGGCTGAGTGAGACCTATGAAAAATCCGGCCTTGCCAATCCGGGAGTCATCGTGGACACCAACCACTCCAACTCGGCGAAAATGCACCTGGAACAGGTCCGCATCGCCAAAGACATTCTCCACTCCTGCCGTCAGAATAACGACATCCGCAAACTGGTCAAGGGCCTGATGATTGAAAGTTATCTGGTGGACGGCTCCCAAAAAGTGGACCAAGGGGAATACGTCTTCGGTCAGTCCATCACCGACCCCTGCCTCGGCTGGGAAAAGACCGAGAAACTCATTTTCGATATTGCAGATTCCCTCTAAAACCCGGAAACGGATGCATCCCGTCCCAAAGAGTATTATACTTATCTTGGAGGGACGTGTCCGGGAGGGTGTATTGAACTTATGAGTTCTCATAACTGCGAAGGAGAATCAGAATGAAACGAAGTTTTCTTTGCATCTTTCTATGTTGTTTCATTTTTTCCCTCTTCTCGGGTTGTTCTCGGGGGGAGAACTTGGATTTGAAGGAATTTGATGCCTCTTGGGACACGGACTTATTGGGGAAGACCGTAACCGTTCCCCTGTCAGGAAAAGATGCGGGGAACAATCGGTTTATGTTTTCCTTTCATCCCGATTGGGATCGGCTGTTTCTGTTCTATCTTCCCGAAAAAGAACCGTTCGACGAGGTCGTTGCCCAAGAAGGGTTTGTTTTGGAATTGGACGTGGAGTATGATTCCTGTGAAGAATTAGTGGAGTCTTCCGCTTGGTCCGGGGTTTTGTTAAGGGTATATCCCAACAATTCCGTTATGCACAATAATGCCCACAACTCCATCCCCTTCCAGTACGACCAAGACGGAAGGTCGAACGTCCGGCCGGAGGAGGCAAGGGGGCCCTGCTACGGCACCTATTCCCCCGATCCGGAACGTCCGGGAGAATATATCCCCGACGGGGTGTACAATGCCGAGACTTTGCAATCGGTGGGGCTTCTCATTGCCATCTCGCCCGGTCAGATTCCTTGGGGATTTCAGGATTATTACGATACACTTTCTTAAAAAACACACCCCGAAACGGTCGTTTCGGGGTGTGTTTTCGTATTCTTGTTATCGCAATCCGATGACGTTGTCGATGGGGAGAGAGAGCACGATGCCGTTGGCTTCGCTTTGCACGCCGCACTGTTCTCCGATGGCTTGCATAATGGGAAGCTTGTGTTCTTCGTCGGCGACGATGAGAATCATTTCCCGTTCTTCCTGGATGCCCAGACCCATTGATTTGGTCATTGCTTCGTCGGCGATGCGGCGGGAGTGCAATACCGTCCCGCCCCGGGCACCGGCACCACGGGCGGCGTTCATTACTTCTTCGCTGTAACCTTGGTTGACAATGGCGGTAATCAGAGCGTAATTTTGTTGACTCATAGCCGCGGTTTCCTTTCCTTGTGTCGTTTCTTCGGTTTCTTCCATCCGGTTCATCATCCGGAGTAACAGTTTGTTCAGTCCGGAAAGGGGCAACGTAAAGGCGATGCCTCGGTTTTTCCGTTCCAGTTCTTCCAGCCGGTCGTCCAGCCGTGCCAAGGTCTTATTGGCAACGGTCTTGGGCAAAATGCTGACCAAAACGCCCTTTTCCGCCGTGCCCAACCCCAGCAGGTCCATCATTTCGCTGGTGGCGGTTCCCATCCCGGAGAGTTTGTACTGTATGGGAATCTTATCTTGCAACAGCATTGTCGCCGCCTGTTCGGTAAATTTCGGGGGAGCAATCAAAAACAGCATCCGGGAAGGCGTTTTCTTTTCGTCTGCCATAGGTCAATCCTCCTCCAATTCCACAATCTCGTCGCTATCCGGGGCAAAGGCCAATTCCGGGAGCACGGTGGGTCGTTTGCTCCGCTTCATCTGATAGCGGATGCCCATAATCTGAATGGCAATCAACGGTGTCATCGCCACCAACGCCACCACACCGAAGGCGTCGGTCATAATATTTCCCCCTACGCTGGTACACGTGCCGATGCAAAGGGGCAAAAGGAAGGTAGACGTCATCGGTCCGCTGGCCACACCGCCGGAGTCGAAGGCGATACCCACGAAAATCTTCGGCACGAACCGGGAGAGAATCAAGGCAATCACGTAGCCGGGAATGACGATATAGCGAATGGGAATTCCCGCAAGGATTCGAAGCATCGCAAGTCCGATACTCACTGAAACCCCGATGGACAGAGCCAAATTCATAGATTTTGCAGAAATAATGCCGTCGGTAACCGTTTGTACCTGCTTATTTAAAATCTGAATGGCCGGTTCGGCTTTCACGATAAAATACCCAATCAACATTCCCACGGGAATCAGCAGCCACCGTTGTCCTCCCGCGGCAAGTTCGCTTCCCAACTGACTTCCCACCGGGGCAAACCCTACGTTGACACCGCACAAGAACAATACCAATCCCAGGGCGGTATAGACGAACCCCACGGAAATTTTCAGGAACTGCCGTTTATGATACCGGCGGCTGAACAGTTGGAACAGCAAAAACACGACTAAGATGGGCAACAGAGAGATTAAAACCTCCTTGATAAAGTGGGGAATCTCCACCGCAAAGGCGTCGGTGACGTCTTTCATCGTTTCCACTTCGGGGACAACGGAGGCGGAATACGACAAGTCCGTGCTTTGGGAGAAGCATCCCAAGACCATTACCGCTAAAATCGGTCCCACACTGGACAAGGCGACCAGGCCGAAGGAGTCGCTTGCGGCGTCTTTGTCGCTTCGCATCGACGAAAGACCAACCCCCATTGCCATAATAAAGGGGACGGTCATCGGTCCGGTGGTGACCCCGCCGGAGTCAAAGGCGACGGCCAAAAATTCTCCGGGAACAAAAAAGGACAAAACGAGAATCCCTAGATATAACACCATCAAAAGAAGGGAAAGGTCGATTTTCAAAACGATGCGAAGCACCGCCAACAGCAAGAAAATGCCGACGCCCACCGCCACGGTAAGAATCAGCGTGAGATTGGGAATGGCGGGCACCTGATTGGAAAGCACTTGCAGGTCGGGCTCGGCAATGGTGACGAGAAATCCCATCAAAAAGCCGAACAGCGCCGCCAAAAACAGGGTTTTTGATTTTGCAATCTGTACCCCGATGCCTTCTCCCAAGGGGGACATCGACATTTCGGCCCCTAATTGGAACATCCCCATCCCCAGAATCAGCATCACGGCACCGGCAAAAAACATTGCCACCGTGCCCACGTTCAGGGGGACCACGAAAATGCCCAGGGCAAGGACGATAAAGGTAATGGGAAGAACGGCGGAAAGGGATTCCACAAGCTTGCTTTTCAGTTGGGGGTTCAGAGAAATGGTGGGAAATTTCATCGGCCGTCCTCCTCTCATAATTTTTAATATAATATATTCTTTATTATACCGAAATTTCCCCCTTTTGTCAACCACAAAGGGAAAAACTCAAAAACCTGCCACATTTTACAGAAAAACCCCCCGAAAGTGATTTTCGGGGGATTGTATTGCTTTTGAATTAACCCCGTCTGAGCCAGCAGCCGAAGGGGTATTTTTCGTCCCAGGATTTCCCGGCAGAGCCGTAGTCTACGGCGGTGACGGTGGTTCCGTCGGTGAGGGGGATTTGGACTTTTACCAAATACTCTCCCTTATCCGGGGCGTCGGTGGCGGGAACGGTGCCGTTTTCGGTCACCGGTTCGGTCCGCTTGGTAAAGTCGAAGGGTGCCACTTCCGTATCGACGGCAAGAACCAAGGGTCCTTTCCGCAGAGAGTAATGGGGGTCGGTGTCGTTGACCGTCAAATCGGACGAGTACAACACCTTTACCGTGGTGTCGAAGGTCAGTTCCAGGGTATCTCCCGTTTCCCAGACCCGGGTCTCGGTCTGCCAACCGGCTTCGGGAATCCGCAGAGACAGCGTGAATTCTTCCGGCTGGGGCAACGCGACGGTCAGTTTGGCTTCTCCGCCCACGGGATAGTCGGTTTCTACGGTCAGGGTCGCTTTTTGTCCGTTGGGGGTTTCAAAATCAACCTGTCCCTTTTCGTAGAACAGAACCGCGATCCCGTCCTTTGTGGTCATTACCGCGGTGCGGGCCATCAGAGCCGTTCCGGCGGCGGCAATGGCGGCGCAGCAGGAATAGTTGGTCGTCTCGGTGATGGGACGGTAACCCGCCTGCTTGATGCCCCGGGCGCCGGGGGTGAGGGGGGAATAACTGTCAAAGGGGAAGACTTCCGGTTGATGTTTATCGGTATACCGCATATGGAAGACTTCTTTCATATTGTGGCGGGCGGGATTGGCTTCGTAGGGAATCTTCCGGTCGTTGAAAGCTCCCAAAACGTCGTTGTAGAAAGCGGTTTCGATGGCGTCGGCATAGGTGGGGTCTCCCGTGAGGGAAAGCAGTTGCAGACAGAATTTCATCCAAGTGACCGAAACACAGGTCTCTTGCATTACTTCCGCGGCGGCCAGCGCTTCGTCAAACTGACCGATCTTCGACCCGTCGAACAATTCGTGGGTGCATCCGGCACAACCGATGACGGTGATTTCGGTTTGAAGGATCTGTTTTCCTAACCGGACGACTGCCTCGATGCAATCGGACTTCCCGGTGGCACGGCCGTATTCCAAAAGTCCTTCAAAACAGGACATCATTTCGTAGGCCTTCTGCACGGGATAGTGGGAAGGACCGCCTTCGATTTCCAAGGGTGCCCGGAACAGGTCAAATCCCTGGGCTCCGCCTCCTTCCACGATTTCGGTGGCAAAGTCCAGATATTTTTGTTCTCCGGTAATGTTATACAACCGAACGATGGGTTCCAAAATGGACGAAGAGTTGATTCCCAGCCAATGGCGGGTACATTCGTAAATTTTCTTGCCCGAAGCGTGCAAATCGTTGATAAAAGCGTCTGTATGAGCCTTCATTCCCGCGATGACCTGCTTGTTCAGTTCTTCGTTTTTGGAGATTTCCAAAAAATGTTGAAGCCCCAAAAGGACGTATTTTCGTCCCCAGATATCCCAGCCGTCCAGCTGATATTCCACACTGTAAGTAGAGATGCGGCCCCGTTCGTCGGCGGCGGACAGAAGGTCCTTGACCGATTCTTCCAGAACGGCATACAGTTCTTCGTCGCAGGTGTACTGATAGGTCATACAGGCACCCCGCATCATTTTGCCCCAAAATTCACCGCGCCACAAATTGTTCTGGCTATCCACCAAATTGCGGAATTGGTCCACAAAAGTCTTCCAAAGACCCGCATCCATAAAGTCCCAAGCGGCGACTTTCCGGTTCACCGAATCTATCACGCCCTGCCACCGGGCACTGCCCTGGGGAAGGGGAAACAGAACGTCGGTGTTCTTTCGAGGAGCGTAGGCCGTTTGAGGCGCACAGTAGTTCAAAATCTGTTGATTCATACGAAGGCTCCTTGCAGTTTAAAAGTTTTAAGTTACCCTCATTATAATACTGCAAGGGGAAAAAGTCAAGGATGAATTTGTGTCTTTTTAGCAAATTGTTGACAATATTCGATTGAGAAAAGCCCCCAAGAACAAAATGCAAAGACAGAGCCACAGCCAGAGCATCAGCATTGCCACGTTAGACAGCGCCCCGTATAGTTGCGGAAAATTTGCCACCCGTTCCACGTACACCGAATATCCCTGGGTAAACAGTATCCAACCGCCCGATGCGGCGAAGGCTCCGGGAATCTGCGACCGCAGCCGGGGAGAATGGTCGGGCAAAAGGGTATATAAAAATAGAAAAAACAGAGTCAGCAGAAGAAATCCGAAACCGGTGCGCAAAATTTCCCGGGCAAGAAGGGGAGATTGGGACGCCTCGGAGAGCAGATTCCCCCGCACTGCACCCCCCAAGGTGCAAATGAGGGCGATTTCCAGAATCAGGGTCTCTGCCAAGGCAAAAAACCGGAGCAAAAGATAGTTCCGGGTCTCTTTTAATCCGTACATTTTATTCAATCCCCGGGTCAGGGCGACGATGCCCCGGGACGCGGACCATAGGGCAGTGACCGCAGAAAAGGATAAGACCGCCACCGACGGCGTGGTGTCGGGAAGCAGAGACCGTAATTCTTCCCCCAAGGCCGGGGGAAGCAACTGCATCAAGTCCGATTCCCCCCAGGGAACGTACCGCAATACGGCCGTCAAAAACACCAAAAAAGGCATTGCGGAGAGCAGTACGAAAAAGGCCGCTTGGGCGGCAAAGGCTCCGATCTGGGCTTCCCGCAGCATTTGAATGACCCGGAACAGGGGAAGGGGAGTCTTTTTCGACGGGGATAGACGCGGTTCCATAATCTTCCTCCGAAATCGGTGCAATTCGGCAAAAAAAGTGTGACTTTTATCCGAAATTTGTTGACAGTTGTGCGATTGCTTGTTATAATGGAAAGTGTATTATAATTTTAAGAAAGGGGAAATCGCCGTGACGACCTACCGCCGACCCGTGCAGATTGCCGTTAGTTTGGTTTTAGTCCTAACAATGGGCTATCTGGCGCTGTTTTCCCCCTTCTTTACCCATACGTCCCACGGGGTCATCAAGGAAATCAAAGGCAACGGCGGGGATTTTACGGAAAACGCTTCCGTGGCCCGTCGGTTGGACGTGGTCTTTTCCGAATTTCCCGTCGGGTCTTATTTTTCCGTCACGGGAAAGGCCTGCACCTGTCACGGGGGGTGCAGTTATTACGGGGAATGTGAGTGCATTTCCATCTATTACGACCCGGAAAAGAACGGACAGCGGGTGTTGCTTCATTCCTGCCAATGTATGGGCTTTGCCCACTATATGTTCTACAAGTTGTTTGGCTTCATCGACCGGCCGGAATATTCCGAGACGGTGGACCAATATTATTCTCTGGGCTCGTTAAAACCCTCGGAAATGACCGTGGCCAACGTGAAAAACCTTTTCGCCAACGCCAAGACCGGGGCCAACGTCCGGGCCAAGGGAACCCATTCGTTTATCGTACTTTCCACCGACGACAACGGGCTGTACCTCTATCACGCCAATACGGGAATCGCCTGTCGGGTGGATTGCTGGTACTGGACGTGGGAAGAGTTGACGGCAAAGTATAAGTCCTGCGGATTTGAATATATTCATATGCCGGTCAATTACCCGGAATCCACGGGAACGTACGTTCCCCCCGCGGTGAGTCAGACTCCCACCGTTCCCGAAAATCAACCGGGACAGGTTCGGGTAAATACCGGGTCGTCTTCTCTGAATCTTCGCTCCCGTCCCGGAACCGACAGCAGTGTAGTGGCGTCGGTTCCCCACGGAACGTATCTGAACGTTACCGAAGTTTCCGACGGATGGGGAAAAGCCGTTTATAACGGCAATACCGGATGGGTGCATTTGGGGTATACCGTCCCCGTTTTGAAGATATCCTTGCCGGAAGACCGCTTTTATTACTATGAGGGGGTCACGCCGGATATGACCGGTATTACCGTGACGCAACTGCAAACGGATTGGACGGAAAAAGTCCTTCCTCCATCTTCTTATACGTTGACTTATTCTGCCCCCGAGGGGGGGAAATATACCGCCACCGTGACGGCGGGGGAACAATCCCGTTCCTTTACGATGATCGGTCTTCCCCGGGGAGATATGGACCGGGACGGACGGATCACCGCAGGAGATGCGACGGTACTGTTGCAGGGGATTGCCCCGGGCGGGAATCTGACCGTCCGGCAAACCGAAGGGGCGGACACCGACGGCAATGGAAAAATCGAGCGAAACGACGCTGTTGCAATCATAGATTATTTGACCGGAAAACGAAAACGGTTGGCTTCGGTCCAGGAGGGGGGATAAGATGAAAAAAGTGTTGTCGGTCTGCCTGACGGCAGTGTTTCTTCTCATCCTGATTCCCTGTACCACCTCCGCCGCCCCCACCGTACCTTCGATGTATATGAGACCCACCTTTAACGCCGATAAGACCCATCTGACGGTGGAAGTCTACACCTACTCCCTTCGCTGGATGGCTCTGGACGTGGGGATTCAATTCGACACCTCTGCCCTGACCCTGGTCTCCATCTCCGAGGGGGTAAAGATCGGGGCCGCCCGCAAAGCGGGAAACGATATTCTCACCGGCAGCCGGGACGTTGCCGCCGCCAATCAGACGGGGTACGGAAATTTCATCGCGTCGGTTGCGACGTCTACCTGTAACGTACGGAATTACGACGGGTCTATCGTCACCTTCGCCTTTACCGTCAAAAACCTGGCAAAAGCCAAGACCGGGTACCACCTGTGCGTCTCCCACCTGACCGATAAAAACGGAACGAAACTGGTCAATTACACCCCCTTTGCCCCCGACGCCGCCCCCGCGGTCTACTTGCAGAACGCAAGTAATCCCTTTAAGTACGGGGACGTGGACGGAAGCGGAGCCATTGAAATGTACGATGCGTTGCTGATTATGCAGCATATGGTACAGTTGAATGAATTTTCCGATGAGTATTACCATTATCTCGCCCGGGTTTCCGGGGGGACGGAAGTCGCGATGTACGATGCGTTGTTGGTAATGCAGTATCTGGTAAATCTTATTGATTCATTTCCCGCAGAAGGATAATTTCGGAAAGGATAGATTATGATTCGGACGTTTCGTGTTTTGAGAAAAATACTGCTCCTGGTTCTTTGTTTGGGGATGGTCGTTTCCGTCGCCGCAATGGGGTGCCGGTCGACGAAAGCCGCCGCGGCTCTTACGATGGGCAAAAGTGAGGTTTCTTCCCAAGGGACCTTCACGGTGTCCATTACGATTCCCGGCGTTTCTTGGAATACGTTTAATTTCAACGTTACTTACGACCATACCGTGGTGCAAGCCGGCGACGCTACCGCCACAGGGGGAATTATCGTCGTTCCCAATGCGCAATTGGGGAACACCACCGGGACGTATAAAGTCTCGGGGATGTCGATTATGCCTGCCGCAGCCGACGTGGTATTGACCATTCCTTTTACCGTGGCCAATAAAACGGCGAAATCGGTGTCGATTTCCCTCTCCGTTTCGGATTTTGCCGCAGGGCCCAACCAATTGGAGTACACCCTTCCCACCGCTCTGACGGTTCCCCTGCCCGGGGCTTCTTCGGAACCCGCTCCGCCCCCGGTGTCTTCTTCCACCGATACGCCTACGGTCTCGACCACGACGGACACTCCGGCGTCCACCGGAAGTACGTCAACTTCTACGACCACGGCGACCGCAAAGCCCCCCGTAACGTCTTCTGCGACGACGTCGGCAAGACCCTCGTCGAATCCTACGTCAACCAAGAGCGAAACTTCCGACACGGGAACCCAGTCGGATACCACCGACAGCGAGTCTTTGACCGATACGGAGACCAATTTCCCCATTTCGGACACGGCCACCGACACGGAAACCGAGGTTACCGACACGAACGTGGAAACCTTGACCAATCTCCCGGTTTTCACCACCACCGTCACCGCGTCTACCGATTGTAACAACAAGATTTGTTTTTCTCCCCTGACCCTGGCCTTGATTTCCGGAGGCATCGCCCTTCTTTTTTGCGGCGGCCTTACCGCCATCGGCCTTCTCCGACGGAAGAAAGATTAAGGAAAAAAGCAAAAAGAAAAGCGAAACCCGGCGGATTTTTCCGCCGGATTTTTTGTTGTTATTGTTTTGTCTTTTTCGGTCAAAGGGTTGCGGGAAGGGCTTGTTTTACTTCTTCGGGAGGGACGATGACCCGGAAAGCGTGGGGGATGGCCAAAATTTCTGCGGTGGTGGGGCTTCCGCCGAATTCTCCGTCCAGCGTCCAGGACAGCGGTTCTTCGCAGAGGAAGGTGATCTTCTTTGCTTTTGTTGCCACCAAATGTCTGGAATTAAGGTTGATTCGCAGAAGGTCGGACATCAATTCGCTCTGGTCTGCCAGGGTGCGGGGTTCTTTAATCAGAAGCACTTCCAGATATCCGTCGTTGAGAGAAACGGGATTTTTTCCGTAAATTCCGTTGAATCCGCCTACGGAATTGGAGTTGGAGACCATTCCGTACAGATACTTGCCGGTAAAGATTTTATCGTCGGCCTGAACGGTCAGGGGAATTCCCTTGATTTGGGGCAGGGATTTGATTCCTTCCAGCACGTATGCAAAATGGCCCAAGGAATTTTTGGTCTGCTGGGGGGTGGCGTAAGAGACCTTGGTGAAGGCGCCGAAGGCGGCAACGTAGGCGAAGGGGTGACCGTTGAAGGTTCCGCAGTCACAGGGAAAACTGTTCCCGTCTGCGGCGATCTTGGCCGCCCGAACCGGGTCTGCGGGAAGGCCGAGGCTGGCGGCAAAATCGTTGGTAGAACCGGCGGGGAGATAACCCAACTCCGGAATGATTTTGCCTTTTTCCGCAGCCTGGCGGATGCCGGACAAGGCCTCGTTCAGCGTTCCGTCGCCACCGCTGACCACGATGCGGTCAAAATGTTCTCCGTATTTTTGAATCATACGGGCGGTGTCGCCCTTCCGTCGGGTGGGGCGAATGGTAACCTGAAATCCGGCCCGGTCAAAGATTTCTACGATATCCGCAAGTTGCGCCCGAACCTTCGCCTTGCCGGCTTTGGGGTTGTATATGAAAAGCATTTGTTTCAAGGGACATACCTTCTTGTGATGTAATTTCGTGCTATTATTATATCACAAATAGTAGTGAAAAGCAAGACGAAAATATGTCATATTTCCGGAAGATTTCCTTCATATTTATTAAAAGAGACAGCATTTTTCTGAAAAACTGTCTCTTTTCGCCTTGACAAACGGAGATTTTTTGTGGTATGATAGAGAAAAAACCGAGGGAGTGCTTCGGATGAAAACTTGTTTTTATACTCCTTTTGCCGAGTGCAAATCGTGGAAAGAAATGATTGATGCTTCGGTGGAATGTGGGTTGGATTGTCTGGAAATGTTCACCAGCTTGGAGTTGAGCGAGCCGGATTTGGAGACTGCAAAACAACTGCGTGCCTATGCCGACGGAAAGGGAATCTCTATTTGTTGCCTGTCTTGTTTTATTGATTTGACGGGTGACGACCGGGAAAAACAGATTCAGCGGGCGAAGGGATTTACGGAAGTGGCCGCCATTTTAGGGTCTGCTTAT
Organism: Eubacteriales bacterium; assembly: GCA_045542115.1. Taxonomy (GTDB): domain Bacteria; phylum Bacillota; class Clostridia; order Oscillospirales; family UBA644; genus RGIG995. The sequence goes on from JAZQKK010000011.1 coordinate 102,983, forward strand.
TTTCATCATACCATCTGTCCGGATTTTCTTCATCCAGAGGCGGTGGAATGTTGCCGGGAAGAATTGTTTGAAAAGGGCGTCTTGGCGGTACGGGAAATCTACGATCACGGGCAGACGGTGGGAGTTCGCACCGTTTACGAAGACCAAGCCTTTATTTTTAACGGCGTTGAGGGCTTCGGTCGGTTTTTGGATGCGGTAGACCGCCCCGTGGGAGTGGTGGCGGATTTTGGAAATATCCGTCAAAAAGACGAAGAGGTCTTGAACTTTATCCGCCGGTTTTTCCCCCGCATCGTCCACGCCCATTTGAAGGATTCGGTGTTGCATCCTGCCGGATCTCCCCAGCCGAAAGGCGGATACCCCACCCAATCGTGGAAATGGATCGAAGAAGTGGTCCCCGGCAGCGGAACCGTTCCCAACGGGGAAGGGATCGCCCTGCTGAAAGAATTGGGATACGACGGAATCTGCTCCATCGAATGGAATACCCCCGATAAGGCCCTTCGCAAGCAAGTGGTGGACACCGTGCGCGGGTGGATGAATTGAATAAAAAATGTGCCGCGGAATTTCTTCCGCGGCGTTTTTTATACGATTTCGTAAACGAAGTTTTCCCATTTCAGCCGGGTTCCCACGTCGCATCCCAAGGGAAGCAGGGCCAGAGCGAGAAACAGTTCTTCGGTCTCGGGGGAGGATTCGTCTTGCAGATAGGCGTATTCTCCCTCGATTTTTGTGATTTTGTAGTATTTCAGCATATTAGTCACAATAGAACAGAATGTCCGTATAGGTGGGGTAGGGCCAAACGGCGGCGTCTACGTCGGGTTCTATCTTATCAATGATGGTACGGATCGCACCCATTCGGGCGAAGACCACGTTCCGGTAGGCGTCGGCTTTCGCTTGGGTGGACGTTTCGATGGCCTTTGCGGAATCCAATTCTTCTTCCAGAAGGGCGGTCTGTTCGGACAGTTCTTTTGCAAGGTCGGACAGCCGGGAAAGAAGGCCAAATTCCGGTTCGGTCTGAATCCCCAACTGTTTTTTCTGCAAAACGGCCTTGGACAACGTGGAGGTATACCGAATCACTGCGGGCAGGATTTCTCTGCGAACCATTTCCGCCAGGGTCTGCCCTTCGATATTGATAATCTTGGAATATTCTCCCAACAGAATCTCCCGACGGGAGAACAGTTCCAGTTCGGTGAACACGTGGTGTTTTTCAAAGAGTTTGATGTTCTTTTCGTCGGTCAGCCGGGGAATGGCCAGATTGGTGGAAGGAATGTTGAGAAGCCCTCTCTTTTCCGCTTCTTTTACCCATTCTTCCGAGTAGTTATCCCCGTTGAACAGGATGCGCCGGTGATTTTTCACCGTCTTGCGGAGCAATTCTTCCAGGGCGGAATCAAAGTCCGACGCCTGTTCCAATTCGTCGGCGAAATCACACAGGGTGTCCGCCACGATGGTATTCATAATGACGTTGGTCTCCGCCACAGACGCGGAAGACCCCAACATCCGGAATTCAAATTTGTTTCCGGTGAAGGCCATCGGGGAAGTGCGGTTCCGGTCGGTGGTATCCTGGGAAAACCGGGGCAGAACGTCTACGCCCGATTCCATTACCACTTTTCCGTGGGGGTCGTACTTGTCTCCGTGTTCGATGGTGTCGAGAATCTCACAAAGTTCGCTTCCCAAATACATCGAAATAATGGCCGGAGGCGCTTCGTGCCCGCCCAGACGGTTATCGTTGTTTGCGGAGGCTGCGGAGATGCGCAACAGATCCTGATGCTTGTCCACGGCGGCGATGACGGCAGTGAGGAACAGCAAAAACTGTTTGTTTTCCGCGGGTTTCTTGCCGGGTTTCAGCAGATTTTCTCCTTCGTTGGTGGAAATGGCCCAGTTGTTGTGCTTGCCGCTTCCGTTGACTCCGTCAAAGGGTTTTTCGTGCAAGAGGCAGGCGTAACCGAATTGGGGAGCCAGTTTCTTCATCACCGCCATCGTAATCTGATTGTGGTCGGTGGCAAGGTTTGCCGATTCAAAGACGGGGGCCAATTCGTGCTGAGAGGGGGCCGCTTCGTTGTGCTCGGTCTTGGCGGGAATCCCCAATTTCCAAAGTTCCTTGTTCAGGGCTTCCATAAACTGAGAGACCCGGGGCTTGATGGTCCCGAAGTAGTGGTCGTTGAGTTCCTGTCCTTTGGGAGGCTTTGCTCCGAACAGGGTACGGCCGCAGAGAATCAAGTCTTTCCGCTTTTCATACATCGATTCGTCGATCAGGAAGTATTCCTGTTCCGCTCCAACGGTGGTTTCCACCCGGGTGGCGGTGGTGTTTCCGAACAGGCGTAAGATCCGCAGCGCCTGTGTGTTCAGGGCTTCCACGGAACGGAGCAAGGGGGTCTTTTTATCCAGAACCTGTCCCCCGTAAGAGCAAAATGCGGTGGGGATGCACAGGGTGTGGTCTTTGATAAAGGCGTAGGAGGTGGGGTCCCAAGCGGTGTATCCCCGGGCCTCAAAGGTGGAACGAAGTCCGCCGTTGGGGAAGGAAGAGGCGTCGGATTCCCCCTTAATCAATTCTTTTCCCCGGAATTCCAGGGCGATTTTCCCTTCGCCGATGGGATGGATAAACGAATCGTGCTTTTCCGCGGTCGTTCCCGTCATCGGCTGGAACCAATGACAATAGTGGCTGGCGCCGTTGTCCAACGCCCAATTCTTCATCCCTTCCGCCACGGAATCGGCAATCTTCTTGTCCAGAGGAAGGCCTTCCTGAACGGTCTTTTTCAGTTCGTTGTAAATTTCGCCGGGGAGATACCGTTCCATTGCGACGTCGTTAAAAACTTTGGAACCGAAACGCTCGGGAATGTGTTCCATATCGTGTCCTCCAAATTATAGTTTCGTTGTGTTTACAGAAGTTCTACGCCGTGTTCCCGGCAGGTGTTTAAGGTTTGTTCATCCCACAGAGAAACCTGTACTTCCCCCACGTGGACTTTGCCCAGAAGCAACATACAAAGACGGGATTGCCCAATGCCGCCGCCGATGGTAAGGGGCAAGCGGTTTTCCAGCACCATCTTATGGAAGGGGAGGTCTCTGCGGTGGTCACAGCCGGCCTTTTTCAACTGCTCATCCATCGATTTTGCATCCACGCGGATGCCCATCGACGAAATTTCCACGGCACAGTTCAACGGTTCGTGCCAGAACAGAATATCTCCGTTCAACTGCCAATCGTCATAGTCGGGCGCCCGGCCGTCGTGCTTCTGGCCCGATTTGAGGGTGTCTCCGATTTTCATAATAAAGACCGTCTTATGTTCTTTGGTAAAGGCGTTTTCCCGTTCCTTGGACGTCATATCGGGATACATATCTTCCAATTGTTGCGACGTTACGAAGGCCACGTCGGGATTCAGAACGGTTTTTATTTGGGGAAACCGCACCCGAAGGTCGTGGGACGTGGCAACGATGGCGTTGACGATGGACTGTACGGTGGTTTTCAGATACTCTTCCGTGCGGCAATCGTCGGTAATGACCTTTTCCCAATCCCACTGGTCCACGTAGATGGAGTGGAGATTATCCAGCTCTTCGTCTCTGCGAATGGCGTTCATATCGGTGTACAGGCCTTTCCCCACTCGGAAGCCGTATTGATGCAGTGCCATCCGCTTCCACTTGGCAAGAGAATGAACGACCTGTCCGTCCTTGCCCGCCGAAGGAATGTCAAAGGATACGGGACGTTCCACACCGTTCAAATCGTCGTTCAGCCCCATTTTCGGGTCAACGAACAGCGGGGCGGTCACCCGGCGAAGATGCAGAGCCCGGCTCAGATGGGCGATAAAAATCTCTTTGATGCTCCCGATTGCGGTCTGGGTATCGTACAGGTCCAGGTCGGGGCGGTAATTTTCCGGAATGAAGGTCTTACTCATCGATAAAGGTCCTTTCGGAGCGTTGTTTCGTCTTATAATATTTCATTATACCCCAATCGTTATCGCCTTGTCAACCCTAATGCCCGGAAAGCGGGAAAAATTCGGGAATTGTTCGGATTTTCTCCCCCGGGCCTTGTCTCTGTGGTAAAACGGAAAAAGTGTCTTTTTTTCTTGAAATGCCTTGACTTTTTTTCATACTTATGATATTATATAAATAATATAAAATGGGGGAGTGTGGGCCAATGCGGAAAAACGACGTTGTAACGGTGGAAATTACCGATATGACCTTCGACGGAGCGGGAATCGGACATATCCAAGACGGGGAAAAATCCTTCCCGGTCTTCGTTCGCGCCGCCGCCGTGGGCGATACGGTGGAGTGCCGCATTATCAAGGTGTTAAAACACTACGCCGTGGCGATTCTACACCGGGTCGTCACCCCTTCTGCCCATCGCATCGTCCCCCAATGCCCCGTGGCGGAAAAGTGTGGAGGATGTGCCTTCCATCACGTGTCGTACGAGGCGGAATTGGAATACAAGACCAACGCCGTCAAACAGGCGTATAAATTGAACTATCCGTACCCCGTTACCGTCAGGGATTGTATTGCTTCTCCCCAATCGGCCGGGTATCGGAATAAATTGCAATTGCCCTTGTCTCCCGACGGGAAATTCGGGTTTTATTCCCTTCATTCCCACCGGGTGGTGCCGGTCCAGGCCTGTGCCGCCGGGCATCCGGAGTTCGCGCCCATCGTCAAAGCCGTGGAAGATTGGATTTCCCGGTACGGGATTTCCGCCTACGACGAGCAGACCGGAAAAGGCCTTGTCCGCCATCTGTTTCTCCGCCGGGGATATCACACCGGAGAGACGATGGTCTGTCTGACGGTGAACGCCGGGGGAATCAAAGAAGTGCCCGAAGGGGAAGCCCTGACGGATGCCTTGAAGCAATTCCCCCAAATCAAGAGTTTTTGGCTGAATTTTAACGCCAAGAAGACCAACGTTATTTTCGGCGACCGATTCCACTTGCTGTCCGGAGCGGAACGCATCTTCGACCAGATGAACGGAATCAAATTCGCCGTTTCCCCCCGGTCGTTTTATCAGATAAATACCCCCCAGGCGGAACAAATCTACGCCGCCGCCACGTCGCTTCTGTCCCCCGACGACATTCTGCTGGATCTGTATTGCGGAATCGGAACTATTGGCTTGACCTGTGCCCGTAACGTAAAAGAACTGATTGGGATTGAAGTAATTGAAGCGGCCATCGAAGACGCCAAGCAAAACGCCGCGTTAAACGGCATTGAAAACGCCCGCTTTTTTGCTGCCGATGCGTCTAAGACCTTGGAGATTCTCCACACCCTTCCCCAAAAACCTACCGCCGTCATCGTGGACCCCCCGCGCAAGGGTCTGTCCGCCGATGCTATCGCCGCTCTGAAAGAGATAGCGCCGGAAAAAATCATTTACATTTCCTGCAACCCTTCCACCCAGGCAAGAGACCTTGCCCTGCTCCGCGACGCCTATTCCCCGGGCGCCGTCACCCCCTACGATATGTTCCCCCGAACGGGGCACGTGGAAAGTCTGGTTTATCTGATGCGAAAATGAGCCAAGATTTTAAAATAGGCAAAATCAAAAAAATCCTGCTTCTTTGAGGCATATCAGCGCAAAGAAAGGTAAGAAGCTATGAAAATTTGTGTTATTCAACCCCACGACTCTTACGACGTTGCGGTTTGCGGCGGAGGGATTGCCGGGATTTCCGCGGCGTTGGCGGCGGCCCGGGAAGGGAAAAAAGTCCTTTTGTTGGAAAAGCAGTATCTTTTGGGCGGGCTTGCAACGTCGGGCTTGGTTACGATTTATCTTCCCCTTTGTGACGGATACGGCCGGCAGGTATCCTTTGGAATTGCCGAAGAGTTGTTGAAGTTGTCGATTACCTACGGCGCCGAGGGACATTATCCGGAGAATTGGCTGGAAGGGAAGGGGACCCGCACTGCCGCGGACAAGCGGTACGAGGTGCAGTATAATCCTCAGCTGTTCGCCATCTTGGCGGAACGGCTTTTGCTGGAAGCGGGAGTGGAATTGCTCTACGGAAGTTACGTTGTGGACGTCGCCGTGAACGAGGGAAAGATAACGACCCTTTTCGTGGAAAACAAATCGGGGAAAACCGCCTATGCCGTCTCGTCGGTGGTGGATGCTACGGGGGATTGCGATATCGGGTGGTTTTCCGGGGCGCCTACGAACGTTTTTCAACAGGGAAACGTGTTATCCGCCTGGTACTATTTCACCGATAAAAACGGGTATCAGTTGCAAATGTTGGGGCCGGCGGATATCCCCGAAGAAGAAAAGAACGGAAAAGAGCAGCGCCTGCTGCACCGGCGTCGTTTCGGGGGATTGGACGGAAAGGAACTGTCGGAAATGACCTGTCTTTCCCATCAAAACACCCTGGAACATTGGTTGAAAAAACGGGAGACCCGTCCGGAAACGGCTCTGTCCACCGTTGCCACCATTCCCCAGATTCGGATGACCCGGAAAATCGTGGGAGAATATACTCTTTCCCATAGGGAAGAGCATACCGTATTCGCCGATTCCGTAGGAATGGTCTCCAATTGGAAGGCCCGGGGGCCGGTGTATGAGATTCCCTTCCGTACGCTGTACAACAAGACCGTAAAAAATCTGATTGTGGCGGGACGCTGTACCTCGGTAAACGAAACGCTGTGGGACGTTATGCGGGTCATCCCCTGTTGCGCAGTTACCGGTCAGGCGGCGGGTACGGCGGCGGCAATGACCGACGATTTTGCGTCGTTGAAGGTGGAAGAATTACAAAAAGTCTTGCGCAAAAACGGCGTGGTTCTTCACGAAGCGGACCTGACTTGATTTTGGAGCAAAAAGAGGGCTTTTTATGTTGGGTGTTGACAATTTAATCCTCCTGGCGGTGTTCCTTGGGGGATTTGCCTTGCAAATAGTGTTGTGCTTTACGGTGCGGCGGCTGTGGATTCGTCTGTTGCCGGGGGCGGTCTGTCTCTTGGCCGGGGCGGTGTGCTTGGGATTGGCCTTCGTCCTTGACGGCTGGGACGCCGTGGGATGCGTCATACTCGCGGTGCTTGCTTTGCTGTTTTTGATGCTCTTCGGCCTCGCTTGGGGAATTTGGGGCATTTGCTTTACGATAAAACGAAGACGGGAGATGCGGACAAGGGAAGGTTCGAACAAAACGGTTTATCTGTTTGATTTTGACGGCACGTTGGTGGATTCGATGCCCACCTTCGTTTCGGTGATGCTCCGGATTTTGGACGAGCACGGAATTTCCTACGGAGACGATATCGTAAAAATCATTACCCCTCTGGGATATCACGGGACGGCGGATTACTACCGCTCTTTGGGGGTCGAAACGCCCAAAGAAGAGTTGATTGCCCGGATGAATTGCTACGCCGAGGAAGAATACGTCCATACCATCCCCGCCAAAGAAGGGGTGGTCGCTACGTTAAAGCGTCTTCGTTCGCAAGGGGCGTGCCTGAACGTTTTAACCGCAAGCCCCCACAAAATGCTGGACCCTTGCTTGAAGCGGCTGGAAATTTTTGATTTGTTTGACAACGTATGGTCCTGCGATGATTTTAACACCACCAAGGCTGACCCGGAGATTTACCGGCGGGCGGCGGAGAAGATGGGATGCGGCGTTGCCGACGTCATTTTCGTGGACGATAACGTCAACGCAGTGCGTACTGCAAAATCCGCCGGAATGATTGCCTACGGAATCTTCGACGAATCGTCCGCTGATTGCGTGGACGAAATGAAAGCCGTTTCGGACTGTTATCTGGACGTCTTTTCACAACTGTAACGTCAACCTGTGGCCCGCTCGCCCCCCCTTTTTGGGGGTTGCGAACCGGAATGACGGGGTGGCGACGGCCTTTCTTTGTTATAAAAGGAGTAGATATGAAACGGTACAAACTTTCAAAAATAATCAGCATTGCGATTGCTTCTGTTTTGGGATTTTTCTTACTGATCAATCTCATTCCCCCCGCGGACGTGGTGGAGGAAAATCCCTTCGTGGTGGAAAAAGGAAGTCTGCCGATGGTGGCTGCCCACCGAGGCGGAGGGGACTGCAACCCGGAAAACACGATGCTCGCCTTCTGGGAAGCAGTGAAGACCTACAAGGTAGATATCATCGAAAGCGATTTGTATTTGACTAAGGACGGATATTTGGTCTACAATCACGATGCTTACATCGACGAGACTTGCAACGTCAACGGGAATATGTCTTTGGATACGGTGAAAGAGTTTTGCAAGGACGAGGGATGCCGCCATTATATTTCCGATATGACCTTGGCGGAATTGGAACAGTACAATTTCGGATACTATTTTGAGCGGGACGGGGAGCGGATCTACGAACACGTGACCGACGTGGCCGCCGCCGGATTGCAGATCGCCACGGTGGACAAGTTGTTTGAAACGTTTTATGAATCCGACCCGGATCTGATGTTCATCGTGGAGATTAAAAACAGCGGAGAAAAGGGAATTGAGGCCTGCCGGATTCTCAATGAGACGTTGAAAAATTATCCGAAATACCAGGAGCGCATCGTTGTGGGAACCTACCACGAAGAGGTGGAGGCGGAATTGAAAGCCAATTATCCCCATTTGTTGCGGGGAGCGTCGGAGGGGTCTGCGGCGGACTTTATCATCACCCTGTTAACGGGAGTGAATCTCTTTGACGACAGTGATTTTGCCTGTTTGCAGATTCCCTTGGAGTACGACGTGGGATTTGATCTGCCCTTGACGTTGCGACCCATTCTTTCCCGGGCCCATCGGCGGAATATGGCGGTGCAGTATTGGACCATCAACGACCCTGACGAAATGCGGATGTTGATTGATCTGGGGTGCGATTGCATTATGACCGACAACCCCAAATTGTTGCAACAAGTGTTGGATGAATATCGGGGTAAATAAGAACGTATCATTATAAATTTTGTCAGAAATGCAGTTCGAAATCGGGAGTGTCGAAAATGATGTTGATTGACCCTCACACCCATTCTTCGGGCATCAGTACCTGTTGCAGAATTTCGGGAGAACAGGCGGTAGACGCGGCGATGGACACCGGATTGGACGGATTCGTTCTGACCAATCACTACGTGGAATATTACGTGGGCGGAGAACGGTTTCCCACCCACGAGGCGTTTGCCCAAACGTACGTGGAAGAATTCCGCCGTATCAAAGAATACGGGGACCGGAAGGGTTTTCGGGTTTGGTTTGGTCTGGAAGTTACCGCGGCGTGGCATAACAGCGTGCATCTTCTGGTCTACGGGGTTGAGGAGGATTTTATTCTTCAACACCCCCGAATCTGCCAATATCCTTTGGAAAAATTGTACGAAACCGTACATTCCGCCGGGGGGATCCTGGTGCAGGCTCACCCCTATCGGTTGGAACGGTTACTTCAAGATTTGCGGTATTTGGACGGGGTGGAAGCCTCTTGCCATCCTCACCTTCGTTACGGCGGGAGTTATTCCTCGGAAATGGAGGCGATTGCCCGGGAAAACGGAAAGATTCTCACTTGCGGCGGCGATTTTCACGGAGACGTCCCCTATCGCCCCAACTGTGGAATTCTTCTGCCCGAAACGGTTAAAAGCGTCAAGGAAATGAAAGAATTTCTCTGTTCTTCCCCGGAATGGACGTTGCGGATTCACGAACCGGGCGGAGAGGTATTTGATTTGAATTATCACCGAAAGGGCGACGTGATATGAATCAGAAGGAAATGCACGTTATCGACGGAGCGGTGGAAAAACACCGTGGGTTGATTTTGGAGGCAGAGCGCTATATTTGGCACCATCCCGAAACCGGATACAAAGAAGTCAAAACCTCCGCGTATCTGGCGGGGCAATTCGAAAAATTGGGGTATGAGCTGACCTACGCGGGCAATATTCCCGGGTTTATCACCAAAATCGATACCGGAAGACCCGGCCCGGAAGTGTTGATTTTGGGGGAATTGGATTCGGTCATTTGCCCCTCCCACCCCGAGTCCGACCCGGAAACGGGGGCGGTGCACGCTTGCGGGCACAACGCGCAGTGCGCCGCCTTGTTGGGCATTGCCGCCGCGCTGAAAGAGCCGGGATTTTTGGACGGTCTTTCGGGGAAAATCCGTCTTTGTGCCGTTCCTGCGGAAGAATTATTGGAAATCACCTATCGCTCCCGCTTGATTCAAGAGGGAAAAATCAAATATTACGGCGGGAAGACCGAATTTTTGTCCCGCGGTCTGTTTGACGGTGTGGACCTGGCTTTTATCGTTCACACGGCGGCAAGGGATTATCTTCGTTACGGCTCGGTGGGATTGATTGCCAAAAAGATTATTTATAAGGGACGGGCCTCCCACGCCGGCGCCGCACCCCATCTGGGGCAAAACGCTCTGTACGCCGCCAATTGCGGCCTCAACGCTGTCAACGCCCTTCGGGAGACGTTTCAGGAAGGGGATATGATTCGCTTCCATCCCATTATCACCAAGGGGGGCGATATGGTCAACGCCATCCCGGAAACGGTGGAAATAGAATCTTACGTTCGCGGTGCCACCTTCGACGCCATTCTGCGGGAAAACCGCAAAGTCAACCGGGCGTTGGTGGGAGCGGCTCTGTCGATGGGATGCAATATTGAGATTCAGGATTCCCCCGGCTATGCTCCCGAATACGCCGCACCGCAAATGAACCGTCTGGCAGCGGAGGCGGCGAAGTTTGCCATCCCCCAACGGACCTGCGAATACGTACAGCAGATTGCGGCGGGAAGCAGTGATATGGGAGATTTGGCCTGCATTATGCCGGTGGTCCAGCCTCACTGTGCCGGCGCCACGGGAAAAGGCCACGGAAACGATTATTACATCACCGACCCGGTGGCCGCTTGCGTAGACAGTGCCCGGTGGCAGTTGACGATGCTGCGGATGCTGTTGGAAGAAGACGCGGCGTTAGCAAAACAGATTTTGGCGGAATTTAAGCCGGACTTTACCAAAGAAGAATTTTTGGCTTTCCAGGACTCGTTAAACGATTCCGGGGACCGCATCGAATACCGGGAAGACGGTGTCACCGTCCGCCTGTAACGCAGAAAAGAGGAATTGAAAGCAATGTCATTTTCCGGAGCGATTCATCATTTTAACACCATCACCAAACATCGGCACAAGGTGATACAACATTGTTTGAAAGCCGGGATTCCCTGGCGGGGGCTGATGCACGATCTGTCCAAATACACCCCCACGGAATTTTGCGAAGGGGCAAATAATTGGCTGGGAACCCGTTCTCCCAACGAAAAGGCCCGGTCAGACAAGGGATATTCCTTGGCCTGGCTTCACCATCAAGGGAGAAACCGCCATCATTTTGAGTATTGGTATGATTATAACCCCAAGACCCATCGCAGAGAGCCGGTGAAGATGCCCTTCGTTTTCGTGCTGGAAATGTTTTGCGACCGGGTTGCGGCCAGCAAGATATACCAGGGCAAAAACTACACCGACCGTCACCCGTTGGACTATTTTCTCCGGGCAAAAGCCACCCGCGTTATCCATCCCGACACGTCGGATCTGTTGGAAGGATGGCTTGTGATGTTGGCGGACAAGGGAGAAAAAGAGACGTTTACCTATCTTCGCCGGTTGCGAAAGACCCATCCCCATTATTAAAGAGAGGTTTTTGATATGACTGTGGAAACGTTATTGGAATTGATTCATCGGACGCCTACCCCCTGGCATTGTGTTCAGACCGTAGAAGAAATTTTGGAAAAATCCGGGTTCTCGCCCCGGGTACAGGCCGACTGTGACCCGGTGGGGGCGGGGAATTGGTATACTTCCCGCAACGGCTCGGCGCTGATTGCCTATCGGATTCCCGATGCCTTTGACCCCAGCGCCGTGTGCTTCCGCATTACCGCCGCCCACGGAGATTCCCCCTGTTTCCGGTTGAAGCCCAACGGAACGTTGAAGGGCAATATGACCCGTTTGAATACGGAACTGTACGGAGGAAGTATTCACGCCACCTGGATGGACGTTGGCTTGGGACTGGCCGGCCGGGTGATGGTTCGCACCGACGCCGGTATGACGGCAAAACTGCTTTATATCGACCGCCCCGTGGCGGTAATTCCCAATACCGCCCCCCATCTTCGGCCGATGAACGACGGTCTGACCTTAGACCCGAAGTGCGATTTGGTCCCCCTGTTCGGCGAAGGGGATGCCGACCTTACGGAGGTTATCGCCTCGGAGTTGGGGGTTGCGCCCGACGCCGTGGTGGGCTGGGATCTGTCTCTGGTCTGCCCGGACAAGGGGTTTGTCTTTGGTCCCAAAGGGGAGTTTATCACTTCTCCCCGTTTGGACGATCTGGAATGTGTGTTCACTTGTTTGGATGGATTTTTGGCGGCAAAAACCCCGGAAAACGTCATCCCCGTTTTTGCTTTGTTTGACAACGAAGAGACCGGCTCTCTGTCCTACGCCGGGGCGTCGGGAACGCTTTTGAAAGACGTCCTTGCCCGGATATTGCCCGAAGAAGGGGTGTTGCAAAGTGCTTTGGCCCGGTCGTTTTTCGTCTCGGCGGACAACGCCCACGCCCTGCACCCCAACCATCCGGAATTGTACGACGGAAACCACGCTCCGGTGATGAACGGCGGGGTGGTCGTAAAATACAACGCCGCCCAGCGGTATATGTCCGACGGATTTTCCGGTGCGGTCTTTGGAGAAATTTGCAAAAGAGCCGGTGTTCCCACCCAGGTATTTTGCAACCGTTCCGACAAGCGGGGCGGCAGCACCTTGGGAAACCTGTCCGAGGCTCAGGTGCCGGTGCGCGGGGTGGATATTGGTCTTGCTCAGTTGGCGATGCACTCTGCCCGGGAAACGGCGGGAAGCCGGGATATTGCCTATATGCAACAGGCAATTAAGGCCTTTTACGAAGAAAAATTTATTCTGTCGGAAGACGGAATTTTGTGGAATTAACAGGAGGGATTTGCGATGAATAAAACGATGCTGAAAAAGTACGCCCGGCTTGTGGTCCGGGTGGGCGCTAACGTCCAGCGGGGGGAACGGGTGGTCGTTTACGCTGACGTAGAACAGGCAGACCTTGCCACGGAAGTGGTAAAAGACGCCTATCGGTGCGGGGCTTCCCACGTGGCGGTGGAATGGAGCCACGACGAAATTACCCGGTTGCATTATACTCACCGGATGACCGACGTGATGGCGGAGGTGACCCGTTGGGAAAAGGAAAAAGTAAAAGATATGGCAGAACGTTTGCCTTGCCGTATCTTCTTGGAATCCTCCGACCCGGACTTACTGCGGGGCATCAGCCAAGAGAAGATTCGTGCGGTGCAGTCCGCTCGCGTCAAGGCCTTCAAACCCTACCGGGACCAGATGGACAACCGTCACGCCTGGACCATTGCCGCGGCCCCGTCCAAGGCGTGGGCCAAAAAGATTTTCCCGGATTTGACCGCCGGCGCCGCCGTGGAAAAACTGTGGGATGCCATCCTCAAATCGGTCCACGTGTCCGCTGATACCGACCCGGTGAAGGAATGGGAGAAGATCAACCAAGCCTTCCGGGCAAAGTGTGAATGGCTCAATAAAAACGCCTTTACGGCGATGGAATATACTTCCTCCAACGGGACGAACTTTATTGCCGGACTGATTCCCGGCGTTGTGTGGATGGGTGGCGGCGAAGAATTTTTGAACGGTCACTTCTTTAATCCCAATCTCCCCACCGAAGAAATTTTCACTTCTCCCAAGGCCGGAGCGGCTTCGGGGAAATTGGTCTCCACTAAGCCCTTGTCTTACAACGGTCAGTTGATTGAGAATTTTTCCATCACCTTTGACCAAGGGAAAGCCGTGTCCTGGACCGCCGAAAAAGGGCAGGGGATGTTGGACCAACTGATGAGTATGGACGAGGGAGCAAAAATGTTGGGAGAATTGGCGTTAGTGCCCAAGACTTCCCCCATCAATCAATCGGGCATCCTGTTTTACAATACCCTGTTTGACGAAAACGCGTCCTGTCACGTGGCGTTGGGGTCGGGCTTTACCAATCTCTATCCCGGCTTCGACAAATTGACCCGCAAAGAACTGACCGAACGGGGCATTAACGATTCGCTGATTCACGTGGACTTTATGATTGGCGCCGACGATTTGACCATCACCGGCATCCGGGGAGACGGAACCCGGGTCAAAGTCTTCGAAAACGGCGACTGGGCACCGTCGATGCTGGCCGAACTGCAATAATTTCAATAAAAAAGCGCCGGAAACGAACTCGTTTCC
>JAZQKK010000012.1:0-3074 GCA_045542115.1 Eubacteriales bacterium
GGCATTGGCCGCCATTGAGGATGACAAGCGGGACAATACGTTGACCATCGTTCACGGGGTTATTGATTTGGACAAAGGGGATATCATGGACAACGTGACATCATGCACCCTTGCCGAACTTATAAAGTCGAAGAAAGGCCCGAAGGATGCCCCCGGAACGGAAACAACGGATAATGGCACGGAAACGCCCCGGAAACGCACAAAAAAGGCCGTAAAACGCACGAAAGACGATGAAACGATAAATTCCCCGTCCGAAGGCCAAAAGCCCGCCACAAGCGAAATTCCGGAAAAATTACCATGGGACAAGGAACAGACCGTGCAAGCCATGGCGGAACAGGCCGCAAAAGTAAATTTGTTGGATGAAGAAATGGAATTGTAAAATGACGGTAGAAGATTTGAAAATCGGTTCGCCCGTGTACCGGGTTGCATTGGATTCAATAGACGTTGCACACGTTCGTTTGATTGAAGCGTTCAATGATGGAACACGGAAAATTGAAACAACATATCACGGTCATCGTTGTGTCGAAAAAACGGATGCATCCGAAATCAAAACAGAAAGCGAATATTCTGTTTACCCGATGCGATGGTATCTTAATATTGAGGATGCGAAATTGGCCCAACTTATGTGCCGTTCCGAACATTTGGAAAAATTGAAAAAGGCGATGGAAGATGCACAAAACGCATTTGCCGATGCAATCCAACGTTACGCATTTGCCGAGCCGTCAACACCAAAATAATTGTAATCATGGAAGCAAGGGTAAATATTACATTGGACGTTACCGACATTTGGTACGATTTGATACCAACGGAACGTGATAAATTCATAGAAGAAATAATTTCCGATATTGATACAAGGATTTTGATTGAAGAATTAGAAACGAGAGGGTTTAATATTAGCGAAATGTAATTATGGGAGGAAGAATATATCGCCCCGAACATGGCGCAACAATGGAATTGCCCGAAGTCGGGCGGCTCCATATCGGGAAAAAACAGATGGGAGACAAGGGAAGGGAATTCCCCGTGTCGGTTGATTATTTCATCCCGTCCGGAAAATATGCGGATTTGTTCGTTGCCGCATTGGGGGAAAAGCCTTCGACAATACAAGTGATTTTCCCTTCCGACAATCCGGAATTGGTATGCAACGAACGTTTCACGTATCGTGACAATTCCGGGGCGTTGGTTGCCCGTGGGGACGGCCGGATTTTCGAAATATGGGACGGGCAAAGATATGCCCCTTATTCCGTGGACAAATACCCGGATATTAGGGAGCAAGTGACGAAGAACGTTCCGACCAAACGTGGGGCGGACAATTGGGATGTCGAATTAACATTGCGATTCATCATCCCTGCAATCCGGGGCGTTGTCGGTGTCTGGTGTCTAAATACGAAGGCGAAAGCATCCAGCATCAACAATCTTCGAAATTCGTTCGATTCCGTGCAAGCGATGCGGGGAACGATTACCACATCCGTATTTGATTTGTCGGTGCATTTCCATAAGTCGAATAAGCCCGGCCAGAACTCCCGATATCCCGTTTTGGGGATGGTATGTAATGATAATCGCATCGGAGAAATTCGGGATTTGCTGAAACCGGATACATCCATGAAAAATTTGTTGTTGCCGGAAAAGGTATGAAAACAACGGAAGAAATCGTTGCCGAAATCAAATGGCGTTTGGCAATCATCCATGACCAACTAATCGGACAAAGTCCGGAAGACATGGAACGGCATTGGAAGTTGATGTCAGCGCAAGACACTTTGAAAGGGCTATTGGAATTTATTGAAAAATAGTTACCTTTGTGGCGTGAACGTGTGTGGCCGCACACGAACGGAAATTTAAAGCCCTGTAAAGTAAGCCAATGGCGGCCACCATTGACCGAAATACGGGGCGTTTTTTATTTATGAATTATCGCAAATTGTACGCAAAACATTATGGCATCAAGATTCCACCGGAATATGATATCCACCATATAGATTTCGACCGAAATAACAATAACATTGAAAATCTTTTATTGTTGCCTAAAAAGTTACATCGAAAATTGCATCATGTCCGGAACACGTCTTGTGTAAATCTTGACAGGTTTTTTGATTTTCAAGGAATAGCGGCAGAACGCCCCATGGATTACGAAAGACGATGTATAAATGCCGCATTGGATGTTTACGATGAATTACAAATTTGGTCGTGTCGAAAATATTGTGAAGATATTGGATGTGTGGGATGGCATTATCCATATGACGAAAGCCGATTGGAAACCGAATGCGTCAACTTTTTTGATTATACAATGTTTAGGATAAAGAAATGAACACACGTAAATTTAAAATAAACAATTATATTACCGTTCCCGGATTTGCGGTGGTCGAATTGGGTTTATCCGGAAATGAATTGTTGTGCTATTCGTTAATTCACGGATTCACGCAAGATGGCGATTCGGAGTTTAACGGGTCTTTGCATTATATTTCAACGGCACTTAATGTGACAAGGCAAAACGCAAAAAAAATAATTGATAGATTGGTCGCACGTGGTTTGGTTGAAAAACGGGAAATCTATTATTCCGGTGTGAAGTTTTGCCATTATCTTGCAATCGTCCCAAACAATAACAGTGTTACTGAAATAGTAACAGAGTGTTGCCGAAATAGCAACGGGGGTGTTGCCGAAATAGCAACGAATGATATAAATAAAGAAGATAATATAATAGATATTGATAAAGAAAACGCCAATGCGCTTTTTTCGCCCGCAACAATAGAAGCCATTACCCCGGAGGGGGAAAAGGAAAGAAAAGTTGCGCAAAAAGAAAGGAAGACGGCCGAACCGCTATGTTTGTTCGAAAACTCCAGATACAACGACATCGAATTGTTCAAGGCATCATTTGTCGGTCCCGAATTTGCCGATGTGGATTTGGATTATTATTACCATTCCGTGGCGGATTGGTCATCAAGCAAGGGAGCGAAGAAACGTGATTGGATAGCGACCGCCCGTAATTTTATGCGGGGGGACATGGAAAAAGGGAAGTTGCACCGCAAACCGCAAATGGGGGTCGAAGGTATGGACCCGGACGAAATCGCATATTTAAAAATGGG
>JAZQKK010000013.1:0-18463 GCA_045542115.1 Eubacteriales bacterium
CCCGTTTTTTTGGCGCTTGAATAGTATACCACAAATTTCCCGGTTTGTCAACCCCTTTTTGAAAAAAAGTTTTTGACTCTTTGAAAAAATTAAAAGTCGAAAAAACCTTGATATTTCAACGTTTTTTCGACCTTTATACCATTTTGGGTTAAAATATTTGTGCAAATAGAACAACGAATTGTTAAAAAAAGATTTGTGACTGTTCAAAATGACTACACAAAAACAATAAAGCGTCAAAAATTCTTTTGCAGAGTCGTCGACGCTATTATATTATTAGGAAAACAACCGGTCAATTACAACGAGTTTCGTTGTCTCGTCCGTCATAAACGGTGACGAGAGTTATCTCCCGATTGCGGACTGCATTACAGTAATCCTCGACACACGAGAAGCGGACGGAAGACGAAACACCGCACAAACGAAACTGAGGAGCGTGGATATCCGACCCGGCAGTCACAGGAAGTTCGTAATTCCGGGCATATTCTTCTGCCCGTTCATTCTCAAAGTCCGTACGGTTGGCGTTGAGGATTTCCACTGCGTCCACGCTTCGGGGGGCAAGGCAAATCATATCAATGTATCCGGCCTCGCGGAATGGATGGGCGTGAACCACAAGCCCGCCCTCGGAACGGGCAAATTCGCAATATTTCCGCATCGGCATTTCTACGATTTCCGGATGCGCCTTCAACCAATCTTTGCCAAGGCCGTAGGTAAGAATGTCGTTGCCGCGATAGGAATTTTCAAACCCAAAGAACACGTCCATTCCAAGCTTCTCCCCTTCGGCTTTGGCTCGGTCGTACGATTCAAAGAATCGGTCGATTGCCTCGTCCCAGGGCAATTCTTTATACGGTACACTGGTATTTCCGTTAAAAAAATGTTCGGTGACGAAGATTCCGGTATAACCGTAACGGCGGTATCGACGGACCTGGTCTTCCGGAGATTCCTTTCCGCATTTGCTTCCTACATAAGTATGCAAATGGGTCTCATAAATAAAACTCATCAGTCTTTTTTCTCCACTTTTTTCTTGCTGCCGTCGGGATATTGGATATAGGTACGGCTTAACGTCCCTTCCAGGCTGGCCCGCATTGCCGCCCGGTATTCGTTGCGAAGTCCTTCTCGCTCGATCTTTTCTTCTTCCGTCAATTCCCGCACCCGGGAAATGCGAGTTAATTCGCTGATTCGGTCTAATTTTTTCTGGTCCATAATAATATGCTCCTTTCGGACGAACTGATTATAACAAATTTTATCCAAAATGTCAAGTAGAAAATCTGGTTATATGATTTTTCTCAAAACTGATTATTGACAGATGCCAAAATTTGTGATATAGTAAAACCGTAACAATTTTACGCGAAAGGATTTTTTTGAATATGAAACAAAAACGCGTTGTAACCGTTCAAGATATCTCTTGCCTGGGCAAATGCTCGCTGACCGTGGCGCTGCCTATTCTGTCTGCGATGGACACCGAAGCCTGTGTCATTCCCACCGCGGTTCTTTCCACCCATACCGGGGGATTTTCCGGATATACTTTCCGGGATTTGACGGCGGACATCGCCCCGATTTTAGACCATTGGGAGAAAGAAGGTTTATCCTTTGACGCCATTTATACCGGATACCTCGGTTCTGCGGAACAGTGCCGGCTGATGATAGAACTGTTTGACCGGTTCGGAACCGACGATAATTTGATTTTCGTAGACCCGGCAATGGCGGATAATGGGAAACTGTACGCCGGATTCCCCGCTGATTTTCCCCAAGAAATGCGAAAAGTTTGTGCAAAAGCCGACGTTATAGACCCCAATCTCACCGAAGCCTGCCTGATGCTGGGACTCGACTTCCCCGGAAGAACCGGATACTCGGAAGAATGGATTCGAGATATTTTGAAAAAACTCTGTGCAATGGGATGCAAAAAAGCAGTTTTGACCGGAGTGACCTTTGGCGACAAACAAGGGGCGATGGCCTATGACAGCCAGACCGATACCTTTGCTTCTTATTACAGCGAAAATTTGCCCGTTTCCTTCCACGGAACGGGGGACATCTTCTCGTCTGCCCTGTGCGGCGCCCTGGTTCGGGGACAGAAAATGGAACAGGCCTTGAAGACGGCGGTGGATTTCACCGTGGCGTCCATCAGAATTTCCGCAGCCGACCCCGACCTGCCCCGGTACGGCGTGCGGTTTGAAGCGGCGCTGCCCGGACTGATTGAAAGTCTGTAAAAAAATAAATATATTAGGAAGAGAACCGCGGAATCATCGGCGGTTCTCTTTTTATGTCTGGTATGACTTATTCTTTTTATTCCTTGGGTTCAGCGGGCTTCTTCTTGAAAATTAAGAAGTACCAGAGGGCAACGCCGCCGGCGGCAAGAATGACAACACCGCACGCGATCACGATCCACCAGGGGAAGCCTCCCTTATCGGCAGAAGCATCGTCGGTGGGAGTGGGAAGATTCGTTGCGGAATTTACGGAAGAATCGGTGTTCGCATCGGAATTTTCTACCGCAACGTCTTCGTAGACCAGAGCGTAAGTAGAAAAGCCGTCGGTTTCAAAGGTCAGTGCCCCGGTTTGAGAATCGTATTGAGCGGGAATCCGTTCCACGATCTCTCCGTGCAGGTGCACCATAAAATAGGTTCGGCGGAGAGCTGTATCGGCGTTCCGCAGATCTTCGGGGACGGTGATGGTAACGACCACCGCTTTGGACGTGGTTGTAACCGAGGTCACTTCGTCGTCTCCGATTTGCTTAAACAGCGAAATGTCGAGGATCGCACCAACGGTAGCGTTCCCGGCTTCGGTCCGAATCATTTCTTTGTGTATTTCCAAAATGCTTTCCGCAATATCCGCCACTTTCAGGAAAACGTTCAGCGCTTCTCCGTTCTTTACCCGGTCTTTTTCTTCGTCGGTCAAGATGGCATCTTTCAGATCGTCTGCGGTTCCCCCGATATTGCCGCCCAAAGCGTTTTCTTCGGGATTCGTACTATTAACTTCGATGTCGATGACAGGCGGAACGAAAGGGGTATCAGAAGCATCCGTATTGGCTTGCGTATCCGTTACGGTGGAAGAAGTGCCGGTGGAAGAGTTTGTAGTTTTGTCCGACGTATTGGAAGAAGTGCCGGTTCCCGACGTTCCACTGCCGGAGATCAGTTTCGGGATCGAACGGGTTTCGGTCTCGGTACAGTTGTTGCATTTTCGGGTTTCTTCTCCGGCAGAGGTTGTTGTGGGGGCTTTGGTTTTCTTCCAATCTCCAAAGGTATGAACACCCGTAGCGGCATCGCCAACGCGAGATTGCGTTTTGTTGCAAACAGTGCACTTTCGGGACTCCGTTGCAGCGGCAATACAGGTTTCTGCCTTGGTTTCATTCCAACCTCCGTAATTATGCGCCGGTGCAGGTTCATCGGAGCGAGAGTACGATAAATACACACCGTTTCCTTTATACACATCGCTACAAGGAAAAATTCTATCCTGAAACAAAAACTCTGGAGCATCAGCTCCCGTACGTTCCGTATAGGGTGCCCATCCCCAATATCCAAGGAAACAACCGGAATTCAAAGATTCTTCCTTACCGTTTTCGTAAGTAATAACACAGCACTTAAAATCATCGGAGCAGTCGCGCTTCAAAACCAGTTTCTTAATGGTATTTTCAACAACCGAAACTTCATAGCTACAGGTTTTTCCAAAATAAGACAGCGTAATAGTTTTGCTTCCGGTTGCAGAAAAGGGCTGACTATCTACAACAAACTTGCCATAAAGGTCCGATTTGTCAAGTTTTACGAAGTAATTGAAGTCTATGAAATTATTTCTCGTGATTGGAACATCTTGATAAGAGCCATCCCGCAGATACACACGAATAATTGCTCCGATGGGATTCGGATATTCTCCCACCATAGGAGTTATTCTATCAGGTTTTTGAATCAGTGCAATATCTTTCACGGGGTTTTCAACCACTTCCACCTGAAATGTAGTTTTTGCTCCGTGATAGTATATTGTCACAGGATACGTCCCGGGAGATACTGAAGTTTTTTCCCATCCGTAACGAACCCCACAATGAGAACCTACTACTTTCGTTGTTCCATCCTTATAAGTCACGGTAATTTGAGGAGCAAGGACGTACCACAATTGACCGTTATTCCATAATTGGTGACTTTCATCTTGAATATAATCGATAAGAATTTTTTTTGTGTAATTCTTTACCGAAATGGAAACCACAGGATTTGAAGGCTGTTTAAATTCAAACTCGAAACTTCCTTTCACAACGTCTCCAAGGTAAATGTCCGCCGTTTTTCGCCCTGAATTTTGCGAACTCTCCATAAATTCTTTATGAACAATCCGTGGAAAATGTCCAATTGTGTTGTATATCTTGTGCTCGTCTCCCGTAATGATTTCCCCACTTTTTAGAGTAACCGTATATTGAAAATCATCTCCAAATAGCACGTTATCATTCAGATAATATACAGAAGAATACCCAACGTCTCCACTGTATCCATAATAACCTAAATAACAGTTTCCACCTAAAAAATAACGGCTTCCATCCAAACAACAATCTATCGTACCTGATGGGGCGTATTGCTCGTAGACCCCCTGACTTTTCGGCGTAGCTGTAATACTTAAAACATCGTCAACGGTATAGGTATTCGCAGCCGCGCCAATCGAATGTGCAATAATGAAAACCACGAAAAATATCGAGGTACTCACGAGGGATAGCAATACTTTTGATTTCGTTCTCATTGTTGTAGATTCCTTTCCTTTGACAAATTTTGCAATCCTATTTAAAACAACTCGAAGATTGACAAGCATCTTCTTACTTATTATAGCACAATAAAGCCGGAAAGTCTTATGCTGTCTGCATAGTTTTTCCGTATTTCGGAAAAATTTCAATTTACGACAAAAAAATGCACCGCCGAAGCGGTGCACAGAAAACCACCACTCCAATGCTGCGATGCAATCCATATACCTCATACGGGTGTAGGAACAGGAGCGTGCGTTTTCACAAAAGTGAAAACCCACACAAGTATGAGGAAAAGTATTGAATTACATCGCAAGGTTATTATACCAAAATTTGAAAGAAAAGTCAAGAAGAAATTTTGCGATTTACTGAAAGAACGAAAAATGGCATTTTCTTATACCAAAACAGAATAAAAAGGATAGAATTTTGAAATGAATTGACGGCGTTTCTCTTGTTAAATATAAGATTTTTACGGTTTAAAATCTTGACAGAGAGAATAATTTGTGATATACTGATAGCAATTTCAAGGAAAAGAGTGTTTTTATGATTGAATACGGAATGCCGAATCTGGTGGAATGTAAGGATATTGACGAGTGCGCCGCCCTGTGCCATCGGTTGGGGTTAAAATTTATTGAGATCAATCAGAGTTTTCCCAAGTATCAGCCGGCGGATATGGACATCGAACATCTGAAGAAATTGAAGTCCCGGTACGGCATTGGATATTCCATTCATATGGACGAGGCGATGAACCCCTTTGATTTTAACGACAAGGTGGCGGAAGTGTACCGAAACAACGCCGTGGAATCCATTGAATTTGCCAAAGCCTTGGGGATCACCAAACTGAATCTTCATTTACTCCGGGGCATTTACGTGACCCTGCCGGGGAAACGCATTTTTCTCAACGACGTCTACGAAGAAGATTACTTAAATAAGGTACGGCTTTTCCGGGACACCTGTGAAAAAGCCATCGGGGACAGCGAAATTAAAATCTGTATCGAAAATACCGACGACCCCTTTATCCCTTGCCACCACAAAGCCATTCCCCTCTTGTTAGAATCCTCCGCATTCGGCTTGACCTTGGATACGGGACACGACCAGGCATCCAATCACGTAGACTTGGGCTTCTTCCAGAAAAACAAGGGCCGCCTTTGTCACGTTCATCTGCACAACTGCAAAGGAAAATCTCCCCACCTTCCCTTGGGCGAAGGGGACGTGAATATCAACGGAATGTTGGAATTGGTCAAGGAGACCGGGGCGGATTGCGTGATTGAAGTTAAGACCATCGAAGGGTTGGAACAGTCGGTCACTTGGCTGAAAGAACACGGAAAAATGAATTGAATCAACAAAAATGAAGAAGGTGTTTTGGAGAAAAACGCCTTCTTTTTTTGCAAAAACGAATAATAGTTGCATAAACAATGCATATTTATTTAAGATTTGCATATTTTACCAGAAATTTATGAATAAATTGTGAAATATCCCAAAAAATGCTTGCATAGTTATTCGTTTTGTGCTATAATATCCGCATATTGATTTTTGACGTATCTTACGGAGGTAATTATAATGGAGAAGAAAGACATCAAAAAAGTCGTTCTCGCCTATTCCGGCGGATTGGACACTTCTATCATCATTCCTTGGTTGAAAGAAAATTACAACAACTGTGAAGTTATTGCCGTGGCCGGGAACGTAGGTCAGGCAGATGAATTGGACGGTCTGGAAGAAAAGGCCATCAAGACCGGGGCAAGCAAACTTATCGTAGCCGATTTGGTGGACGAAATGGTGGATGAAATCATCATCCCCTCGGTGAAAATGGGCGCAAAATACGAAACCTATCTTTTGGGCACCGCTTTTGCCCGCCCTGTGATTGGGAAGCGGCTGGCGGAAATCGCCGTTGCCGAAGGAGCCGACGCCATCTGTCACGGTTGCACCGGGAAGGGCAACGACCAGGTTCGGTTTGAACTTGCCATCAAGCGTTTTGCTCCCGATATGAAAATCATCGCCCCCTGGCGGGAATGGGATATCAAATCCCGGGACGAAGAAATCGACTATGCGGAAGCCCACAACGTTCCCTTAAAGATCAGCCGGGAAACCAATTATTCCAAGGATAAGAACCTGTGGCATCTGTCCCACGAAGGACTGGATCTGGAAGACCCCGCCAACGAACCGGATTACGACAAGCCCGGATTCTTGGAAATGGGCATCTCTCCGATGCAGGCTCCCGACGCTCCCACTTACGTAACGCTGGACTTTGAAGCCGGTGCTCCCGTTGCCATCAATGGCGAAAAAATGAAGGCTTCCAAGATTATTGCCAAACTCAACGAATTGGGCGGCGCTAACGGCATTGGCATTATCGACATTGTGGAAAACCGCTTGGTAGGGATGAAGGACCGCGGGGTCTACGAAACCCCCGGCGGAACCATTCTATACTTTGCCCACGACCAACTGGAAATGCTGACCGTGGATAAAGACACGCTGCATCTGAAACAGAAATTGGCAGTGGATTATGCCGACCTTATTTACAACGGCAAGTGGTACTCTCCTTTGCAGGAAGCATTGACCGCCTTTGCCAACGAATCCAACAAGTACGTGACCGGTACGGTGAAATTGAAGTTGTACAAAGGCAACATCATCCCCGCCGGTATGACCTCTCCCTACTCCCTGTACTCCGAAGATTTGGCCACCTTTGACGAATCGGATTACGACCAAAAAGACGCTCAGGGCTTCATCAATCTGTGGGGTCTTCCCACCAAAGTCCAGGCGATGCGGGATGCAAAAATCAAAAACGACTAATTCGAGGTAACTATGGATAAGATGTGGGCCGGGCGGTTTACCAAACCCTCGGACAAATTGGCAGACGATTTCAACTCGTCTCTTCCCTTCGATTGCCGGATGTACGCTCAGGATATCCGGGGCAGTATGGCCCACGCGGCAATGCTAGGAGCGCAGGGCATTATCTCTCAGACCGATGCAGATACCATTATCGCCGGATTGGAAGGGATTCTTCACGATTTGGATTGCGGAACTTTGGAATTCGACTATTCTTGCGAAGATATTCATATGTTCGTAGAACAGGTCCTGACCCAACGTATCGGGGATACGGGGAAACGCCTCCACACCGCCCGGTCGAGAAACGACCAAGTAGCGGTGGACCTTCGGATGTATCTGCGAGATGAGTGTGAAACGATTCTTCAACTGCTAAAAGAGTTGATTGGTGCGATCACCGAACAGGCCGAAGCCCATCAAAACACGATTCTTCCCGGTTATACCCATCTGCAACGGGCACAACCCATCGTATTCGGTCACCATTTGGCGGCCTACGGAATGATGCTTGCAAGAGACATCGGCAGAATCACCGACACGATGAAGCGGATGAATATTTCTCCCCTGGGTTGCTGTGCTTTGGCGGGAACGACCTATCCCGTTGACCGGGTGGCCACGGCAAACGCCTTGGGCTTCGACGCCCCCTGTATCAACAGTCTGGACGGGGTCTCCGACCGGGATTACTGTGTGGAACTGCTCTCTGCATTAGCTTTGATTATGACGCACCTTTCCCGGTTCTCCGAAGAAATTATCCTTTGGTCCTCCTGGGAATTCCGCTTTGTGGAATTGGACGACGCTTACACCACCGGTTCCAGCATTATGCCCCAAAAGAAAAATTCCGATATGGCGGAATTGGTCCGGGGAAAGACCGGCCGGGTGTACGGAGATTTGATGGGGATGTTGACGGTATTGAAGGGGCTTCCCTTAGCATACAACAAAGATATGCAGGAAGACAAGGAATGTATCTTCGACGCCGTAGACACAGCAAAGAAGTGTCTGGAAATCTTTATCCCGATGATCCGCACGATGAACGTAAATCAAGACCAGATGTATCGGGCGGCCCAAGAAGGCTTTATCAACGCCACCGACCTTGCCGACTACTTGGTCCGCAAGGGTCTCCCCTTCCGCACAGCGTACAAAATCGTAGGACAAATCGTAGGACATTGCATCCAAACCAATCAGGTACCCGATGAAATGCCCCTGGAAGAATACAAGACCTTCTCCGGCTTGTTCGACAAGGATCTGTACGACGAAATCAGCTTGGAGACCTGCGTGAAAAAACGCACTTCCCAAGGTGCCCCCGGAGCAATGGCGGAACAAATCGCCTATCTGAAACAATTTCATTAAAATAAAAATCCCGGCAAATGCCGGGATTTTTTCTACTCATTTTTCTTTTTTATAAAAACCGGAACGATCATACACGTTAAGGCAATGAGAGAAACTCCGAGACAAACGAGAATCTCAACGGAGATTCCTCGCTTTTCTTCGGTGACACCGTGGGTTTTTGAATCAACGGAATCGGTCGTTTCCCCAGAAGAGGGGTGAGAGGGATTTTTTTGTTCCTCAAAACAGGCACGAATCTGCTCTGCATTTTCTCCCTGTACCATCTGAGTGGACTCCCAATAATATCCCCCTGCGCCGTTCGCCCGAAACGTATGTTTATACAGAGGAAGATGCTCATCCACCATCCCGCTCCGCAACAGGTCTTCCTCGCTCCACGTCAGGGATGCATAATAAGGAGTACCTTGACCGGTCATCTTCATTTCACTGTCCCGGTACATCTTAAAAATACCGTCGGAAGAAACTGAGGCACTTTGATATCCACCATAGCGTAGATATAACGTTACCGTCCCGTCCGCCTCTTCTGCCTTTTCAAAAGAAGCGTAAACGGAAGCAGAGTCAACGCCGCCACCAAAGGGACAAGGAAGATATTCGTAATGGTCGGTGGCCGCATCATAGCGAAACTGGTCCCCATAATTGGTGAAATAATTTTTGTATCGAAACGATTCAAAGGTCCCGGGGCCAAAGGTTTCTTCGTAGACCCGCTTCACCTCCGAAACCGGAGCGACGGTGACATCGGGATTATTCTCCCATTCCGGATTGTTGGAACTGTATTTCGGTTTGGTAAAAACACCGGCGTCAAACAATTCCTGAATCAAAACCCCTTCCGGCCCGCAACCCCAATCGCCGTAGTCTACGGTTTGAGCGGTTACCACGTGCTCGGAGTGATAAGCTCCGTCGGGGATAATCGTATATAATTCCAAATATTCCTCCGGAAGGTTCGAAATCTGATTCATCTGAATCCACGTCTGCACGTCTGTCACGGCGAAAGCCTGCAAGGAGCAGAAACACCCAAACAGCAAAATCAACAAAACCAAAAAAACCTTTTTTCCCATTCAATCACCTTCTTTTTTTGAATTTCAAGAATCACCTCTGTATTTTTATTATATCATAAAAGGAAACACCTGTCAATCCGCGGTTTTACCCCCTCTTTGCAATCACAACAGAACAAACTGACGCAATTTGTCCATATGACGGGCGGAAAATGAATTGACAAGACGGAAAACCTGTGTTATAATATAACACAGAAAAATTCTGCATTGCAGTAACATATCGGAGGATGAAACAATGAAAGTCATCGTAACGAAAGACTACGCCGAAATGTCTGCCGTAGCGGCAGAACTGGTAACCAAGCAAATCAACGAAAAGCCTGACTGCGTTTTGGGATTGGCCACCGGCTCTACCCCCGAAGGAATGTACGCAGACCTTATCAAGGCAAACAAAGAAGGCAAGGTGGACTTTGCCGCTGTCAAAACCGTGAACTTAGACGAATACTATCCCATCAAACCCGACAACGACCAAAGCTATCGCTATTTTATGAACGACAAACTGTTTAACCACGTCAACATCGACAAGGCAAACACCAACGTTCCCGACGGGATGGCCAAAGACGCCGCCGCAGAAGGAGCACGTTACGATAAAATCATTGCCGACCTGGGTGGCATTGACCTGCAAATTCTGGGCATCGGCCAAAACGGTCATATCGGATTTAACGAACCCGACGACGAATTGGTCGCCGGAACCCATCTTGCAGACCTGACCGACGACACCATCAAAGTCAACTCCCGGTTCTTCGCCTCCATTGACGAAGTTCCCAAGCAAGCCTTCTCGATGGGGATCGGAAGCATTTTCTGTGCCCGGAACATCGTCATTATGGCCAGCGGTGCCAACAAGCACAACGCCGTAATGAAAATGCTTCAAGGCAACATCACTACCCACTGCCCCGCTACCCTTTTGAGACTGCACCCCAACGTCACCGTCATCTGCGACCAAGCCGCATACAACGGTTGATTGCTTCGATGAAATTATGGGAGAGAATCTGTGAATTCTCTCCTTTTTCTTGTATAATTGTAGCAAAATTGAAACAACTTCTTGAATTCCTTTCAGAAAGACTTGACAATAAGATAGGATTTGAGTATAATATTATAATATTTATAAGGTAGAAAGGCGGTGAGGCGATTGTCCTTACAAATCGAGCTGATGCTTCGGATTTTGCTGGCGGCAGCCTGCGGTTTAGCCATTGGATTTGAACGGGGCTTTCGGCGAAAAGAAGCCGGTCAGCGAACCCATTGCGTTATCGCCATCGGGGCTTGCACCTTTATGATTCTTTCTGCCTACGCTTTTCTGGATTTTCCAGGCAACCTGGATCTGACCCAAATCGCCTGCCAAATCGTCTGCGGTCTTGGGTTTCTGGGGGTAGGAATCATTTACAAGAGTGAAACCTTCGGAATCTCCGGCCTTTCCACCGCTACCGGCCTTTGGACAACCGCTGCCATCGGAATGGCTTGCGGTATCGGGATGTATGCACTGGCGGTGTTTGTGACTGCTTTCCTCATTTTGTTCCACGTGATTCTGAACGTCAACCATATGGAATCCTTTGGGTACACCATTCAGACCGTCACGATAGAAGTGGACAGTATGGAAGTGCTCCGGCCACTGCTCCGGAAAAAGAAAAATCTTTACCGGGCAAGGTTATTGTCTTACGAATACACCCGAAACGAAGACCGGGGAACCATCACCGTAGCCTTCCGATTCCGGATGCTGGGGTCGGTTCCGCTGAAAGATATCTTGCAATTTGTCCGGGAACACGAGGGAATCCGGAATTTGTCGATTTAAGGGGGAAACAACGTTATGGAACAAATCATTACCGCTATTCTGGAATTTTTTGCAGCCCACCCGCTGCTGACGTACTTAGTCCGGATTTTGGCCGCGGCTTTGTGCGGTGCTGTAATCGGATTGGAACGGACCAAGCGTTCCAAGGAAGCAGGAATTCGTACCCACTGCATCATTGCCGTGGGGGCGGCGTTGATTATGATCATCTCCAAATACGGCTTTGCGGACTTGGTCAGCCAGGCCGGAGCCTTTACCGAAGGAACGAGGGGCGCCGACCCGGGAAGAATTGCCGCCCAGGTCGTTACCGGCATCTCCTTCTTGGGTGCTGGCGTTATCTTTAAAAACGGGAGCACCGCCAAAGGACTGACCACCGCCGCCGGTATCTGGGCAATGGCCGCCGTGGGGATGGCTTGCGGTACGGGAATGTACGGCGTGGCGTTTTTGGTCACGGCGGTCATTCTCATCATTCAATTGGTAATGCACCGGTTCAGCGTGGGCAACGACGCCTACTCCAACAGCGAAATCCGCATTACCCTGGTAGACACTCCGGAAATCCGCAAGGCATTGAAAGAAAAACAAAAAGAATTGGGAATCACCGTAATTTCCTCCCGGATTACTGCCTGTGATAACAACACGCTGAATATGATTCTCCAAGTTCGGCTCAAACAAACCATTCCCTTCTCCGACGTGGTGGCGTTTATGGACCAGCACCCGGAAATCAAATCGCTCAGCGTATAAGAGGTAAAACAAGAGGACCGTATGGAATTTTGTGTATTGACCAAAGAAGAATACCGCGTATTTTTCAACTCCCATCCCCAGGCATCCTTTATGCAGACGGTAGAACTGTCGGAATTAAAAAAAGAATACGGCAGCATCCCCCATTTTGTGGGCGTGAAGCGAGAAGGAACCGTAGTTGCCGGGGGAATGCTTCTGGAAGACAAAACCATATTGGGTCAAAAGGAATTTTACGCCCCTCGGGGTCTGTTGGTAGACTATCACAACAAGGAATTGCTCTCCTTTTTTGTAAAAGAATTAAAGAACTATATCAAAAAGCAGGGCGGCTTTATCCTGATCATCGACCCGAACGTACTGTATCGAGTCCGCACCCCGGAAGGAGAAATCATCCCCGAAAACATCCCCGACGACGAATCGGTGAACAATCTGCTTTCCCTGGGATTTAAACATTTTGGGTTTAATATCTATCTGGACGCTCTGCAAGTACGTTGGTGCTGTCATCTCCCCCTGGACGAGGATTACGAAACGAAAAAGGCAAAGTTTTCCAAGCAGACCCGGAAAAACATCAACTCCTGCGTAAAAAAGGGATTGATGGTCCGGGAAGGTACGATGGAAGACCTGGAAGTGATGACCGAAATTTTCGAAACTACCGCCAAACGCCGGGATTTTTTCAGTCGAAGCCTTTCCTATTACCGCAAAATGTACCGGCATATGAAGGATCTGATGACCATCTACATCGCCTATCTTGACCCGGACGTCTACTGCGCTCACACGGCAGACTTATTACAGACTGCCAAGACGGAAGTGCTCAATCTGGAAGCAAAAATGGCGAAGCAAGCCACTGGCGATACCCTGGCCCGGAAATTGGAACAGGCCCGTGCCCAGGTGGAAAAATACGAAAAAGAATGGGAGAAAGCTCAGACCTTTAAAGCCGAAAACCCCGACGGAAAAGCCGTGGGATGTCTGCTTTCTATCCGCAGCGGGAAGGAATATTTAACGCTGACCAGCGGCGTTTTGATGGAATATCGGTCCTTTACCCCCAAATATCTGATGTATGAACATCACATCAAAGAAGCATATAAAGAAGGCTTTGAATCCTGTAATTTCTATGGCATTGCCGGAGATTTTAATCCGGACAATGAATATTACGGAATTTACGAATTTAAACGGGGATTCCGTCCCAACGTTACGGAATATATCGGGCAGTTTGAATTGCAGACCGGTTGGTTCTACCCCGTTTACAAGTGTTTGAAAAAGGTGAAAGGATGGTTACGCCGTGTCTCTCATTGAATTGGAACAAGGGGAATTTATCGCCTTTTCCCAAGCCCATCCCCTCGCCCTGTTTTTTCAGTCTCCCCATTGGCTGGAAGTGAAAAAACCCAACGGCTGGGCGGGAAAACTTCTGGGCTTGAAGGAAAACGGCGTTCTGGTTGCCGCTACGGCAATTTTGATAAAAAAGGTCTCCGGCATCGGAGTAAAATTTGCCTATGCCCCCCGGGGATTTTTGCTGGATTACGAAGAAGACGGACTTTTGGAACGCTTCACCGGGGCAATGAAAGACTATCTAAAACAAGAAGGAGTTGCCTTTTTGAAGGTCAATCCCTACGTGGATTATCAACTGCGGGATATTGACGGACAACCCCTGCCGGAAACCGCCAACGCCCGGCTGATGGAACGGTTTTTAAAACTGGGATATCAGCATCACGGTTTTTACGTGGATATGGACGACAAAACCGATTTGGAGCCCCGTTGGATTTCGGTTTTGGACCTGACCGGAAAAACCATCGACGACGTTTACCAAGGAATGCGAAGCGGCACCAAATGGGGTGTCAACAACGCTCGAAAGAACTTTCTGACGGTGGTAGAAGCAGACGAAAATAACATCCACGTCTTCAAAGAACTGATGCAGCACACCGCCGACCGCCGGGGATTTTTGGACCGTCCGCTTTCCTATTACCGGGAAATGTTCTCGGTACTACACCGGGCAAACGCGGCAAAAGTCCTGTACGTGGAAATCAATTTCAAAGAATTGCTGGCCCATACCCAAAAGCGGTTTGAGGACAATGCCGCGCGATTGGAAAAAATTTCCCAAAACCCGAAAAAAGTCCGTCAGACCGCCGAAATAATGTCGGAACAGCCCACCCTGGAAAAGCGTATCGCCACGTTGAAAAACGATATCGCAACCCACGGAGAGACCAAAATTATTGCCGGAGGCTGGTATATGCTCTACGGCAAGGAAGTGGTTTACCTGTTCGGGGCAAGCTACAAGCCCTTTATGCGGTATAATTCCCAGTACCTTCTCCAATACGAAATGATTGATTACGCCATCAGCAACGGCTACGAACGGTTCAATTTTTACGGTATCGACGGAAACTTTTCGGAAGATTCCCCCAATTTTGGACTGTTTGATTTCAAGCGGGGATTCGGTGCCACCGTCCGGGAATTGATTGGGGAATTCGACTTGATTATCAGCAAGCCAAAATTCCTCCTCTACCGCTTCGCCCTGAAATGCTTCAATTTGTTACGGGGAAAGAAATAAAAAAATCCGCAGAAAATTCTCTGCGGATTCTTTTTTTTCTCGTTAATAAGAAACGGAAGACCGGAAATAGGGCGTCCCATCTTCTTGTGCCAATGCCCCGGAAAGGGTCAAGCAGTCGTTTTCGTCCAAAGTGGCGATTCCGGCCAATTTCCGGGACGTTTCATAGAGAAGAAGCGACCCGTCTGCGGATACGTAAAACGTGCCCTTCCCTGCAAGAACGTGGTCTTTATCGTAGGCTTCCCACGTCCCCTGGGGCGTCAAAGTCACGTAGCCCCGTATTTTAGAGGAATACTGATACCAGGTATCGTAATAGTGCGTGTTCTGGGCCAGGGTTTCCGGGTCGTTGGTTCCGCCAAATTCCAAGGACCGCAAGAAGCTTCCCGAAAGACCGATTTCGCCCCCTTGAAGCACCGTAAACGAGGATTTATCTTCACTGACGGAGCAATACCATTTCTCGTTGCCCCGCTGAAAATACAGGCCTTTTCCGTCGCCGTCGTCCCCCAACGTTCCTGCGACACCTCCCACGACCTCAAACTGCAACGTTTCGACGGAAACCGTCACCGTAATTCCTTCCGGATTGTTCCAGATGCCATCCAGAACCGACGGAGAGATTACGGGGATCTCCGCCCGGTCATCCCGGCCAAACGCAATTCCGTCCAAGGATTCCCCCGTTACCGTTCCATCAATCTGCAACACAAAGGAAGTCGCGTCTCCCACAATTCGATAACAGTCCGAATCAAAATAAAGCACGGGATTTTCTTCCGCCGCCGCAAAATAACCGCTCCCTTGCCGTCCTTCCTTCGTCCGCAGAACGTAACTCCGCCCCTGAGAATCCAAAGACAGAGCCAACCCGTCTTCCGCAGACCAAAGTCCGTCGTAAACGTCGGTCAGCACAACCCCTTTCAAAGGGTCTATCGCCTGGTCCGGATGCCGCAATTCCTCCGAATCTCCGCTCCCGGCCGCCGCACAAGCCACCAAAGAACAGCAAATCACACTGCATAACCATACTATCAAACTTTTTTTCATACATAATCTCCCATCGGAAAGATTCTCTTTTCTTATTATACCACGGCGGTCTTATTCCTGTCAACCCCCAAAAACAGAATTTTCTCCGCCCCGATTGTCAAACTTTTTGAAACACCCCTTGACAAACCCCGGGAAATATATTATAATAACTTACAGGTGCGCAAAGGAATCGGTGCCGATATCAATAAACGCACAAAAACAGAATACGGAGAGTTGTCCGAGTGGTCGAAGGTGCGACACCTCGAAAGGTAGCCGAGCTTATCACTCTGCGACCTGCGAAAGCTCGTGAATTCTTCGTTTATCTCGCAAATGCTTTATTTTTCTTGAATTTTAGATGAATGCATTTCACCATCGGCCTTGCAAAAGCCGTGCAAAATTCAAACACAACTAAATACGGAGAGATATCGAAGTGGGGACGTTTGCGACCGCCGCCGGTGGCGGATGAAGGGAGCAAAAAGGAGTGGCAGCGGTCGAAATTTTGCGAAGCGAACACCGAGCGAAAAATTTCGGGCACCGCAACAGGACATAACGGGGCGCCCCGTTCGATGAAAAATTGAATAGTCGTTACACTCCAAAACGGAGTTTAACATAGATGGAGAGATATCGAAGTGGTCATAACGGGGCTGACTCGAAATCAGTTTGCGCTCACGCGCACGAGGGTTCGAATCCCTCTCTCTCCGCCAAACAGACCGCAGTTCTCACGAATTGCGGTCTTAATTTTACACTATAAACAGTTCGATAAATAAGAATTTGAAAGAGATGTACCCAATGGATAGCAAAGCATTTATTAAATACATAATGGCATTATTGTTGTTTGGCCTTAACGGAATAGTGGCAAGTCATATACCGCTCAGCAGTTATGAAATCGTGTTTTTACGAACCTTAATCGGCAGTGTTTTGCTGATTGTTCTATTTTTACTTGGTAAAGGTAAGTTTCATATTAAGACCCACAAAAATGATACCATCTTTATTATTCTGTCTGGAATTGCAATGGGAACAAGTTGGATGTTCCTATACGAAGCATATCAACAAATAGGTGTGAGTTTATCATCGCTCCTTTATTATTGCGGTCCTGTCATTGTAATGATACTATCGCCAATCATCTTTCGTGAAAAACTGACCGCACCTAAGTTATTGGGTTTTGCAACCGTACTTGCTGGTATTTTCCTTGTAAACGGCAATGCGGTCGGTAGTAGTAATCCTTGGGGTTTGTTCTGCGGTGCAATGTCGGCTGTGATGTATTTCTTTATGGTAACACTCAATAAGCAATCAAAAAACATCAGTGGTATGGAAAACTCTGTCATACAACTTGCGGTTAGTTTCTTGACCGTTGCGGTATTTACAGGAATTAAACAAGGATTTATTATCAATGTACCTGCAAATGCTTGGAGTTGGATTTTGATACTTGGTATTCTAAACACAGGAATTGGTTGTTATCTCTATTTTTCACCACTTGCAAAACTTCCTGTACAAACAGTTGCGGTATGCGGTTATTTGGAACCTTTGTCAGCGGTTGTTTTTGCCGCACTATTACTCGGTGAAAAAATGACCGTAATACAAATTATCGGTGCTGTGTGTATTATTGGCGGTGCAATGATAGGTGAATTGATAAAACCTAAAAGAACGTAAAAATTCCAATTTATCGAATAGTACAAGGGGCTGACTTCGCGGTCAGCCCTTTCCTTATGCCATTTTTACCCCAACGCTTTACTATCGCCGCACCTGTGTCTGCTTTGGTCACGGCATCGAGGTGGCTATAGATATTGGCGGTGGTGCTCATATCGCTATGTCCGAGCCATTCCTGGATCTGCTTCATTGGCACGCCCTGTGCGAGGAGCACCGAGGCGCAGGAATGGCGAAGATCGTGGAAGCGGATCTTCTTCAGGTTATGCTTCTTTAAGAGTTGTCCGAAGTGTCCGGTGACGAAGTCGGGATCGTACAGCTTGCCGAGGGCATCCACGCAGACGTAGTCGGTGTATTCCTTGGAGTACGCCGAGCGCATCACCTTTTTCATTTGCTCCTGCTTCTCGCGGTGCTTCAGCAGCTCACCTCTCACGAAGGGCTCCAGCGTCAGCGTGCGGTAGGAGGACTTTGTTTTCAGTCTGTCCTTGGCAACGATGCCCTCCTCGGTGGAGTGGACGGTGTGGCGGACGGTCAGCGTGTTTTCAGAAAAGTCGATTGCCGACCACTTCAGCCCGATCACCTCACTCCGTCTGAGCCCATAGTAAGCGGCAAGCAGGATCGGGATATAGATCTCGTCACCCTTGACAAGCTCGAGCAGCTGCTTCACCTCCTCGGCGTTGTAGTAGGCGGCGATGAACTGCTCCTTCCTCGGTCGATTGGCTTGGTCAACGGGGTTGCTCGGTATGATCCGCCGCTTCACCGCATCCTTGAACGCTTTATGGAGCACGCCGTGGTAGCGTTGACCGGTGGAGCCCTTCAGCCCTGCGTTACGAAGGTAGGTGTAAAAC
>JAZQKK010000014.1:0-431329 GCA_045542115.1 Eubacteriales bacterium
TAATCACGAACCGTTCTTAACATATTTTTTCACTCTCTTTCTTACAAATAAAGAACCAAAGTATTGTTAATAAAGACAGAGTTTTCCACTTTGGTCCGAAGAAAATCAACGTAACCGATACCGTCAATAATAGAACCACAACACAAATGTAACTCTATACGACAATCGGGATAAACCTTCCTATAACGTTTCACGTAATCACGGACAGTAACAAGTCTATACATTTTTTTTCGCTCTCTTTCTCCGCATTGCGGATTTTTTTTGACTCCAAAACTTGGAATCCTTTGAGGTTATTATATCAAATAATTCCAAGTTTGTCAACCCCAATACTTGGAATTCTTCCAAGTTTGGAAGAAATACACAAAAGGAGTTATAAAAAATGAACGAAGTATTAATCAGAATTACCAAAAGAATGGAAGAAAAAGGAATAAGCCAAAGACAACTTACAAAAAAATTAAATATAGGGGAGACCAATTTTCACTCTTGGAAAATTGGAAAAACCAACTCATATATGAAGAAACTACCCGAAATAGCCAAAATACTGGACGTTTCAATAGAATGGTTAATAAACGGTACAGATGAACCAGTAAATGAAGAAAAAGAATTGTACCGCCATTTTCAAGCCGTTCCGGAGCATTTGCAAAGAGCGGTCAAAATTATCCTGAATATGGAATAAAAAAACGTCGTTTCAGGCTTTTTAGCCTAAAACGACACTAAGACAAGATTAAGTATAGTTATATATACTAAGAGTATCACGCGCGTACGCGCGTACGCGTAGACCGAAAAAAAACAAAGAAGCCCGGCACAACCGTGCCGGGCTATAAGTCTCGGTGTAGACCTTGGGGAAGATAGGAATCTCAGCGCCCAAATCTCACTAAAAATAATTGCGCAAAAGAAAGATTTTGCGCAATTAAGGGGAGAAGGATTGTCGATATAAGGTCCTACCGCTCTTATCTGAGAATTCACTGAAATTCCTACGTTTTTTACGGACTCTCATCTCTGGGGTTGCCGACTATTAGTTTTATTGATAATTATTATTTCGCTATTCAATTGTTTGATTGTTTTTTATTTTAAATTTTAGCGAACCATTCAGAATTTAACTTTGCTATCTTTTTTAAACTATTTTTATTTTGCTGTGCAGACATTTTTCTAATGATTTGTATTTATTTTAAATTTTCTTTCTTTTTATTTTATTTCATCCAAAGAATGTATCGATTCATATAAAATTAAAAGAAATGATTTTCGGTTGCGTTGGTTAATTGGCGTATTTTAAATATGTTATACTTACCTTTATAATCAGTTTATTTACATAATTCTATAATCAGTTTGCTTACACATATCGTGCACAATTAGTTTTAACCAAGAATGCGATAATAAGAAAAGATAAAAATACTACCTCTCTTTGTTATATACGACGCGCACCATAATTGAATGTTCACATTTTTGACACAATTTATATTTTGTGCAATTATTAAAAAAAATGGCTTGACAATTCTCTTTGAATGTGATAGAATTTAACTGATAAAGGATGGTGATATGATGAGCAAGGCAGAATATATGAAATTGGATGAAATGGTGGATATTCCGGATTATTGCATACAATATCTCACGTATCTCCAAGTCGTCCGAGCCCTCTCCCCTCTTACCGTTCGGGAATACTATCTGGACCTAAAAACTTTTTTTCGATATCTAAAAGCCGGCTCCCGGTTGACTATGGATGAGTTTAATCGGGTCGACGCATCAGATTATAGCATTCAAAAGCTACAAACTGTGAATTTGGCCAAATTGCACGAGTATCTCGCGTTTCGACAAGGTGAACTGAACAATTCTCCCCGGTCCAGAATGAGAAAAATATCAAGTCTAAAAGGTTTGTACAAATATCTTACTACTCAAAAACTTCTTTCAGAGAACCCGACCCTGGACCTTCGGTCACCAAAAACGGAAAAAAGGCTGCCGCACTATCTAACTTTCCAACAAAGTTTTAAACTTCTAAGCACAATCGACGGACGGTTCAAAGCTCGAAATTTAGCAATTATTACACTGTTTTTGAATTGTGGAATCCGACTCTCGGAGTTGGTTGGGTTAAATTATTCAAGCATTTCCGAGCGTCATTTAAAGGTCTTTGGGAAAGGCAACAAAGAACGTGTTCTATACCTAAACGATGCGTGTATGGCCGCGCTAAATACCTATTATGAAGAACGCGCCGCATATACCTTTACTATCTATGAACCGGATGCCTTATTTGTCAGCCAGAAGGGAAACCGCATTTCTCAACGAATGGTCCAGACAATGGTTCGAGATTTTATGAATCGTTGTGGCATCGATACGCGAGAATATTCCGTACACAAATTACGCCACACGGCGGCAACATTGATGTATCAAAGCGGCGTTGATATTCGCGCCCTGCAAGAAATCCTTGGCCACGAAAATCTTGGAACGACACAGATTTATACCCACGTCCGAAACAGTCAGTTAGAAGCCTCAATGAGAGCAATATCCATCTCTGACACCGGTGCAGGGCCAACGCAAGCTCAACCAATTAACCAAGAAGAAACTCCCGAGGAACGATAATACCTCGGGAGTTTTTATATCATTAAATTTTAGACAAAAGAATCTCTACTCCGGAATTTGAAATCTGCTCCGCCAAGTCATCTTTTACAGGCAGATCCGTCACAATATAATCGGCGACAGCGAGGTCGCTGATTTGAGTAAACGCCTGATGCCCGAATTTAGAATGGTCGGCAGCAATAATACGACAATCTGACTGTTCAATCATTGCCACATCCAGTGCAGCTTCCTTATTATAATAAGTGGTAAATCCCTGTGTCGGAGATATCCCATCCACCGAAAGTATCAACTTATCTGCGTGATATTTTTTCAATTGCGTTACGGCATCGTTTCCATAAGTAAACTGGTATTTTGTGTTTACAGACCCTCCTACCAGTATAACGTTATAATTCGGGTTTCCCGATGCCTCCAAAGCAATCGAGATGGAATTTGTAACGATACTGAGATTATAATTGGCAGGGAATTGTCGGAACGCCAATAGCGTAGTTGTTCCGGAATTCAACATAACCGTATCGTTCGGTTGAAGTAATTCACTTATTTTCTCTGCAATCTCTCCCTTTGCCTTCTGGTTTGTTTCCAAACGTTGATTGAGATTCATACTGTAATATGGTTTATAGGAACTGACCGCACCGCCGTGAATACGGGACAACAATCCCTTCTTCTCCATATCTTCGAGATAGGTCCGAATCGTAACTTCGCTGACCCCTAACAATCGACTGAGGTTCGTGACCCGGACCGTATCATTTTTTTTAAGCAGCTCTAAAATTTTTTGCTTTCTCTGTTCCCCTGTCATTTGACACCCCAAAAAATTTATTTTTCACTTAATTATACCATTTTCTTTCGTTTTTGTCAATATAATTTTCGTTTTTATTATGCTATAAAAAAAATCGAAAGCATAAAGAAGATTTTTCTTGACAAACAGAAAAACTTATTGTATAATAAATCTATAAAGAATCTGATATGACAGGAGTATAACTTATGCTTAAAAATTTTGACATTAAACCTCCGTTTTTTGAGGTCGGTCCCAAAGCCATTATTTGGGGCGATGCAATGCTTGCATTAGCGAAAGTAATCGACAAAACCGCTCAAAAATATGACGTAGACGTCATTGTAACTCCTCAGTATACAGACATTAAATTACTTGCCGACAACACAGAGAGAATCCTCGTGTTTGCTCAACATATGGACGCATTGGTTCCCGGCAGAGGTCTCGGAAGCGTTCTGCCCGAAGCTGTTAAAGCTTCCGGAGCAAAAGGTGTTATGCTGAATCACGCAGAAAAACCCCTCGATATGGAGACCTTGGAAAAAACTATCCGTCGGGCAGACGAAGTGGGATTGGCCACTATCGTTTGTGCGGATACCGTGGAAGACGTAAAACGAATTGCCCATATGGGACCGAATCTTATCGTTGCAGAGCCTACGGACCTGATTGGAACCGGTACCACCAGCGATTCAAACTACGTAATTGAAACCATCAAGACCGTGCGAGACATCAACCCCGATATTATGGTTCTTCAAGGGGCAGGCATCTCCAACGGTCAGGACGTTTACAACACCATTAAACTCGGTGCACAGGCGACCGGTTCTACCAGCGGAATTTTGAAGGCACAAGACCCCTATGCTATGGTTGAAGAAATGCTGTACAACCTCCGCAAGGCCTGGGATGAACTGCACATTTAAGAGGTTTGATATGAAACAAGAAAGTTTACGCGCCGCAAAAGCAGCTTATGAGATCGAAGCAGAATGTCTCAAAACAATGTTGGATTATTTTGATGAAGACGCGTTTTCCCAGGCAGTTGATCTTTTGAAAAACGCTCCCCGCATCGGAGCCTCCGGATGCGGACACTCCGGAATCCTGTGTCAACATTTTGCTCACCTGATGTGCTGCATCGAACAACCTGCCAAATTCGTCTCCCCCGCAGAGGCCGTTCACGGCGGAATGGGGTTTTTGCAAAGTGACGACGTTATGGTCTTTGCTTCCCGAGGCGGAAAGACGAAAGAATTGCTTCCCATCCTTGACATCTGCAAGCAAAAGGGCGTAAAGATCATTACGATTACCGAAAATATGGAATCTCCTTTGGCCGTTAATGCAGACGTCGTACTAAAACAGTATGTGAATCGGGAAACTGACAAATACAACTCTCAGGGAACGACGTCTTCAACCGCTCTTTGTATGATTTTCCACGTGCTGCAAACGGCGTTGATGGAAGAGACCGACTATAAAAATGAACAATTTGCCCTGATTCATCCCGGCGGAGCCGTAGGCGAACGTTTAAATGGGAAAAACAAACTCTAATCGCAGGTCTTCCCTGCTCAAAATCGTTTTTAAATTATAACAAATATAAAGGAGAAACAACTATGGAATTCAAAGTTTTTCAAAAGGAAATCGAACTGCAAAGCAGAGGCTGGATCCCCACGTTCCACGATATCAGAAAGGAAATCCTGGAAATTGTTGAAGCATCCGGCGTAAAGAACGGTACGGTTGCTATCGTATCCCACCACACCACCTGCTCCGTTATGGTACAGGAATGCTCCCACGACATCGACACCTTTGATTTGGAATATCTGCAACACGACCTTCTCGACATTATGAGAAAAATGATTCCCGATTTTGCGGAAGAACATCAATACCGTCATCCCGGTCCTATCCACGCTCAGTACGGTAGATACGTCAATGAACCCGGCGATTATTCCAGTATGAATACCGACGGACATCTTCGCTCCGTGTTCTTTGGCCGAAGCGAAACCTTGACAATCAAAGACGGCAAGGTTGACCTGGGACTTTTTGCTCACGTTTATTTCATCGACTGGGACCACGTTATTGCTCGCCGCAGACAGGTCAACGTAACCGTTATGGGCACCACCGATGACGTAGAAGACAGAAAGTGGAACGACGGCAAAGTCATCGACACCAAACACAAATTCACCGACGAAGAAAAGGCCTACGATATCCACTTCGACCTCCAACAAGAAAGATAATTTAGTCATAATTCAGGCATTGCCTTCTTCCAAAGAAGGCAATGCCTATCGTACAGATAATTTATCCGGATGATAAGGAAACGACTATGAAATTTATGGGGATTGACATTGGCACAACGTCGATAAAGACTGCCGTGTTCAATGAGGCTCTGGAACAAAAGATTTCGCTCAGCGCAGATTATACGTTAAATTCCCACGGAGATACGGTGGAGTTTGACGGGGAACAGTATTGGAATATTGTTAAAGGCGAAATAGAGAAGGTGAAAAAAGAACATTCGGTAGATGCTCTCGCAGTAGATACCCAATGTGAAACGCTAATTCTCACAGATGAGTACGGAACCCCTGTCCGGCCGGCAATCGTTTGGCTCGATAACCGCGCTGTGGAAGAGGCGGATATAATTACCCAACGATTTGGGCATAAAAAAGTCTACGAAATTACCGGTCAACCGGAAATCACGGCTACTTGGCCTGCCTGCAAACTCCTTTGGGTCAAAAGAAACGAACCTGAGGTCTGGGCAAAAACAAAGAAAATCTTTCTCTTAGAAGATTGGATCCTTTATAAAATGACCGGGCGATTCCTTTCGGAAAAGACCTTGCAATCATCCACCATCTACTTTGACATTCATCAAGGAGTTTGGTGGAAAGAAATGCTTGATTTTATCGGAATTTCCGACGATATGCTTCCAGAACTGTTTTCCAGCGCTCAGTACGTTGGCGAATACGACGGAATAAAGGTTGTTACCGGAGCAATCGACCAAATTGCCGGTGCAATCGGAGCCGGGGTCGTCAAACAGGGACTTGTCAGCGTGATGACGGGCACCACAATGGTTTTGTTTCTTCCTTCCGAAACAATTCCCGAATATAATGCAAAAAGTATTGTTCCGTGTCACTATAACTACGACGATAAATACTGTCTTCTTTCCTGGACCCCCACCGCAGGAATGGCATTAAAATGGTTTAAAAACACCCTTTGTGAACACTTCTCTTTCCGAGAGTTAGACGAATTGGCAAAAAAAGTCCCTGTCGGCAGTGACGGGCTCACATTTCTTCCGTATCTTTGCGGTTCTACAATGCCAAAATACAACCCCGCGGCACGAGGTAGTTTTACGGGGTTGACCACGGAACACCATCGTGGACATTTTGTGCGTGCGGTAATGGAGTCGGTCGCCTGTATGTTGAAATCCAATTTGGATTACCTTGGCTTGGACGTAGACGAAATTCGAGCAATGGGAGGCGGAGCAAATAGCCCACTTTGGTGTCAGATGAAGGCAGACATCACCGGAAAACGTTTGGTAACACTTAAAAATAAAGAAACAGCCTGTCTCGGCTCTGCAATTTTGGCAGCCGTCGGTGTTGGAGTTTTTGAAAGTGTAGAACAAGCAGCTGAACGGATTCAAGTGGATAGAGTATTTGAAAGCCAAGAAACAGATTATTCAGAATGTTATAAGCAATTCTTACATTATGATAACATACTGAATGTTTAAAATATAATTATTCTTTATAAAAGTGAGGTACTATTATGATTTACATTCTCGACACCGCTGATTTGGATGCAATCAAGCATTGCAACGAATTCTACCCCCTGTCCGGTGTTACCACCAACCCTTCCATCATCGCAAAAGCAAACACTGATTTCTGGCCTCTGGTGGAAAAGATCCGCGCTATCATCGGACCGGATAAAATGCTTCACGTTCAAACCACCCAGAAAAAGGCAGAAGACATCGTTGAAGAAGCTAAATTGCTCAAAAAACGTTTGGGTGGAGAATTTTACGTTAAAATTCCCATCGGCGAAGAAGGGCTGAAAGCCACAATGATGCTGAAAAAGATCGGCATTGGCGTTACTATGACAGCAATTTTCACCCCCACTCAGGCTCTAATGGCAGCTATGGCCGGGGCAGATTTTGTTGCTCCCTACGTAAACCGTTTGGATAATATTATCGGTGACGGTTGTGAAGTAGTTGCTCAAATCGTGGAACAGTTGGAGAACTATGGCTCCGATTGCAAAGTTCTCGCCGCCAGTTTCAAAAATGCAGAACAGGTTTACAAGTGTGCCAGCTACGGATGTCATAGCGTCACAGTCACGGACGATATTATGAAAGCACTGATTAGTCATCCGATGACCGATGCGGCCATTGCCGGTTTTGAAAAAGACTGGACCGGAGTTTATGGAAACAAGACAATCAAAGACTTTTAATAAGCGTTAAATTGCAAAAATCAAGCAGAAAAACGGAAACCTAATATTTGCAGGTTTTAAAACTTTCATACAACTGCAAGACAAGGTCAATTCTATCTAAGAGTTGACCTATTCTTGTGTACAAAGGAAAACACTATGAACCTCTTATCAGATACCAATATTCATCTGGAAAACAAGAAACTGAGTCGCATTTTTTTTGTTTTTCTGATGTTAATGTACTCGTTAGTTTATATGACCAAACAATGCTTTGCCGGCGCATTGGCAGCTATCGTAGACGAAGGGGCATTAACGCTGACTCAAGCAAGCATTATTACAGCTTCGTTTTACATTGTATACGCGCCGCTACAAATTTTAGGAGGAATTTTTGCAGATAAATACAGCCCGGAACGTCTGATCGTTATCGGACTTGTGGGGAGCGCAGCATCAAACGTTGTGATATTCTTCAATCAAAACTTTTGGGTAATGTTGATTGCCTGGATATTCAGTGCGATTGTTCAATTTGCACTTTGGCCCTCCGTATTTAAAATTATGTCTTCTCAATTGGTAAGAAGCGACCGCCCAAAAATGGTTTTTTTAATGTCTTTCACAAGTTCCGCCGGACTTGTTTTAACGTATCTATTTGCAGCAATTGTCCCGAGATGGCAAGATAATTTTGCAATTTCTGCCATTATTTTAGTTCTACTTTCCATTGCACTTTTAATCTTCTGCGAAAAACTCAATCCTATTCTGATAAAGGATAGAATTCCACAGAAAACTGAAGGTGCAAACTCGAGCCAATCTCTTGATGAAAAGAAAAAGTGGAAGATCTTTATTTCCAGCGGTTTTGTCGCCGTTTTAATTTCTACCCCATTCCGTGTAATGGTCGAAAACAGTGGAAAAACGATGACCCCTACGATGCTTTCTCAGAGCTACGAGAACATCTCCCCTTCGATTGGAAACCTCCTGAATATTCTTATTATTTTAGCTGGGATGTTGGCAATTGTTTTATCCAAAACCATCGTTATAAAATTTATAAAAAATGAATTGGTTGGATTCCTCGTCGTGTTACTGATTTCTCTGCCCATTACAATTGTTCTGCGATTTGTCGGTACCATTCCCGTGTGGGCTGTCGTAACATCTTTATGTTTGCAATCAATGTTCTTATCCGCAACGACATTATTAGGCTCAATATTTAATATGCGTTTTACCAAGTACGGATTAAACGGAACGGCGGCGGGATTGCTTAATTGTATGCAAAGTCTTGGAATTGTAATTCAATACTGTTTATTTGGCACGATTGCAGAAAGTTTTGGTTGGCAGATCGTCACGACCCTTTGGATCATAATGATTATCATTGCAATACTTTGTACTGTCTTCGGATTACGCAGTTCCAATAGATTTATTAAGAATGAAATTAATAAATAATAACGATAAAACCGGAATGAATAATAACGATAAAACCGGAAGGAAAATCCTTCCGGTTTTTTTATATGCATTAATTTATCCTCGTAACTTCTTTAAAACCAACTCAAAAT
The DNA here is from genome assembly GCA_045542115.1 of Eubacteriales bacterium. Lineage (GTDB taxonomy): Bacteria > Bacillota > Clostridia > Oscillospirales > UBA644 > RGIG995. The sequence continues at coordinate 9,256 of JAZQKK010000014.1, forward strand.
AAGGTGGTAATTCGGAAGAAAACTCCAACCACTCTTTGGAAATCGGATGCACAAAACCGATTTTTTTTGCGTGTAAACACTGTCCTTCCAAACCAAGTGTGGCCGCATTTTTCGGGGCATAAACAGGGTCGCCCACAATGGGATGCCCCTTATACGTCATATGAACCCGTATCTGATGCGTCCGTCCGGTTTCCAAACGAAAGCGAAGATACGAGTATCCGTTAAATTCTTCCAAAACCTCATAATGCGTTATGGCATTTTTAGAATTCAGAGCAGTAACTGTCATTTTTTTTCGGTCTTTTGGGTCACGACCAACCGGAGCATCTATGATTCCCTTCGGTTCTTTAAAATGACCAATCACCACGGCTTCATATTCCCGCAAAAATGAATGCTCTTTGATTTGCTCCGCAAGCCCGAGATGTGCATCGTTTGTTTTTGCAACGATCAAAAGCCCCGAAGTGTCTTTGTCGATACGGTGAACGATCCCGGGACGGAGTACTCCATTAATACCGGAGAGTTGTCCGGCACAGTGAAACAACAGTGCATTTACCAGCGTCCCGTCAGGATTTCCGGCAGCGGGATGAACCACCATCCCCTGAGGTTTATTGACCACAAGCAAATCCTTATCTTCGTAAACGATTTCCAGCGGTATTTCCTGGGGAATAGCTTCTAACGGTTGAGGATCCGGAATCTGAATTAAAATCACGTCTCCCCCTCTGATCTTGACGCTCTTTCCTACCGTTTTTCCATTTAAGGACACGTTACCCTGTTCTAATAGAGCCGAAATGGCCGAGCGGGAATAGACCTGCTCGGCAACTTCATTTAATGCAATTGAAAGATACTTATCAATCCGTTCCGGAACAACGTTCTCAGAAACGACAAGAACCTGTTCAACCATCAGTCAAGAATTTCTCCCTTAGAAAAAAGGAATAAGACAATAAAGAGAATGGAACCGCAACAAACAAAAATATCTGCTACGTTAAACACGGCAAAATCAATTAAATAAAAATCAAACATATCCACCACAAATCCGCAGAAGATACGGTCAATTAAATTTCCGATTCCACCGGAAGCAATGCATACCAAAGCGATACGGCCCAACTTTGAGCGAACCGAGCCTCTTACCAGCACTGCTATAATCAAAGAACAAAGAACAACCGTCAAGATAATGAAAAACCAAGTTTGTCCGGCCAAAATACTGAACGCAGCTCCGGTATTTTCGCAATAGGTCAACCGAAATACACCCTTCCAAAGCTCAAAGGACGAGATGGGACGAAGGTTTTCATACGCCCACAGTTTCACCAATTGGTCCAATCCGAGAATTGATGCGGACATCAGCAAATAGCCAACCCACTCAGCAAAAGACGTGCGCTTCATAAAACTCAGTCTTCGTCGTCATCATCAAAGAAGTCGTCGTCATCATCGTCATCTTCGTCACGGAAGAACAACTTCTTCTTCTTTTTGGGTTCCTTCTTTTTCTTCTTGGAATCCTCTTCGTCGAAGAGGTCTTCCAACCCTTTGGTGGTACGTTTCGCAAAGGCTCTCTTAGAAGATTTTTCCAACAAATCTTCGTCAAAATCAGCATCCACCTCAGGTTCGGCCACAGGTTCTTCCACCGTAGGAGCAACAAAGTCATCCACAACGGGTTCCGAAGAATCATTAAAGGACTGGTTCAAAATGTCCAAGGTCTCCGAGCCGATTTTAATATCGTCGAATTTCATATTGGGAATTTCTTCCACCATCTTCATATGAGCGCTGTAAGTCTCCAAAAGAGATTTCTTAAATTCGTCGATTTCAGCAGTCAACTTCTGGGTAATTGCATTCTGGCGGTTTGCTTCATACTGAGCGGTTTCAATCAGTTTTTTCGCGTAATCTTCCGCATCAGCAACCAAACGCTGCGCCTTCTTACGGGCGGCTTCCAATTCTTCGGAAGGTTCCTGAGGAATGACGACAGGAGCAATTTCGGGCACTTCTACGGGAGTAGGAGCGGGAGCCTCTGCCATTTCGTTCAATTTCTCAGTCAAAAGGTTGACCTTATTCTTCAAAGCATTCCGTTCATCCAGAAGACGAGTATAGTCAACCAGGATTTCGTCCAAGAATTGATCGACTTCGTCGCCTTTGTATCCGCCGCCTTTTGTGCTGGTAAATTCTTTGGTTTCGATTTCTTTGGGTGTAATCATAATAATTTCTCCTTATATGAAACTATTTTTTTAAAATTTAAGGTCGGGTTCAAGGCTTGCGGCGATATCGCCTGAAACCTCAATTCCGCCGGGGGTGATAAGAAAGGTGTTTGCCGCAATTTTTTTGGTATTTCCCTGCATTGCATATGCAACGCCACTGAGAAAATCAATAAAATGACGGGCATCTTTCGCAATCAGCTCCAAATTCAGAATCACAGATTCGTGATTCAAAAGATGGTCCGCAATAGAGAGAAGTTGGTCATTGGAAGAATCATTGGGACGGAACAAAACAAACTGTTTTTTTGCTTTCCCGGGTACTGCGGGGGGCGGAGCATCTTTTTTGTCTGCCTGCATAGGTTCATCCAAGAATTCTTCTTCGTCTTCTCTGGGGGCGAAACGATCAAATAATCCCATAACAACATACCCTTTCTGTTTTATCGATACAACGCCGTTCCGACCCGAATCATATTTGAACCGTATCGAACCGCCGTCGCATAATCACTACTCATTCCCATAGACAAAATGTCCATATCCAAATTATACGGCTTATTTTTCGCATAATTTTGATAGATTTCATACATTTTTATATAATATTCGTCTTTGGTATCTATCGGCATAATCGCCATCAAGCCACGAATCCGAAGATTTGGCAAAGAGGAAACTTCACAAAGTAATACATCCAAATCCTCTTCATAGATGCCGTATTTTTGAGGTTCCTTGGCAACATTGACCTGAATTAAAATTTCCACGGTCTTCCCTGTTAAACCTGCACAACGGCTGATTTCTTTGGCCAAATGAAGAGAATCCACGGACTGAATCAAATCAGCGTTTGCAATTGCTTTTTTTACTTTGTTGGATTGCAAATGACCAATTAGGTGTTTCGTCCCCTGCATTGCATTGGCACGCTCCACAAGGGCAACCACGCGGTTTTCCGCAAAATCCCGGACGCCGGCCTGATACAGCTCCGGAATGACTTCAACGGGCTGGTTTTTTGTAACTGCAACAATCGTGACCTCTTGTCCGATTCCGTTTTGGGAAACGATTTTATCCACTTCATTCTTAATTTGGAGATAATTATCGCGAATCATTAGTTGATGTTGACCACCTTTCCGTCGTAAACATCTTTTCCGCCAATTACGACGGCATCGTTCAAAATCAAGGCTCTGGATGGTGATTTTGTATCCGGTGTCACCACAACGAAACCACGTTCTTCATTTCGATAAAGAATCGAAACAGGCTTAAAGACCAGCTTTGCACCGGACAACACGTAAACACCCGTATCTCCATTGTAAACTCGAATTGCATCCCGGTCTACACGAAAACCGGTATAGGACTGTAAAATAATCTGAGCATCCGTAATGCGTAACGAATAGATGGCTTCATCAAAAAAGGAACTTTCAAAGGAAACCGCAACTTGTCCTTCAACCGGTTCGGAAATGCGGACCACCGTCATAGACACCGTTTTTGTTCCATACAGCGCCGTTTCAAAACGCAACATCCAGGAAGTGCCAACTTCGAACCGTTGTGCTTCCGCAACGGGAAGATTGCAAAGATAGGTCCAATAAGAAAAGTGCTGCAATTTCCCAATATAATTCTTGGGGCGTTGCTGAGGTGTTTCCGAAAGAAGTTGATTTACTGTCTCGGGAGTAGCAGCAGAATACTGAGAGGCCTTCAAAGATTCATAACCATCATACACCGAAGAAAAATAGCCGGCTTGTCCCGCCGTAACGGCCATCTGCTTTGCGGAGTCTCCGGTCAAGATCGTATTTCTGGAAGCCTCGCAATTTTTAAGGATTTGACGGTAATAAGACTTATCTCCGGTAGTTTTAATATCGCGCTTGATAAAACAGGACTGCACCGAAGAGGCGGAATCCAAAGCATCGGTTAAATTGCCCTGAGAAGAAGCAGACAAGTGTTCCCGAATCGCGTCCTTTGTGCGGCTGTCAATCGTTTTTAAATCAAACTGTGTAGTCGCAGAAAGACAGTCATTGAGCAGATTAACCTGACGGTCAATCATATCAACGGACAATCTATCTACGTTAGAAGAATTCTGATTACTGTACGTAGCAACCGTATATCCGATGGAAACGCGGTCCCCATCCGACACTTTATAATCAATGGACGCGGGGTCGGAAGATGCAGAAACAATAACTTCATCCCGCAAAGCAATCCCGGAAACCGTAATGGAGTCATCGTAAACAATGCTCTCCGCCGGCTTCACAAAAATTTCTTCCGAAGAAAAAATGGAAGGAACAATACTGACGGCAAGATAAATAATCGCAACTGCAACCAATACCCAAAAGGAAATTACGCTGATTTTATTTTTCATAACATCAAAGCGGAGAAATGGTGGAAATGGCGTGCTTATAAATCATATTTTCCTTTCCATCCGACTCCAAAAGGATAACGAAATTATCGAAACTTTTTACAATTCCGCGCATCTGAAAGCCGCTGACCAAATAGACCACAATAGGAGAACGATTCTTTCGGGCATTGTTCAAAAAGACCTCTTGAATATTTCCCAAATTGACACGCTCCGGGCATTTTACATTTTCTGTCATATCCTATAACTCCTCTCTAAGGCACGGATCGATAGGAATTGAAAATACTTTATATTTTATTATAACATATTTCCTTGTATTTGGCTATACGTTGGCTACAAGAGTTCAAAATATTGTCAAAATTCAACCGGTCTACGGAGAACCAATCAATTCTGGAATCCCGGCGAAACCAGGTCAGTTGTCGCTTTGCGTAGTTCCGACTTTCCTTCTGTATTTGAGAAACGACGTCTTCCAAGGTTGCATCTCCTGAAAAATACGGCTCGAATTGACGGTATCCGATGGCTTGACGGGCAGTTCTTGAACATTGAGACAAATCCAGGGATTGCACTTCATTCAACAAGCCGTCATTCATCATTTGCTCTACACGGCGGTCGATTCGCTCATAGAGAAAGGATCGGTCGTCTGCCGTTAAACCGAAGCAAAGAAATTCGTAGGGACTTTCTTTTTCCAACGCTCTTCGGTTTTGCTCTGATTGGGTAATCCCCGTATTATGAAACACTTCCAAGCCGCGAATGATCCGCTTCTTATCTTTCGGGTATAAGCGAACGGACAATTCCGGATCAATTTCCCGGAGACGAGCTAACAAAACTTCCCCACCGCATTCATCATATTCTGCCTCCAAGGAAGCTCGGTAGGCTTCATCCACAGGCTCCTCGGACAAGGAAAGATTTTGCATAAATGACGAAACGTACAGCCCGGTTCCTCCCACGAGAATCGGAAGTTTCCCACGGGAAAGGATCTCTTCGACGCAACGATTTGCATCTTCCAAATACTGCTTCAAAGTATATTCCTCCGTGGGCTCCAAAAAGTCCATCAAGTGATGAGGAATTCCGTCGCGCTCTTCTTCCGTAGGTTTTGCAGTTCCGATATTCATCCGGCGGTATATCTGCATCGAATCCGCAGAGATGATCTCACCGTTAAACCGTTTCGCCAACTCCAACGAAAGGCGAGTCTTCCCGGAAGCGGTCGGGCCGACGACGACAACTATAAGAGGCTTCATAATAAACTCACTTTAAACGTTTAAATTGTTTTTCAATCGACTTGCGCGTCAAAGAAAAGACGATAGGTCTTCCGTGAGGACAATACTGCAATTCCTTTTCGCGGCGGAAGTACTCTTCCACAAGATTTTGCAGTTCCGGAAGAGTAGATTTACTCCCCGAACGAATCGATGCCTTGCAGGCAATATCATAGTAGAAACGATCCATCAACGTATCATCTTTCCCAATAGAAAGAGCCGTTGCAAACTGTTGCAACAAAGGTTCTGCCTGCTCCGGGTCAATCAATGCAGGGATTTCGCGTATCAACAAATCGTCTCCAAAGGATTCCAAAAGGAATCCAAACCGAGACAGAAAATCCGCATTTTCCGACAAGATGCGGTTCTCGTCAATTCCGAGATGAATAATGATGGGTTGAAGAAGGGATTGGGATGCAATCTCACTCTTTCGAAGGCGTTCAAAATTCATCCGTTCGTGAAGGGCGTGTTTGTCAATAAATAGCACTTCATCGTCTTTTTCCACCAAAATATAGCAATCAAAAGACTCGCCAATCACACGGAAGGAAGGTGCAGTCTGGAAAAGTTTCGGCTCTTCTTTTTCCGCAACGGACGAAACACGAACCATTTCTATCTTCGATTCGACAATCTCGGGAACAATCTTCTTGGGCGGTACGATTTCTACGATTGGGGGGATATCTGCTGTTTTGGGGGTAGAATGTAAAACGGCGTTGGGAGCAACGTCATTTAAAACGAAAGCGCTTTGATTAGAATTATTTTTCGGCGGCGTAATGGTCCAAGACGAAGTTTTCGGCTTGGCAACCTCTACAACCTTCTCCGCTGCCTTGGATTTAAGATTAAAATCAAATACTTGGTCTTTCCGAACCGGTGTAGATTTTTTCGGAGTCTCTATTTTTTCCACGGAAACTTTTCCGTAGGGATTCGCTTTTATAGGAGATGGAGCAGTAGCCGGGCGAACCGGTTCCGCGATTTTCATTTCAACGATTCCGGAATCGCAGGCAAGGGCGTTCTCTGTTGCCTTACGAACTGCATAAGCGACAGCATTTTCATCTGCAAATTTTACTTCCAATTTGCTGGGATGCACATTCACATCCACCTGAGAGACGGGAACCTCCACAAACAAAACGCAAACCGGCATTCGTCCAATCAACATTTTGTTATGGTATGCATTTTCCAATCCGGAAATAAGAATAGGAGAACGCACATACCGACCGTTTAAAAAGAAGATCTGACGACTTCGATTCGCCTTGGAATAGACCGGTTTCCCGACCAATCCGCGGACTCGGATTTCTCCCACGGTAGAATCTGCCGGAAGAGACATTTCCGCAAACTCTTTGCCAAAAATAGAAAATACAGTCTCAACCAAATCTCCCCTGCCCGGAGTGTGTAACCGCTCCGTTCCGCTCACCAAAAGACGGAAAGAGATTTGGGGGTGCGAAAGGGCCAATCGCTCCATTACCGATTGCACCGCACCGGCCTCCGCAGGCTCGGATTTCATAAACTTTAATCGCGCCGGCGTATTGAAAAACAAATTTTGAACGGAAAAAGAAGACCCGTCCGGACAACCGCATTCTTCTTCGGAAAGAATCGTTCCTTCGGAAACTTCAAACCTCGTTCCGGTGGTGGCATTGGCAACTTTTGTGGTTAGTGTAACCTTGGAAACGGCAGAAATAGCTGCTAATGCTTCGCCACGGAAGCCCAGGGTTGCAATACGGTTTAAATCGTCTTCCGTTGCAATTTTACTGGTGGCGTGCTTCAAAAAGGCTTTCCGGGCATTTTCCGCTGACATTCCGCAACCGTCGTCTGAGATGCGAATCAATTCCAATCCGCCCCGACGAATCTCCACCGAAATATGTTTTGCACCTGCATCAATGGAGTTTTCCACCATTTCTTTTACGGCAGACGCGGGACGGTCTACCACTTCACCGGCAGCAATCAGATTGATTACGGAAGTATCAAGAAGACGGATATCCGACATATTGCATTCCTTTCTTAGGTCTTACATTTCCTTCGCCTGTTTGGCAAGGCGGTAAAGTTCATTCATTGCTTCGATGGGGGTTAAAAGGGTAACGTCCATCTTTTTCAAGCTCGCTATAATTTCATCTCCGTAGGCGGCAGTCATCGGAATTTGAAGCTCTTCCTGCGGTACTGACCGGACAGGACGAGAAGAAGGTTCCGCTTCCAATTCAGACAGAATTACTTCTGCACGGCGGATGATCTCTTCGGGAACACCGGCAAGCCGGGCAACTTCCACCCCATAACTGTCGTCCGTGCCCCCTTCCACAATTTTCCGCAGAAACAAAATGTCTTTTCCCTTTTTCTTGGCCGCAATGTTATAATTACGAACCCCGGACATTTCCTGTTCCAAAGAAATCAATTCGTGATAATGGGTGGCAAATAATGATTTTCCGCCGATTTTCTGCGTGGCATATTCCACCACCGCCCGGGCGATACTCATTCCGTCAAACGTAGACGTTCCGCGACCGATTTCATCAAAAATCATCAACGATTTCTTCGTTGCATTCTTTACGATATATGCAACTTCGTTCATTTCCACCATAAAAGTCGATTGCCCCATTGCAAGGTCGTCAGAAGCGCCGACACGGGTAAAGATGCGGTCACACACTCCAATGGTAGCGGAAGAAGCGGGGACAAACGAGCCAATCTGCGCCATCAGGATAATAATGGCAACCTGACGCATATAAGTGGATTTCCCCGCCATATTCGGTCCGGTAATGATGGCGGTTTTATGGTCATTCCGGTCAAGATACGTATCGTTTGGAACAAACATATCGTCCCGGAGCATTGATTCGACAACGGGGTGACGCCCATTTTTAATTTCGATTACGTCGCCTTCGTTTACAAAGGGACAAACGTAATTGTTTTTCAGGGCAACGTGCGCGAGGGAAAGCAAAGCGTCCAATAATGCAATTCCATCGGCAGAGCGACGAATCCGATCCAAGGCTTCGGCAAGTTTTTTCTTTAACGCAGTATAAAGCTCATACTCAATCTGAACAATTTGTTCGTTGGCAGTCGCAAGCTGCAATTCTATTTCTTTCAGCTCCGGTGTTATGTAGCGTTCTGCATTGACCAAAGTACCTTTGCGGATATAATGCTCGGGAACGAGATGAGTATTGAGCTTGGTCACTTCCAGATAATAACCGATAATCTTGTTGTAACCAATTTTCAAATTCTTGATTCCGGTTTTTTCCCGTTCCGAAGTCTCAATATTGGCAAGAACCTGTTTGGTGTTAGCCAAAAGATTTCGCAATTCGTCTAATTTTTCGTGATACCCTTCCCGAATCATTTTTCCGTCGCGGATCGTCAAAGGGGGTTCGTCAACCAATGCCTCTTCAATCATCGAAGACAGATCTTCCAACGGGTCAAGGTCGGAATAAATCTTCTTCAACAAAGGGGTATCCATTGACTTCAAAAGGCGCTTAATTTCAGGAAAAGAGGAAAAACTGACACAGAGAGCCCGCATATCTCGGGGATTTAACGTATCGTAGACGATTTTTGTCATCAAGCGCTGAACGTCCCGAACATTATTGAGAAGCTCGCGCATTTCGGTACGTTCCAGGTGAGAATCGTACAGTTTTCGAACCGCATCCTGACGCCCCATAATGGAGGGAATGTCCAACAAGGGTTTCTCTAAGAACTTACGCAACTGACGGGCACCCATTGCGGTCCGGGTCTTATCCAAAATGCCCAACAAAGAGCCCTGACGTTCCTTGGAGCGCAGCGTTTCCACAATTTCCAAGTTTCGCCAAGTGGAGTAGTCCAACTCCATAAACTCTCCGTCGGTAGAATGCCGGAGATTTTTCATATGAGAAAGGTCGCATAGCTGCGTCTTTTGAAGATAATCCAAAAGCCCCCCGGCGGCTTTCAGATACAATTCGCCTTCCGGCAGATCCAAGTCTCGAAGAGCTTTTCCCGTTTGTTCTTCGATACGACGCATACATTCCTTTAAGCGGAAGCTCTCCGGGTCGCCTTCTTTTACGGTACAATGGCCCATTTTTGCAAAATATTCGCTAATTAAATGAGACTCCCGTGCTGTTTTGTTCAAATAGGCTTCCCGGGGAGAATATCGGCACAGATGAGACAATAGGGACGGGTCGGAAAGTTTAAAAACATCAGTCAAAAAGAAGTCTCCCGTCGTTACATCTGCATAACAAAAGGCAACTTTACCTTCATCGGCACAGATACCGACAATATAGTTATTCTTCTTTTCATCCAACATCGAAGGTTCGGTCACCGTCCCGGGGGTGATTACCCGCGTTACGTCTCGTCCCAGCACTTCATTGGAATTTTCCGCCTTATTCTGTTCGCAAATCGTAACACTGAATCCTTTTGTTACCAAGCGGGAAATATAATTATCCACACTGTGAAAAGGAACGCCGCACATCGGAGCACGTTCCTCCAAACCGCAATCGCGCCCGGTTAAGGTCAAGTCCAACTCCCGGCTGACGGTACGGGCATCCTCAAAGAACATCTCGTAGAAATCTCCGAGACGGTACATCAAAATACAGTCTTTGTATTGTTGCTTTAATTCAAGGTACTGTCTCATCATCGGAGACAGGCGGTCGATGGAGATAACTTCTCCGCTCGCGGTAATAAATTCCGACATCGATAATACGTCCTTCTTAAAATTGACTTAGTGGCAACCTCCACAGCTGGAACAATTTCCGCCACAAGAGTGGGGTTCTTCGCCTGTTACGTGGAAATTAATGATCTGATACACGCCGTTGACCATTTCCTGCAACGCCTCGGATGCCTCGGAGAATTGCTTCATTACGGGGTGAGAAATCACCTTATCGTATGCCGTATTCATCATATCCCGCATACTGTTCAACATTTCTTCGTCCTGGTCCGCAGCTTCTTTTTGCAGTTCATTCATCAACTGCATCCGGCGAAGATTGTATTCCCCGATAAACATTTGAAGTTCGGAATCGGTCTCTTGAAGCGCCTTGGCTTCATTGTACTTTTTAAATTCTTCGCTGGCTTCGATCGCTTCGCCCAATTCGTGGGCAAGTTTGTTCAATTCGGTCATAATAATACCTCTTTCATATAAGATAATTAATGAGAACAATTTAATCGCAAAGTGTTCCGTACATCCCCCAATTGAGTGCCCGGTCGATGCGAACTGAGACTTTGCTTCCCGCAGGAAGATTTCCCGGGAAATGAACCAATTTGTTACTGTCGGTACGTCCGTCACACAACGACGGGTCTTTTTCATTTTGCCCGGTAACAAGAACGCTTATGACTTGTCCCACAAATTTTTCATTTGCCATAGCGGAAAGTTGACTTTGCAAAGCGGTCAATCGCTGATACCGTTCTTTTTTCATCGCATCGGGAATCTGCCCGTCCATTACGGCCGCAGGGGTTCCGTTGCGGGGAGAATACAAAAACGTAAACAATCCGTCAAAACCAACTTGACGAATCAAGGATAACGTATCTTCAAAATCATCTTCGGTCTCCGTGGGAAAACCAACGATAACGTCGGAAGTAAATACTACATCGGGGATTTTCTTTTTTGCAAGAGAAATGAGATTCAGATAATCTTCTCGGGTATATTTCCGATTCATCAATTTCAAAATGCGGTTGCTCCCCGATTGAAAGGGCAAGTGAATGTGCCGGGAAATATGCTTGGATTGAGCAATGGTATCAATCAGCTTTTCGGAGGCATCTTTGGGATGGGAAGTCATAAAGCGAATGGTAAAATCTCCATCCAATCGGTCAATCTCACGAAGAAGGTCCGAAAAATCGTAATCAAGGTTCAAATCGTTACAATAGGAATTTACGTTCTGTCCCAGCAACGTAATTTCTTTATACCCTTTTTGAATCAGGCCGGAAACTTCTTTTAATACCGCTTCCGGGTCTCGGCTCCGCTCCCGTCCGCGCACGTGAGGAACGATGCAATAGGTACAAAAATTGTTGCATCCGGACATAATGGAAACCCAAGCCCGGGTAGTATCGTCTCTGCGAATAGGCAGACCTTCGGCAATGTTTCCATCGCTGGAAGCATTATCGAAAATTCTTTTTGTCCCAGTCAAAATACGATACAAATTTTCCGGGAAACGATATAAGGCGTGAGGACCAAACAATAAATCAACGTGCCGATATTTTTTTCGGATTTCCTCTGCAACAATCGGTTGCTGCATCATACAACCGCAAAGAGCAATTACCGTTTCAGGCTTCATCCTTTTTACGGAAGCAAGGGAACCTACCGTTCCATAAACCTTCTGCTCGGCGTGATCCCGGACCGCACAGGTATTAAACAAAATAAAGTCCGCTTCGGAAGGGTTGTCCGCAAAGACGTATCCCATCTCCGAAAGCATCCCGTTAATTCGTTCCGTGTCGTTCTCATTTTGTTGGCAACCAAAAGTTTTCGTATATGCAACAAAGGATCTGCCCTTCTCGGATTGTCTTTCCGACAACAGTTCGCGAATCGATTCGATATAACTTTGTTGACGCCGGATTTCATCCGACGGAATTCGTTTGGACTCCGACATTGTTCCACTCATTTCTAAACTATTTAATACTATTATAGTACATTATTTTACGTTTGTAAATAAAGTTTTAATAAATTTCTAAAATTATTTCGATTTTGCACACATATCTCCCTTGCAATCCGGAGAAAACTGTGTTATAATTGTAAAAAAGGAGAGGAGCATTCCGTATGTTTCGTAAGAATATGGAGCCAAATTGCGTTTATTGCAAAAACGGGACGTTATTGTCGGACGGGAACCTTATCTGCCGAAAATACGGACTTATCCAACCCAAAATCGATTGCAAAAAGTTTGAATACGATTCGCTCAAACGAATCCCAAAGCGTCCGGCAGACCTTCCGGAATTTGACGCATCGGACTTTTCCATCGATTGATACTCTTAAATAATATCGTACCCGTTACGAAGAAATGGAGAATAACTTATGGTCTTAAAGTTGAACAAGCAATATCTGAACGGTTTTATCGGTGAAAAAGAATACGAAAGTATGAAACCCTTTGTAGAAACCGCAGATAAAATGATTCGGGAAAGAAACGGTGCAGGAAACGATTTCTTGGGCTGGGTCAATCTCCCCGCCGATTACGACAAAGAAGAATTCGCCCGCATTAAAGGCGCAGCAAAGAAGATTCAGAACGATACCGACATTTTATTGGTCATTGGAATCGGTGGGTCTTATCTGGGGGCCCGTGCCGCCATCGAATTTGTAAAATCACCGATGTACAATAATCTGAAACGGGAAGGAACTCCCGAAATCTATTTCATCGGCAACTCCATCTCCTCCACTCATATGCAAGAAGTCCTGTCGCTCTGCGAAGGGAAACGGGTCAGCGTTAACGTTATTTCCAAATCCGGAACGACCACGGAACCCGCTCTTGCCTTCCGTATTATGAAAGAATATTTGGAAAAGAAATACGGCAAAGAAGAAGCGAAAGGCCGGATTTACGCGACCACGGACAAAGCCAGAGGAACCCTGAAATCTTTGGCGGACCGGGAAGGTTACGAATGTTTTGTAATCCCCGACGATGTGGGGGGCCGTTTCTCGGTTTTGACCCCCGTTGGATTGCTCCCCATTGCTGCTGCCGGAATCGACATTGATGAATTGATGAACGGTGCGGCCGCTGCAATGAAGGATTTTGCCGAACCCGATTTGAGCAAAAACCCTTGCTATGAATTCGCGGCAATCCGCAATATTCTCCTCCGGAAAGGCCGTTCCATTGAAGTTACCGTTGGCTACGAACCCTATCTCTGGTGTTTCGGCGAATGGATCAAACAACTTTACGGCGAGAGCGAAGGCAAAGACGGAAAAGGTCTCTTCCCCACGAGTATGATTTTCTCCACCGACCTGCACTCTCTTGGACAATATCTCCAAGAAGGAATGCGTACGATGTATGAAACCGTTCTTTGGGTCAATAAATCCAAGCAGGAATTGGTTGTCGGAGAAGATCCTGAAAATTTGGACGGTTTGAATTTCCTGGCAGGAAAATCGATGCAAGACGTCAATATGAAGGCATTCCAGGCAACTGCTTTGGCTCATATGGACGGCGGCGTGCCTTCGGTCGTTCTGGAACTGGAAGACGCCTCTGCTTATTCTTTGGGCTATTTGGTTTATTTCTACGAAAAAGCCTGTGCTGTTTCCGGCTACCTTTTGGGCGTGAATCCCTTTGACCAACCGGGCGTAGAAGCATATAAGAAAAATATGTTTGCCCTGCTTGGAAAACCCGGATACGAAGATATGAGAGCAGAATTGGAAGCGAAATTGAAATAATTTGTAGATTTTGACAAAAATTTTTCTTTTTCCTCTTGCAATCTGTAAAAAAGTATGATATAATAAAGTTAGAAAAAGAAAGAGGAGGACATTCCCCTATGATTAAGCTCATCGTTGGACTCAAAGGAACCGGAAAAACCAAAACTCTGATTTCCGAGGCAAACGCTGCAATGGCTTCCGATCACGGTTGTGTTGTTTGCGTTGAAAAAGGAAGAAAACTGATTTATGACATCAGCCATAAAGTTCGGTTGATCAGTTCCGAAGAGTACGATATCAATACTTATGACCGTTTTTACGGTTTCCTGTGCGGCTTGATGTCTGCAAACTATGACATTACCAACATTTTCGTAGATTCTATCACGAAGATCTGCGGCGACGACTTGGCCGCTTTGGAAAAGTTCCTTGCGGAAGTTGAAAACGTGATTCGTAACATCGACATCACAATCACCCTCAGCAAAGATGCAGCAGAACTCACCGACGGTCTGAAAAAATATCTTTAATTCTATTGGAACGATAAAAAATTCAGAAGGCTATTCCTTTAGGAACAGCCTTCTATTTTTATGCAGGATAAAGGATCCGATGAATTTTTTCCATCAGTTCTGACACCGATTGCGAAGCAACAATTCCTTGCAAAATGCAATTTATATATTGAATAGACGCTCCGTATTCATTCAACAAGATTAGTAATTTTTTAAGACATTCTCCGGTAAACGGGCGCTCTGCTACAACGGTCACAATTGACACTGTCCCTTGGTCCGTTGCGGTAACCCCGGTTCGGCGAGGAGCATCCGGAGAAATGATAGTACCATTACGCCGAGAAAAGGAAGTCAAAACCTCCGTAGGGAGATAATATTGCTTTATCAATGCAGCGGCCCGAGGATGCAACACCTTAGCTCCGTTTGTTGCAAGGTCCACCATCGTATCCGGATGCACCGATTCAAACCGTGTTGCCCGGGGCTCTTTTCGGGGGTCTGCTGAATATACGCCGTCCACATCGGTAAAAATCATACAACGGTCAGCTTTCAACGCCGCTGCCAACGCTACGGCTGACGTATCGGAGCCACCTCTCCCCAGCGTAATAAAGTCACCCCGATCGTTTATTCCCTGAAACCCGGTAACAACAACGATATTTCCTTGCTTCCATTCTCGATAGATTCGGGAAACGTCAATATTGCGAATCCGACCGTCTCCGTGCTTTCCGGAGACGTAAATCGGGACTTGCATCCCATTCAAAGAAACTGCTTTATATCCCATATCACAAAGGGTTGCCGCAAGGAGTGCAGCAGAAGCCTGTTCTCCTGAAATGAGCAACGCATCCGACTCCCGCGTTGGAAAACAATTCGATATTTCTTTATACTTCCCGGTCAAGGCATCGGTGGTTTTTCCCTGCGCCGACACCACGACAGCAATCCGATTATTTTCGGCATCCATCCCAATCCGTTGTGCCACACGACGGAGACATTCACCGTCGGCAAGAGACGAACCGCCGTATTTCTGAACGATTTTCATATAAAATGAGATACTCCTTCCGCAGGGTCTATTCCAATATATTACGGAAGGAGTATTTTGGTGTTTTATTTATTTTCGCGACCGGTCAAGATATCCTTGCAACAACACGGCTGCTGCCGCGGCATCAATGTTTTTTTTCTGTTCTTTGGCCTTGATCCCTCCGGCGTGAAGCATCTGAGAAGCGATAACGGTAGTATATTTTTCATCGATAAGCTCGGCTTCCACCTGGAACCGTTCCTTCAATTCCTCCCGAAAGCGTTCCACACGTTGACACATTTCACTTTTTCCACCATCGGTTCTGCCGGGATAGCCTAAAATCACCTTGTCGGGAGACACCTCCGACAAGACTTCACCGATGCCGAGAAGCAATTTTTCATAATTTCGGGAAGGAATTACTTTATACGGAGAAGCAATCAGCCCGGTAGGATCCGATACCGCAATACCCGTGCGAGACATCCCGTAATCAATGGCAAGAATACGCATAAACAATCCTTTCAATAAAATTCGCCGGAATAGAATTCCGGCGAAATCATCAAGCATTTTCCTGAAGTTTTTTCTGAATTTCAAGAATCGTTTCTTCTGGGATATTTCCATCCATAAAAGCGGCAATATCACCGAGGGTTTTTAATTCCTGAGCGACTTCGTCGGGTACAGTGACGGTAAATTCTTCTTCAATATACATCAAAAGTTCCAAAATTTCAAGAGAGTCGGTACACACATCAGCGATTAAGCTTTCCGCAGAAAGGTCTTCTGTCGAGACATCATAACGCTGCGAAAAAATCAATTTTACAGTATCAAGAGACATAAGAATACTCCTCGTAATGAATTTATACCAACATTATACCCGATTCTGAATCACTTGTCAAGGGGATTCATAATTATTTCAAATATCATTTCCTTTGCGCGGCAGGTTTGAGGTGAGAGCCTCAACCGTCCGCTCAATAGCATCTTTGCTGTTTTTCCAGTCTTCCTTGGCAAAGCGATAATCAAACTTCTTGCAAAACCAATCAATATCACCACTCAACGTCTTCAAGGAACCTTCCGTCACTTTCCCCAATGCTTCACAAAAAGCAAGGCGGTCTTTTCGCCCCATTTCCTTGGATACTGCTAAAAGCGCGCGGTAATGAGGCAGGCAAAACCGGGGTTGCTCCGAAAATGACTTTCGAAACGCCTCATCGGTTTTCCAAAGATATACGATATTTGAGAAAACATTTTTCATTTTTTCGTTAAGCTTATCACAAACATAACAGGACTGTTCCAGATTGGAAAGATACTTTTCCGTGGCGTCAGGCTTTGCAGAATTGATTTTTGCACGGATTTCCTCCATATGGGATTGAAGAATCAGTGCAACGGGGAGTCGCTTTCCATTGGTAATCATTTTATTATAATGGTCTTCGCAGAACCCAAGACGATTGGTTTCAATGCGAATAGAAGGCTCCATCATAGCGGCCCCGGTAATTACATCGATCTCATTTTTCTCCAACATTTCATAAAGAGAACATACGGGGCATCCGCACTTTTTTCCAAAATGTTCGTTGATAGCTATCGTATAAAGATGTTCTGCCAAATTTAATAGCTCCCTTCTCCCCGCAATTCTTTCAGCCGGCGCATTACATTGTTGTCCACGCCGAAGATATCGTGAACAATTTTGTACTGTTCATAGATTTCATTATAAATTTTATGTTTGTTATCATCAGGCAGATAGATTCGGTCCAGCAATTTCGACATTACGGAAACGGCCTGTTCGAGAGTATCGTATCCTCCCTTTTCCTTCCCGGCCGCAACTGAGGCATACATTGCCATCGTTAAAGCAGGCCCTTGGGTAGAAGCACAAATTCGGATGGGGCGATTGGTTACGTCGGCAAACATCTGCATCATAAACTCGTCTTTATGGGCAATTCCACCGCAAGCTATAATTTCCTGAATCTCAACCCCGTGGCTTTCCAATTGTTGCAAAATCCGCCGCGTACCAAATACAGAGCTTTCCAGTAAAGCACGATAAATTTCTTCCGGTTTCGTCTGTAACGTAAGACCGAGAATCATTCCGGACAGGTCGGCCTTCCCCAAGATACTGCGATTCCCATTAAACCAATCCAAGCAAAGCAAGCCCGAAGAACCGGGATAGGTATCTTTCAACTTGCTTCGCATATACTGATGAATTCCCATACCAAGCCGTTTGGCTTCCTCATAATAAGAGGCGGGCAAACACTGTTCCAAAAACCAGGCAAACAAATCCCCACAACTGGCTTGTCCACCCTCATAAGTAGTATATCCGGGATACATCGTATCGGGAACGGAGGCAAAAATTCCGGGAATATGAATATTCTCTACGGTAGAGACGAAATGACACAGAGAAGTTCCAATAATCATCGCTAATTTCCCGGGAGCAACAACGCCACAAGCGGGCATCGATGCATAACCATCCACGTAAGGACAGGAAACCGCAGTTCCCACGTTTAATCCGGTCAATTCAGCCCCTCGTTCGTTGATAACTCCAAAGCAAGGGTCGAAACAAACCGTGTCCCCACCGAATTTTTCTTCAACTACGTTTTCAAACCGGGGGTCCAAAGCCTTCATAAATTCTTTGGAAGGATATCCTCCCAAAACCGGATTCCAGAATTCCTTACAGGTCGCAAAATTAAATCCTTTTTTCTCGGTTCCGCACAACAAAGAGGTGATCCAATCCCCTGCTTCAAGAATCCGATACGCAGCATTATAGACCGCTTCATCGGTTTGAAGAATAGCAAGGGTTTTAGCGACACCGTTCTCGGCAGAACATTTCCCTCCCAAATAGTCCAAATGGGCATCGTTCAACGATGCGCTGACACGGTCAATCAACGCTGCCTGGGGAGCGGCGGTATGGTCTTTCCACATCGTCACATACGCTTTGGGGTGAGAGGCAAACCTTTCTTGGAAGCACAAGGGATTCAAGTCTTTATCACAAGGGAGCACCGTTGCTGCGGTAAAGTCTACGCCGATACCGATTACCTGTTCCGGCGTTATGGAAGCTTTGTGCATCACGTCGCGAATTACCGTGGACAATACGTCCAGATAATCCTGGGGATGTTGCACCGCAGAATCTGCGGGAAGCACCGTACCATCGGGCAAACGCTCGGACATAATGGCGTGAGCATACTCACAAACGCTTTCGGCAACCTCTTTCCCACTCGCAACATCAACCAATAAGGCTCGACCGGAAAGGGAACCATAATCCAGACCAATTACATAACGCTTCATAGGTCATTCCTTTCTGACACCGGTAAGATCAAAGATTGGTGTCATTGAAAAATTATCACTATCTCTCCCCTGCATATACCCCCGAAAACCTAATTCAGATGCAGTCTGCAATGCGGAAGAATATTCCAACGAAAAGAGTTTCCGATTTAACTCGGGACAATCAGACAAATCTCCGCAAGGAGTATACTGTCGCATCAAGCTGACAAGAATCTCTTCTCGATTGAATTGTGCGGCAATCCATTGAAGTATCCGTCTCGTATCTTCTTTACCACAGGGCAACGCCAAATGCCGAATCAGCAACCCTTTTTGCAAAATTCCACGGTCAGAAAACTGACAGGGACCGGTTTGACGAAACATTTCGACCAAGGCTTTCGAAGCCACTGAGAAATAATTCTCTGCACCGGAATAGCGAAGAGATTTTTCTGACGAAACGTACTTCAAATCCGAAAGATACACGTCAACAAGACCATCAAAACAAGCTAAAATCTCCGAAGATTCGTAGCCACTACAATTACAAACCACGGGGATATGCAAATCCTTCTTCACGCTCCGCAAAGACTGTGCAACCATCGGAGCGAAATGCGAGGGGGTAACCAGATTGATGTTTTCCGCCCCAGTCGACTGCAATTCCAAAAAAATTTCCGAAAGTCGCTGTTCTGAAATTTCTTCTCCAAATCCACCGTGACTGATGGCGGCATTTTGACAAAAACGACATTGCAATGCACACCCGGAAAAAAAGACGGTTCCAGATCCGTTTTCTCCGGTAATACAAGGCTCTTCTCCAAAGTGAAGAGCCGCCCGGGCAATCCGAATCCGGGAAGTTCCGCCGCAGAATCCAACGGAGTTGACTCGGTCAGCACCGCACTTTCGAGGGCACAGGGTACAATGCTGAAAATCCATAAAATTACCTCAAAACCTATGTAAAACGGGCAGCAATTTTGCTGCCCGTACTCCATAACTACGAAATCAGCCTACCTGAGACAGGCCCTTTTCATTAAAGGTCATAGGATACTTTTCTCTGAGGTCATCCAGACATTCTTTGTAGTCCTTATCCTTCATTGCATTGACAACGTCAACGTTCCACTTTTCATCGCCGTAACCAACGAAATAAACGATATGGTAGCCGTAAGACGTCTTAACGATTTCACAATCGCCTTCTTTTCTGCCTTCCTTCCAAATCCAATCGGTGATTTCGCTGACCATTGTGTTCTTGTCGAAATCTTCGTACAGACCGCCGTTGTTTACGCTTCCCTCATCGTCAGAGTTATCCTTAACCAATGCGGCAAAGGAATCTGCGGTAGCGTCGCCGTCTCTCCATTCTTTCAAAATCTTTTCGGCAGCGGCCTTTTGTTCCGCATCGTTGTTCTTCGCGTCGCCCTTTTCGTCCTTGATAACGCTACCGTTATCATCGGTCAATTCTTCGACGGTAAAGAGAATATGACGCATCGTTGCAACCTGATAGGTTTCCCGCGCTTTTTCCAAAAAGCAGAGAACCGCATAGGTATCGCTTCCAGCTGCGGAAGTAGCAGCGGTCTTGATTACGGTAACGTCACCGGCTTTACGGTCGTTGGAGAACAACCATTCGGAAGTTTCGTCCTTTTCCGTGTAAGTGGCGCCTTCCTTCAAATAGGTTTCAGCTTTGAAGGTATCGGCATTTTCCCGAGCTTTAATCGCTTCCAGATAGGTAGCTTCGTCGGTAGAGGCAGCCTTAATATCATCGGCTACGTCTTTTGCACTCTTGTTGTTGGCGGAGTCTGCTTTCGCCGTATAAGTGTAATATTTGACGCGGTCATAAGTGTTCTTATCATCGGAATAGAACTTTTCGATAGCGTCGGCTTCGTATTTCAAAGCTTCCAGATATGCATCACGGAAATCCAAGGCAACGGCACGACGGGTCTCATATTCCTTTAAGTCATCAATGGTAATATTGGGACCATAGAGAGACTGAACGTATTTGTTTAATTTGGTATCCGCATCTTCGGCAGCCTTTTCCAAATCCGCAAAGGATGCTTCCAACTCTTTTCCGGCATCGTCACTTAACTTATATTCGCCGTCTGCATTAGCTTCATTGTAAAGAAGATAAAGCTCTTCCAATTGAATTTTTGCCTGATTGACAAAATATTCATACCAAGTCATACTGGAATCGAAATAACTGGTCTGACTCTTCAACGAAGCAGAAGGATTAAACCCGATCATACTTGCGTAGTAGTAATACTGCGAATAGAAATTGTTCAACGCCGCATAGTAATTCTGATTGTATTCCAGAGCGTTGATTTTCGTGTCGCCCACCGTCATAACAACGGTGTTACGGCGGAAATAACCGGTCTTAGCAACAACGGCAAGAGCGATTGAGGCAAGAAGAATTACAGCACAAACGATAGCGACAATCTTCACAACGGGAGACCATACGGTATCGGAATTCTTCGACATAGGTTTGTTAGACATTATAATCCATCCTTTTTTCTTTGATCCATTCCGTCTGCCGCAACAATTGATTATAGAAGACGAAACAAAATCTTTGGTATATTATAAAATATATTATAGCAAATCAGAAGATAAAAAGCAAGTCTTTTCATAGAATTGTAAAAGTTTCGTTGCATACGGCCGTGCAATCTTACAATTTCGCGGCATAAACTGTCTTACGAGGTGATGATTGTGCAGTTAAATATGAGCGGCGAAACCATTGAAAGTTTACTTTACAGAGAAAACAAACCGATTTTGGAGTTAAAAATTTCTTATCCGCAAATGATCGGGCCGTTGTCCAAGGAAAGTGAATACCGATTTAACGACCATTATCGAAAACAAGCAAGAAACCTAAACAGAAAGGCACGAACGGAATTTTACAATCGGGCGGCGGAAGAATCCCGCATCGCAGCGGAGCAGGAATATGATTTTTCTCTTCACTCCTTTGTCCGCACCTTTTCCGCGCCGAGAGTGGATTATCGCTATACTTCTATCCTGTTAGACCGCTATCAATACTGGGGCGGGCCTCACGGAATGACCGTCCGCACCGGAAATACTTGGGATTTTTCCATTGGAGCACAAGTACCTCTTTCCTATTTTTTTCAAAAAAACACTCCGTACCGAAAAATTATCACAGATGCAGTTTGCGAACAAATTTCACTCCAAGAAAAAAATCAGGAGATTCTCTTTTTTGAGAACCCCCTGAAAAATGCAAAACAATGTTTTCACGAAAATAATTATTATTTGTCTCACAACGCGGTTATCGTTTTTTATCCGCTCTACACGTTAGCCCCCTATTATACGGGGATTCTGTCTTACAAAATACCTTTTACAAGGCTGGAAAAATGCTGGATTGAGCGGCGTCGTCCCAAAGAAGTTCCTCCGTATGCCGGACATTTTACAGAGCGGTTCGGCACGGAATTACTCTGACTCAATACCCAAAATCTTCTTGAATCAAAACCAAGCAAACCCGACAAGAAGAAGGTTTACGACGCATCACTGCCAAAACGGAACAAATACAATCAGGGCTTTGACAATCGTGACACACCCCGTCTATGGCACAAGGCGTTTTTCGATGAAGCCGCATCGCATTTTTCGGTGCGGCAACGTTTCTTGCCCGAAACAAGGCCGCGGGAAGATCCTTGGTCAGTTTATTTTTTCCGATGACAAAATAAACGTCCTTATGACCATACATAGAGGCGGAGACGCGGTTACAGTTGCCGTCAATATTGACAATTTCACCCGTTTCGGACACCGCATTTGCAGAGGTTATAAAGATATCCGCAGTATCAATTTTTTCGGAAGAATCCTTCTTCCAATGCCATCCGCAAGAAGAATTGACGCTGAGTTTGTCGTAAAGGTCCAATTCTTGCACCGTCATTGAACCCCCGAAAGAAACGGACTTTCCGGCGCATTGGGCACAAAGAAAGTCCACTGCCCCTTCTCTCGTTTCAAAATTGAAAAAAGAGATTCCCCTTTTCTCAAAAGTTTCCTTTAATCCCATTCTGATTCCTCCATTCGAATTCGTCTTTGTAATTTACGATGCCACAAAAATACGAATATTGCAAGAAGCATTCCAACGACAAGAATCAAAAACCAATAAAAACTCAGTCCATTCCAGTTTTTCGCACCGCCGGAACCGAGAATCATTCCGCTTATCGTCCCGGTGATTCCCGCACCGAAGTAAATAGCAAAATCCACAAAACCGGTTACAGTGGAAACGCAATCCCACTTTTCAAAATCCAAAGGAATAAAGGAAGTAAACAAGGGTGTCATTCCGTAAACAACGCCAAACATCAAAGAATTAATGATAACAAAGATGACCGGACTCATTCCAAAAACAATGAGAGCTGCAATGCTGATTCCAAGGGAGGCACCCCAAACGGCAAGGATACACTTATAAATATCGCCATTCAGTCGCTTTACCAAAGACTTCACCAAGAGAATTCCGGCAAAATTCAGCAGGGGAATCAAAACCAACGTAATAACGGTTCCGGATTCGGAAAAACCACCCAAATCTTCAATCATCGTAGGTAGCCAGGTATCGATACTGGATTTCACCAAGCCAAAAAGAATAGAGAAAAGTGCAATAACTCCAAGGAAAGTTATTAAAATCGGCTGACGAATCAGGGACGAGCCCTTCTTTTTCAGTTTTGCGGTCTGCGTAGGCAAATCAAAACGGAACAAAATAAGCCAAATAACAGAAAATGCAATCCCTAACAACGACGGAATTCGAAAAACAAAACGCCAACCAAGGTACGTATTGATAAAATACGATACACACCAAGCCAAAATGTATCCCAACACCTGTGTGATAGAAAGCGCGAAAATTGCAAGAACTTTTTTCTTTTCTTCAAAATACTGTGAAACCGTCTTCATCATCGGAGACCAAAGCATCGACTGAAAAATTCCGTTCAACGCCCAGAACACCGAAACCATACCAATCGTCGGAGCAAAGCTGATAGCCATATTTAAAATCCCCGACCCCAACAAACCGGTAAAGACCATAAAACGGGTGGGCAATCGGTCTCCCCAAAAACCAAAAAACAACTGCCCAAATGCATAACACCAGAAAAACGCCGTGGTCATCATTCCCAACTGTTCCGGCGTAGTTAGCAACGACTCTTCCATTCCCGTCAATGCCAGAGAAACATTCAATCTCATAAAATAAAGAACCGTATAAGCAATCATACAAAGGACGGTTATCATCTTTTGACTTTTCGAAAATCGATTTGCATTTTCCATAATGAATTCCTCCGACAAATTTTCATAGGTATTATAACAGATTTATGTTGGAAAGTCAAGAGGATATTATATAATCCTCTTACGAAGAAATCGATTATCTTTCTCTGTTTAAAATGTAAAATATATTTATCATATTCGGGGAAAATATTGACAACTCCTCGATGATGTGTTATACTTAGATGTAAAATAATCTACTCGAAAGGGAGAGTAACAAAATGGAAGTAAAAAGAAGTATTGTCGATTGGGAAACCATTACCAACTTTGTAATCGATTCCTTTGTCGGTTACGGAATTCCCAGAGCTGATGCCGAAATCTGCGCAGACGTTCTTTTGGAATCTGACAAGAGAGGCATTGAATCTCACGGTGTAAACCGCTTCAAGCCCGTATATCTTGACCGCATCAAGGCCGGGATTCAGAACCCTGTAACCAACTTTGAAATTATTAAAGAAACCCCCACCACCGCCGTTGTGGACGGTCACGACGGTATGGGTCAGGTCATTGGCCACAAGGCTATGAGTATGGCTATCGCCAAAGCAAAAGAATACGGTATGGGAATGGTTGTTGTACGTAATTCCTGTCACTACGGGATTGCCGGCTACTACACCTCTATGGCTACCGCAAACGGTTGCATCGGTCTGACCGGAACCAACGCTCGTCCCACCGTTGCGCCTACCTTCGGCGTTGAAGGTATGTTCGGAACCAACCCCCTGACCTTGGGCGTTCCCACCGATGAAAACTTCGATTTCAACTTTGACGGTGCTTCCTCCACCTACCAGAACGGTAAGCTGGAATACTATGCTCGCATCGGTAAGGATGCTCCCGCCGGTTCCTTGATCGGTCTGGACGGAAATGCTTATGAAGGAACCTCTGCCGACGCTCTCAAAGCAATGGCTCGCGGCGAAGCTGCTCTGTGCACGCTGGGTGGCCCCGGTGAAGAACAGGCCGGTTACAAAGGCTACGGATATGCTATGTTCGTCGAACTGCTTTCCGCCGTTCTCCAAGACGGTAACTACGGGAAGGCGTTGACCGGTAAGGATGAAAACGGCGAAAAAGCCCCCTTCCACCTGGGGCACTTCTTCATTGCTATCGACACCGACCATTTCTTGGGCGAAGACGTTTGCCGCAAGAAGGCCGGCGACATTTTGCGTGAAGTTCGCAGTGCGAAAAAGGCTCCCGGCGCAGACCGCATTTATACTGCCGGTGAAAAGGAATACGAAGTCCGTCTTTCTCGCGAATCCGGTGTTCCTATCAATGAATCTGTACAGAAGGAAATCATCGCGATCCGAGATGAACTCGGTCTTACTCAGTACAAATTCCCCTGGGAGGACTAAACAATGGATATCAGACAAGAATCCCTGCAGAAACACTATGAATGGAACGGCAAGATTGAAGTAATCTCCCGTTGCGAAGTCAATGACCGCCACGACCTTTCCCTTGCCTATACCCCCGGCGTTGCGGAAGCTTGCCTGGTTATCAACAAGGATGTCAACAAGTCCTACGAATTGACTCGCAGAAACAATCTGGTTGCCGTTATTACCGACGGAACGGCAGTTCTCGGTCTCGGTGATATCGGACCGGAAGCAGGAATGCCCGTTATGGAAGGGAAATGCGCACTGTTCAAAACCTTTGCCGACGTAGATGCTTTCCCGATTTGCATCAAGTCCAAAGATGTAGACGAACTGGTCCGAACCATTTACCTGATTTCCGGTTCTTTTGGCGGAATCAACCTGGAAGACATTTCTGCTCCCCGTTGTTTTGAAGTCGAAAAGAAGTTAAAGGAAATCTGCGATATTCCCATTTTCCACGACGACCAGCACGGCACCGCAATTGTGGTTGCCGCAGCACTCTTGAACGCCTTGCGCGTTGTCAAGAAAGACATTGCGAACGTCAAGGTGGTTATTAACGGCGCCGGTTCTGCTGGAATCGCGATCGGGAAGCACCTCTTGAATATGGGAGTTAAAAACCTGACGATGGTTGACCGTTTCGGTATCATCTGCAAAGGAATGCCTGAACTGAATCCCGCGCACGCGGAAATCGCCGAAATTACCAACTTGGAACACAAGATGGGCAACTTGGCCGATGCAATGAAGGGTGCAGACGTCTTTATCGGCGTTTCGGCTCCCAACATCGTCAGCGAAGAAATGGTTCAGTCTATGGCGAAAGATGCTATCGTATTCCCGATGGCAAACCCCACGCCCGAAATTATGCCCGATAAGGCAAAAGCCGCCGGAGCAAGAGTGGTCGGGACAGGTCGCTCTGACTTCCCCAACCAAATCAACAACGTTCTGGCGTTCCCCGGTATTTTTCGCGGTGCTTTGGATTGCCGTGCATCCTGCATTAACGAAGAGATGAAGGTTGCAACTTCTTACGCTCTGGCTTCTTTGATTTCCGAGGAAGACCTGAACGAAGAAAACATCATCTCCCCCGCGTTGGATAAACGCGTTGCAGAAGTCGTGGCTAAGGCCGTTATCGAAGCTGCAAAGAAAACCGGCGTTGCCCGAATCTAACCCAATAGTCATGACCACCGGCTATGCCGGTGGCATGACGTAGCCCCCGTGGGGCATTTGCCTGCCGAGCCTATAGGCTCATCGAATGGCCGCCAACCGCGACTGTTTCACAGGCTGCCCCTTATGGGGCTTTATTTTTTTGCCTTCTTCTACCGGCTTACCCGTAAACGGGTCTACATACTCAATCAATGACATTTGGTCTGCTTCGTAATCTTCCTTCAACTGATTTCGTATGTATTCTGCAATTGCCTTCTTATTCTTTCCTACCGTATCTACGTAGTACCCTCGACACCAGAAGTGCCGATTCCCATACTTGTATTTCAGATTTGCATACTTTTCGTAAATTATGAGACTTCTTTTCCCTTTCAAATATCCCATGATTTGTGAAACACTGTACTTCGGCGGAATTGTTATTAGCATACGGATATGATACGGACAGGCCTCTGCTTCCAATATTTCAACCTCTTTGTATTCACAAAGCTTTCGAAGCATCTTTCCGATGTCCTCTTTGATCTTCCCATAGATAACTTTTTTCCGAAATTTCGGCGCAAACACAACGTGGTACTTGCAATTCCATTTCGTATGTGCTAAACTGGTTACATCAAGTCTCACGACTTGATTCCTCCTTTGGTTTTTTGAATTACGGTTGGCAGCCATAACTCTATTATACCAAAGGAGGATACGTTTGTCCATCATAGCTAAAACTTTACGGATACCACCAGCACTGCTGGTGGTTTTTTAGCCAAAATTAGAAAAACACCGTAACCCATCAGAGTTACGGTGTTTTGTGGTGCGGGTAACAGGACTTGAACCTGCACAGCCTTGCGACCATTAGAACCTGAATCTAACGCGTCTGCCAATTCCGCCATACCCGCATAGGAATTTAACCTTGGATATTATATCACATTTTTCCCTGGTTGTCAAGTCGTTTTTAATGTCATTTTTGTAAACTTTTCGGCGAAAGAAGGCTCAAAATAACCGAACGGATTGTTTATTCAAAGGACAAGATATTGCCGCAGTTTTTGACTTAGTTTTCTCGCAATAAAACCACAGAAGGAGGGGCACCCCTACCTGAAACGGAATTGCAAAAATAGGAAAAATTTTTAAATAGTTAAAAACGGAATTGGTATTATCAAAGGCCACAGCCGTGTAAAAACACAAAAGTGCAATCATTGGAAACGATATCGACTTTGGCTCAACATTGCAGAGACTTTCTATTCCACGAAGGGTAAGACGAATCAAATAGGAGGTTCGCAATATTGCAGACAAAAAGAAAAAAAGGGATGCAAAAACTTCAATGCGGGAAAAGAAATCACCCACATTAACCAACGACGCCGCATAGTTATAAGGGAAATCGAGAAAATCCGACAGTTTGCCCCCTAATAATAAAATGTTCTGAAAAACGACAAGCAAAGATAAAATCCCGGAAATTACTGCGACTATGACCCACACATTCCGCTCTTTCTTTGACTCTTTCGGGAAAAAAGTCAAACCTAACAATAAGAAAATATTCCCAAAGGGAAACGCAAAATTTTCTGCGGAACAGAGAAGAATGTTTTCCCCGTTGTTATAGCAGAACGGGAGCAGATTCTCCGAGCGAAACATTGGGAACAGAAAAACAATCAAAAGTAAGATGATCAAAAATATGGGAATGGCCGTCATATAAGAGAATTGAAACAAAACCCGGTCTTCCCTGTTTATGAGAAACCAAATAATAATACCGGTCAAAATCGGCAGAATAATAATATTCGTATTGGGTAACGAAACAATATGAACGAACCCCGTATAGACTCGCAAAGTAATAGCAGCCTGCTCAAAACAATAATAAGCAGTAAGCCCGATAAGGGGAAATGATATCCATTTTGGTAACAATTTTAACAATGCAAAAACGTCTTTCCCCGGGTGCAAAACGGAAATCCGAGCCAGGACAAGGGAAAGAATTATCATTATTCCCGTGGCCATCAGAATAGAAATCCAAGTATCCTGTTCTGCCCGATAACTGCTTCCTATCAACAGATTTGCTCCCATCAAGAACAGGATGGCGAACACGACGTTTTGCCGTAACATCGGAGTACGGTTCATACAGAAAGTCCAACCTTTCCAAACAAGTTCATTATAAGCGACGGAAGTCCGATTCCAAGGATTCCCAAACAATATAGCGTAAGACATACCGCAGATAAAGACAATAAAACAACTCCAATATAAAAGGCTCTTTTTTCTTTCGTTCTGCAACGAAAAACCCAGATGGTCCCTAACAAAAACAAGCCCGGAAATAAGAATGCAGTCATTTTACCATCCTCTCATCGGCAAGCCCGAAGTTGGCAAGTTCCACCTGACAATTCGGAATCAAACGGATTCCCGGCTCCCCGGAAGCCAAATTAAGGGTTTGAAGTTTTTCGGGGGCGTGTCGATAAAGATAAACGCTCAGACCAAACACGTCGGAAATTCCATCTTTTACCGCTTTTTCCCAGTCCTTTTGAATTTTTTCGGTCAACAAACTCCCGATTGCATCTTCCGAACGTTCCATATGGTCCTCGTTGGAAATATCAAACCCCTTGGGGAGCGTTGTTAAAAGAATGTCGCATTCCAAAGTTGCATACACGGTTAGATTCTCCTCCGGTCCAATTTTCTTTTTGGTTTTAACCGAACGAATTTGACAGGGAATTTCAATGCCATCCTTGGTTTTCAACAACAGCTCTCCCACCCGATACTCCCCGGAAATCAATAAAATACTCTGGACCGTCCGAAGGTCCACTTCTCCAAAGTGTTTTCCTTCCCGTATTCCGGCACAGGCAGATACGGAGTATGATTCCCCGGACTTTTTAAATACGGGCAACAACGTCACGTCTCCGCTGATGGGGAATTGATATAATTTTGTCGGTGGGACTGAGCCGGTTTCTTGATACGAGTTCTCAATTACTTTCGCAAAATCATAAGATGCGACCCTTTTTTCTTTTTCACCTGTTGAGAGCATTTCCGATGCCTTAGATTGAGAAACTACCGCTAAAAACAAATCGCCCCGATATTCCGGGTCCCGAATAAAATAATCGACAAGCTCAGAAATTCCCTTTTTTACAACATCATCCGAAAAAAGAATCAATTTACAGTGGCTGAATTGAAGTTGTTTCGTCGCTGCATTCACCAATCTCTTCAAGCAATCTTCCACGCTGTTTCCGCCCTCTTTTAAAACCTTGGATTTTGGGGTGGATGATTCCGAATCAGAAGGCTGAATAATCTCTACCGAAACGGTATAGGCAGAATTGTCTCCTATATCAATAGCAATTCCGGAAACCATTGCAGTATCGTTTATTTCTCGGTAGTCGTAACATCCGCACAACAAAAGGGGAATCCATAAAATCAAGATAAAAGCGAAACGCCGTTTCATATTACTCCTTCCGGCGAATCCGATCCTTTGCAAAATACAACGGTCGGGTTCGCATCATCCACCAAGGGGCACGAATATAAATATCTTTTTGGTCCTGTATCCGGGGAGAAAAGCAATAAGATAAATACGGGACGAAAAAAGATTTCATAGACATCAAGTACACGACAATACCAACACAACCGAACAGGACTCCGTACAATCCCAACACAGAGCCAAGCAATAAAATGCCAAACCGAAGCACAATCACCGAACTTTTCAGTCGAGGAGAGATAAGCCCAGTAATGCCGGCAAAAGCAATGACGATAAGCGTCGTAGAACCAATAAATCGCGCAGAAACCGCCGCGTCCCCAATAACAATGGCCCCCACAATACTCAAAGCTTGAGAAATGCTATCCGGGAGTCTTTGACTTGCCTCCCGGAGAATCTCAAATACCGTTATCATTAAAAAACATTCCACCGCAATGGGGAACGGAACGCCTACCCTTGCCTGTGATACACTCAGTGCCAGGTCGGTAGGGAGTAATTCCTGATGAAAAGAAACCAGAGATACAAAAATTCCGGGAACCGTAATGGATAGAAAATAACACATCAGCCGTAAGACCCGGCCAATGGACGCGAACCAAAAATTCTGATAATAATCTTCCGAGACCTGAAAAGATTCCGAAAAAACATAGGGCAGTTCCATCACCACGGGCGTCCCGTCCAACACCAGTGCAATGCGTCCTTCCAACAGTCCCCCGGCAATTACGTCGGGACGCTCTGTGACTCCGACGGTACGAAACAGAGATAACGGATGGTCGGAAATTTGTTCTATAATATAGTTTGCATCTAAGACCCCGTCAATTTCGATGGCGGAAAGTCTTCGTTTAATTTCTTCAAGAAGCTGAGGATGAACAACACTACCCAAATAACAAAGAAAAGCTTTTGTTTGCGTTCGCGTACCAAAAGACATCGGCTCCGCATTAAAATCCACGGTTTTTAACTTTCGGTGGATCATCGCAACGTTCATCATCACCGATTCGGTAAAACCTTCTCTGGGGCCCAAAAGGACCTTCTCTGCCGTAGGCTCTTCGGGCGTGCGCACGGGAAAACCTTTCGTACTTGCAACAACCGCACGGGGACATCCGTTCAGAAATACGATGCAATCACCCATCAACATCGCATCAAAGCATTTTTGGAGTGAGGTAATTACCTCTGTATCTACGTTGCAGATAACCCGGCCGGAAAGGGTTTCCGCATCCAAGACGGGGATATCCGTTTCAACGATGGGGCGAATCACGCTGTCAAAAACAATTTCATTCTTCACCATTCCGTCAAAATAGACGGCAAAGCAATCAGCAAACCCCGGTCTCTCGGAAGAAAAGGTACGACAAATAAAAGTACCGTCGCCGGAAAACACCTGTTTGAGGATGTCTTGATTTTCCGACAACACAGAAGAAATCGGCGAATCTTCGGACAATTCTCCTTCTGAATTGACGGAAAAGTCCGGAAAAACCTGTTCGGCACAGCGTATTAAATCATTGCTTTTTTCTTTCCCTTTCATATCCATCCTCCTTTCTTTGATAGTATAAACAAAAGTGCCCCGTCTATACGACGGAGCACAGGGGTTATTTTTGTTCCAGAATATCAAGAATCTCACCACAATATAACCGATGGTAATCCTGAATGGGATAGTGCTTCTCAATCCCATTATCCAGGAATCCGGCCGGGTCAAAATCCTGCACGTAGATTTTTTTACATACGATAGCCAAGCGTGATTGCTCAAACGTGACAGCGTTTTCCTCAAAATACGGAGTTAGTCCCGCAAGGGCGACTTTATCGCAGTCCCTTCCGGATTTTGTTCCGCAAATTCGGTAGGCATCTTCATTGCCAGGTTGCAAAACCGATACGGTAAAATGGTCTTCCCGCTCAAAAAACTGATACGTATACCGTTGAGGACGAATTACGACGTTCACCACGTTCTTATTCCAAAGAACGCCCATTGTCCCCCAAGACGCGGTCATCGTATTAAAATCGCCTTCTTTTCCGGCAGACACCAATAGTTTTTCCTTTCCGATAAGGGTGAATGGGTCTTTGATTTCCGGTTGTTTGGTATGAATGAACATAAAATGCCTCCTTTATGAATTATTCCGGCTTGTTTTTCCAAAGAAAAATTCGTCCGGATTCGTTCCATTCTTTTAAAAATAGAAAGAATAGCGGAAATAAAAAGATTCCTGCAAACCCCAGCAATTTCATTCCAAAATAGATACTGAACAGGGTCGCAAGTGGAGAAAGACCAATGGTCCGCCCAACGATACGAGGTTCCAACAATTCTCGTACTACCGATACGATAACCGCAAGAACAACAAGCCCAATCCCTTGAACGGGATTCCCAAACAACCACCATTGCACCAGCCCCCAAGGGACCAAAACCGATGCCATTCCGATATAAGGCAATAAATCGGCAAGAGCAATGATCGCTGCTAAAATGAGCGGATATGGGGATTTTAGAAAAAAGAGACCGACGAGAAGTTGAACGTAATTTATAAAAAACATCGTTCCGTGGGCCTGTAAAAACCGAAAAAATTTACGGAAGAGAAACTCTTTAACGTCAAAATACTCCGCTTGAAAGCGCGCCGGAAGCTGACGTAAAAAAAATGGTTCGATTTTCTCATAAGAAACCGAAAACAAAACCGACGAAACTACCATTGCAAAGGAAAAAATCATCGCATTGGGAAGTTTCAGCAGAAAATCCAGAAATTTCATCAGCGCATTTTGCGACAGATTTAACACCATTGGGAGTATCGTATCGGTTTGTTGAGCCAGCCAGGTCGTAAGACTTTCACTGAGAAAGGGAATTTTTACGGAAGACAAAAGCGTCTCAAAGTCCGTAGTGCGAATCCATTCAAGCAATTCTACCGCTTCCCCGTAGACCAAAACGCCAACTTTCCAAAGTAAAAACAGCAAAACAAACCAAAAAGGCACGATCGTTACAACCGAGGCAAAGCCTCGCTTTCTTACACGTGCAATTTTGGTTATCAGTGGATTAAACAGAGTGGACACAACAAACCCCAAAAGGAAGGGCAATGCCGGAGGAACAAGAAAGCGAAAAACAAAAAATGCTACTAAGAATATCGTTCCCACGTAAGCAACGTTGACCAAAAAATCCAGTTTTTGCTTCATACCTTCACCGTAAAAAATGCTTTTTTACAGTTTATGCAAGAATATCCTGGATATACATTTTTACAACACTCGCAAATTCACGACAGTAGTAATTCAGATGAAAAAAGGGAATCTCAGGCATTTTTGCCGCAATACCATAGGTTTCAAATCCCTGAGAGTCGCAGATTTTTTTACTGCGAAATAAATGAAATCCCGTACTGACCACCACGGCTTGATTCGGTTCTTCTCCGGTAACGCCGAGAATTTCTGCGGCATTTTTCACGTTCTCCCGGGTATTCTCCGATTTATCTTCCAAAATCAGGCGGTCCTCAGCAATACCCCGTTCTACGAGCCACCGTTTCATACATTCTGCTTCCGAAATATTTTCACCGACACCCTGTCCCCCGCATAAAACGGCAACGGAATTCGGAAATTCCTCTAACCGTGTTAATGCCGCATCCAATCGATATCGAAGCATCATTGAAGGGACTTCTCCATTTACCTTGCAACCGAGCACGATTACAATCTGAGCCGATTCAGGAATGTCTTCGTCTCCATTATGATGTTGAACGATCTGAAACTCTACAACAAGAAACATTATAAGTAAGACAAAAACCAAAAATATTATTAACCACTTGACGATCCCGGCCACGATACGATATTTTCCCGGTCTTGAAGACACAATTACAACCCAGGTAAACGCGACGAGGGCAAAAGAAAAGAGACTCAACAATTGAAAAAGAAACGAAATGCCCGTGGAAGTAAAACTTATAAAAAAACAAACCAAACCAACAAGAATCGCTATTACGGAAAAACAACCCACTTTGGTTTGAATGAATTGACGAATTCTGTTCATACGGCCTCCTCATTTCTTTTTCTTGTTCATAGTATACCATAATATTTATTAAGAAGCAAGAGGGGAATTTATTAAGATTTCTTTACGTACAGAAACCCCGCCGAAGAATCGGCGGGGTTTGTTGTTAAATTAGGGATGATCAGCCTTCGTTGATTGCGGCTTGAGCGGCAGCCAAGCGAGCAATGGGAACACGGAAGGGAGAACAGGAAACGTAATCCAAGCCAATCTTGTGGCAGAACTCGATGGAAGAGGGGTCACCACCGTGTTCACCGCAGATACCGCAGTGGAGGTTGGGGTTGACAGGCTTACCGAGGGTAAGAGCCATATCCATCAATTTACCAACACCGGTCTGATCCAGTTTGGCAAAGGGATCGTTTTCATAGATCTTGGTGTCGTAGTAAGCGTTGAGGAACTTACCGGCATCGTCACGGGAGAACCCGAAGGTCATCTGAGTCAGGTCGTTGGTGCCGAAGCAGAAGAAAGCAGCTTCCTTCGCAACTTCATCAGCGGTCAGACAAGCTCTGGGAATTTCCATCATCGTACCGACTTCATACTTCAAGTCGGAGCCGGCAGCGGCGATTTCCGCATCAGCGGTAGCAACGACGACGTCCTTAACGTACTTCAATTCCTTCACTTCGCCGGTCAGAGGAATCATAATTTCGGGAACGATGTTCCAATCGGGATGAGCCTTCTTGACATTGATGGCAGCACGGATAACCGCGGTGGTCTGCATCTTGGCGATTTCGGGATAGGTGACGGCCAGACGGCAGCCACGATGACCCATCATCGGGTTGAATTCGTGGAGAGAAGCAATAAGAGCCTTGATGTCGGCAACAGATTTACCCTGAGCAGCGGCAAGAGCTTCAATATCAGCTTCTTCGGTGGGAACGAACTCGTGGAGAGGAGGATCCAGGAAGCGGATGCAAACAGGATAACCTTCCAGAGCTTCGTACAGTTTTTCGAAGTCGCCCTGCTGATAAGGCAGAATCTTATCAAGAGCAGCTTCACGTTCCGCAACGGTATCGGCACAAATCATTTCGCGGAAAGCGGCGATACGGTCAGCTTCAAAGAACATATGCTCGGTACGGCACAGACCGATACCTTCCGCACCCAGTTCGCGAGCTTTCTTTGCATCGGCAGGAGTATCGGCGTTGGTACGAACCTTCAACTTGCGGAATTCGTCAGCCCAGCCCATAATGGTGCCGAAGTTTCCGGAAATTTCAGCGTCAACAGTAGCGATGATGCCGTCGTAGATGTTACCGGTGGAACCGTCGATGGAGATGTAATCACCTTCGTTGTAAACCTTACCGGCCAATTCGAACTTCTTGTTTTCTTCGTCCATCTTGATATCGCCACAACCGGAAACGCAGCAGGTACCCATACCACGAGCAACAACGGCAGCGTGAGAGGTCATACCGCCACGAACCGTCAGGATACCCTGAGCGGCCTTCATACCGGTAATATCTTCGGGAGAGGTTTCCAAACGAACCAAAACGACCTTCTTGCCGGCTTCATTCCAAGCCACAGCGTCTTCCGCAGTGAAGACGACCTGACCGCAAGCAGCTCCGGGAGAAGCACCCAGCCCCTTACCGGCAGGAGTAGCAGCCTTCAAAGCCTTAGCGTCAAATTGGGGATGAAGCAGAGTATCCAGGTTACGGGGGTCGATCATCTGGACAGCTTCGGCCTTAGTCTTGTGACCTTCGGCAACCAGGTCAACGGCAATTTGGAGAGCAGCCTGAGCGGTTCTCTTACCGTTACGGGTTTGAAGCATATAGAGTTTACGGTCTTCGACGGTAAATTCCATATCCTGCATATCGTGATAATGATTTTCCAGAGTCTTGCAAACTTCCTGGAACTGAGCGAAAGCTTCGGGGAATTTTTCCGCCATCTGAGCGATAGGCATAGGAGTACGAACGCCGGCAACAACGTCTTCACCCTGAGCGTTAACCAGGAATTCACCCATCAGTTTCTTTTCGCCGGTAGCGGGGTCACGGGTAAAGGCAACGCCGGTACCACAGTTGTCACCCATATTACCGAACGCCATCATCTGAACGTTAACGGCAGTACCCCAAGAATAGGGAATGTCGTTGTCGCGACGGTAAACGTTTGCACGGGGGTTGTCCCAAGAACGGAAAACAGCCTTGATAGCACCCATCAACTGTTCCTTGGGATCGGTGGGGAAATCAGCACCAATCTTGGCTTTGTATTCAGCCTTAAACTGGGAAGCGAGTTCCTTCAAATCTTCGGCGGTCAGTTCAACGTCGAACTTAATGCCTTTGGCTTCTTTCATTTCGTCGATGAGTTGTTCGAAATACTTCTTACCAACTTCCATAACGACGTCGGAATACATCTGGATGAAGCGTCTGTAACAGTCCCAAGCCCAACGGGGATTGCCGGACTTTGCAGCCATAGCTTCGACAACGTCTTCGTTCAGACCCAAGTTAAGGATGGTATCCATCATACCGGGCATAGAAGCGCGGGCACCGGAACGAACGGAAACGAGAAGGGGATTTTCCTTATCGCCGAACTTCTTACCGGTGATGCCTTCCATTTTAACAATGTTTTCTTCGATTTCCGCCATAATTTCGGGAGCGATTTGCTTACCGTCATCATAGTAGCGGGTGCAGGCTTCGGTGGTTACGGTGAAGCCCTGGGGAACGGGAAGACCGATAGCGGTCATTTCGGCAAGGTTTGCACCTTTACCGCCCAGCAGATTGCGCATGTCCTTGTTCCCTTCCGAGAACAAATATACATACTTAGTGCTCATTTGTTTTCCTCCTATAAATGAAGTTAAAATAAACATATATTATTTTACCTCTGCTATTATAGCATACATTCAAACAAAACGCAAGTTTTTTCCAATTATTTAATAAAAAAGCAAAAAATAATTCACAAAATTCACCTCCACACACAAGCTCTCCGACAAAAAATCGCAATTGCAATCACTTTCTCATTCTCTATTTCCGTAACATTGTGTGAAATTACATCCTGGCTCTTGCAATTTATGCCAAAATCGTGTATAATACTTAATTGTAGAAAAGTTTTGGAGGTCCCGTATGGACTGGATCGTCGTGGGATTGGGAAATCCCGGAAAAAAATACGAATTTACACGGCATAATATCGGTTGGATGGCGCTAAATTCTTTTGCAGAATCCGAAGGTGTCAAAGTGAACCGGATACGATTCCGTTCATTGTGCGGAGAGTGTTTTGTCGGAAATAAAAAAGTACTTCTGATGAAACCACAAACCTTTATGAATCTCTCCGGAGAAGCCGTAGCGGAAGCGTGCGACTATTACAATATCACACCTGACCGGGTTTTAGTGTTGTGCGACGACGTGGCAATTCCTTTTAACCGCATTCGCATCCGTCAAAAAGGAAGCGGCGGTGGACATAATGGGCTAAAAAATATTATTTCACTTTTGAACAGCGATTGCTTTCCCCGTGTTCGCATCGGCGTATCTGACCGGTCGGACCCCTCTACGGATTTAGCAGACTGGGTCTTGGGTGCTTTTTCAGGTACGGAAAAAAAGAAACTTACGGAACGTTTTGCCGATACCAATGAAATTATAAAATTGATTATAGGCGGCAGAATTGACGATGCAATGAGCCGCTATAACGGAGACCCGAAATGAATCAACTCATCGGGAAGCTGACGCTTCTCTCAGAATACGAAGCACTGGAACAGGCAGCCCGAACGAGGAAAACCTGTGCAGTGTTCGGTGTCGACGCGCAGAAACCATATTTTGCAGATATTTTACAACGCCGGCTGGCCAAGCGGGCGTTTATCGTCGTTCCCGATGAAAGCACGGCACGTGCATTGGTTCGCACCTTTGACGCACTTTCCACACCGGCACTTTACTTCCCCCCGAAAGACTACACGTTCCGAGAT
This sequence comes from Eubacteriales bacterium, assembly GCA_045542115.1. Classification (GTDB taxonomy): domain Bacteria; phylum Bacillota; class Clostridia; order Oscillospirales; family UBA644; genus RGIG995. The sequence goes on from JAZQKK010000014.1 coordinate 47,013, forward strand.
ATGGAAAGTGTCTCCCGTTTCGAAGAAAATCAGCGAATTGATGTTATTTCCAAAATCAGAAAAGGCACCTTCCAAACGGTGATTCTTTCCGCAGATGCACTGTGTACCCAAGTATTACCCCCCTGCGACAGCCGGGAAACCGTACTGACGGTTGGGGAAGATTTCGATTACGATGCTCTTCCCTCGATTTTAACGGAATACGGCTACGAAGCCTTTCCGAAAGTAGAAGGTCCGGGTCAGTTTTCCATTCGTGGAGAAATCGTCGATATTTTCCCCGCCACAGAAGAACAACCCTTCCGTATTGAATTTTTCGACCGAACGATTGATACGATTTCGTTATTCGACGTATCGTCCCAGAGAAGGACCGAAGCAAAAGATTTGCTCCGTCTGACGCCGGCAAAGGAATATACCCAAAAAGTCCTGGAAACCTTAAAGGAAGTTTTAAAAGAACTTCCTCCAACGCCCGTTGTTCGCAAAGATTTGGAATTGGTTCAGCAAGGCATTTTGCCCCGCCACGACCGCTATTTACCTGCCTTCTACACGAACAGGGCAAATATTTTGGATTACCGCACGGCGGACGACCTTCTGTTTATTTTTGATTACAAAAAGGTATTTGAAACGATAGATGCCTTTACTTTCCGGGCGGAAGAAGATATAAAACAACTGACCGAAGAAGGATTTGCCTTCTTAAATATGCCCTATTTCTTCTCGAAAAACGAAATCTTGGACCACCTCGGCCCAGCTTTGATTTTTGAGACATTGCCCTCTTCCCTGCCCGGGATCTCTTTGGATCGGCTTTTTGAATTTAACGTTTTTCCGACTTCAAATGCAAATTTCCAAACTTTACCGAATGAAATCGAGCAATTTCTCGGGGCAGGCTATCACGTAACCGTCGTAACCATTACCGAAGACCACCGCAGGGAAATGGCCAAACTGTATGCTAATAAAAATGTGACCGTTTGCTGTGACCCGCTTCCCTTTGGCTTTGAATTACCGGAAGCAAAAGAAGTGGTTTTCTCCCTTCGTCAAAAAGGGGAACGGAAGCAAAAACGGAAACCCCGCTTTGCCCGGGGAGAAAAGATCAAAGCCTTTTCGGACATTCATCCCGGGGACCATATCGTTCACGAGAATTACGGAGTTGGCATTTACGATGGAATTCATAAAATCGAGACTGACGGTATTTCCAAGGACTTTATAAAAATAAAATTTGCCGGTACGGACACTCTTTACGTGCCTTGCGATAACTTGGATTTGATTTCCAAATATATTGGTTCCGGCGAAGACGTAAAAGTCAAACTGAACCGATTGGGAGGCACGGACTGGCAAAAAACAAAACAACGAGCCAAGCGGGCCGTCCGGGATTTGGCAGATAAATTGATTGTTCTTTACGGTCAACGGTTGCAGACGGAAGGACACGCCTTTGCCCCGGACACCGATTGGCAGAAAAACTTTGAAGAGGATTTCCCCTTTGAAGAAACGGAAGACCAACTGCGTTGTATCGAAGAAATCAAGAATGATATGGAGCGGCCGGTTCCAATGGACCGTCTTCTGTGCGGAGACGTGGGATTCGGGAAGACGGAGGTTGCTCTCCGGGCGATTTTCAAGTGCGTAATGGACAGTAAGCAAGCTGCCCTTCTTGCCCCCACGACCATTCTTGCCTATCAGCATTACAATACCATCAAAGCACGGTTCCGGGATTATCCGGTACGGATTGAGTTACTGTCCCGATTCCGGACGGCGAAACAACAGGAGCAAATCCTGAAAAAATTGAAAAAAGGGGAAGTTGACGTTATTATTGGAACCCACCGCCTGGTACAAAAGGATATCGCGTTCCGGGATTTGGGATTAATTATCATCGACGAAGAACAACGGTTCGGAGTCAGCCACAAGGAGTATTTGAAGGAAAAGGCAATCAACGCGGATATTCTTTCCCTTTCCGCCACGCCAATTCCTCGCACCCTCAATATGTCAATGAGCGGAATTCGGGATATTTCCGTCATCAATGAAGCTCCCCACAACCGTTATCCCATTATGACCTACGTAACGGAGTACAACGAAGGGCTCATTTCCGATGCCATCCGCAAAGAACTCTCCCGGGGCGGTCAGTGTTATTATCTGCATAATCGCATTGATACGATTTACAAGACCGCCCAAATGATTGAAACGAATACAGGCGCACGAGTCCGCGTGGCTCACGGAAAGATGTCCCAAGAGGAACTGTCAAGTGTATGGCAGGAATTGGTGGACGGAGACATCGACGTTTTGGTCTGCACTACGATTATCGAGACCGGCGTAGACGTGCCAAACTGTAATACTCTTATTATCGAGGATGCGGACCGCCTCGGCCTGGCACAGTTGCATCAGATTCGCGGACGCGTCGGTCGCACCGACCGCAGAGCCTACGCTTATTTTACCTTCCGCAAGGGGAAATCCCTTTCCGGGGACGCCTATAAACGGCTGATGACCATCAAGGAATTTACAGAGTTTGGTTCGGGCTTAAAGATTGCAATGCGAGACCTGGAAATCCGAGGCGCCGGAGACGTTTTGGGAGCAGAACAAAGCGGTCATCTGGTCACCGTAGGCTTTGATATGTATATGAAATTGTTGGAAGAAGCGGTGAAAGAACAACGGGGTGAAACCGTTCAAAAACGAGACTGCACCGTAGAAATGAAGATTGACGCTTTTATTCCGGACCGCTATATCCGAGATCCGGAGACCCGGATTGAAGTATACAAGTTGATTTCCGGCATCGAAAATGCAGAAGACGAATCGGACGTGACCGATGAACTGATTGACCGCTTTGGAGAACCCCCAAAGCCGGTACAGAATCTTTTGACGATTGCCCGTATCCGATACAAAGCCATTGGCTTGGGAATTACGAAAATTTCGGAATTTCCCAAAGGTTTCTTGGTTTATCTTCAAACCGTTGACCCCAGAATCGTCGCCGGCTTAGCGGCGATTTATCGCAGGGATTTTCTATTTTCTGCGGCGAATCCTCCCTATATTACTTTGAAATGCGAGAATAAAGTAAAAGAGATGGAACAATTCTTGGGAAATCTGAAAGAACTTGTAGACAAATCGGAAAAAGTATGATATAATGATTCCATTCCAATAAAGAAGGAGTATTCTATGAAAAAGAGACTGATTGCCGGCATCTTGCTTACGATTCTGCTTGCAGGATTGTGTTTAACCGGTTGTTCCGCGGGCGTAATGACGGCCAATGGGGAACAAATGAAAACGGGATATTACAGTTTTTACGTTCATTGGCAACGGGACTATTATAAAGAACTGTTAAAAAATTACGGGTACGACATCACGGCCTCAATGGATAATTACTTTACGGAAACCGAAACGGTCCGGGATGCGATTATTTCCAGTGCGAAGACCCAATACCTTACCTTTGTTATCGTGACTGCGAAATTTGAAGAACTTGGTTTGTCTCTGACGGACGAACAACAAAACGAGATTCAGAAACAGTACGACGAAGAATGGATTAAGGTTTACGGTGAAAAGGGAATGAAGGATATTCTCAAAACCCTGAAACTGAACAAAGAAGAATTCTTTAAACTTCTTTCTGTGGAATATAAAAGTGACGCTCTTCTGGATTATTATTACGGTGAACAGGGGGTAACCCCCATCACCGACCAGGATAAAAAGGATTACTACAACGAAAACTATTATCGGTTCAAATACGTCCTTTTGGAGACACAGGGAGAAGATGACAAAGCATTGCCTGCCGACGAAATTGTCCGAAAAAGAAATCTGGCCGAAGACCTTTGCAAGAAGGCACAAGGCGGAGAATCTTTTGAAGATATGGTAGCTCAATACTCCGAGGATTACACAAAAATAACCGACAAAATGACCGCGGAAGAAAAGAAAGCTGCGGAAGATAACAATCAAAAAGCGGTCAATGACGGGTTGATTTGTGATAAAAACGGTATTTTCAATCAAACCCTTTACAACTACTACGATATTTGTGTCAACAGTAAAATCGTATCCCGGTTGCAGGAATTGAAGGTTGGAGAAGTTTCCGTAGTCGAAATCGACAATTCCATCTGGGTCGTCAAAAAGTATGATTTAAACGAAAGTCCTACCTACTTTGAGTCCAAGGAAGATGCCATTTACCAAAGTCTTTACGGACCGGATTTCAATGACAAATATACGATGTGGTTGGCGGATTTGAATTACAAATTCAACGATAAAGTCATTCAAGAATTGGACCCCGCCAATTTCACCGACCTGTTCTCCGAAGTTTACAATTTAGAAGAAGAAACTGCGAAATAAGAACAAGAGACGAAAGCACGATGCTTTCGTCTCTTTTGTTGACAATGGATTAAATATATGATATAATATATTATAATCAAATTGCGGAGGTGAGAACGTGAAGGTTTTTTTTCAACTTTTATTTAACGTGGTGTTTTGCACGCTTCTCCCCCTTTCCGTAGTTCTCTATGCAGCGATGACACTGCCGTTATGTTTTCCGGAAGGATACGGAGCAAACGATTATTTTTTACATTTTACCATCGGAAGTCTCCCCTCTTGGCTCTTTGTTTTATTAGGTTATTTTGGACGACGCTTTGAAATTATTTCAACCCTTTTTGTTCGGCGATTACGGTTTGGGCACAGAATCGCCACCGTCTTCCTCTGCTTGGTTTCCATAATTTTTGCAACAATGACCAAGGTAAATCGGCATAACATTCCAATTATTCTCGGCATTACCGTATGCTGCCTGCTTCCTTCCATTCTTTTGGACTTAAAAGAAAAATATAAAAAATGATAAAGACCGGAAAAAATCCGGTCTTATTTTATGAAATGGAAGTTTCGAATAAGGTGCATATTTCTTCCATCAGTTCGGAGTCTAATTCAAAGCATCGTTGCCACTCCGGATAGTCCGAAAAGAACGCAACTTTGACTTCTTCTCCGTGCTCTTTTCCGCTTTCTTCCACGTAACGAAGATAATCAGCGTTCAACTGTTCCCGAAACACTTCCGCATTCCGGGAATAGAATAACCGGTCGTGTCCCCTATCTTCATAACAATGAAAAGAGATTCGAGCATCGTTCCCGAATTGTCTGAGAAATTTATCATAGCCAATCTCCGGAGAGACCGTAAGGTCGTCTCGGCTTTGAACGAACAAAATCTTTGCATCGGATTCAGACACTCCATCCAACACACTATATGTCGCGTATTCGCCAAATTTTAGGCGTTCGTACAGCATTAAATACGGAAGGCCGGTATATCCCAATACGCCCACCCGGTTATTACTTTCTTGGAGCATCAAATCCAATGACCGATCCGGTCCGGAGATCAGAACTGCCCCGGCAATGTCAGGATGAAGATTCAATACTGCCCCGGCAGAATAGGCACCCCAACTGTGTCCCAAAAGAAATAACGGTAGGTTTTGATATTGAGAAACGGTAGATACGTACCGCAACGCATAGTCTAAATCGGCAACACCTTGGGGCAAACCTTCCACGGAATCGCCTTCGCTTTTTCCATTGCCGGTAACATCGTAGGAAAAGACGAGATAACCTTCCGACGTGAAATAATCGGCAAAGGGCATCATCGCATTTTGTCCACCGCATCCAAGACCGTGGGAAAGAACGACTACACCCCGTACCGGCTGCCCGATTTTATCATATTGATAACCGGCCAACGTCTGACTGTTGTTGGAAGGAAACGTACACTCTTCAACGCGTAAGGACGCAAAGTCAGACACTTCGAATTCCGTCCAAGGAACCGGTTGATAACGTTGAGAAAATACCGTCTCGTAAACGACAACCGTTACAACCGGCATAACGACAAAGACGTTAGCCAGCAAAATTGCCAGAACACCGAGTAATATTCTCTTTTTCTGAGATACTGCGACCTTTTGCTTCATACAACCTCGAAAGCGAAATCGGACACAACAATGTCCGACTCCGCTTTTTCTTATTTCTTCTTTAAGGATTCCTTATGGGATTGAAGCGTATATAACTGATAATATTTCCCTTTTTGGTGGAGCAACTGTTGATGCGTTCCTTGTTCCACGATCTGTCCCTTGGAAAGCAAAATAATATTATCCGCTTTTTGAATGGTAGACAACCGATGGGCGACGATAAGCATCGTTCCTATGGTCATCATCTTGTCCATAGAATTTTGAATTAAAAGTTCCGTTTCCGTATCAATATTGGCAGTCGCTTCGTCAAGAATCATTACCGAAGGCTTGTGAATAATGGTACGGGCAAAGGACAACAACTGACGCTGGCCCGCAGAGAAATTATTCCCGCGTTCCCGGACCACTTCATCCAAACCGTTTTCCAATTTATTGATGAAGGAATCGGCGTTTACATACCGACAAGCCTCCATTACCTGTTGGTCGGTAAAGGAATCTTCCCGCAAAACGATATTACTGCGAATCGTTCCGGAAAAGAGGAACACGTCTTGAAGCATCTGTCCGAAATGCCGGCGAAGAGACGACATTTTAATCTTTTTAATATCGATTCCGTCGATGAGAATCTGCCCTTTTTGAATATCGTAATTCCGACAAATCAACGAAAGAATCGTGGTTTTCCCCGACCCGGTAGAGCCAACGAAGGCAACGGTCTGTTTGGGTTCCACTTTAAAAGAAACGTCACGCAAGACCCATTCTCCGGGGACATAGGCAAACCAAACGTTCTTAAATTCAATTTCCCCTCGGATTTCATCCAATTCAATGGCGTCTTCCCCATCGGTCAATTCCGGCTGGGTATCGAACACCGTAAAAATCTTTTCGGCAGAGGCAAAGGCAGATTGAAGCCAGTTAAATTGTTCCGCCAGATTTTGAATGGGATTGAAGAACTTCGAGATGTACATATAAAAGGTCACGACCGTTCCCGCGGTAATCGTCTGTCCAAGGAAGGAAGTGTTGTCAATATATCCCTTCCCGCCCAGATAAAACAGACATAAGACCGAGGAGATATAAAGCATATAGACCATCGGACGGAAAATACCGAATACAAAAATCTCATCCTGTTTTGCTTTACCCAAGGCCTTACTCTTTTTCTCGAAATCAATTCGTTTCCGCTCTTCCCGATTGAAAATCTGGGTGATCTTGATCCCGGAAAGATTTTCCGAAAGATAAGTGTTGATATCAGTCGTTCCGTCTTTTACCTTTCGATAGGCTTTTCGGGAAAATTTGCGGAAGATTACCGTAAATAACACGATAAAGGGAACGAAACACAACACCATTAAGGTCAGCTCGTAATTGACCGACAGCATCGCAATCAGTACGCCGAAAATGATAAAGAAATTTTTCAGCAGATTAACGATGATATTCGTAAACATCATCGAGATAGCGTTGGTATCGTTGGTCACGCGCGTTACCAATTTGCCGACCGGGGTCTGGTTCAACTGATCGTGAGACAGAGATTCAATATGCACAAACAGGTCTTCCCGGATGGAAGAGAGTATCTTCTGTCCCGTTTTCTGTAAAACCATTGCCTGGATATAAGTGCAAATCATCGAAAGAATCAAAACTCCGCCATAGACTGCGACGGCAATATAAAGGGAGTTTAACTCAAAATCGCTCTTTACGATTTCTTCGATATATCCAACGATTAACGGAGATATAATGTCGTAGGCGATAGAGAAAATCATCACGATGATAACAAAGAGGAAACTTCTCCAATGGGGTTTTGCGTATACGAGAAGACGGCGAACGATTTCTCCGTCTTTCATATTTCGGTCAAAACCCACGGCTTCTTTTTTATTTTTTACCAAGGCATACGCCGCGATAAAAAGAATGGAAAGAACGCCGATAATCGCTCCGACCAAAAGAAGAGGATAATATTCACGCATTTTCTTCGCCCCCCTCTTCTTCCAACTTCTGCAAGTCTACCATACGGCGATAGGCTTCACATTCCGCGCAGAGACGGTCGTGGGGGCCTACGGCAATCACCTTTCCGTCGTCGATGAAGATAATCTTGTCCATTCGCTCCACGGTAGAAATGCGGTGAGCAATCAGAATCGTAGTTTTTCCGGCACGGGTCTCGCGAAGGTTTTCCAAGATAACCCGTTCGGTTTTGGTATCCACGGCGGAGACCGAGTCGTCCAAAATGAGGATCGGTGTGTTTTTTAACAAAGCACGGGCAATGGAAATACGTTGCTTCTGCCCTCCGGAAACGGTCACTCCCCGTTCGCCCAAGACCGTTTGATAACCGTCTTTGAATTCGGAGATATTTCCGTGTACGTCCGCGAGTTCTGCCATCTGCCGAATTGCAGCTTCGTCCACTTCATCTACACCAAAAGCAATGTTATTTGCAATGGTATCGCTGAACAGGAAATTGTCCTGTGGCACGTAAGCGCAAGCGGCTCGAACCTGGCGGATCGGAACGGAATTGACGTCCTTTCCATCCAAAAACAACGTTCCATCCGGGACGTTATATCCCCGAAGAATTAAATCTACAACCGTAGTCTTCCCCGCACCGGTCTTTCCGACAAGTCCGACGTTTTCCCCGGCGTTGATGCAGAAAGATACGTTCTGCAAGGCCTCAAATTCACCGTCCGGATAACGGAAAGACAGGTTTTTAAACTCAATCGTTCCGGAAACGTCTCCCAAATCCGTGACATCGGGACGGTCAATCACGTCTTGTTTTGCGTCTAACAGTTCACTGATTCGTTTCAACGAGGCTTTGCCCCGGGACGTCATATCTACCAACTCGGAGACCGCCATAACCGGCCACACAATAGCGTTGAAATAGCCGATAAATTCCAGCAACTGTCCGGCGTCGAATACGTCGTGATAAACAAGATAACCGCCATATCCGAGAATAATACAAATAACCGATTCCACAAACAGCGTAACAAAAACCCGAAGAAGAGTGGACGTTTTGGTATATTCCACGTTCGCCTTTTCGTTTTCTTTGTTCAGCTGCTTGAAAGCCAATAATTCTTTCAGCTCCTTGACAAAAGCCTTGACAACCGCAATCCCGGAAAAACTTTCCTGAGAAAAATCCGAAAGATCGGAGAAGGCTTCTTGGCGGGCATCCCACTTTTTCATCATCGACGTGCCAACGATGGTCGCAATCACCAACAAGAAAGCCATCGGAATCATCGAAAGAAGGGTAAGAAGCGTATTCATCCGCCACATTTTAATCAGGGCGAGAACTCCCAGAAACAGGGCGTCAAAAAACATCATGACACCCCAACCGAAACACTCCTGCACCGTTTCAAGGTCATTGGTAAACAGGGACATCATATTCCCTACTTTGTTCACCTGATAATATTGCCGGGATAAGTCTTTACAATGATTGAACATTCGATTTCTCAGGTCGGTCTCCAAGCGAATGGCCGCGCCAAAGAAACAGACACGCCACAAAAACCGCCCCACGATCATTGCAAAAATCGTAACGATCATCGGCCGACAAATATGATCCAAAAGAAAATTCAGGTCAAAGGGGTGCAAGTCACTGTTTATCATAACGGAACCTTCGTTCATCCCGTTGATGAGCAACTTGTACAGCTCCGGAATCCTCAATTGGAAGTAATCCACCAAAACCAAAGCTAACAAGCCAAAGAGTAAAAGCCACGAATAGCGTAGGTAATAGCGGTTGATATGTTTTCCGAATACCATAAATACTCCTGCGGAAACTACCGCGTTTTCTGAGAAGAATACTTCCCGTATCGTTTCAAATTTATCATCGGACGTGTCAAAAATAAAGCGATGGCAAGGACTCTCCGCCCCACGACGACGAAGAAAGCTTTATTTGTCGCATCCCCCAACTCCGGGAAAGGATTTTTCCGTAGCAATCCATCCGATGCGACCTTCCGACGTAGGAATATTATAGCATAGTTCCAAGAATTTGACAAGTACAGAAAGGGATTTGTTTATCTTTTTTCAAACATTTGTAAAACAGGGAAAAGCAAAGGGAATATTTTACGTTGGGAGTCAATAAAATGCAGTATAACCAACAATCGGAGAAAGGTGATTGAAATGTTTATTTTCTCGACGAAACTGACCAAAACAAAAATTCTTACCGCCGCGTTAATCAGTGCCTGCCTGGTATTGCTGCTGCTGATTTCTCTGCCCACGGGAGTAAAAGCATCCAAGGACGCAGTAAAGGGAGAAACCAACGAAGAACGCATCGAATATCTGCAAACCTTCGGCTGGCAAGTCTCTGCCGACCCCGTGGAAGTGGTAAGCATCACCATCCCCGAAGAATTTGACCAAACCTACAATGAATATAACCAACTGCAAATCAGCCAGGGATTTGACCTTTCCGGTTATCGGGGTGATGATGGAACCCGGTATACCTATACGATTTCCAACTATCCTAACGAGACCTCGGCCCAGGTTTTAGCCAACGTTATCGTCATTGACGACCAAATCGTAGCCGCGGACGTATCCAGCGTGTCTTCGGGCGGGTTTATGCACACCCTTCAAATGCCGGAGAAAACAAATTCCGAAGTAATGGACACGGAATCCAATTCCACGGGACTGACAAAAGACGAAATGTTAGATTCTCTGGGAAGTGGGTCAAAATAATACAATTTCGCCCTTGACATCCACCGGAAATAGTGTTATAATAATCAAGTAAGATTAGATAGCCCTTCGGGAGGATGATTTATGAAAAAAATTATCGCTCTGGTTTTCGCTCTGCTCTGCGTTTTCAGTCTTTCGCTGACGTCCTTTGCCGCATCGGAACTGACCGCATTGCTCAGCGAAAATTACGATTCGACTCTGTATACGGAAGAATCCTACCAACGATACCAAAAAGCTTTGAACAAAGCCGTCAAGGTAAATGAAAACGACTTTGCTACCGCAGAAGAGATCCGTCAGGCAACTGAGGAACTGAAAACCGCGAAAAACGGTCTGGAACTTATTTTAAATCGGGAACCGTTGCTCACCTACGTGGATGGCATTGACGGGTTCCTTCACGGAACCGGATATATCCTTTCCGAAGATACCGAGAAAATTTTGACCGAGGCGAGAAAAGAATTTTTAACGTTGTATGAAAGTAATTCGTTGACCGCGGAACAGCTTTCAACGGCAGCAACAAAATACAATAACGTCACGGCTCTTGCGGAAGATTCCGCGGTGGTTCAAAAGTTTTCTTCCAAAGATGCAGGAAAAGATATTACCGTCCCCACAAAAGTAATCAGCAGCACACAAGGATTGGGAAAAGTAACGGCCATCCGTCTGACAATGCTTTGGATCGGTGTGGGACTTTTTGCGCTGGGGGTTACAGCCTCTGTTCTCTATCTAAAACCGCCGAAGTTTTTAAAATGAACATTAAAGCATCCTTCACCTGAGAAGGATGCTTTTTTTTGCTTGACAAATCCGGGGTTTTCAAGTATAATGATATATGGAAAGTGAGGAATATGAATATGAGAGAAGACATCGTCACCCCGGCACGAGCGTCCCATCTTCCCTTTCAAGTCTTGATGTCGGGTATTTCTTACTGCGACGGTACGTATCATATCCAGCGACCAAATTCACCCTTGACCTGTATTGAATACGTAATTCAGGGCAAAGGTACGGTCAAGGAAGACAGTCATACGTTTACTGCAAAAGCAGGGGACGTGTATCTGTTGCACAGCGGAAGAAATCACGACTATTTTTCCGACGAGCAAGACCCGTGGATAAAAATATGGATGAATCTTTCCGGACCTGCGGTGGAGCATCTGCTTTGCGGATACGGATTGGAGTTTGTTAACCACGTGGAAGGATTAAACCTGGAAAAGGAATTTCGAAGTTGCTTTGAGACGGCATCCCGGTTTCACAACCCCGAAGAAGTATCCCGACACTGTGCCATCCTATTTCACGATATTTTGCAGCAACTATCCCTTCATCTTGCCTCCCGGGAAATTAAAAGCAGTTCCGCACAAAAAATAAAAAAACTTATCGACGAAGCTCCCAATTTTAACGTGACCCTGGAAGACCTGGAACGACAACTGTTTTTTACCAAGGCACACATTATTCGAGTGTTCCGAGACGAATATCGTATTACCCCTTACGAATACATCTTGTCCGGAAAATTGCGGCTCGCAAAGGATCTACTCACGAATACGTCTCTTCCCATTTCGGAAATCGCGTTGCATTTAAACTTTTGTGATGCCCACTATTTCACGAATTTTTTCCGGACTCGTACCGGAATGACTCCGAGAGAATATCGTAACGAAAAACGAAATTAAAAAAGAGCACAAACGTGCTCTTTTTCTATTTATAAACTGTTTTTACGAACCAAGAACGAATGGGAAGATACGTATTTATCATACTCAATGGTAATCTTCATTTCCGGATGGGGAGCAAACAAAATTTGTTCCCCGGCACTGTCGAACATTCGATTTGCATTGAATTTCCGGAGCGGTTGACCGGGTTCTACAATAATTAACTCATCTCCGGCGCTAATCTTGTTTTTTTCGGTCACCAGCAATCGGCGACGCAACGCGTCATAACCGGTAATCATCCCCACCAAGTCGTAATTGCGGATATAAGACGGTTCGGAGTAATTTTGCCCGTTTAATTCCGGGTCAGGGAAATAAAACCCCGTATAATAGGGACGGTGGCTGACCATATCCACTTGTTGTACGTATGACGGAAGGTTGTTCCCATAGGCAATAACGTCGCTGAAACAATCATCCAATGCCCGGCGATACGCCTGCGTAATCACGGCAACGTAATACTCCGTTTTGATGCGACCCTCAATCTTAAAGCTGGAAATTCCGGCTTCACACAACTCGGGAAGATGCTCTATCATAGAAAGGTCTTTGGAGTTCATAAACAGCGTTCCGTCGTCGGTCTCTTCCACGGGGAAATACTGCCCAGGGCGTTTTTCTTCCATCAAGGCATATTTCCAACGGCAAGGCTGAGCACAGAACCCTCGATTGGAATCCCGACCGGTCAAAAACTGGGAAAGAAGGCATCGGCCGGAATAGGCCATACACATCGCACCGTGGACAAAGGCTTCCAATTCCAGGTCCTCCGGAACGCGACGGCGAATTTGGAGAATTTCATCCAAGGACAATTCCCGGGCCAAAACAACCCGCTTTGCTCCCAAATGGTACCACGCCATACAGGTCTCGTAATTGGTAACGTTGGCTTGGGTGGAAATATGAATGTCCACCTTTGGGGCGTACCGACGAAAGACCGTAAAAGACCCCATATCGGATATAATGACGGCATCGACTCCCGCATCCTGCAAGAAAGCGGCATATTCCGGCAGACGGTCGATCTCGTCGTTGCGGGGAACAACATTGCAAGCAACGTAAATTTTCTTCTGCTTCCCGTGAACGTATTCCACGGCCCGTTTCAATTCCGCACGGGTAAAATTCCCGGCAGCGGCACGAAGAGAAAACTCTTCTCCTCCCACGTAAACGGCATCGGCACCGTATTCCAAGGCATAAATCAATCGGGAAAAATCCCCGGCAGGTGCCAATATTTCAGGTTTTTTCATCGGAATTATGCCTCCTTTTTTATCGAAACGGCCATCCCGTCGCTGATGGGAAGAACGGTGGTAGTCAAACGGGGATCCGTCTTTAACATATGAAGATATTCATCCAATCGGTTCACAATGGTCTGATTGCGGTGGCAATCCGGCTTTCCCGCACAGACCTGGCCTCGGAATAATACGTCATCGGTCACAAGAATGCCTCCTTCGGATAGAAGGCGAATACATTGCGGCAGGTATGCCGGATACTGACCTTTTGCCGCATCCAGATATATCAGGTCGTAGGGCCCGGTCAGATTTGGCAAAACCGTAGCCGCATCTCCTTCAAAAAGGGTGATACGGTCCGGTTGATATTTCTTAAAATTTGCCTTTGCGTCCGGAATCATCGCCGGATTTCGCTCAACGGTATCCACAAGGCAATCCGGACAGACGGATGCCATTGTAAGGGCGGAAAACCCCACACAAGTTCCGATTTCCAAAATCCGCTTGGGTCGTTTGGTTTCGCAAAGAAAAATCAGAAATTCTATCGCTTCCGGAGATGATACGGGTAAACCGGCATCCCGAACCTTCCTTTCCAATTCCCGAAGAGATTCCGGCAGCAACGACGGAAGGGAGCGAAGATATTTCTCGGCGACGGGATCGATCAGACAGTCAAGCGCCATAAAATATTCCTTACCGCAAATATTTATTAACTTTGACCATATGCTCCTGATAGGTCTTAGAGAAGAGAGTCTGCCCATCCGGCGTACCGATGAAATAATAATAATCACTGGTTTCCGGCTCGCAGGCAGCCACGATCGCCTCAATACGGGCACAGCAAATGGGAGTCGGAGGAAGACCGTAGCGGATATAAACGTTATACACCGTATCCTGATTCAGCTGGGCGGCAGTGCAACTCGGCAAACGTTCTTCCTTTGGAATCACATAACTTACCGTGGCGTCACTTTGCAACTTCATTTTGATATCCAAGCGATTGTTAAACACCGAAGAAATCAAAGCAAAATCCGCAACGTTTCCGGATTCCTTCTGAATAATCGAACCCAAAATCATCGCTTCATATACCGTAAAATCCATCGCCTGAGCCTTTTGGTCTAATCCGGCGGCGGATGCTTTTTTATTGAATTGGTCAATCATTTTTGCAAACAGTTCTACTTCGGTGCAATCCAAGAAGAAATCATAGGTATCAGGATACAAAAATCCTTCCAAACGAGCATAAACAGGACAACCTTCGGGTAACGAATCCACCGAAGGAATATAAGGACAGTCGTAATCCGCAAGAAGAGCGGCATCAAATCCGGCTTGCGTCCAGTTTGCACCATTTTCTGCCCCGGCCGCTAAAAACTTCGCTATAATATCGGTCACCTCCGTACCTTCCGCAAATCCGATACGGACGGAAGGACGGTAGTTGGGAGCTTCTTTTAAAATATTCAAGATTTCTTGATAAGAATCTCCCGTTGCAAACTCGTAGGTCCCGATCTGCAATTTATTGTCAATGCTCTGCTGGCGTGCCATCATTACAAACCAGAAGGGATATTTTATGATACCCTTCTCTTGTAATTTATTGGCAATTTTTTTAGTGGTATCACCGCGGACGATCTCAATGGTGACCAAATCGGTCTCTCCCGCCGTACCGCTGACGTCCTTCTTCAAATCCGTGTAAATCACCAAAGCCGTCACGACAGTAGCAATGATTCCCAGGAGTACCACCCCCAAAACGGACAGTAAAACGATTTTTTTCGCGTTGGACTGCTTTCCTCGTCTTCCCATATCACTGTTCTCCTTTTGAAATCTTTTCTTCCCAACGACGGGAATTTTCATTGATGCGGGAACGGTCTTCTTTTTCCTGCTGAACAATCAATTTTTTCAGCAAATGCAACAAATGGCAGACCGCCCCCATCAGACAAACGATTAAAATATGAACCGTCAAGTCTCCCACTCCGGCATCAGTAAGCTTTTCCCCGTAAGAAGCCAAGAAAAAGGAAACGGAGTTGGAAATAAAATGAGCTACCACCGAAGCGTAGATTGAGCCCGTAAAATAGACCAACAGACCAAGCAACACACCGGCATAGAAATCGGTAAGAAAATACCAGCTCGGACCGTGCAAAAGAGCAAACAGTGCGGCAGAAAAGCCGAGAACCGCGACAGTTTTCAGTTTTGCAGACCGAAGCATTGTCAAAACGGCACCACGGAAAAACAATTCTTCAAACAACGCGGGGAGAACCGCAATACAAAGTACGGCAATTCCGGGGGAAGAATATCCACTGGAAGAAAAGGCCGGCGGAACTTCCACCGAAAGAAGGTTATAAAACAAAGAGGTAAGATAATTCAACAAAAAAGACCCAGAAATCAATAGAACGCAGAGACAAACCGTCAATTGCCATTCCAGAAACGACATAGATTTCGCAGAGAAGAAACGGTTACTTTTCATTTTGGGGGAAAGAATTTTCAGAACCAATGCCCCTAAGAAAAACAACCCGGCTCCCACCAGGGAAAGAATCAGCATATTCTCCGTAACGCGAAAGATTTTCATCAGAAGAAGTGCAAGAAAAATCAATCCGGACGTGAGGGAAACTGCAATTATTTTTTTCATCTTACACTCCAACCGGGGGCAAAAACAGACCGGCCCGTACCTTTTCACTGGCTTCTTTGCCTACCAGGGCTTCTGCCAAAGTATAACTGAACAGCCAAGCCACACCGGCAGACTTTGCAGTAATGATGCGGCCGTCCCGAACCACGGGGGAAGGAGAAAGTTGTGCGCCAATCAATTCGCTTTCAAATCCGGGATAGCAAATAGCATACTTTCCCTCTAAAAATCCACGTTTTCCAAGGACCATCGGTGCGGCACAGATCGCAGCCAACATTCCACCTCTCTTGTAAACCGAGGTAAGAATTTCGGTCATACGGGGACATTCGTCCAAATGTGTCGTTCCGGGCATTCCACC
Source organism: Eubacteriales bacterium (assembly GCA_045542115.1). GTDB lineage: Bacteria > Bacillota > Clostridia > Oscillospirales > UBA644 > RGIG995. The sequence continues at coordinate 63,362 of JAZQKK010000014.1, forward strand.
GGGAAGAACCACCATTTTTGCATCGGAGAAATCCAAGTCAGACAGACGTTTATCGGCATTGACCTGAATTCCGTGAGCACCCAAAACCGGGCCACCGCTCAACGAAACCGTCGTAACTTGAACCCCGGCACGGCGAAGAAAATCCACGGGAGTGAGAGCTTCAATTTCTTCAAATCCGTCTGCTAAAAGCACGTAAACCATAACCACACCTCAATTATACATACAATTCAAATACCATTGAGAATCATCGACCGTCAACGCAGAAAAAGCGTAGAACATTCCCATCGGAAACGGTTCTTCTCCGGGAACGTTCTGAAAACAGACCGGGAGCCCGTACCGGGCCGACAACTGCTCCGCCAAGGTTTGCGGATCTCCTACCCATTCCCGAACAAGAACCCGGGAAGATTCCCGCTGAGCAAAGGCAAAATCTCTGCCGGAAACAAAAAATTCCGAAGGTTGAGACGGATGAGAATATTCCTCAACGGCTTGTAAAAAGCGGTCCCAGGTTTTGTAAACACATCCGTCTTTTCGATATTTTTCCAAATACGCCGAATACAACTGTTCCATTGGTGCCGGAGGAAGAATTTTGGATGGAGCAGCTTCACAAGCATCGAACACCTGTTGGGAACAGAAAAATTTCGTCTCGAACCCCAATTTACGATAAAACGAAAACAGGGAGTCGGAAACAGGAATGACACAAACACCGCAACAGCAGTCCCGAACAAGTTCTAAACTGCGGGAAATCAGATAAGACATATACCCTTTTCCCTGCGCGGAAGGGTCGGTAGCAACGCAACTCAAAAGCCGAATCGGGAAATCCGACTCTCCGAGACAAATGCGATATTCCGGCAAAAACAATGCGGAAACCGGTCGACCGTCCACCGTGAGCACAAAAATATCCGAAGGATTTAAATATCCGCAGTCATACATTTTCGCGATGAAATCCGAATCATCTCCAAAGGCTTGTCCCCACAGTTCCCCGAGGGCAATCCGATTATCGTACCCCCGGATAAGAGCAGGCTTCATATTTTGTCACCCCACATTAAAGTAACGATTCAATCTTTTCAAAAATCTGCTGCGAAATTACTTCTTTCGGGAGCATATTTCCCTGGGAATCCAGACAAGTAATCCGATGAAATCCTAAATTTTCACAACAATAAATTCCCATTTCGTAACACCGCAACAGATATTCCCGGTTCCGTTCGTGAATATCCTTTTTGGACTCATCTCCCTCGTAACGGCCGGTCATCAAATGGTCGGTAATTTTGGGAGGCACGTCAAGGTAAAAAACCGCATCGGGACGGGGGCTTCCCATCTTGCTGTATTCAAAATCGTAAAGCCACTCCATATACTCTCCCCGTTTTTCCGGTGGAAGCTTGGCACATTGATGCAACAAATTGGAAGAAACGTAACGGTCGGAAAGAATAACGGAGCCTTGCTCGTATTCTTTTCCCCATACGGTTTTATAGTAAGCAAAACGGTCTACGGCAAAAAAGGCGGAAGCGGCGTAGGCATTGACCGCGTCCGCATCGGAGCCGTAGGCGCCGGAAAGGTACTGTTCCACGGGGGCACAAGCCGGGGAACCGTAATTAGGCAATTTTATCTGACAGACGGATTTTCCGGCAGATTCCAGCCGTTGGCGCAACAACGACACCTGGGTAGTCTTTCCCGAGCCGTCGATTCCTTCGATAATAAACAACCGTTTCAATGCCGATTCCTCCGCTTAGTTATAATTTATTATAACTAATTATAACATAACCTGCGCAAAAGCACAATAGAATTTAAAAAAATGATACATTTTGTTCACCATTCATCCAGCCCGGACCGTTGTAACGCACCAAAAATGCGTTTGCGAAGACCGGGATAACGGTGTTCCATTTCTTTCATTAAATCTTTCATTTCCTGCCGCTGGGTCTGTCCATTCGCAGGACAGGGATTGGAGATGACCGGAATTTCGTTCGCTTTGCAAAAACCTTTTACGTATTTTTCCGCAACGTAAATCATCGGGCGAATCACCGTCACGTCCATTCGGTCCAAATACGTCACCGGCTGAAAACAGCCCAACCGTCCGCCGTGTATCAGATTCAGAAGAAAGGTTTCCAGAACGTCGTCATAATGGTGTCCTAACGCGACCTTGTTACACCCTAATTCCACCGCCGCCCGATTTAAAGCTCCGCGTCGCATTACGGCACAGAGAGCGCAGGGATTCTGCTCTTTTCGGACGTCGAAAATGATGTGAGAGATATCGGTCTGCTTGCGAACACATTCGATTCCGGTAGCACGGATCTTTTCTTCCAGCAGGGTATAGTCCATACCGATTCCCATATCGATAATAACGGCGGTCAGCGAAAACTTTTTAGGATAAAAATGTGAGAGTCGTTCCAGCGCAAACAGTAACGCCCCGGAATCTTTCCCTCCCGAAACACCGACGGCAATCCGGTCTCCCGGCTGAATCATATCGTATTCTTGAATTGCCCGACGAATCGGGCCCACAATATTGGTCAAAAGTATTCCTCCAAAAAACAAAAAACGGAGACACAACGGTCTCCGTTTTAGGAACAATTAAAGAGCCGCCTTAGCCTTCTCAACCAGAGAGGTGAATGCAGCGGGATCAGAAACGGCAAGTTCTGCCAGAACCTTACGGTTCAAGGAAATATTTGCCTTTTTCAGACCGTTGATGAAGCGGGAGTAGTTGATACCGTTCTGAGCACAAGCCGCAGAAATACGGGTGATCCACAAGGAACGGAAATCTCTCTTCTTCAACTTTCTGCCGATGTACGCATAAGTCAGAGACTTCATTACGGCTTCGTTGGCAGTACGGAATTGCTTGGATTTAGCACCAAAGTAACCTTTGGCAAGTTTCAGAATCTTCTTACGTCTTTTGCGCGTCATCATTGCGCCTTTTACTCTAGCCATTTTCTATCTCTCCTCCTCTTACGCGTAGGGAATCAACTTTTTGATGGTGGGGGCATTTGCAGGGCTTGCATAGCCGGCTTTCCGCAGGCCTCTCTTGTACTTGGTGGTGTGCTTGGTAAGGATGTGTCTTCTGTTAGCACGGTTCAATTTTACTTTACCGCCCTTGGTAACGCTGAAACGTTTGGCAGCACCCTTGTGGCTTTTCAACTTAGGCATATTACATTCTCCTTTATCAAAATGATTGATTAACTGTTTTATGGGAATCCCAATCCGACAAACTTATTTCGCAGGCTTGGGTGCAAGAATCATAATCATATTCCGGCCTTCCAGCTTTGCGGGTTTTTCAACCACGCCCAATTCAGAACAAGCCTGAGCGAAACGCTCCATAACTTCCTGACCTAATTCGGGATGCTGAATTTCACGGCTGCGGAATCGAAGAGAAACCTTCACCTTGTCGCCGCCCTTTAAGAAACGGAGTGCGTGGTTCTGTTTGGTTTCCAGGTCGTGCTGTTCGATACGAACGCTCAGCTGAACTTCCTTGACCGAAACGATCTTCTGATTTTTCCGAGCTTCCTTTTCCCGTTTTGCCTGCTCAAAGCAATACTTACTGTAATCCATAATTTTGCAGACAGGGGGGTCAGCCTGGGGAGAAATCTTAACAAGGTCGAACCCTTTGTCGTAAGCAATCTTCTGCGCATCCTTGGCAGAGAGAATCCCCAACTGAGAACCGTCGGAATCAATTACGCGAACCTGTGCGTCTCTGATTTCTTCATTGAGCTGAAATTTTTTTGCGCTGATGGGAAAACACCTCCAAAAAAAGAAAAATCGACAGAGCATAATTCGTCCGTCGATGAGGCATCCAAGTGGATGCGAATCTTATTGACCGGGCTCGCGTTGCGGCACGGTGAGACGAAGTCTGCTTCATTGTGCTTGAATATTATACTACATTTTTTCCCGTTTGTCAAGTAGTAATTGTTGCAAAATTTCAACAAATTGCTCCGAAGGTTGAAAAATCAACCCATTTCTTCCGTTTTGCATCGGAAAAGTAAGCAAATAGGACGATGCAAGGCTGGATACCCCGAAAGAATTTTTCCGGACGCTTCCGATTTCTTTTTTTATATCGTCGGAACAGGCTGACCACAGAGTTAACGAAGACTGATTCGTGAGAGTTACGCGAACAAGTTCCATCTCCCGCGCTCCGCTTTTGCCGTATACGGTCAAAATATCGTCCACCAAGACGTAACGGTACTCCGTGGCATAGGACCGCAAAAAGCGAAAGATAAACAAGCCTATGCCCACTAATACCAAAAATTCATAAACTGCTTTTACATAGGGGAAATTAAATAATCCGGGAATCCAGGACGGAAGAGACAACAAAACAAAACCGCAGACGATAATCAGAAAAACGTCCCGGAATGCACCGGTCTTTTTTGGGGCTATTTCTTCAAACATAATACTTTTCCTTTTATTCCGTAATGATCTTCAACGTATCCGGGAAAGACGAAAGGTCATTGTAAAGGGCCATTTCATTTCCCGACAAATCCAGAGTTCCTTTGGTAATTTCAAGAGCGATTCCTTCCACAGAAGAGAGTTTGTTGTCGCTCAAATCCAGAAATTGCAATCGGGAAAATCCCAACACTTCAATGGATTGAAATCCGTTTCCGGAGAGATTCAGCGACGTTAACGAAGGCAAATTGGTCAAATAAGAGACCGAACTGAGATTACACCCGGAAAGGGTCAACGTACGAAGCTGTGGAAGGTCAGACACCGCAGGAGCAGGCAAGTTTCCATCTTGCACCGTCAGAGACTCCAATACCGGAAGATTTTTGATTCCCGAAAGGTCGGTCAATAGGTTACACTTTTCCACTGAGAGAGACTTTAACGTAGAAGTTCCATCCAATCGCGGTGCGGAAAGCGTTCCGCCGGACAGGATCAGCGTTTCCAGGGCAGGCAGACCGGCAAGCTGAGAAACGGCAGCATCGTCTGCCCCATAAAGGGTCAAGGTTTTCAGAGAAGATAGTGCGACAATTGATTCCGTAGTAACGCCGGAAAGATGAACCGATAACGTTTCAAGACCGGACAACGATTGCAGCACGTTCACGGAACATTGAAATTCCTTGGACATATCCAGCAGTTTTAACGAAGGTAGATTCCAGGTGATTCCTTGGGCATATTGCGTTTGACAAGCCAAATCCAATGAGGCAAGCGCAGGAAGGTCCAACGTAAGTCCGGTCAAGGGATTCTCTGAAAGAGAAAGGGACATCAACGATTTTGAAGAGAGGGAAAAACCGGAGAGTTGGTTTGCAGACAAGTCCAAAGATTCCAACGATGCAGCATCTCCAACATCAAACGTGGCAATGGAGTTGGATGCAAGATTCAGGACCTTTAAAGAACATTCTCCGGAAAGGTCTACGGAAAATGCGGTAAGTTTGTTTTCCGAAAGATTCAAGCGTTCTACCGCAGACCAGCCGTCGTTCAAAACAAAAGAGGTCAGCACATTTCGAGAAAGATTTACCTCTTTTGTAGTTGTCTTTCCTACCGTCAATGCTGCATCAGCAATTTGATTGTTGGATAAATTTAAAGATTCCAACGAACGGAATCCGGAAATCCAAGACAATTCGGTGATTCCACATCCGGACAGAGAAAGACTCGTCAGGTGAGGGGCTTTTGTCAGTGCAGAAAGGTCGCTTATGGCAACACCGTCCAAGGTTAAAACCGAAAGAGCCTGTAAGTGCTCTAAGAATGCAAAATCATTTACAGAAGAACGGGATAAATCCAACGTAGTTAATTGGGAACAAAATGCTAAATCCTTCAATTCGCCAAGAACACAATCCCTTGCCGTAAAGACTTTGAGATTGGGGAATTTTGTCCCAACGGCTTCAAGGGAGCTCAAAGTGTTTTTCGAAAGGTCTAATTCCTCCAACGTCGGTATAATGGGGAGAGACGAAACCGAAAGAAGCACGGATTCCCCGGATAAATCTAACCGGCGAAGCGGTAGCTTCCCTAAAATATCGAAGGAACGGACGTCCTGTTTCTCATCATCGGAGAGCGTAGACGTTTTCGAGGGATTATCCGCCAAAGACAATTCTTCCAATTGTTTCAAATAGGCAAAACCGCCCAAATCCTGCAAGTTGTTTCCGGTAAGGTTTAACACCTTCAAATTAGGGAAATAGCGAAAATCGTATGCCACTCGAATTTTCGGGCCGAGGGTTTTATCGTAGGTACAATCTAACTCTTGCAAGGAAATACAATCGCCAATGGTGATAATTTTATCCTCTTCAAAATTCAACGCCCTACGAACGTGGGGTTCCAGTCCTCCGTCAATAAAAGACATCTGCGTCGAATAGATAGTCTGTTTTAAAGTTTTCAATGCCGAAACCGCTTCATTGACTTCCTTTTGCGTGGCGGCGTCGTTTTCGTATACAAGAGAATAGGCGGTAACCACCGTCGCCTGGTCAAGGGTCTGAGGAACGGTCTTAAAATCGGTCAGCAACGTTTCCAAGGCAGACTTATCCACTTCTTCCGTGAACAACGCGGGAACGTCGTCACAGGCGCATAGACCTAAGACGGCGAAAAGTAATATTAAAAACAGTGCAATTTTCTTCAAAATCCACAACTCCTTATTTACTAAGGTTCTCTAAATTATAGCATATTTTTCGGATTTTGTCAACGGAAGATAAAATCCACCCGGACAGCACGCTGACCAAGTGGATTGATGTTATCGGTATGCTTTTCTCTTTTTTCGAAGGGAGGTATGGGCTTCTATGATCTTTTGCGCCTCTTCCATCACGTCCCCTTCGGAATATGCACTCTGGGGGCGGAGAATGAAAATTGCCTGACTGAAAACCTTTCCTCCTCTTGGATTTTGAATAATGACCGCGTTTTGAAACAGTCCCTTAATCATAGCGTCTCCCCTTTTCGATGGTTCTTTCTCTCATTTTTACCGAAAAAAGGAGGTCTTATTCACCGACCGAAAATTCCTTAACCAAGCCATTCGATAAGCGACGAAGTTTCCCGGAAACAGGGGTTTTTGAGAAAATCGTCTTCCCAGTTGGCGGAGCAAAGCATCGGATGACGGGATTGATAGGAATGGCGGACAAAATTATATTTCTGCGCTTCTTTTCCCCAAAGGAACCAAATGGGGTGGGCATTATCTTCAATATATCGAATCAAATCGTCCATTAACGGTTGCCACAGTTCTGCGTGAGATCCGGGATAGCCGGGCTTGCAGGTCAGGGCCGTATTGAGAAGCAAAACACCGTTCTCCGCCCAATAAGAAAACAAACGGTCGGGAGAAAGAATGGAAAAATCCCCCCGGTCTGCCGCCGCCAAAACGTCGGAAAACTTGGTTTCATAGGGATCGGCTCCCGTATAAGAAGCATATAACAACCGGACGATATTCTTTAAGGAAACCTGTCGAAAGGGTTGTTTCCAGGAAGAAAGGCCGCTTACTTCGAAAGCAAGCCCCGTAGCAGCTCCGGGGGCGGGGTAAGGGTCTTGACCAAGAATTACAACTTTGATTTCATCCACCGGCTGAGCCGCGCGAAAGATTTTTTCCGCGGAAGGAGTACAGTCGTCCCCAACTTCCCGGAGGATTTGATTCAAATCGGAACGATTTCTCAGAAAATTCAGCAAAAAACCTCAGTTCCCTTCTTGACAGTTTGAGAATTGTCTTATATAATATAGTTAGAGTACTTTTATTTCATTGTACCATAAAATCGAAAAAAAAGCAAGTGCTTTTAGAGGAGAACGAAAAATGTTTTCACTTGAAACCCGGCTGGCCGCGGAAACGGCAGAAGAACAGATTCAAAATCAATTTCGAATCATTGAGGAAATCGAACAAAAAAATACACAAAAAGTAATGCAAGCCTTTTGGGATTTTAGAGTTTCCCAGGCAATGATGTACGGAACGACGGGTTACGGTCACGACGATAAAGCCCGGGACACCTTGGATGGGATGTGGGCACAGATTCTCGGGGCGGAAGACGCTCTGGTGCGGCACAATTTCTCCTCGGGAACCAACACCCTCGCCACCGCTCTGTTTGCGGTTTTGAGACCCGGAGACACAATGTTGGCAGTGACGGGAAGGCCGTACGACACGCTATTGCAGACCATCGGACTGTCGGGGACCCCGGGGAACGGTTCTTTGGCTGATTTTGGGGTCAATTATAAAGAAATCAACCTTTTGGAAGATTTTTCTCCCGATTACGACGCCATTGACGACGCGTTAAACAACGATCCCAGCGTAAAAATGGTGTATATTCAACGTTCCAGAGGATATACCACCCGTCCGGCGCTCACCATTGATACCATTGAAAAAATCATAAAAACCGTCAACAAACGGGCCATCGTTATGGTGGATAACTGTTACGGAGAATTTACCGAAACCCGAGAACCTACCGAAGTAGGGGCGGATTTGATTGCGGGTTCGATGATTAAAAATGCCGGGGGTGGCTTTGCTCTGACCGGTGGATATATTGCAGGGCGAAAAGACTTGGTGGAGAAGGCGGCATACCGACTGACCGCCGTAGGATTGGGGAAAGACTGCACCCCGTCTCTGGACCAAATGCGCCCCTTGACGATGGGATTGTTTATGGCACCCCACTCGGTGACCCAGGCGATGAAATGTGCTGTTTTTGCCGCAAAAATCCTGGAAAACGCCGGATTTGAAACGTCTCCCTCTTACGACGCGAAGCGAAGCGATATCGTCCAGACCGTGACCTTCCGCAATCCGGACAAGTTGGTACGGTTCTGCCAGGGAATCCAAAAAGGCTCCCCGGTGGATGCCTACGTCTCCCCCGTTCCCTATGCGGAAGACGGTTACGACGACGAAGTCATTATGGCGGCGGGAACCTTTATTTCCGGTGCATCCATTGAAATCTCTGCCGACGGACCGATGCGAGAACCCTTCGTAGGGTACCTGCAAGGGGGCTTGACCTACGCCAGCGGAAAACTTGCCATTATGACCGCCTATGAAGAAATGATGAAAGAATGATACGATGAATCAAAACTATGCTGTAATTTACAATCGCTCTCTGGAATCTATTTTTGGAAATCAGGCCCGGGCGGTGGCAACCGAACTGGATTGCCCTTGCTACTACACCGACGAACTCCAATTTTGGAAGGATAGCGATATTCATTTTCAAAAATGCGTCTATTTTGACAAAGACGTCATTACCGGACTGCGGTTGGAGTTGGCCGGCGTTCGGATGTACAATAATATCGGAGCCATTGAACTGTGCGATGACAAACGCAGATGCGGAGAGTTGCTCCGCCGGGATTTCACCGTTCCCAACACGATATGTGCACCGCTACTGTTTTCCGACAATCCCTTCTTCCGGAAGGAATTTACGAAAAAAACCGGAGAAGCGTTGGGTTTTCCCCTCATCGGGAAATTGGCCTTCGGATCTTTGGGGCAACAGGTAAGGTTGATTTCTTCTACGGAAGAATTGGAGGAAGTTTGCGAAGAGTGGAAAGACCAACCCCACCTATTTCAAGAGTTTATTGATACGTCAAAGGGGAAAGACTTGCGAATCTACGTGGTGGGAGGAAAAGCCATTGCCGGAATGGAACGGTATAATCCCACTGATTTTCGCTCCAACATCGGCTCTGGCGGACACGGGAAAAAAGTAGAACTTCCCCAAGCATTTCAACAGACTGCAATTGATGTGTGTTCCCTGTTAGGCTTAGATTTCGCCGGTGTGGACCTTCTTTACGGAAAAAACGGAGAACCTGTCGTTTGCGAAGTAAACTCCAACGCGTTGTTTCAAGAACTCAATACCGTGTGTGGGGTACAGATCGAAAAGCATATTGCAGCGATGGTAACGGCGAACCCGAGAAGCACGTTTCAACTTGCAGATTTATTCTAATTCCATAAAAATACAGGACACGACTTCGTGTCCTGTATTTTATGCAAAATTTTGTGCGATTAAAGTGCGTTTAAAAATCCGGCAAGGCGTTCTGCTATCAAGCGGTGTCCGGCGTCGCTGGGATGCAATCCGTCGGGCATAAACTTTTCTTTAATGACGGGGACCTTCGGTTGAAGCCCACTCATCGCCCACAGATCCAAGATCGGAAGCGAGTAATATGCGGCAACGTCTCGAATCGCCTGAGCAAAGGCAGAAAGCGGTTGTCCCAAGGCTATTTTATTGGTTCCGTCACCCAAAATATCGTCTTCGGAAATTCGATGGAGAGGAGTCAAAATCACGATGGGTTTTCCGGGGTACGTTTCGATTAACTTTTCACACAGATTTTTCATCGCACCGTAAAAGGTTTCTTCCGTGGTGTCGGTGATAGAGCCGAGGGGAGCGTCTCCGTGACCGAAATCGTTCGTTCCTCCAAAAACAACGATTCCGTCCGCATCCGGAGCCATCTCGGGGATGCGCGTTACAAACCAGCGGGGGTCGACATAAGCATCGATGGAAATCTTTCGAGGGGCAATACGGGTGCCGCTGATACCGTAGTTATTCGCTGCGGCAAGATTCAAAATTTCCTTAGTCTGATTTACGTAATTCGTTTCGCTGCAAGATGCACCAACGCCTTGGGTAATGCTGTCTCCGAGAAAATTGATAATTTTACCGTTCCAATTCATAGCAATACTCCTTTTGTGAAAGAGAACCCATCGGACGACGGGCTCTCTGTTCATTTTAACTTACGCTTTGTTGGCAGAACCGAACAGCTCAATCTTTTCACGAACGGTAGCTTTGATGGCTTCTACACCGGGAGCGAGGAGTTTGCGGGGATCAAATCCCTTGCCTTCCAGATCCTTACCGGCTTCGATGTATTTCCGGGTTGCATCGGCAAAGGCCAACTGACATTCGGTATTTACGTTGATTTTGGAAACGCCCAGATCAATGGCCTTCTTGATTTGGTCTGCGGGAATTCCGGTGCCGCCGTGAAGAACCAGAGGCTTCGTTCCGGTTTTTTCCTGAATGGCAGCCAGCGTATCAAAAGACAGACCGGCCCAATTGGCGGGATATTTGCCGTGGATATTTCCGATACCGGCGGCGAGCATCGTGACACCGAGGTCCGCAATTTCTTTACATTCATCGGGATTCGCACATTCGCCGGCACCGACAACACCGTCTTCTTCTCCACCGATAGCTCCGACTTCGGCTTCCAGGGAAATACCCTTTTCGTTGGTCAGGTTGACCAGAGCGGTGGTCTTCGCAATGTTTTCTTCAATAGGATAGTGAGAACCGTCAAACATAACGGAAGAAAATCCGGCTTCAATGCAAGCCAGGGCGCCTTCGTAAGAACCGTGGTCCAGATGCAGAGCAACGGGAACGGTAATTCCGAGGCCTTCGATCATACCTTCCACCATTCCAACGATGGTCTTATAGCCGCACATATACTTCCCGGCACCTTCGGAAACACCGAGAATCACGGGGGAGTTCATTTCCTGAGCGGTAAGAAGAATGGCTTTGGTCCATTCCAGGTTGTTGATGTTGAACTGACCGACCGCATAATGACCGGCCTTTGCTTTGGTAAGCATTTCTTTTGCGGAAACTAACATTTCGTTTTACCTCCGAAATTTGAATTCTTTTACTGTTCTTTATTATACAACAATTCTTTGCAGATTGCAAGAGGTTTTTCCGAAAAAAGTGCAAATTTTTCCGACTTGACAAATTTTATGGGATGAAGTATAATAAAGTCGGAAAGGTGGGATGCAGTTGAAGCGCTATTTATGCAACGTTGACGAGGTTACTTCGGAAGAGTTTTCTCTGTGGTATTCCCGGATGTCGCAACAACGAAAAGAAAAATGCAACCGATACCGGGACGAAAAAGCAAAAAAGCTTTGCATTGCGGCAGACCACCTGACCCGAAAAGCTTTATCGAAAGCGCTGTCTCTACCGGAAGATAAAATTTCCGTTTCCGTATCTCCCGCCGGGAAGCCTTACGTGGAAGGGAATCCCGTATTTTTCAGTCTTTCTCACGCCTTTCCTTACGCTGTCTGCGTCGTTTCTAAATCACCTGTTGGGGTTGATATTGAACGGATTCGCCCCGTTTCCGTCAGTCCCGACCGCTTCTGTACAGAAAACGAATTGGAATATTTGCAGGATGCAAAACATAAAGAAGAGTATAGAGAACGGTTGATTCGCATCTGGACGAAAAAAGAAGCCTTCTTTAAACTCAGCGGAACCCTTCCCCGAACAGACAAAAAAATCGACACGCTCTCTCCGGATTTTGGAGTTCGATTGGACAGTGAACGAATGGGAGAATTTATTCTAACTGTCGCTAAAAGTTTAAAATAAGCTGTTGACAAATGAAGAAAAATGTGATATTATAAAAGAAAAAAGGAGAATTCGGTATGGAAAACAAAGTTTTGTTCGGCATTATGACCATCATCTTTAACGCGATCGGTGTGCCGCAATTTATGCAGGGTAAAGTAGGGGCCGGTATCGGTCACATTTGCCTGACCTGCTTTACTTGCGGTATCGGCGGTCTCATCCTCGAAATCAAGGGGATCATCGCCGGAATCAAGATTTTGAAGATGAACGACGAAGAATATGCCGCTGCTTATCTGAACAAAGCAGAAGCCACCGCTGAATAATTGAAAAACAAAAGAGTTTCCCCTTGTATCAGGGGAAACTCTTTTTTGTCTATCCCGGAAAAAACTTGATTTTTTCATTTTAATATACTAAACTAAAAAAATACAGGGAGATACTGCAATGAAAAATACCGTAAAACTTCATTGTGACAACAAGCCGAAAATGGTCGCCCATCGCGGCGTCTCCAAATTGGAAAGAGAAAACACCCACGCCGCTTTTATTGCCGCCGGAAATCGCTCCTATTACGGCATTGAAACCGATATTTACCGCACCATCGACGGCCAGTACGTATGTATTCACGACAGTTCCACCCTTCGCGTGGCGATGGATGATATCAACGTAACGCAATGTACCTATGACACGGTTCGCAGGATCAAACTGTGCGGGATGAGCGGAGAAAAAGACCGAAACGACATTTGTATTCCTTCCTTGCGGGAATATATCCGCATCTGCAAAGAGTATGGAAAAGTAGCCGTATTGGAATTGAAACAAGATTTTCCGATTGAACAGTTAGAAGAGATTATTTCCATTATCCGGGACGAAGAATGGCTGGAACACACCACGTTTATCGCTTTTTGCCTGGATAACCTGATTCGGCTCCGGGAGAGATATCCGGGACAATCGGCCCAATATTTGATTGGAAACAGCTATTTTGAACGGGGAGGAACCGAAGAGATCCTGCTAAAAACGCTGGCAGAATACAACCTTGATTTGGATATCTATTATAAAGCCTTGACCCCTTCCCTTTCCGAAAATCTTCACGCTGCCGGAAAGAAAATCAACGTCTGGACAGTAGATACCGTAGAAGAAGCCCTGCCCCTGGTTCATCAAATGAACGTCGATATGATAACCTCAAATATTTTGGAATAAAAAAAGAGCAAGCACGTTTTGTGTTTGCTCTTTTTTTGGATTAAAACTCCATAACTTTTTTCTTGAAATACTCGCCGCGCACCTCGAAATTGGCAAAACAGTCAAAGGATGCACAAGCGGGAGACAACGAAACGATATCCCCGGGCAGAGCGACCTCTTTCGCTCGGGAAATAGCGTAATCCCAGGACGGACTCATTTCCAGGGTGATAGCGTCTGCATTATAGTCCGGGTGGGAAACAATGGCATCACGAATCTTTTCCGCAGTCGCTCCCGTCAGAATCAAATATTTCACCTTTTCCAAAACGTAAGGCACCATCGGTTCAAAGGGAATTTTCTTATCGTATCCCCCGGCGAGCATAATAATTTTCTGCGTTTGGGCTTTCAGCCCGGCAATGACCCGGGTTGGGCTGGATGCGATGGAATCGTTATACCATTTCACCCCGTCCACTTCCCGAACAAATTCCATCCGGTGTTCGACACCGCCAAAAGATTCGGCAACGGAGCGCACCACGTCGGCATCTACATAGCCGAGGGTGGCAGCAATGGCGGCCATATAGTTTTCCACGTTATGGTCACCGATAATACGAATGAGTGAACGGTGCATCAACACCGAAACGGTATTCCCGTCGGTGATGCAAATATTTCCTTCCCGGTCCAAATAGACCCCGTTGGGAACCGGGCCGCGGAAAGAAAAGTAAAGAACATCTCCCTTTGCTTCTTTGGCGTATTGACGGGTAATTTCGTTGTCATAATTGACCACAAGGCGTCCACGGTCGTTCTGATGGCGAAAAACACACCGTTTTGCTTCGATATATTCCGCCATATCAACGTGCCAATCCAAATGGTTGGGAGCAACGTTGGTCACGACTGCCGTCTGCGCGGAACGGTGCATATCGTTCAATTGAAACGAAGACAATTCCACCACGGCTACGTCGTCGGGCTGAATCTCAAAGATTTGAGGAAGCAGAGGCTTTCCGATATTTCCCCCTAAGTAACATTTCTTTCCCTGCGCGGACAGAAACTTGGAAATCAGCGTGGTCGTCGTCGTTTTTCCGTCACTTCCCGTAACGGCAAAAATCGGGCAAGGGCAGAGTTGGAAAAACACTTCCATTTCGGAAGTAACCGTGGCTCCGGCGGCACGGGCCTTTTCGAAGGGAGGCAGGTCTCCCCGCATCCCCGGGGTCTTGAAAATCAAATCCCCCTCCAACCGGTCCAGATAACCTTCTCCCAAAACGAATTTTACACCTTTTCGGGCGTATTCTTCCGCAAATTCACCCAATTCTTCCAAGGTTTTTTTATCGTAAGCAGTCACGGAAAGGCCTTGTTGCAAAAGAAGTCCAATCAACGGACGGTGACTGACTCCCAACCCAACGACGGCAATTTCCTTTCCCTTCAAGGAATCAAAATAGCTGCGGATATTTTCCATATCACACCTCGGTTAAATATATTTGATTACGGGAAGAATCATCGGTTTGCGCATCGTTTCGCTGAAAATATACTTATCCAGTTCGTCCCGAAGTTTTGTCTTTGCGGTATAGACCCAATCGTTCTGCTTGGTTTTTGCATAACGGGTAATTACGTCGGTGGTGATCTTCTTCACCGTGTCCATCAATTCCCCGTTCTCCCGGATATACACAAAGCCCCGGGTGACGATTTCCGGCTCAGAAATCAACTCTCCTGATTTAGAGTCCACAACGGCAACGGCGACGATAAGACCGTCCTGGGCAAGGTGTTTCCGGTCCCGGAGCACGACGTTTCCTACGTCACCAACCCCAAGTCCATCCACAAGAACGCGGCCGGCAGGCACGGTTCCCACAATTTTAGCGGAGTTTTTATCCAATTCGATAATGTTTCCGATTTCGGAAATCAGAATGTTTTCCGGGGCAATCCCCATCGATTCGGCCAATTTTGCGTGGCGATGCAAGTGTCGGTATTCCCCGTGCACCGGAATGAAAAATTTGGGTTGCGTCATTCCCAGCATCAATTTCAATTCTTCCTGACAAGCGTGACCGGAAGCGTGGATATCGTTGTACGACTCGTAGACCACTTCCGCTCCGGAACGGAACAACTCGTTAACCATATTTCCTACGGGTTTTTCATTGCCCGGGATGGCAGATGCAGAAACGATAACCAAATCTTTTTCGTTAATTTCCACCACTTTGTGCTCAGAGTATGCCATCCGATACAATGCGGACATCGGTTCCCCTTGGCTTCCGGTGGTAATGACCACCAACTGCTCCGGGGGAATTTTTTTGATTTTATCAATATCAATCAAAATACCCTTGGGAACCTTCGTGTAACCCAATTGCATTGCGGCTTCCAGCACCGTCATCATACTGCGGCCGCTGACTGCGACCTTACGGCCGTATTGGGCGGCAAGATTGATAATCTGCTGAACCCGGTGGACGTTGGATGCAAAGGTTGCAACGATAATACGTTTTTTATCGGCTCGGCGGAAAATATCACTCAGGGAAAAGCCGACCTTGCTTTCACTCATCGAATGACCGGGCTTCTCCGCACCGGTAGAGTCGGACAAAAGCGCCAGAATTCCTTCTTTTCCCAATTCACCGATTCGGGGAAGGTCGATAATATCCCCGTCAATGGGGCTTACGTCAATCTTAAAATCCCCGGTGTGGAAAATCACACCGCAGGGAGTATGAATCGCCAAGGCGGCGGAGTCGGCAATGGAGTGATTGGTGTGGATGTATTCCACCGAAAGAGAACCGATCTTTACCGAATCCCCAGCGGATACCTGCATCAATTGAACCTGTTTTTCCAAATGGAATTCCCGGAGTTTGTTGATAACGATTCCCAGCGTCATCCGTGTCCCGTAGACGGGAACGTTTACGTCGCGCAAAACGTAAGGAAGTGCTCCGATATGGTCTTCGTGGCCGTGGGTCAGAAAAATAGCGGCAACGCGGTCTTTATTTTTAATCAAGTATTGAACATCGGGAATAACGTAATCCACGCCGGGCATATCTTCGTCGGGGAACGCCATCCCGCAGTCCACGACGATAATATCTTTCCCACATTCAATCAACGTCATATTTTTTCCGATTTCATTCAATCCGCCCAGCGGAATGATTCTGATCTTTTCGATTTTTTTCAAAATAGTCCTCCTTATATAAATTCAACGGTTCTATGTAACCGGCAACTGCCGGTCGTTAATCGGGTTTTAACCCTTTCAGTTTCAAGGAATAAAATTCGCATAACTCTTCCGCAGTCTCCGCATTAGAGGCTTCGGAATAGATGCGAAAAGCATTGGTTCCGGATTTCGGAACGATTCGTACGATTCCGGAACGGTCCCGAAAACGGATTCCTTCGGACAATTCTCCGCCGGACGAGACCAAAAGCCGCATTACGGTGCTTCTGGGGACGGTGACGAATACATCTCTTTGCTTAACGGAAAAACAAGGGAATCGGGAAACGAAGTCCCGAAAAGAACAATCTTCTTCCTCCAACAAGTTTAAAATCAACAAAGCAACCGCATTCGGGTCGGTAAGCGGATACAATTTTTTGGAATACGTCACATCTTCCGATGAAATACGAATAGCTCTTACCCCGAAAGAAGTGGCAATCTGCTCCGTAACCGCAGGGAACGATTCCGGGAACAGAACGGGAGAAATTCGCCGACCCAAGGAAATACAAGATGCAATCCGCACCAAGTTTTCGTCGTAGGGCTCGCCGGCTGAATCTTCAATACGGACCCATTCCGATCCGACGCGCATCCGCTCGCCGGCCTCATTTTCGGGAACGTCGGGGAGCAAGGGAGATAGCGTGGGCGAAGAAACGACCCGCATTTTAAGACGCTTGGGTACTCCAAAAGAACGAAGATAGGACAGATAGGCCTTGCTTCCGCCCCGAAACACACGGTAAACTCCGTCTTTTTCACCACAACACGTTTCTGCCGCAAGAAGTTTGCCCAATTTCCGACTATCGGTCACCGAGAGAGGCATTCCGTTCCCATCGTAAAGACGAAGGACGAGGTTGGAATAACTCCGCTCAAAAAAGGCGCCGCAACAAAAGGCATAATTACGCACGGTGAAACGAAATTGGGATAATTCGTTCACCCCGGTATCATATACGTTTTTTCCACAAGCAAGAACTCCACCGCAAAAAGTCATCGCGGCGGCGGCATCCCGTTGTTCGGCACGGCCAATCAACACGTCGCCACCCAACAACTCTGCAAGGGCACGGCCAATCTCATACATCATCGACCCGCCAAAATCCTCGCCGTAGGGAAAGAGAATCCGACCTTCTTCGGGAAGAAGCGTTCGGAGATTATGGTGCACATTCCCGGAAAGAAAACTGTTTTCCGGGATTCGGTTCATAGGATAGATACGCACGCCTGCACAAACGGTAGCCGATGCGCCGATTTCGCAATCAGAGCCGACGACACAATCATCTCCGATGCGTACGTTTCGGGAAAGTTGGGAATTTTTACACAATACCGCATTTCGGGCAACCGAACCGGGGCGACAAACAACTCCGGAATCCAAAACACAACCGTCCAACCGGGATTCAGTCAAAAAAGAGCCGTCACCGATGACGGTATACGGGCCGATATGACAACGTTGCAAATGAACATTTTTTCCGATATAACAGGGAGATTCAATGACCGTCTGTTCATCAACGGGGCTGAGAATCACGTCCGGCTGACCGGAAAGCAAATGCTTATTACATTCCAGATAAGAGGATACCGTTCCGATATCACACCAATATCCTTGGGGGGAAAAATGATATAGGTCCACCCCTTGGCGCATCAGATTCGGAAAAATGTCCTTGGAAAAATCACAAGTCGTTTGGGGAATCCATTCCAACAAGCGGGGGGAACAGAGATAGATACCCGTATTGACCAAATCCGAATACGAGTGTGCCCAATCGGGCTTTTCCAAAAAACGGGAAATTTTTCCGGCTTCGTCCGCTAACAGAACACCGTATTCCCCCGGGTCATTAGCGCGGGCAGAAAGAATGGTCAAAGGGCCCCCGTGACGTTGATGAAAGGAAATCGCTTCGGTCAAATCATAATCAAAAACACCGTCCCCGCTGGCTACGATAAAATCCTCTTTGCAGTCTGCCAGACAGTTTTTGACCGAACCTGCCGTCCCCAAGGGAACGGATTCTTGGTGATAATAAATCTTTAATTCTTCAAATTCCGGAAGATTCAGGGTTTGTTTTATCTTTTCCGGAAGATAAAACAACGAAACGTGAAATTCCCGAATCCCGAGTTTGGAAAGATTGCGGACGAGTCGCACGATACACGGCACTCCCGCCACCGGAACACAAGGCTTCGGAATCCCTTCCGTTAAGGGCCGAAGACGAGTCCCGAATCCTCCCGCCATAATAACCGCTTTCATACTTTTTCTGCTTCCCCTTCCCAGAGTTGAATATAGAAAAAGTATTTCCGGGGGAACGTAAGTTATGCGGTTATCCGGGCTTCGTAAGGAAATTTCATAGAAAATTCATAGAAAAAGATATGCGTCTTCCGAGGGATTTATTCTTCCGAAGAAGCAATCATCGAAGTCAAAGTCTGCCGAGCCGCTTCGTAGTTGCTTTTCACCGCGGGACGGGACGACGACCACGTGTCATCAAAAATACGGAGAGAAACGTAAAGGTTCTCCGAAAAAACGTCAAACCCGGGACTTTCAGCGGTAAGGGGCGTTCCCGTTACCTTCCAGGCATACCCTTCGCCGTCGGTCCGGTCGGTAAAATCATACAGCGTTTGCAAATAACCGTTTCGGTACAAATAATCAATTCCGCCCTGGTCTCCAAAGAGAAGAAGCACTTCTCCCGCCTGGACCAAATTCAGGTATTTTGCCCGTTCGGAAGGGTCGGTATTCTCCCCCACCTTCAAGCCGGTCACTGCAACCTTGACTTCCCCATCCCCGTTCATATCGGGGCAGTGGGCAGAAACCGCATCTTCGATCCAAGCGACCTGCTCATTGTAAAGAGAGGAAGAGCCCGTAACGTAATAAATCTGAATATCAAATTCCGGCTTTGTAGCACAACTATGAAGGCACACCGCCAAAGTTCCTATCAAAAATACGGCAACAAGGATGGTGGTCTTGTAATGATACCAGATATTTTCAACTTTTGAGCGAAACGACATAACAAACGCCTTTCAATTCAAGGGTCAGCGAGGCAGGGTAATGGCCAGGATTTTGTAGGTATATTCACCGCCGGGAGCATTGACCACAACGGTTTCTCCTACTTTTTTGCCCAACAGGGTCTTCCCTACGGGGCTTTGGTCGGAAATCTTGTTCTGAGCAGGGTCAGATTCCGTCATACCGACAATAGAATATTCAATCTCTTCATCAAATTCATAGTCCAGAACCCGAACCACGGAACCGACCTGAACGATATCGTTCTTCAATTCGCTCTGGTCCACGACCTGGGCATATTTCAGCTGTTCTTCCAACGTGCGGATGCGAGCTTCCACCATTGCACGTTCTTCACAAGCGGCATCGTATTCACTGTTTTCGGAAAGGTCACCGTGACCGCGGGCTTCTTTGATGCGTTCTGCAACTTCACCCCGCTTGGTGGCCTTCAAATAATGAAGTTCTTCTTCCAGCTTTGCAAGACCTTCTTTGGTCAGGTAAATAGGTTGGGACATAGTTGAGTCTCCTTTTATGAATAGTATAGTTTTTATAATTATTTGCCGGAAATTTCGGCGTTGATACGATTCAAGGCCCCCTGCAATTGAGGGTCATTACTCTCATTGAGAGCGTAAAAATACTTCTCTTGCTCTTCGGTCAGCACAATGGTTTCGTCGGGGAGCAGCCCGACACCGTGATAATCGTTACGACCCTTAGTCAAATAATGAAAGGTGGTAATTTTCACGGCAGATTCATCGGATAAGCGGAAGGTGGACTGACCGATTCCTTTTCCGTAAGACCGGGTTCCGACAATGGGGGTACCGTTCACGTCCCGCAGACAGGATGCCATCAATTCGCTCCCGCTGGCGGAAGAAGCGTTCAAAAGGACGACCATCGGAAGGTCGGTTTTTTGGTCCAACTTAGAATAGGTAATCTCTTCGGAATTTTTATAGCGGATAACCACCATTTCTTCCCCTTTGGGAATCAGAAGTTCCAGAATCTGTTCCACGGCCGCAAGACTTCCTCCGGGGTTGTTGCGAAGATCAAAAACAAAGCCTTTCGCACCGTTTTCCAGCAATGCATTTAATGCAACCTGAAATTCATTAGCAGCAGGAAGCGTAAACGAATGGATTCGAATAAAACCGACCGTTCCAATCATTCGATAGGAAACGTATGATTGCACGAAATCGGAACAGGTAACCGAAACCGAAAGGGTCTGTTCGCCACGGGAAAGGGTCAGCGTAACGCTTTCTCCGGGATCCAATCGCAATTCATCGTAAACTTGGTCGTAGTCTCGGTCCAAAACCGAAACACCGTTGACGGCAACGATCCAATCTCCGGCCCGAATTCCGGCTTGTTCGGCGGGAGAATTTTCCAAAACTCGACGGACAAAAAGCCCTTCGGAAATCACCTGGTTCGATTGAAGGGAAAGGCCGACTCCCGAGAAATTGCCTTCATTGGAAGACAGATGTGCTTCGTATTCTTCTTTCGTCCAATATTGAGTATAGTCGTCGTCCAAGCCGGACAAATAGCCGTTGATTGCCGCAGATTCGGCATCTTGCTGGGAAAAATTGAAGACAGCGTGAGCATCAATCAAACTGCGAATCTCCGAAATGGATTTGTAAAACCCGTTGGTCATTTCCCCGTTCCAAAGAGCAATTCCGCCAACCGTCAAAGAAAACGTGATAACGGCAGTCAATAAAACGGCAATTAGGACAGAAAGAGACTTTTTCAAAAAAATTCACCTCAGAATACAAAAAGGAATCGATCCGGCTTAAAAAAGCCGAATCGAAACAACGTTCATCAAGAAGTTCCGAGTTGCGAACGCATTAACTGTAACGCTTGTTGCAATTGGTCATCGTCTGCGGCAGTAAGGGTCATAAAACCGTCAATCTTTTCCGCAGAAAGAGAAACGCTGACATCGGGAACGATTCCGCTTTCATTGAATTGTGTCCCGTTGGGAGTGATATATTCGTAGGTGGAAATGTGAATTGCCGTACCGTCCGAAAGAGGAATATCCCGCTGGCCCACACCTTTTCCGCGGGTCACGTCACCGACAACAGAGGCAAATTGGGTATCTTTCAGGGCTGCCACAAACACTTCCGCAACGTCAGAAGTTGCAAAGTTTTGCAAGACCACGATTTTTTCTGCAATATGCGATTCGTCGGAATAATAGGTCTTCTGCTCTACCGAAGAAAATTCCTTGACGGAACACATAATTCCGGCAGGCATAACCTTATCCAAAACGTCTAACGACGAAAGAAGGTCTCCGCCTCCATTAAACCGAAGGTCCAGAATAAAGCCTCTAGCTCCGGCACCCCGAAGAGTCTCTATTGCAGAAGAAAATTCCGAGACGGTGGAAACGTCAAATTCGTTGATATATAAATAACCGATCCCCGATTCCAAAAGACGGTATTGCACCGTTTCGGGGTCAAACACAGAACGGGTGACGGTAAGGGTAACGGAAGACGTCTCCCCTTCCCGAATCAAAGACAGAACCACGTCGGTCCCTTCTGCACCGGACAAGGCGTAGACCGCATTACGATACCCCAAATCGGCAACGTCATTTCCATTGACCGACACGATAATATCTCCGGTTTTCACCCCTGCGGATTGGGCGGGGGAATTGTTCTTCACAAAATCAACAAAAACACCGCCGGTCTGCTTATCGTACGCAGAACGAATCCCGATCCCAACGCTGGAAGATTCCGCGGCGCTGGCCGAAAGACGGTAGTTAGTCTCGTTGAGATAATAGGAATATTCATCGCCCAGACCGTCGATATAGCCGTCTACAATACCGTCCAGGATCTGGTCGTTCCCGGAGACCGGGTCGATGGGCAGAATGTAGTTTTTATTGACCAGGTCGTTTACTTTATTCAGTTTGGTATAAATCTGTTGGTTGCGCCCCAAATTGTCAACCTTGTGACTGACATAAAAATATGTGGCAATAGCGGTCAAAATAACTGTTGCAACCAAAATAAAGAACATCGTGCCGTAGCGGATTCCTCTTTGGGCTTTCTTCATAAAAACCTCCGTTTAACGCACCCAGCTCGGTTTTTTCAGATAATTCATCGGGTTTTGTGCTTTTCCGTTGACATAAAAACGAATGTCCAAATGATATCCGGTACTGGTGCCGCCGGACATCCCAACGTAGCCGATGGTTTGTCCTTTTTCCACACGCTGTCCCACAGAGACGATGGGACGAGAGTTCAAATGGAGATAGTAAGTGATGTAACCGTTTCCGTGGTCAATTTGGCAAAGCCAACCGTAACCGCCGTTTTTCCATCCGGAAAAAATGACGACACCGGATTTACTTGCCAACACAGGGGTATTCCGAGGAACCGCAATATCGATGGCATAGTGGAAGCTCCGCTTTCCACGAAGGGTACGCCAACCGTAACCGGACGAAACGTAATGGTGACCGTTTCCTCTTGCCACGGGCCATCCCCAATCGCCGGTATCATATACCACGTCGGAATTGCCTCTGCCCGCAAGTTCCTCTTCAATCCATTTGTTCAGTTCGGCTTCGGCTTCCATTTCAGCCTTAATCATTTTGTCGATATAAGCCTGGTTGGAGTTCATCTTATTGATAATGGATTGATAATAATTTTCTTTGGATTGAACTTGGTTTTTGCGCTCTGCAACGGCATCGCGGGCAGTAACCTGCTCGGTGCGCTTGGTTTCCACTTCCACCTTGTTGTTTTTAATGGTTTTAATGCTCTGCTGAATGGTATCCAACAGTTCCCGTTCATAAAGGGCTACCTGTTTGACGTAATCCAAACGAAGCAAGAAATCAGAAAAACTTTCCGCACCGAGAAGAACGTCCAGATAGGAAATCTGACCTTGTTCGTAAGTAGCTCGGGCTTGTGCTTTGAATTTGTCAATATTATCGCTATAATTTGATTCTGCGTCTGCAATGGCTTTTTCCATCGAAGAGATTTGGCCGTCCAGTTCCTGAATCAAGTCGTTATAGGCACCGATTTCGGAATTCAATTCCCCCAATTGCTGTTCAAGGATTTCCTTTTGCGCCTGATAGGACTCTTCTTCTTTTTTGGATTGCTCCAATTGATTTTCCAATTCTTCCCGACGGTCTTGGGATTGCTGAATCTTATCCTTCGCATCGTCAACCGACGTGGCAGGAGCCGCCATCAAAGTCAAGGGAAGGGCGGTCAAAGCTAAAACGGCAACCATCAAAAGAGAAAGGATTTTTTTCGTCATAAAATCACCTAAAAACTTACGAACAAAGATTAGACTTTAAGATACTTTTTAACCGGGTAAACGGAACCGACGATTCCGATAAACACCCCTCCGATGAGGAAAAACGGAATCCAGAAGGACAATTCTTTCACAAAGGAGAGGGGAGTAAACAATTCGGAAAGAATGGGATAAAGAACCGCAGTATAAACGTAAAACTGTACAAAGAAGGAAACGATGCCGGCAACAAGGCCAATCAACATACCTTCAATAAAGTATGGCAATTGAATGAAAAAGTCGGTGGCTCCCACGTATTTCATAATGTTGATTTCCAGCCGGCGAGCATAAACCGAAAGTTTTACCGAGTTCATAATAATGAACATTGAAACCACCAGGAACAGGACGATGACCCACAGAGACAAAAAGGAAATGACTTTCCGAATCTCCAAGATTCCTTCCACCACGTCCCGGCGCTCCTGAATCTCGCCTACACCGTCCAATTTGCGAATCTCGTAGAGCGTCTGGTCATACTTGGACAGGTCCACGATTTCAAAAATCATTGACGCTCGGAAGGTTTCGGGGTCGAGGGCTTCTTCTATTCCGGTGTCCGCCCCCAAGGTCTGCAAATAATTCTGTAACGCTTGTTCCTTGGTTTCGTAGGTTATTTCCCCAACGTTGTCAATGGCAACAAGTTCTTCCTTGAACCGAACGATATCCAAATCGTCCATATCCTCTTCCAAGAATACGGCGATGCGGCTTTCTCCGATTTCTTCCACAAAAGCGTTCACGTTCCGAATCACCAGTGTGGTACACCCCAAAAGGGAAAGACAGATCGTCAAAACCGTCACAGAAGCTACCGTCAGCAAAAGGTTGCGGTAGAGATTGTTTAATGCACTTTTAATCAAAAACCAAAGGCTGTCTAAACTCATTGTTCTTCTACCTCCTTCGGTTCAGGGTTGGCGGAATCTTCGGCGATGCGACCTTTTTCGATGCGAATCACCCGCTGATTCATCCGGTCCACCAAATGCTGTTCGTGGGTAACCACCACGACGGTAATTCCCATCTGGTTGATGCGAAGCAGCATATTCATAATTTCCAGAGAAAGGGACGGGTCTACGTTCCCCGTAGGTTCGTCTGCAATAATCAAAGAGGGATTATTGACGATGGCACGGGCAACCGCAACGCGTTGCTGTTCGCCCCCGGAAAGTTGGTCGGGATATACCTTGGCTTTGTGCGTCAACCCTACCAATTCCATTGCCCGGGCAACCCGGCGGGTAATATCCTTTCTACGCCGGCCCACGACCCGAAGGGAAAACGCAATATTGTCGTATACGGTGAGATTGGGAATCAGGCGGAAATCCTGGAACACAATCCCAATATTACGACGGTATTTGGGAATCTGACGGCGGGAAAGGTGTTTGGTATTCCGGCCATCTACGATAACGTCACCGCTGGAAGGGATATCTTCACAGGTCAAAAGATGAACCATTGTAGATTTCCCCGCCCCGGAATTTCCGGTGATAAAAACAAACTCTCCGTCTTCGATACGAAGGCTGACCTTCCGAAGAGCGACGGTACCGGATTTCGGATACCGTTTGGTAACATTGATAAGCTGAATCAAAACGGGCCTCCGATCAATACTTCGTCGGGTTGGAATCCAAATACTTCCGAACCATCAAGGCGACCTTAAACACAATCGCGTGGTCAAACTGCTTCAAATCCAATCCGGTCAACCGACGAATCTTTTCCAGACGATATACCAGCGTATTCCGATGAACGAAGAGTTTTCGGGAAGTTTCGGAAACGTTCAAATTGTTTTCAAAGAACTTCTGAATGGTAAAGAGGGTCTCGTGGTCAAGAGAATCAATGGAGCCTTTCTTGAACACTTCCGCAAGGAACATATTGCACAAGGTTGTAGGAAGGTAGTAAATCAATCTTCCGATTCCCAGGTTAGAATAGCTCATAATGACCTTTTCCACGTCGAACACTTTGCCTACTTCAATGGCCACCTGAGCTTCCTTGTAAGAACGGGACAGTTCCCGAAGGTTATTGATCACCGTACCGATACCAACAACCGCACGGGTGTAGAATTCGGAATTCAGAGTATCTACGATAGAACGGGCAAGTTTTTCTAAATCCTTTTGCTGAACGCCCGCTTTCACTTCTTTCACCAAGGCAATATCATTCTCGCCCACGTTGACAACGAAGTCTTTGGTCTTTTCCGGGAAGAGATTTTGTACGATATCGTATGCAAAAACTTCGGTACGGTCTACAAGACGAATCAAGATCACCACACGGGGAATGTCACCGTTAAAGTGCAACTCCTTGCTCTTGGGATAAATATCGCCGGGAAGGATATTTTCCAGCATTACGTTTTTCACGAAGTTGCCTTTATCATATTTCTCATCGTGATACTCTTTAATCGTACCCAAAGAAAGAGCCAAAACACCGGAAAGGCTTTTTGCGGCAGAGTCTGTGCCCTTTACGAAAACAAAATTCTCAAATTTTATGCGGGAACCGATGACCCGATATGTATAGCCATTAATCAAGGCCACATCGGTCATTGCAAAATATTCCGCTACGTTGATATCCAGAGTTTGTCCGATCATAGAAAGGTCACTGCACGCAACGACGGTTCTCGTGTCATCCATAATCCCGATGATGCGATCAGTGACGTCTCTGGTCTTCTGAATCAATTCTTGAAACATTTTTGTTGACATTGCTTTTTCCAATCCTTTTCCCGGTTATTGAAATCTTGACCGTATTCGTTAAACATTTGTACTTTTGCACAAAAATGAAAACAATTCTTGGTTAAGTTCACCTATATTATACCATATTTTACACAAGAAATCAATGTTATTTTTGTGACATATTACCGAAAAACACCATAAACCTTTGTAAATTGTGCAACTTCACGAAAAATATTGCGTATTGTGCCACACAAACGCCATATCTCGGTCGATTTTCAACTGTTGCATCAAGTCTCCCAGATCAGAAAAGTGCATTTCGTTCCGAAGGCGGGTCAAAAAACGAACCGTTACGTTTTTTCCATAAAAATCCCCATCTGCTTGCAGAAGATGCGTTTCCACGTTACGCCCGCCGCCGTCGTGAACCGTAGGACGAACGCCAACGTTGGTGATGGAACGATAGGTTTTGCCGTTCACTGTCGTTTCAGTGATATAAACCCCGTTCCCGGGAATGATTTTTCCCGCAGGGGCTTCCAAATTCACAGTGGGAAATCCAATGGTTCTGCCCAAATGCTTTCCTTCCACGACCGTTCCGGAGAGAAAATACTCGTACCCAAGCCACTGATTGGCACGTTCCACAAGTCCCTCCCGCAAGGCGGCACGAATTGACGTGGAAGAAATTTTCATTACGTCAGCTTTTAAATCAACCACGTGCTGACTAATTCCGCATTCACTCGTTCCATCCGTCAGAGAAGCCTGTCCTCCCCTTCCGAAGCAAAAATCTTCTCCACCGAACAGATGCGTACAACCGCAATGCTCTTTCAGAAACAGAAGAAATTCTTGGGAAGACATTTGAGAAAACGCTTCATCGAAGGGAACGACACAGACCGTGTCAATTCCTTCGGCAAGGAGAAGTTGTCGTTTTTCTTCCGTATCAGTCAAAAATTCCCGGGGAGATTGATGTAAAAACTGCTTACAGTTCCGGTCAAAGGTAACAACTACGGCCGGAAGGTCTTGTGCGGAAGCGAATTGGACCACCTGACGCAATAACGCCTTGTGTCCGGTATGAACGCCGTCAAAATCACCGACGGTGACCACTGACATAACGACACCTCCTCTGTTATTCCGCGTTAAATGCGGATTTTATGGATTTCTGTTCAAAATGCGCCAATCCAAGAAAGGCACCGGATTGAGAATACGCTCGGTACAGCCCCTCTTGTTCCGGAATTGGCGCCACCCGGTCCGGCGTTAAAACTCCGCCGTTTCGATAATACCTCTCTCCGCTTTCCGGAATCGTCAGGGCGGACAAATAAGAAAATGCCGTTTCGGAAGACACAGACAACTCCGCAAGCCGTCCTTCTTCCCCGTATCGAATTACTTCGTTTAAGGGAAGCGCATCGGTCAATGTAAACCCATTGGATTCCGTTCTTCGCAACGCGGACATTGCCGCACAAAGTCCCATTTTTGCGGCGATATCCTCGCAAAGAGTTCGAATATAAGTACCGGTGGAGCAGGTAACCAAAAATCGGTATTCCCCGTGGGAAATGCAATCCACGTATGTAAGGTCAAATATTTCTATTTTCCGAGGTTGACGCTCCACTTCCAGTCCCATCCGAGCCAATTCATACAGGCGTTTTCCCTCCACGTGTACCGCAGAATACATCGGGGGAATCTGCTCTCCGGGACCGATAAAAGCCGGCAAAGCGTTGCGAAATTCTTCTTCGGTGGGTAACGCAGACGTCTCCAACGTTTCCCCCGTAACATCACCGGTATCGGTCTTCAATCCAAATCGAATGGACGCCAGATACTGCTTGGTGTGGGGGAAAAATTGGGTTAGTTTTGTATCCCGGTCGGTTAAAACCGGCAAAAGACCGGTACACATAGGGTCTAACGTCCCCGTGTGCCCGATCTTCAACTTAGTTGCAGAAGCGTGTTTAATTTTGGAAACCACTTTTTGAGAGGTCATTCCGGTGGGCTTGTCCACAAGAAGAATCATACCGTCTCCCCCTCTGCGTCAAGACGCTGTTCAATGGCCTGCAAAAGCAAATTTTCCGCATCTTCCATCGTTGCTTTTATCAAACAGCCGGACGCTTTTACGTGGCCGCCGCCGCCAAATACCGCCGCTACGGACGACACGTCAAAAACGTCGTCACAGGAGCGTAAAGAGACTTTTACGTCCCCTTCCTTGGTTTCTTTCAGGGTAGCACAAACCACAGCGCCTTCAATTCGACGAACCAAAGAAACCATCCCCGAGACATCTTCGTCCAAAGCACCGTTTTCTTCCAACATTTTCCGGGTAATTGGCAACAAGATGACTTGACCATCCCGATAAAGATGCAGAGAATCCAAGGCCGCACGTTCCATTTTTAATTGGCGAAGGGGTACAACGTCAAACATTTTCCGCACGACGCCGGGGGCATTAAAGGAGTGTTTCAACAACTCCGCAGCCACTTCGTGGGTATGGGCAGTGGTGTTGGAATACCGGAAACAACCGGTATCAAAAGCGATGGCGGCATACAGTTTTTCCGCCATAACGTCGTCAATTTCCACATCACAAGCCTGAAAAAGGTCAAACAGGACCTCCCCTGCCGAAGAGGCAGAGCCAAAGACGATATTGTGCCGGGCATATTCGGTATTTGTATAGTGGTGGTCAATATTATAATCTACCGTGTCCCAATAATTCACCAAATCAGGGCCGAGCATTTGCTGGGTTGCCACATCTACCGAGACGATGGCGGAAGGCAGAAACCGAGGTTTTAACTCTTCTGCGCCGTCGGTAATATCTCTGAGATTTCGGTCAACGGTGCCGGTTGCGGCCACACAGACCCGCCGCCCCAGATTTTCAAAGGCCCGCTTCAACGCAAAAGCCGTTCCGAGGCAATCCCCGTCGGGATTCCGATGAACCAGAATGAGAACGTCGTCCATCGTCATCAGTTCCCGAAAGGCGGTAAGATACATTTCGTTCATCATCGATCGTTTCCGTTTTCCAGATTCTTCAAAATTTCATTGATGCGAATTCCTTGCTCCAAAGAACGGTCCAAAACAAAGACCGGTTCAGGAGTATTTCGCATCCGCACCGATTCACCGATGCGCTTGCGGACGTATCCGGAACAGGCCTTCAACCCCTTCCGGACTTCCGCTTCGTCGTAATTTCCAAGAAAACTGAGATAGATTTTTGCATACTTTAAGTCCCCGGTCACTTCCACCGATACCACAGTCGGCATCGGAGGAATCCGCGGGTCTTTCACTTCGGAAAGGATGGAAGCGACGGCTCGTTTGATTTCTTCATTGACCCGATTTTGCTTATAATTCGATCCCATAACAGGTCCTTTCCGGAAGAAGATTAGTCTTTAACCTCTTCCATAAGGTAGGCTTCGATTACGTCGCCTTCCTTCACGTCGTTAAATTTATCCAGTCCAATACCACATTCAAAGCCTTCCGCCACTTCCTTGGCATCGTCTTTGAAGCGTTTCAGAGAGTCGATTTTTCCTTCGTAAACAACGATACCGTCACGAACCAGACGAACCGATGCGGAACGGAGGATTTTGCCGTCCTTCACATAGCATCCGCAAATCGTACCAACCCCGGAAACCCGGAAAGTCTGGCGGACTTCGGCGTGGCCGAGAACGTTTTCGGTATACTTGGGAGCAAGCATTCCCTTTAACGCAGCTTCCATTTCTTCCAAGCAATCGTAAATAATGCGGTACAGACGGATATCAACTTTATCCTTTTCCGCTTGCGCACGAACGTTGGCGTCGGGGCGAACGTTAAATCCGATAATAATAGCGTTGGAAGCGTGAGCCAACATAACGTCAGATTCGGTAATAGCACCGACGGCGTTGTGAATCACTTTTACCTTCACTTCGTCGTTGGAAAGTTTCAACAGCGAAGAACGAACGGCTTCCACAGACCCTTGAACGTCTGCTTTGACAATCAGGTTGAGAGTCTTCACGTCCCCGGTCTGAATCTGAGAGAACAGTTCGTCGAGAGAAACTTTGGCGCGGTCCTGGAACGTTTCCTGCTTTTGTTCAAACTTCCGTTTTTCAACCAATTCCCGAGCCATCTTTTCGTCTTTAACAACTTCGAACAAGTCGCCTGCGGCGGGAACGTCGGAAAGACCGATAATTTCCACGGGAGTGGAAGGTCCGGCTTCTTTGATACGCATTCCCTTATCGTTGGTCATCACGCGAACGCGACCAACGGATGCTCCGGCAACCAAAACATCGCCGGTATGAAGCGTACCGTTGTTGATAAGAACCGATGCCACGGGGCCTCTGCCCTTATCCAATTTGGCTTCGATAACCGTACCCTTTGCTTCCCGGTTGGGATTAGCCTTCAAGTCTGCAACTTCGGAAACAAGAAGAATCATTTCCAAAAGTTGGTCGATTCCTTCGTGCTTCATTGCGGAAACGGGAACGCAGATAGTATCGCCGCCCCATTCTTCGGGAACCAATTCGTATTCGGTCAGCGCCTGCATAACCCGGTCATAGTTTGCGGTGGGTTTATCCATTTTATTTACGGCAACGATAATGGGAACATTTGCCGCTTTTGCGTGATTGATGGCTTCCACGGTCTGAGGCATAATGCCGTCATCGGCGGCCACGACGATAATGGCAACGTCGGTTACTTCCGCACCGCGGGCTCGCATAGCGGTAAAGGCGGCGTGACCCGGCGTATCCAGGAACGTGATATCGTGGTCGTTGACGTGGATGCTGTAAGCACCGATGTGCTGGGTAATACCGCCGGCTTCCCCTGCGGTAACGTTGGTGTTACGAATTGCATCCAACAAAGACGTTTTCCCGTGGTCAACGTGCCCCATAACAACAACGACGGGAGGACGGGTTTCCAATTCGGATTCTTCGTCTTCGTGGTCGTTAAACAGTTGTTCTTCAATGGTGACGACAACTTCCTTGGTAACCTTTGCACCCAATTCTTCCGCAACCAAAGCGGCCGTATCATAATCAATAATCTGAGAAGCACTGGCCATAATGCCCAGTTCCATCAGCTTTTTGACAACTTCGACGTTGGTGGTACGGAGTTTTGCAGACAGTTCACTAACCGAAAGGCTTTCGGGAAGGACCACGTTGCTCAGGTGCTTCTTCTTATCCTTTTCGTACTGTTCCATACGCTTCAACTTGGCCTGTTCGTCTTCCTTCTTGCTGCGGAAATTCTGCTTTTTATTATTCTTCTTGTTAATCTTTTGTTTGCTCTTACCGTAGTCACGGTTCCCCTTATTGCCAACGATATCATCGAGACGGGAATCGTATTTGGCCTGGTTAAAGTCTGCGGCGTTACGAGTGTCGACCACCATTACGTCTCGACCGTAACCGGAACGGGTGTCTTCTCCGGAAACGATATTGACGCTTCCCCGTTCTTGGTCTTGTTTGGCAGGGAATTCCACGCGTTTCAGGTTATCACGCTTCGTGGCGGGTTTCTTTTGCTGCTGCTGTTTGCGCGCTTCAACGGAGGCTTTTTTCGCTTCTTCTTCCGCGGCTTTCTTAGCAGCGGCTTCCGCTTTCTTGGCTTCCAATTCCTTTTGCTTTTCAGCTTCCTCAGCGGCTTTCTTGGCAGCTTCTGCGGCAGCCTTCTTCTTCGCTTCTGCGGCAGCCTTCTTGGCGGCTTCGGCAGCGGCGGCTTCTTCGGCCTTACGGCGTTCTTCCGCCTCTTTGGCTTCCCGCTCCTGCTTAATTCTGCGCTGTTTTACAGCGTAAGGCTCTTTTCCCTGATAGGCCTGAAAATAGAAGGCCAGGGAAGGAATTTGATTTTTCTGAATAAAATACTCAAACAAATAATTCAGCTGGTCATCGTTCAAGACCGCCTGTTGATTGGCAGGGGCTTCCCCAAACCGAGCCTCCAACAAAGAAATAATGTCCTGAGGCTTCATATTGAAATCTTTCCCCATCTCGCGGATGCGGTATTTCGTAAACAAACTCATACATTCTCCTCCTGCAATTCCAATTTTTTCCGAATGACACCGGCAAATCCGGCATCGATGACCGCGATAACAGCGGCCGATTTGCACCCTACGGCACGTCCAAGTTGTTCTTTGGTCAGTTCCGGCGTAATAGAAGGTTCTTTCCGAAAAGATAAGGCACGCTTCACCCGGGGAGAGGCATCGGATGCGAAAATCAGAAGCTCTACGGGTTTTGTGTACTTTTCAATGGATTCCACACCCATAAGCACTTTTCCCGCTCTGCGGGCAAGTCCTAAGGTGGGCAAAAAGGTTTTATCCATCCAGTCCGACCTCCTTGCGAAGTTCTTCATAGATTTCCTCAGAGACCGCACCCCGTAACAAGCGGGATAACCGGCGGGATTTACAAAGCTTGCGGACGCAATCCTGATTGCGGCACACGTATGCACCCCGTCCCGGATGGGTTAAATCTCTGTCGATTACAGGGGTTCCGCCTTTGGGCAAAACGATTCGGATATAATCAGCCTCGTCTTTGCGAGACCGAAGGCCGCAAGCGGCACACATCCGAATATTGACCCCTTTATGCCGGATACTTTTTTTCATCGTTTATTCCGCCACAATATCAATGTGATAGTTGGTCAACCCAGCGGCGAGGCGGACATTCTGACCGGTCTTACCAATCGCAAGGGAAAGCTGGTCGGCGGCAACCGCAACGCGGCAGGTACGCTCATTTTTATTGATTTCTACAATTCGGACCGTTGCGGGAGAGAGGGCCGCAACAATAAATTCTTCCGGGTCGGGGCTATACTTAATCAGGTCGATACGTTCCCCGTTCAATTCAGAGAGAATGGAGTTGATACGCATCTGCTTGGGACCGATACAGGAGCCCACCGGGTCAACATCGGCATTCTTGGACCAGACGGCAACCTTGGAACGGGAGCCGGCTTCCCGGGCGATAGCCATTACACGAACGGTACCGTCGGCAACTTCGGGAATTTCTACCTGGAACAAGCGGCGTAAAAATTCCGCATTGGTTCTGGAAAGAACGATCTCCTGGCTCTTGGCATTCCGGCGGATATCGGAAACGCAGACCTTTACGTGGTCTCCGTCCCGGAAGGTTTCGCCGGGAATCTGGTCCCGAAGATTCAAAGGCAAAGAATAGCCGTTGATGTTCAGATAAACCACACGGTTAAATTCATCCACGCGGTCAACCGTACCGGTAACGATACAACCCTTTTGGCCTTCAAATTCGTTGATAAGAGAGCCGTTGACGGCTTCGTTAATTCCTTGAACGATAACGTTTTTCCCGACCTTTGCGGCAATTCTGCCCACGGTAGCGGGGTCAACTTCGTCCCGAACATAATCTCCCAATTGATATTTTGCGGAGATTTCCCGGGCCTCTTCCACGGAAATTTCGATGGAAGGATCTTCCACGTTATCCACGACGAGACGCTTGATAAAGACGCTGATGGTCTTCTTATCCTCGTCAAAAACCACGTCTACGTTTTCTGCGGGCACACTGCGGTCGCGCTTCACGGCAGACGCAATGGCGGCACGAATCTTTTCCAGCATATACTTCTGGGGAATACCTTTTTCCTGTTGCAACAAGGCAAGGGCTTTGTAAAATTCTTCGTTCATTTTTCCTGTTTACCTCCGCTTATATCAAATCAATTTTTATTTTCGAAATCAGTTTCCGTTCCAAGGTGACGGTATCGTTTCCCACGGTAACGGTCAGGGATTCTTCATCAACGCCGTCCAGCCGGGCAACGAATTTCTTGGGAAGAGTCCCCTCTCCTTTGTAAAGACGAACTTCCGCTTCATAACCAAGAAACCGTTGAATATGCTGCGTTGTCTTCAAATCTCGGATAAGCCCCGCAGAGCAAATCTCCAAATGATAACTCTGAGAGATGGGGTCGACCTCATCCAAAATCGGGTCCAAGGCACGGGAAACAGCTTCACAGTCCTCGATCCCCACTCCGCCTTCCGCACGGTCGATATAGACCCGAAGAAAGTGTTCCGAACCCTCCTTAACAAATTCTACGTCCCAAAGAAGCAGGCCCAATGCTTCTGTGATGGGAAAAACCAAGGGTCTTACAATGTCGGCAACCGCCATAAACTCATCCTTTCCGGAATTTTCTCCACACAAAACTCGAAGAGCGGAATCAACTTCCGCTCTTCGCTAATATTATACCATAACAATATGGAAAATGCAAGTTTCCAAAGCGTAAACTTCGGAAAAAAAACAAATTTTGCAGTTTAGAAGGTCTTTTTTCATATTTTTGAAACCTCTTCGTTTCAATTTTGTCACAGGTTGATTTGAAACAAACGAGCGGCATTTTCGGTGGTAATTCGAATAACCTCATCTACGGGGAGATGCTTCACCTGAGCAACCACTTCCGCAACGGCCCGGACGTGACGGGGGTCGTTCCGTTCTTTTTGGAAGGGCACAGGCGTTAAAAAGGGGGAATCCGTCTCCAACAAGATTCGTTCTATGGGGAGAGCCTCAATCGTCCGCAGAGCCTTCCGCACCCCCTGATAGGTAACCACGCCGGTGAAGGAACAGTAAAACCCAATTTTCACCAACTCCATTGCCATTTCCGCGGCGGAAGAATAACAATGAAAAACGCCTCGAACTCCGGTCTTGCGAACTGCATCGAAACACTCTTGATGTGCTTTGCGGTCGTGAACGATAACAGGCATTCCCAATTCAAAGGCAAGGTGCAACTGCTGTTCAAACCAATATCGCTGGGTATCGTGGATAATCGGGTCTTTTTCCCAATAAAAGTCCAGCCCGATTTCTCCAATGGCAACACACTTTGGGTCCGAAGCCAAAGCGGCAAGACGGTCTATGTCGTCGTATTCCATTGTCAGAACATCCCCGGGATGCACCCCTGCGGCAAAATAAATATTTTTGTGTTTTTGGGCTACTTTTTGTGCCAGTTTGGACGTGGTGACAGAGCAACCGGGAATCAGAACGTGGGAAACGCCGGCTTCGGGAAGGGCGGCAATAACGTCTTCCAAATCGTTATCAAAAACCGGGTCAACCAGGTGGGCGTGTGTATCAAATAACATAAGCTACCTCAGCAAAGGAAGGACCCAAAAACGGGTCCTTCACAGTATTAGCGGATACGGTCGCCGGGGTTGGATTGGTCGGCGAACATTACGTGGATATTTTCCCCCTGGCCGGAAGCAAGAATCATTCCAAAGCTTTCTAAACCAAAGATTACGGCGGGTTTCAGGTTCTTGACCACAACCACGTTATGGCCAATCAAATCGGCAGGCTTGTAAGCCTTGGCAATTCCGGAAACGATCTGACGTTCTTCGCTGCCGAAGGTCACTTTCAGTTTCAGCAGTTTTTCACTGTTTTCCACCGCTTCACATTCCAGAATCTTCGCCACGGAAAGGTCAACGTTCAAAAATTCTTCAATTCCGATCTCCGCTGCGGGAGCGGGTTCGGAAGATTTTTTCTTCTTTTCCTTCTTCACCGGCTTTGCGGCGGGCTCTTCCTCCCCAAGACCAACGGCGGACAATTCCTTTTTCACGTCGATACGGGGGAACAAAGCATCGCAAGGAGTGATACAAATCTCACCGGTCAGGCAACCGACTGTCGGACATTCTTCCCAACCCACGGCAGTGGCACCGACACAGGACAAAATCTTTTCACAGGTGTCAGGCATAAAAGGCAACAAAAGGTTGGAAACAACGCGAATCGCTTCAAAAAGATTGGAAAGCACCGTTGCAAGGCGGTCGGACTGAGCCGGGTCTTTTGCCAAGGCCCAGGGAGCGGTTTCGTCAATATACTTGTTGGCTCGGGAGACCACTTTAAAGATTTCGGTCAACGCGAGAGAAAATGCCATTGCATCCATATGGGGTTTCGCATTCGCGGCGGCATTGCGGGTCAAAGAAATCAATTCTTCATCCAGAGGTTCGCAGACCCGGGCGGCGGGAATCTTGCCATCAAAGTATTTCATTGCCATTGCGGCAGAGCGGGAAACCAGGTTGCCAAGGTCATTGGCAAGGTCTGCGTTGATACGGTTCATCAAACCGTCATAAGTGTATTCCCCGTCCGAACCGAAGGGCATTTCCCGAAGCAGGAAATAACGAATCGCGTCTCTTCCGAAGTGTTCTGCAAGGAAGATTGGGTCCACAATGCAAGCAGACCCGGAGGCCTTACTCTTGGACACTTTATCCCCGTTCATCTGCAACCAGCCGTGACCGTAAACCTGCTTGGGCAGTTCTACGTCAAGGGCCATCAGTAAGGCAAACCAGATAACCGTATGGAACCGAACGATATCTTTCCCGACAAGGTGAATATCGGCAGGCCAATATTTATTTAACAAACTTTCGTCATCGGACAAATATCCGAGGGCGGTAAGATAGTTGGACAGAGCGTCAATCCACACGTAAGCAACGTGCTTTTCATCGAACGGAAGAGGAACACCCCATTTGAGCGTCGTACGGGACACGCACAGGTCTTTTAATCCGGGTTTGAGGAAATTGTTAATCATTTCCGCGGAACGGGCCTCAGGTTGAAGCAAACCGGGATTGTTTTCCAAAAGTTCAATGAGACGGTCTTGATATTTGGAAAGGCGGAAGAAATAACTCTCCTCCTTCGCCTTTTCTACCGGACGTCCGCAGTCGGGACATTTTCCGTCCACCAACTGAGACTCGGTCCAGAACGACTCACAGGGAGAGCAATAATGCCCCTCGTATTCGCTCTTATAAATTTCACCCTTGTCGTACAGTTTTTGGTAAATCTTCTGTACGGCGGCTACGTGATAGTCGTCGGAGGTGCGGATAAACTTGTCGTATTCAATTCCGAGGACTTCCCAAATATTTTTGATATCAGCAACGATTTCGTCGGTAAATTCTTTGGGGGTCTTCCCTGCCTCCTGGGCTTTCCGCTCTACCTTCTGGCCGTGTTCGTCGGTGCCGGTGAGCATCATTACATCATAACCGCACATTCGCTTATAGCGAGCCATCGTATCGGCGGCAACGGTAGTATATGAGTTGCCGATATGAAGGTGACCCGAGGTGTAATAAATGGGCGTGGTGATGTAAAAAGTCTTTTTTTCGTTGGACATAGGAACCTCCCGTGCAAATGAGCACTTTTTGATAATAGAACTATTATAACAAATTTTTACAGAAAAATCAAGTCTTTTTCCCCGATTTTGAAAAATAATTTCGGTTTTTTCCGGGAAAATCCAGATTTCCAAGAGCATTTTTCGGTTCAGAACAGGATTTTTTCCGACATTTTTATGAACCCTATGGATTTTATAGTAGGGATATGCTATAATAGTTAAAATGAAACTCCACAACATCACGGAGGAAAAAATGGACAAAAAATTATTCCGAACGATTGTTCTTTTACTTTTGATTGCGTCGGTATTTGCCCTTGCCGTAATCAAGTTTGATTGGATTATTTCCATTGTAAAATTGCTGATCTCCGTTATGACTCCGGTCATCGCAGGCGTTTTGATCGCCTTGTTCCTGGACAGACCCTTCGTCCTCTTCCGGGGACTGTTTTTGAAATGGTTGAAAAAGTCCAAACATCGTTATAAAATTGCATCCGGTCTTTCCGCCGCCGTTACGTATCTGCTGCTCTTGGCCTTCGTTGCCATTTTCTTAGTAGCCGTCATCCCCGAAGTGACAGCGAGCGTCTCAAATTTGATTGAGAACGTAAATTCTTACGTTTCCAACGTGGAAAAGGCACTGAATGGATTTATTGGAAATTACGACTTTCTAAAAGAAAACATCGAGCCGTTTGATTTTACCGGTTGGGGACAATGGATCACCAAATTGATTCAGACCATAACCGACACGGTGAAAGACCGGCTTCCCGAAATCTTCAACATTACCAAGAGTATCGCCGGAGGTCTTGCAAACGTTATTCTCAGCATCATTATTTCCATCTACATTATGCTGGGCCGGTATCACTTGAAATGGCAGACCAAGAAGATGGTTTATGCCTTCTTCCCCAAGGCCGCCGCAGACCGGATCGGAGACGTTGCGAAATTGACCGCGCGGACGATGAGCGGATATATTTCCGGGAGAATGATCGACTCCATCATCGTGGGAATCCTTTGTTTCATCTTTATGAAAATCTTTGGATTCGAATATGCCGCATTGATCAGTTTCATTATCGGGGTCACCAATATCATCCCGATGCTCGGTCCCTTCATCGGAGCCATTCCCTCGGCGTTCCTTCTGTTGCTGGTCAATCCTGCACAGTGCTTCTGGTTTATTATCTTCGTTATTATTCTTCAACAGGTGGACAGCAACCTTATCGACCCGCGCATCTCCGGGGAAGCAACGGGGTTGCCCGCTTTGTGGGTTTTGGTCTCCATTACCATCGGCGGAGGATTGTTTGGCATTATGGGATTCATTCTCAGCGTGCCTTTGTGTGCGGTTCTGTACACGTTGACCCGAAAAGAAGTTGCCCGCCTTAATGAAAAAAAAGGAATTCCGCTGGACGATGAAACCGACCGGGACCCGCCCTCTCGCAAATGGAATTTTTCCGACTTAAAGAATTGGCTTCATAAAATTATGGCAAAAAAATCAAAGGAGCAAAAATGATTTTTTACAGTCATTCGGAGGATGAGACAAAAGCATTCGGTCAAACTCTTTCCAAAACCGTAACCGAAGAAATGATTTGTTTGTTTGGAGAAATGGGATGCGGAAAAACCGAATTTGTCAAAGGTTTTCTTCAAGGGTTGGGGTACGAAGGCGACGTGACCAGCCCTACCTTTGCTCTATGCTACCGTTACGATGCGGACAAGCCGGTATATCATTACGATCTGTATCGTCTTTCCGGCTACGACGACCTGTATTCCATCGGTTTTTTTGACCGGGAAGAAGGCTCCGTAAGTTTGGTGGAATGGAGTGAAAATGCGGAAGAGTATCTTCCGGAAGATGCATTGCGCATTTATTTTGAATACGGAGAAGGTCCCGAAGACCGTATCCTGAGAATTGAGGGAGTAGAACAATGACGGTATTAGCCTTAGACGCCTCCACCCTTGCCTGCTCCGCTTGTATTCTCAAAGACGGAACCGTTTTGGCCTCCCGCTATCAAAACACCGGTTTGACTCATAGTCAGACGCTTCTTCCGATGATAGAAGGGGTCTTGCAAGATGCTAAAATGACGATTGATGACGTACGGCGCATTGGCGTTACCGTAGGCCCCGGGTCTTTTACCGGCGTAAAAATTGCCGTCGCTACCGCAAAGGGGCTGGCGCACAAGAACAATACTCCCTGCGCCCCCATCTCTTCGTTGCAAGCTCTTGCTTGGGGAATCCACTTTCCCGGTGTGGTTTGTGCCGTGGAAGATGCCCGAAGAAGTATGCTCTACAATGCAAATTTTAAAGACGGTGTCCGTCTTTGTGAAGACCGGCAGATTTCCATATCGGACCTTTTGAACGAAACTGACGAACCGTTGCTTTTGTGTGGCGACGGAGCAAAAATCACCGCAAATGCAGCAAAAAAAGAAGGAAAGCAAGTCATTTTTGCGACCCAAGACCGAATGTTCATCCGGGCGGAAATCGTGGCTCAGATTGCGGCAACAATGCCGGAGGAA
Organism: Eubacteriales bacterium; assembly: GCA_045542115.1. Classification (GTDB taxonomy): domain Bacteria; phylum Bacillota; class Clostridia; order Oscillospirales; family UBA644; genus RGIG995. The sequence continues at coordinate 103,159 of JAZQKK010000014.1, forward strand.
GAATTGGTCTGTCCCGCACAGCTCACCCCCAGTTACCTGCGATTGCCTCAGGCGGAACGGGAACGAAGTGAACGCGAAAATAAATTGACCGAAAGGACCTGATACATTATGAAACTTGTCATTGCCTGCGACCACGCCGCTTACGGAATGAAGGAAAACGTAAAAAAGTACTTAACCGAACAAGGGCACTCGGTAATCGACTGCGGAACGCACAGCGAAGAATCCTGCGACTATCCCGTTTTTGCAAAAGCGCTTTGCAAAGAAATTAACGATGGAAATGCGGAATTGGGGATTCTCATTTGCGGGACCGGGATCGGGATGTCGATGGCTGCCAATAAAATTAAAGGAATCCGTGCCGCCGTTTGCTCCGATTACTTTTCCGCCAAGTTTACCCGAGCCCACAACAATGCAAACGTTATCTGCTTAGGCGCACGGGTTACAGGCGAAGGCCTTGCTCTGGAATTGATTGACATCTTCCTGAACACTCCCTTTGAGGGCGGAAAACACTTGCGCAGAATCAATATGTTTGAAGAATAAAGGAGAATTGTTATGAACGTCAACGTTACCAATCACCCCCTTATCCAGCACAAACTTTCCATTATGCGAAAAGCCTCTACGGGATGCAAAGAATTCCGGGAATTGGCAAGCGAAATTGCCCAACTCCTTTGCTACGAGATTACCCGGGATCTGGAAACGGTGGAAGCGGATATTGAAACTCCGTTGGTCACCGCAAAACTGCACGTTCTGGCCAATGAAAAATTTGCCGCAGTTCCCATTCTTCGTGCCGGATTGGGAATGGTAGACGGCGTTGTTACCCTGATTCCCAACATCAAGGTGGGCCACATCGGTCTGTACCGTGATCCCGAAACCTTGGAACCGGTAGAATATTACTGCAAGCTTCCTTCGGACATTGAAGACCGTCACGTTTTCCTGTTAGATCCGATGTTGGCGACGGGCGGTTCGGCATCTGCCGCTATTTCTCTGTTGAAGAAAAAGGGTGTTAAAAATATTAAGTGCGTTAATATTCTTGCGGCTCCCGAAGGCGTACAGAGAATCAACGAAGACCATCCGGACGTTCCGGTGTATTGTGCCGCACTGGACGACCACCTCAACGACCACGGATACATCGTTCCCGGCCTCGGAGACGCGGGCGACCGTATTTTCGGAACAAAATAATTTCAAAAACTGCGGAACATCCTTCCGCAGTTTTTTACACAAAAACGCCGTTTTTCCAATATAATTATTCCGAATAAAAGAGGTATCATAAAAAGGAATACAATGAAAGGATTGACAGTATGGAATTCGACCCTTCCCATATTTCTGACCAAAACGGGAACCCTATTTTTGTACAAGTGAAAAAGAAACGTTCGTCTGCCACGGTCATTGCAATAATTTCTCTGATTGTTTCAGCGATTTTGTTGCTTGCCCTTGCCAGGACTGTAACCTATTTTCAAGAAGAAAACCAGCGATTAGCGGAAGAATATCAACGCAAATTGGAAATTTTGCAAAACGGTGGACTGCAAAATCCTTCGGACGTGACGGAAGAAGATTTGAAAAATGCCCAAATCGTTATTGACGAAAATTCTTACGCGCTGTCTACGGTGGTTTCCGCCGTGCGACCGTCGGTGGTCTGCGTTTGCGTTACCGTTCCCTCTCAAACCATTGAATACGGATTTACTCATTATCAGACGGAGGCCGCAACTTCCACGGGATCCGGAATTATTTGGTCGAAGGACGGCTATATCATCACGAATCAGCACGTAATTGAATATGCACAGATCTACGATTCCGCTTTCATCACCATTTTATTTGACGACGGAACGGAAGCGGATGCAACCTTGATTGCCGCAGACAAGCAGACCGACCTTGCCTTAGTTAAAGTGGAGACCGAAACCGACCTTCCGGCGGCCACCATCGGTTCTTCGGGAAACCTTGTGGTGGGAGAAACGGCGATTGCCATCGGAAATCCCTTAGGAATTGAATATGCAAACAGTGTAACTGTGGGAATCGTGAGCGGACTGAACCGACAAGTATCCGGCGAAAACGGGGTTTCTACGATGATTCAAACCGACGCTTCGGTCAATCCGGGGAACAGCGGAGGTGCGCTGGTAGATGCCGCAGGGAAAGTTATCGGCGTAGTATCCGCAAAGATTTCTTCAACGGAAGTGGAGGGTATTGGATTTGCCATTCCCATTGACGACGCGATAAAGATCGTAAGTAGTCTAAAAGAATTCGGCTACGTAAAAGACCGCCCTGCCACAGGAATTGCGGAAGGAACGGAAATTACCGTAAGTATGGCTCGCCGGTACCGTCTCCCCCAGGGATTCTATGTGACGGAGATCACCTCCGGCAGTGCCGCAGAACGGGCCGGAATTCAAAAATTTGATATCATTTTGACCTTTGACGGAAAACCGGTCACCACGTTAAACGACATTGAGGCCATCAAGAAGAATCGCAAGGTGGGCGATACGGTTTCGATACAATATTATCAATACCGAACCGGAAAAACCGTGGAAACGTCGCTGACGTTGACGGAAGATAAAGGATAAAACTTACCGCATCGGAAAAAAAACCGATGCGGTTTCCTTTTTCTTTCCGTATAAGAATCCTCACCAAGGGAAAAATAAAAACGGTGAGGTGATAAAAATGAAAGCTGAAATCAACAAATCCGGTTGTATCAAATGCGGACTTTGTGCAGATATCTGCCCCACGGTTTTCCGTCAGGAAGGCTCGGAGGTGGCCAGTGTTCGGGTGGAAGAAATTCCTGCAAAAGTAAAGGCCGAAGCTGAAACCGCAGAAGAACAATGTCCGACCAACGTCATTCGCATCCGCAAATAAACAAAGCCGCCCGTTCCAATCTGGGAACGGGCGAAATTCTTTAATTGTGACTTGAACATTCACAGGCCGTGCTGAAATATCCGCTCAAACAAACGACGTATCGGTCCTGTTCCGGTTGAAAACGCAGAGCTTTCAGCAAAGGGAACAACGCTTCGTTTTTACTGAAAGCAGTCGTCATTCCGGCCAGATCCAGGGAACTCATCGTTGCCTTTAAAATTGTCGTATGCCAGGGTTTTGCGGCTATCGGGTCAATATCCTCGATTCCAAAAATCTCTCCCGTTTCGGAAGAATAGAAGCACTTGGCAAGGAGTTTGTCATCTTCGTAGAGACAAAACATTTCCCTGTCCAATGCAAGAGGTAAAATCCGAATCATTTCTTCACCACCTTTACCGCTACGTTCCGGTCGCCCAGAATCTCTTTCAGGCGGCTCATTAAGGTCCAATCCGGGTCTACCCCGGAACCTTTAAAACGCACCGTGCGATTTTCATCCTGAAAATGGAAGAACACTTCGCTGGTCCCCGGATGTTGCTGTAACGCCTCTATGGTCTGTCTGAGACGAACGGAGTCGTCGGAATTCATCCGAACGTAGAGTTGTTTGTATTCTTGAAGCATTCGCTGAACCGTGACCGGTTCATTGGGATTGCTTACCGTTTCAATCTCTTGGGCAATTAACTTAGCAGGCTCACGTCCTTCGCCCTCGTCATCGTCCCGCAAGGACTCCTCAATGCTGAGTTTTCCGGAGATGATCACAACGTCGTCCTCATTCAATTTAGGCGATAGACGTTCGTAAGCCTTTCCGAACACGAGAACTTCCATCGAACCGGTCAAATCCTCCAATTGCAGGATAGCCATCATCGTTTCGCTCTTGGTCATCTTTCGGGTAACTTTTGTCAGAATCCCAAAAACGCGAACTTTATCGTTGTTTTTGAAGCCTTCGTCTTCATCATTGAAGGAAGCAATGCGGATGGCGTCGGTGGAATCAAATAAGGGCTCGTATTCATTCATCGGATGGTCTGACAAATAAAGGCCCGTAACTTGTTTTTCCAGAGCCAACAATTCTTTTTTCGAATATTCCGATACGTCGGGATAACGGTAAATGGCGGCAGCACTATGCTTGCGGTCTTCCTCCGTTGCCATTCCGAAGAGGGAAATCTGCCCTTCCTGTTCTTCTCGAATGGAGACTTGCAACGATTTGCGGATGTCTGCGTACGCGGTAATCAATTGCTTACGGCGAAGACCGAAGGCGTCGAAGGCGCCGCTCTGGATGAGGCTTTCCACCGTGCGGGAGTCCACGTCTCGGCTGGCTTTCATCGTTCGTTCGCAAAATTCGTAAAAATTCAAGAATTTGCCGCCTTGCTCCCGTTCCGCAATAATCTGTTCCACCACGGAACGACCGACGTTCTTCACCGCCGAAAGTCCGTAACGGATGTCCTTGTCGGAAACTGAGAAATTCATTTCCGATTCATTGATGTCGGGAGCGAGAACACGGATACCCATTCGTTTACATTCGTTGATATATCCCACCATTTTGTCCGGCTTATCCAGAACGCTGGTCAGAAGAGCGGACATATATTCCTGGGGATAATGACACTTCAAATAGGCGGTGTAGTAGGTGACGAATGCATAGGCAGCAGCGTGGGATTTGTTGAAAGCGTACTTTGCAAATTCCACCATTTCGTCGTAAATCTCGTTGGCGATTTCGGCAGGAACACCGTTACGAACCGCACCGGGCAATTCCATCGTGCCGTCTGCGGCAAATTTTCCGTTGATGAAATATTCCCGCTCTTGCTCCATTACCTCCATCTTTTTCTTCCCCATCGCCCGACGAACTACGTCGGCACGACCGAACGAATAACCGGCAAGGTCGCGAACTACCTGCATTACCTGTTCCTGGTAGACCAAACAACCGCTGGTAACTTCCAGAATATGACGAAGGGATTCGTGTTTGTAGGTAATTTGGTCGGGATGGTTGCTGTTAAACACGTAGGCCGGAATGGATTCCATCGGCCCGGGACGATACAGGGAAATAACGGCGGTAATATCTTCGATATTCTTGGGTTGAAGCTGAATAAGGGTCTTCTTCATTCCCCCGGATTCCAGCTGAAATACGCCGTCGGTATATCCATTAGACAACATCCGATAAGTAGGGGCGTCGTCCATATTGACGGTGTTGATGTTAAATTCGCCCATTTTTTTGCGAATCTGAACGCAGGCGTCTTCAATTACCGTAAGGTTGCGAAGGCCCAAAAAGTCCATTTTCAGAAGACCCAACTCTTCGTTGATAACCATATCGTATTGAGTTACGGGCATTCCGTCCTGCACGGCAAGGGGAACGTGGGTGGCAACGGACGGATAGGTAATAACCACACCGCACGCGTGCACCGACGTATGGCGGGGGGCATTTTCCACGCTGGCGGACAGGTCAATCAATTCGTGGATTCGAGGGTCAGAACGATACATTTCCCGCAACTCGGGAACCAATTCCACCGAATCCATAATTTTCATATTGTCCTGCAACAATTTGGCAATGGCGTTGGCTTCTTGCGGGGTAAATTCCAGAACCCGGGCTACGTCCTTAACTGCCATTTTTGCCTTCATCGTACCGAACGTTACGATTTGAGCTACGCATTGAGGACCGTATTTTTCAATACAATAATCGATAACTTCCTGGCGACGGTCAACACAAAAGTCGACATCAAAGTCAGGCATCGAAACCCGTTCCGGATTGAGGAAACGCTCAAACAGAAGATTGTATTTGATGGGTTCGATGTTGGTAATTTCAATACAGTACGCAACGATACTGCCGGCACCCGAACCACGGCCCGGCCCTACGGGGATCCCCGACCGTTTGGCGTAGCGGACGTAGTCACTCACGATAAGGAAGTAGTCCACAAATCCCATTTTGTGAACCACGCTCAATTCATATTCCAGCCGTTCAATCAATTCAGGAGTACGTTCCGGATATTTCCGGTCAAACCCTTGATACGCCAATTCCCGAAGATATTCGTAGTGGTCTTTATCATCGGGGGTGCGATAATCAGGCAAGTGGTATTCTCGATGGTCCGGGTCGTCCAGGTTTTTGAACGACACGTTACACATTTCAGCAATTTTTACCGTATTATCACAGGCTTCGGGAATATATTCAAAAAGGCTTCGCATCTCCTCTTCGGATTTTACGTAAAATTCGTCGGTCTCAAAGCCCATTCCACATTCTTCGTTGATGGTCTTTTTAATTTGTACGTAGAGAAGAACTTTTTGCGCCTTCGCGTCACTTTTTCGCATATAATGGGCGTCGTTGGTGGCCACAAGGGGGATTCCCGTTTCTCCGTGAATCCGCAAAAGACCGTCAATGACCGGCTTTTGTTCCGGCAATCCGTGGTCTTGAATCTCCAAGTAATAATGGTCTTTTCCAAAGACCCCTTCATACCACAGGGCAAGTTTCTTGGCTTCTTCGTACTGACCGTTAAGAATCAACTGAGGAATCTCTCCCCCAAGACAGGCGGAAAGACAGATAATCCCTTCGTGATATTCTTCCAGCAATTCGTGGTCCACACGGGGTTTATAGTAAAACCCTTCGGTATTACTTTTGGATACGATCTGAATCAAATTTTGATATCCTTGGTTATTTTCGCAAAGGAGGACCAAGTGAGCGTATCCGGAATCAAACTCCCGTTCTTTCTGAAAACGGCTTCGATTGGCTACGTATACCTCGCATCCGATAATGGGTTTGATTCCGTGATTCTTGGCGGATTTATAAAATTTGATGGCACTGTACATATTACCGTGGTCGGTAATCGCAATAGCGTCCTGCCCCAATTCGTGGAGAAGGTCCATCATTTTATCGTTATGCTTCTTATCTTCCCCAACGATGCACATTCCGTCCAAAAGACTGTATTGGCTGTGAACGTGTAAATGAACAAAACCCATATCAGACACCTCCTTTTTCTTCTGCCATCGTGCAGATTTTCTTCAACCGGTGAGCGGCTCCCGCTTTGGAAATAGGGGGATTGCACCGTTGTGCCAAAACCGAAAGAGTATCTTCCGGATACTCCAAACGCAGACGGGCAATCTCCGCCAGCGGTTCCGGAAGAGGAATTTGCTTGGATTGTAAGAATTCGATGGCGTTGCATTGCTGCACCGCGGCATCCACAGAACGCTGAATATTGGCGTTGTCACAGTTAAAACGGCGGTTTGCGGTACTGCGGAAGGAATGCTCAATCTCCCGGTTGACCAAATCGTAAACCGCATCCTGCGCCCCAATCAACGCCATAAAATCTTTAATGGCATCCCAGGATTTAAAATAGACCAATTTCTTCCCGTTTCGTACCGTGGTACCGGGCAGAAGGTCAAAGGTACTTTTACAGAAATCAAAAAATTCCCCGCCCAAAATTTGATGGGAGGTCTTAAACTCGATACTGCAATTCTTTTCCGGAGAAACCATTACGCCGTTTGCCATAAAAACGCCCCGCAAAAAGGCACGCTGGCAACACTCTTTTTCCATCAATCGAAAATCCAGGTGTAAGGGAGAGGAAAAGGTGACACCGTTCAAAAATTCACGTAACAACCGTAAGTCCCGGGGATGGGAGATGCGGCAAACGTATTTTTTTACCGTATTCCCCTGACAGGACAATTCAAATTTACGGACGCCGGCTTCCATCAAAAAACTCAGATACCGGGCTCGGATCTCAGGATAGGCCGTCACCAACCGTATCTCTTCCTCGCAAACCGTATTGGAAAACAGGAGAAACCCGTATAATTCCGCTTTGCGACAACAGGAAACGTCCTGAATCGACAACAATTTTTGCTTTACTTCCAAGGAATAAGACAAAGTCTCCCCTCCTCTCCATCCATTTCGAAGGTTATTCGTCCAAAAACCGAATCTCCGGTTCCAAACGAACCCCGAACTGTTGATAGACCGTATCGGCCACGTGATTTATTAATTGTTTTACTTCTTTTTCCGTGGCACCGCCCTTGTTTACAATAAAGCCCGCGTGTTTTTCGCTGACCCAGGCACCACCGATGGAATATCCTTTCAAACCGGCGTCTTCAATGAGTTTTCCGGCAAAATATCCCTCCGGGCGCTTGAAGGCACTGCCCGCACTGGGGTACTCCAAGGGTTGTTTTTCTCTGCGACGACGATCCAATTCCATCGTCGTTTCCCGGATGGCGGCAGGGTCGCCGGCATTACAACGAAATACTGCGGAACAAACCACGCCGGGATTATTCGTAAAGTAAGAGTGACGATAGGAAAATTCCATTTGGTCTCGGGTAAAACGGTGAATTTGACCTTTCAGGTCCACCCATTCAACCGACTCAATAAACATTGCCATTTCCGAACCGTAAGCACCGGCATTCATAAATACACCGCCGCCAATGCTGCCGGGAATTCCGTGTAAAAATTCCAGCCCGGCAAGGCCTTCTTTTTGAGCAAGATTGGCAACCGACGCCATACTGCACCCGGCGCCTGCCACGATGCGGTCACCCTCCCGATAGAGTTGTTTCATCGACCGAGTCATTACCAAGACACCCCGATACCCCTCGTCGGACGCCAAAATATCCGATCCGCGGCCCAAGACGAAATAGCGAATCTTATTTTCATTCAAAAACCGAAGAACCTCAGCCATCTGCAAGGTATTTTCGGGGGAAACGGCATAATCCGCAGGACCACCGATACGGAACGTCGTATGCTCCCGCAGTAAAAGGTCCTTTTCCCAATGGATTGCCAAGGCATCACAAAACGCAGCAATCATACTTCGTTCTCCGCGCTGCTCTCGCTCATATGTTTCAGGAGGCGGCGATTAAATTCTTCTGCGGCATTGTATCCGCTCCGCTTCTGACGGTTGTTTGCCGCCGCGACTTCGATAATAATCGCAAGATTTCGACCGGGGCAAACCGGAATCGTAACCGAAGGAATCTTATGGTCCAGAATCTCATATTCTTGCGTTTCCAAACCGAGACGGTCGTAGTGCTTGGTATCGTCCCAATTCTCTAACTGCACCACAAAATCAATTTTCGTGGTATCCATTACCGAACCCATACCGAAAATATGACGAACGTCCACAAGGCCGATGCCTCGCAATTCGATAAGATAGCGAATCAATTGCGGAGCAGAACCAACGATGGTAAGGTCGGAGACTGCACGTAATTCCACTGCGTCGTCCGCAATCAAACGGTGGCCGCGCTTCAAAAGTTCCATTGCCGTTTCGCTCTTCCCAACGCCGCTTTCTCCTAAAATCAAGATACCCTCACCATATACGTTGACCAATACTCCGTGTCGTGTAATGCAAGGAGCCAATTGAACGTTGAGATAATTGATGAGAGAAGACATAAACCGGGACGTGGGACGGTTCGAAGTAAGTACGGGAATCTCATATCGCATTGCACTTTGAACCAATTCCTCGGGAACAGTAAGATCCCGGGTTATAACGATAGCGGGAATCTTGCGGGAAAAAAGTGCATCAAAGACAGACGTCCGTTCTTCCGGCGTTTTTTCCATCAAAAAGCCCATTTCGACGTTTCCGAGAATTTGAATCCGGGTTTCGTCAAAGTGGTCAAAAAAGCCGGAAAGAGGCAGTCCGGGACGGTTAACATCGGTACTGTGCACCGTGCATTTCGCTCCCTTTTCCCCAGCCGATTCGGGCATATACACAATTCGCAAATGCTCCGATGCGATAATCTTATCGAGGGTGACAAATTGTTCCATCGTGTCGCCTCCAATTAAAATAATCGGTGTGCAGCAGACCTACATCCGCCGCACACCTACTGACATATTACGATTTTATGCCGAACAGCAGCAGATTATTCTTCCACCGCACCGTCTTCCACGGGGGTTTCGGCGTCAGCATCTTCCGCAACAACGTCTTCTTCGGGAAGAGCTGCCTTGATGGAAAGGCTGATTTTCTTGGTTTCGTAGTTGATTTCGATAATCTTCGCATCAACTTCGTCGCCAACTTTCAGAACGTCTCCGGCTTTTTCAACCCGCTGATTGGCAATCTGGGAAATATGAACCAGACCGTCGATGCCGGGAATAACGGAAACGAAAGCACCGTAAGGCATCAGTTTAAGAACGGTGACGGGAATGACATCGCCCACTTCATACTTCTGGGGAAGAATGGTCCAGGGGTCTTCGTTGGCTTTCTTGAAAGTCAGGGAAATCTTGCGAGTTTCGGGGTCGAAGGCTTTGACTTCAACTTCGATGCAATCCCCTTCTTTTACGATTTCGGAAGGATGCTTAATTTTGGTCCAGGCAAGGTCGGTTACGTGAACCAGACCGTCGACTCCGCCAATGTCAACAAAGGCACCGAAGGAAGCCAGGGATTTAACCACACCGTCGTATTTCTTGCCGACTTCGATGGATTCCCAAACTTTGGCCTGAGCCGCGTCTTTTTCTTCTTTCAGAACAGACTTAATGGAACCGATGATTCTCTTGCGACGGCCGGCATTTTCCAATTCAATAATACGAAGACGGACTTCCTGATTCTTCATAGATTCCAGGTCGGTGTCCTTTCTCAGAGAAGCAAGGGAGGCGGGAACGAACACGCGTACCGCGTTGACGTAGACCACAAGGCCGCCTTTGACCACTTCGGCAACCGTTCCTGTAAGGATTTCATTGTTATCCTTAGCGGCTTCCAACTTTTCAAAACCTTTAATGGAATCCAGCTTCTTCTTAGAAAGAAGAACGGTTCCTTCGATGTCGCTTACTTTCATAACGAAAGCTTCTACTTCATCGCCGGCCTTCAAGGCAGCAAGTTCTTCTTCGGTAAATTCGGAAGCGGGGATGAAACCGGTATGTTTTCCGCCCAGTTCGACCTGGACTTCATTGGTTCCAACCACACCGATGGTTCCGGTGATACGCTGTCCGACACGGGTTACCTGCAAGGATGCTTCAAGAGCAGCTGCAAAGTCGATATCCTCCTCTGTGAAATTGACGTTGTTGTTTTCATTCATCATAATGTTTATGACCTCCTCGATTGTACTGCCGGGTGTCGAAGCTCCGGTAGCCAATCCGATTTTTTTATACTCACTTAAATATTGTGGTAACTCGGTTGCGTCCTCTATGTAACACGCGGGACAACGGCTGCTTGCGATTTCATAGAGTTTTTTGGTGTTAGAACTGTGCTTATCGCCAATGACGATGATATAGTCACATTCCTTTGCCATCTGTTCCACTTCTTTTTGTCGGTCTGAGGTGGAATGGCAGATGGTCTCGCAGACGGTAACGGCACTCACGGGAAAGCCTTCTTTGTCCAAAAGGCGGCCGTTCGATTCCCGGAACGACTCCACGTAAGATTTCATTTCCAGCCACAACTCCATATTGAAGGTGGTCTGGGCCACCATCGTGTAGGAGACTTCCGGTTGTTCCCGTAACAAAGAACGAAGTTGTTCGGGAGTGGTTACCGCTCGGTATTCCCCCTTTGCATCCCCTAAAATCCCCACCACTTCCGGATGGCGGATATCCCCGACCATCAAAAGGCGGTCTGATTTTTTTGCTACGTTGTGAATCTTTTGAACGTAGGGGCAGGTGAGATCTACGTATTCCACGCCCCGTTCTCGCAACGACGATAAAACGGAACCGGATACGCCGTGGGTTCGGATAAAGACCAAAGAACCCGGCTCGGCAAGGGAAATATCCTCAATGACCGCTACCCCCCGTTGGGATAGTTGGTCGGTAATGCGCTTGTTGTGAATAATTGGACCGTAGGTGTAGCATTTTCGGTCCGGCTGTTCGTCTATGATTTTGAACAGGGTGGTAATTGCCCGGTTCACGCCGAAACAATAACCGAGGTATTTGGATACGACAAACTCCATAGACGACCTCAAAGAGAATAGACCAATTCGATAAGGCGTTCGCTTGCGGCTTTGTATTCTTCCGGCGTGCCTTTTTCAATTCCCAATTCCGAGACGGGAATGGGTTCTCCGATGGTCAACTCAATATGATTGAGAAAATGAAACCGACGGCGATATTCCACGTGAATGGGAAGTACCGGGGATTTCGTTTTCCAGGCAAACATTGCAATTCCGCCCTTGGGGTCGGAGATCTTGCCACCCTTGATTCGGGTGCCTTCGGGGAAGATTCCGAGAACTTCTCCGTTTTTCAGGACACGGAGAGCGGTCTTCGTTGCGGTTAAGTCCACACGGGTGCGGTCCACGGGAAAGGCTCCGAAAGCTTTGGCCAACGGGGCGACTACCGGGGCTTTGAACAACGTGTGTTTCGCCATAAAGCGAATCTGCCGTTTCAGAGCGATGGTCATCAAAAATACGTCCAGGTTGGAATAATGGTTTCCGAACACGATGACCGGTCCTTCCATTACTTCGTTTTCCCGCCCTTTGATAATGACACGGTTGAAGCAATAGAAATAGAATTGAAAAACTGCTTTTGCGATTTTATAAACAATCATAGTGAGATTTTGCTCCTTATGATATCCAATGCTGCATTTACCGTTTCTTCTGCATTCAGATGAGAATTATCCAAAAGAACGGCGTCATCTGCTTGTTTCAACGGGGCAACGGCTCGATTTATATCGTTATGATCCCGTTGGATAACCTCCTGCAATACCGTTTCGAAATCTGCGGTAATACCTTTTTCCGCAAGTTCTCCTACGCGGCGTTCTGCCCGGGTTTCAGGAGCCGCCGTCAAGAAGATCTTAACGTCAGCATTGGGAAGAATGACCGTACCAACGTCACGTCCGTCCATAATCACGTCGTTCCGGGCAGCGATATCCCGTTGAAGGTCCAGCAAAAACGCCCGGACCGGGGGAAACGCGGAAACGTTGGAAGCAGCCATTGCAACGGGTTGGGTTCGAATGTGAGCCGAAACGTCTTCCCCATTGACAAAAACGTGTTGAACTCCGTTTTCATAGCGAAGGTCCACCGTAAGGGCAGGTAAAAGCCCGCAAACCTGCTGCTCGGAAAAGGTTTCTCCAAAGTGATTCAGGCAAGTATATCCAATCGCTCGGTAAAGAGCGCCGGTATCCAAATAAAGAATTCCCAATTGTTTGGAAATAATTTTAGCAAGGCTGCTCTTCCCCGACCCGCTGGGGCCGTCCACAGCAATGTTTATCACGAAAGAACACCTCCGTTATTATTTACAGACCCGCCAGAGCGAGACCTGCGGAATAACCCGTGGAAAATGCGATTTGCAGATTGAAACCGCCGGTATACGCGTCGACGTCCAAAACTTCACCGCAAAAATAAAGTCCGTTACACCGTTTGGATGCCATCGTTTTGGGATCCACCTCCCGGACCGAAACTCCGCCGGCGGTAACGATTGCCTCTTGGATGGGACGAGAGCAACGCGCGGTCAAAGTTAAATCTTTGAACTGTTTCAACAGGACAGAACGTTGTTCCCGGGTGACGGTATGAACCTTAGCCATAGGATCGATTCCCCCACGGGAAAGGAAAGGATAAATCATTTTGGAAGGAAGCAAGTCGTCAAAAGCGTTGCCCAAATTTTTCAAACGGTATTTCTCAAAATCCGACAAGAGGCGCTTATCTAACTGTTCCTCACTTAAAGCAGGTTTTAAATCCAAATGCAATTTCATTCCTGGTTGCAATACCGTACTTGCGGACAAAATCATCGGACCGGTGATTCCGAAATGAGTAAACATCATTTCTCCGAAATCAGTATACACGGTCTTTCCGTTTGATTCTACCCGAAGGGCGGTGTTTTTCAAAGACAATCCTTGCAACGACTTGCAAAAATCTTCTTCCTCAACCTCCCAAGGAACCAAAGAAGGACGGGGGTCTACGATAGAATGGCCGCAATCTTCTGCAAGTCGGTAGCCACTTCCGTCAGAGCCGGTAACGGGATAGGACATTCCGCCGCAAGCAATACAGACCGCCCGGCAGGGAATCTTCGTTCCATCGGAAAGAGAGACACCCGTCACTCCCAAAGAATCAGTTTGGATTTGGGTGACCGTTCCTTTTCTCAAAGAAACGCCGCTATCCAGACAAATGCGGTGTAAAGCGGATACGATATCTGCTGCCTTATCGCTGACCGGAAAGACCCGATTTCCCCGTTCGACTTTCAAAGGAACGCCGAGGGATTCAAAAAAGGCAACCGTGTCTTCGGTAGAAAATGCAGACAGGGCGCTGTAAAGAAACCGAGGATTATGAACCACGTTTTTCAAAAATTCGTCCCGACCGCAAGCGTTGGTCACATTGCAACGGCCTTTTCCGGTGATGCCGAGTTTCCGGCCGCAACGGTCGTTACGCTCAATTAAAACCACCTCTGCCCCATTCATCGCAGCAGTGGCGGCACACATCATTCCGGCGGCACCGGCTCCAATGACAACTACACTCACGGAAAAATCACCTGTATTATATATTTTAACATATTATAAACAAAATAGCAAGAGTTTTTATAAATCTTTCCACTTTTGAAACAGAAAAACCACAAACGGGGAAAGAAGAGCCTTCTCCCCCCGTTATTTTAGTCTTTACAGCTTGGAATAAACGTCTTCTACGTTAGCCAGCTGGCGAGCCAGGGCTTCCCGCTTTGCACGTTCGTCGTTTACAACCTTTTCGGGGGCCTTGTTCACAAAGCCGGGGTTGTTAAGTTTTCCGTCGATACGGGCAATGTCGGACAGGAGTTTTTCCTTTTCCTTTTCCAGGCGAGCTTTTTCTTTTTCAATATCCACAAGTTCGCCCAGAGGGATAAACACCTTCGCATCGGCGGTAACTACCGTAGCGGCGTTTACGTCACCGGAAAGGGGCTCAAAGAACAGTTCCGAGGCAGAAGCAAGACGCTTTAAATAGTCCGTACCGGCCCGATAGGTGTCGGGATGTTCGGTAACCAGATACAAATTTGTCTTCCGGGAGAAGGGCACGCCCATTTTCTGACGAAGCTGACGGACTTGCTTGATCAAATCCATCAGATATCCCATCTGTTCCGCTTCGGCAGGATATTCCAAGGAGGCAGAATATTCGGGATATTCTTCCAGCATCAAAATATCACCCATTCCCTTGATATGGGGAACAGAACGGTACAGTTCTTCGGTAATAAAGGGCATAAAGGGATGCAACAATTCCAACGTGCGAACCAAAACGTAACCGATGGTATTCTGCGCCGAAGCACGGGTAGATTCGTCGGTGTTGGTTTCAAACAAGCGGGGTTTGATAAGTTCGATATACCAGTCACACAGATCGTCCCAAACAAAGTCGTACAACTTCTGAGCGGCAATCCCCAATTCAAATTTTTCCAGATTGTCCCGAACGTCTTTGACGACCTTGTTCAACTTATGGAGAATCCACTTGTCTTCCGGTTGAAGGTCGGTGGGAAGTTCCACTTCCTCCTGCGTGATATACGTGAGGGCAAAGCGGGTGGCATTCCACAATTTATTAGCAAAGTTCCGGGATGCTTCTACCCCTTCGGTACTGAAACGCATATCGTTTCCGGGAGCATTTCCGGTGACTAACGTAAAGCGAAGGGCATCGGCGCCGTAATCCCGGATAATTTCCAGGGGGTCGATCCCGTTCCCCAAGGATTTGGACATTTTACGTCCTTGGCTATCCCGGACAAGGCCGTGAATCAACACGTTTTCAAAGGGTGCTTTTCCGGTATATTCCAAGGCGGAGAAAATCATACGGGAGACCCAGAAGGTGATAATATCATACCCGGTGACCAGGGTGGACGTGGGATAAAAATACTTCAAATCTTCGGTTTGTTCCGGCCAACCCAACGTAGAGAAGGGCCACAAGGCAGACGAGAACCAAGTGTCAAGGGTATCCGGGTCTTGGTGCATCGGCTTTCCACACTTGGGACAAACCGTTACGGGGTCCCGAGAAACAACCATTTCACCACATTCCGCATCGTCACAATAGTAGGCGGGAATCCGATGTCCCCACCACAGCTGACGGGAAATACACCAGTCGCGGATATTTTCCATCCAGTGGAAATAGTTCTTTTCAAACCGTTCGGGAACAAATTTAACTTCCTTATTACGAACCACGTCAATGGCAGGTTTTGCAAGGGTTTCCATTGCGACGAACCATTGCTTGGAGACCCGGGGTTCTACGGTGGTTCCGCAACGGTAACAGGTTCCTACGTTGTGGGAATAGTTTTCGATACGAACCAGGAAACCGCCCTCTTCCAGGTCGGCAACGATGGCTTTCCGGGCTTCGTAACGGTCCATTCCCGCATACTTGGGATATTCGGCGACAATCTTGGCATCATCGGTCATTACGTTGATTACTTCCAGACCGTGACGGGCACCGACTTCGAAGTCGTTGGGGTCGTGGGCAGGGGTAATCTTAACAACACCGGTACCGAAATCCTGTTCTACGTAATCGTCTGCAATAATGGGAATCCGGCGGCCAACCAAGGGCAAAATCAAATATTTTCCGACCAAATGCTGATAACGCTCGTCCTTGGGATTGACAGCGACTGCCGTATCCCCCAGCATCGTTTCGGGGCGGGTGGTCGCCAATTCCAGATAGCCGGAACCGTCTTCCAAGGGATAACGAAGATGCCAGAAATGGCCCTGCTGTTCTTCAAACTCCACTTCCGCATCGGAGATGGAAGTCAAACAGTGGGGACACCAGTTGATGATACGTTCTCCGCGATAAATCAGCCCCTTTTCATACAGGTGCATAAAGACGTCTTGTACCGCCTTAGAGCAGCCTTCGTCCAAGGTAAAGCGTTCTCTGGACCAGTCGCAGGAAGAACCGAGTTTTTTCAACTGCTCGATAATCCGACCGCCGTAGGTTTCTTTCCAAGCCCAGGCCCGTTCCAAAAATCCGTCCCGGCCGATATCGTCCTTGGAGATGCCTTCTTTCCGCATTGCTTCCACGATTTTTGCTTCGGTGGCAATGGACGCGTGGTCAGTGCCGGGAAGCCAAAGGGTAGCAAAACCGCACATCCGCTTATAACGGATGAGAATGTCCTGCAACGTATTGTCCAGGGCGTGTCCCATATGCAACTGACCGGTAATATTCGGCGGGGGAATAACAATAGTATAGGGGTCTTTTTTGGAATCGACTTCAGCTCTGAAACAGCCGTTGTCATTCCACATTTTGTAAATTTTGTCTTCGATCAACGCGGGATCGTAATTCTTTTCCAAATTCTGCATTGGTGGAAAGTCCTTTCTTTATCTATATTAGGTAAATAATTTCAGCACTGCGAAGTTCCGTTTCGCAACAAATCCTCCGCGGCGGCAAGGGTGGCCTCAGTGGGAGAAATCCCTCCCATAATACGAGCCAACTCCCCGACACGACCGGAATGATCCAAAGAGGTAACGGACGTATAGGTCCGCTGGTCGGAAACGGATTTTGCAATCAAAAAATGACGGTCCGCATAGGCGGCGATCTGAGCAAGATGGGTTACCACAATCACTTGTTTATCCGCAGAAATCTCTTTTAATTTCCGCGCAATCTTTTCGGCGGCTTTCCCGCTGACACCCGTGTCGATTTCGTCAAAAATCAGCGTTTTGGCGTCTTCTTCCAAGGTAAGCACGGTCTTCATCGCCAACATAATCCGAGACAGCTCCCCTCCGGAAGCTATCTTGGAAAGGGGGCGGAGAGATTCCCCCAAATTGGCGGAAAGAAGAAATTCCACCGTGTCTGCACCCTTGGGCGTATAAGACCCGGCAGGCGTAATGTTGACAGAAAAACCGGTGTTAGGCATATCCAAAAAGGCTAACTGATGCGTCAGAGTTTCTTCCAACGTCTTCCCTGCCCGTTTCCGAGATTCGGTCAACCGGGCGGCAATCTCTTTTAAGCGAGTATACAGTTGCTCTTTTTCTGCATTTAATTCGTCCAAACGCTCTGCGGAGGCATCCAAAGAGTCCAATTCCTCCGCAGCCTTATCCCGAAAGGCTAACACGTCTTCCAAGGAAGGACCGTATTTCCGTTTCAGACGGTATATTAAATCCAAACGTTCTTCCACTTCATTCAGTTCCGAAGGGTCAAACGCATATTCCTCCGCATATTGACGGAGATCCACGGACAAATCGTCCAATTCTTCGGAAAGAGCCGTCAGCCGTTGAGAGAGTTGGGAGAGAGCATCGTTCACGTCTGCAATCCGTTCCAATTCCCCACAGGCTTGTCCCAATTTGTCCCGGGCGTTATTTTCTTCCGAGCAAAGGGCGTAAGCAGCGGAAAGAGAAGATTCTATCTTTTCGCCGTTCGCAAGAACACAACGGCGTCGTTCCAATTCCTCGTCTTCCCCCAAGCGAAGGGATGCGGCGTCAATCTCACGAACCTGATAAGACAAAAGGTCGATTCGTTGCATCCGGGTCTGCTCGTCGGTATTCAACTCCGAAATCCGGCGAAGAATCTGCTTTAACTGTCCGAAAACATCTTCATACTCCAAACGAATGGCATCGTTTTTCGCGAAGGCATCCAAATAGCGGATATGGGTCGCGGGGTCCAAAAGCGCCCGGTTATCGTGCTGTCCGTGGATGTTGACCAAATGACCGGCAAGGTCTTTTAAGATAGAAACGGTAGCCGGTCTTCCGTTGATTCGAACGGTAGATTTTCCCTCACAGGTCAAATCCCGCTGAACGAGAACTTCGTCTCCGTCAAAGCCTTGCTCTTCCAATAAAGAAAGCGTGGACGGAGAAAGGCCGGTAAACAATCCGGAAACCGTAGCTTTCGGACAGCCGGAACGGACAATATCCTTCCCGACCCGTTCTCCAAGCAAAAGATTTAACGAATGAATCAGAACCGATTTCCCCGCCCCGGTCTCACCGGTCAGAACCGAAAAGCCGTCGGAGAGGTCTAAATCCAATTCCTCTATCACCGCAAGGTTTTCAATATGAAGCTGTTCCAGCAAAGGATATCACCTCAGGCTTGCTTAATAATCTGACGGAACTCGTTTTGCAAAGCAATCGCGGCATCCAAAGATTCCGCAGCCAGGAAAATGGTGTCGTCTCCGGCGATGGAACCGATGATTTCCGGATGGTCTACTCCGTCAATCACGGCGGCAACGGCCTGAGCCATTCCGGAATGGCAACGAATTACCACAATCTGCTGGGCGGTACGTACGTCCACTACACCATCCCGCACCATTGCGGAAAACCGGTCTTTCCGGTCGGGGATGTCGACGGAAATTTGGTCGGAGGCCATATACTTATACCGCTTCTGCACGCCGGAGGTCTTTACCAGGTTCAAATCCTTAATATCCCGGGAAACAGTGGCTTGCGTCACCTTAAATCCGAGATTTTGCAGATACAGCGTGATTTCTTCTTGTGTTTCCACTTCCGTGGAAGAAATCAACTTCAAAATCTGCGCCTGGCGTTTCTCTTTGACTTTCATAGTGTATCTCTCCTAATCAATTATGATTCAGTTTCATTGAAAGAACCCTTCCGAAGGGGGCATTGGAAAAGCGGATGAGCCGTGTCATCCGGGGGGATTCGGAAATAAAGATTTCATCCCCTTGGTTTAGCAGAAAATTATCCTCTCCGTCAAAAGACAGATAGGCTTCTCCCTTTTTCTGAGCGCCCACACGCAGAGACAACTGAGCGTCGGAAGAAAAAACCGTGGGGCGGGCCGTAAGGCTATGAGCACAGACCGGGGTTGCCACGATAGCCTTCAACGTGGGGTCCACGATGGGACCTCCGGCAGAAAGGGAGTACGCCGTCGAACCGGTAGGGGTGGCAAAAACCATTCCATCGGCGTGATATGAAGCGAAAACCTGTCCCCGTTGAAGCAAATCAAAGGTCACCAAGTGGGGCAACGTTCCATAGGAAACCACACCGTCGTTAAGGCAATCTTTCCGGACGACTTCTTCCCCGTCTCGAATCACACGAACGGTCAGCATCATTCGTTCTTCTGTCGTATAATCTCCGGAAAACAAGCGGGAAAGAGATTCAAAAGACTCTCCGTTCAATTCTGCCATATAACCAAGCGTTCCGCAGTTTATCCCCAAAATGGGAAGGTTTTGCAGTGCGGCGGCGTGGGAAAAGCGCAATATCGTTCCGTCTCCACCCAAAACGATGGCAATATCGGCCTGTTTTGCCCCGTCTTCCGGAGTGCAGTAAGAAAGGCCGGGAATCGGTTCGGTACAAATCACATCGCCCCCCAACCGTTGCAGGTCACAGGCTACGGCTCGCGTCAAAGATAACCCGATATCCCGGTCGGGGTTCGGGACCAAAACGATCCGAAGATTCCGATTCAAAGCAATCACCTCGCGTTATAAAGATGCGTGGGCAGACCGGACCAAAGCGGAAAAATCCACGGGACGGTCTTGCTCCGCAAGAGTAAGATGCAATAAATATTCGATATTTCCTTCCGTTCCTTTGACCGGAGAAAAGGTTGCATTTCGCAGAGAATATCCCATCGTCCGGGCGGTATCCGACACCGAACGAAGAACCTCCCGGTGTATCTTCGGGTCCCGGACAACGCTTTTTTTATGCCGAATCTCAAATTGCGGCTTGACCAACGCAACCACGTCAGCGGAAGAAGCGTAACCAACCAAATGTGGGAGCACTTTGGTCAAAGAAAGAAAGGAAACGTCAATACAGATAAAATCCGGGGTTCCGGAATAGTGCAACGAAAGGTCTTTTACGTGAACCCCTTCCAAATTATGTACCCGGGGGTCTACCCGAAGTTCGGGAGCAAGCTGGTCGTGTCCCACGTCAACGGCAAAAACCTCTTTCGCACCGTTTTGCAACGCACAATCGGTAAAACCTCCGGTAGAAGCACCGATATCGAGGACCGTCTTTCCTTCCAAGGAAATGGAAAAGACTTGGAGGGCTTTTTCTAATTTGTACCCGCCTCTGCCCACGTATTTCAGGGAGGAGGTGACGGTAATCTCATCCCCGTCGGAGACCTCGGCGCTGTTTTTCGTGCAAACCACACCGTTTCGCAACACCGAACCGGAACGAATCAATTCCTGGGCCCGTTCCCGGGACTGCGCCAGAGAAGATTGGACCAAATAAACGTCAAGCCTCACGTCCGCACATCCGTATCGTCAATTCCCGTAAAAACGCGGGATTTTCAAACTGTTCCAAAATGGACAACGCCTCGTCGGTAAGCCGTTCCACTTCCCGTTGAGCACCATCCATACCGAGAATATCCACAAAAGTAGTTTTGTTTTCTCCCGAATCCTTTCCCGGAGTCTTGCCCAAGGTTTCGGGAGTGCTGATAACGTCGAGAATGTCGTCCCGAATCTGAAAAGCCTGTCCCACAAGCCGTCCGTATCGGTCCGCAAGAGCACAGATTTTAGCATCCACGCCGGCGGCAATACAACCAAGGACACAGGACGCGGAAAGCATCGAGGCGGTCTTCAAATCATTGACCTGCTCCAAATATGCCCGGTCCACGGTACGGTCGGAATTTTTCATATCGAGGACTTGTCCCGTCAAAATTCCGTCCAGACCGGAAGCAGAACAAAGGACTTTAACCGAATCCAGAATCTGTTCTGCCGAAAGGCCGTACTCAACTCCGTGATGTAACACCGTTTCAATGGCTTTGTCATAAAGGCCGCTTCCGGCAAGGAGGGCAACATACTCCCCGTAGACCACGTGGTTCGTAGGTCTTCCCCGGCGCAGCGTATCGTTATCCATACAGGGCAAATCGTCGTGAATCAGCGAATACGTATGTATCATCTCCACCGCGGCGGCGGCGGGAAGAGCGGCGGAAGCGTTCACGCCGCACAATTCACAAAAGGCAAGGGTCAGAACCGGACGGATTCGCTTACCGCCAGCTAAAAGGCTGTACCGCATTGATTCGACCAAAACGTTATTCTCGTCTGCCGGAAGGAATCGGTCAAAGGATTCCTCTATCGAAGAGCGATACCGCGAAAATTGTTCATCGAAGGTCGTCATTTGTCAGCGCTACCTCCTCTCCGTTCCGGACAAGGGAAATTTCTCCCCGAAATTTCTCTAAAATTTTAGCACATTTTTCCGACAGAGCAAGGGCTTCCCGATAGACGTTCATCGTTTCGTCCAAAGAAAGTTCTCCCGATTCGAGAGAAACTACAATTTCCTCCAACCGGGCAATCATTTCTTCATACGTTGCGGGGTTCTTTGTATTCTGCGACACAACCAATCACTCCATCCTGTAAATGTAACCGAAGGGGGGCTCCCGGAGAAATCTGCTCCACGGAACGAAGGGGTTTTCCTTCCGATTCCGCTAACGCGTATCCGCGAGATAAGACCGATAAAGGGTTTAACGCCGACAGACGGGCGGTCAACGCCGAAAAATCGGAACAGCGACGTTGTACCTGCTTGTCCGAGGCGGATTTTAAGCGAAAATCAAGATAATCCAACTGCTGAGACCGGGATTGCAACGCCGCAGTCGGGTCTACACGGGCGGCCAATCCCTGCAATTTTTGTTCTTCCAACCGAAGACGGGTGGATGCAAACGTATCGACGGAACGTTTGGCCCGGGCGAACCGTTCCGACAATGCGGGAGCCTGTCCCACGGCCACTTCGGCGGCAACCGAGGGGGTTGCGGCTCGAAAATCGGACACAAAATCAAGTATCGTAAAATCGGTCTCGTGACCGATAGCACTAATCACCGGCAAAGGATAATCTGCAACAAGGCGGGCGAGGGATTCGTCGTTAAAAACTGCCAAATCTTCGTAAGAACCGCCACCTCGGGCAATCATAACCAAGTCTACGCCGGGACGGGTCCGAAAATAGTCCAGCCCTTCCGCCACGGAACGGGCAGCCTGTTCTCCCTGCATCAAACAGGGATAAACGCACAGATTGACCGACGGTGCAAGGCGGGAACAAACGCTGAGGATATCCCGGATAGCAGCCCCTGTTACCGAGGTACAGATTCCGATGGTACGAGGGTAAAGGGGGAGCGTTTTTTTTCGTTCAAAAAGGCCTTCTTCTTCCAATACGGCTTTAATACGAAGGAATTCCAAATACAAGCCTCCCAAACCGTCGGGGAGCATTTCTTCCGTATAGAACTGGTACTGGCCGTCCCGCTCGTACAGGGAAACTTTTCCCCGAAGCAACACCTGCATTCCATCCTTTGGAGCAAACGTAAGATTCGAGGCCTGCCACTTGAACATCACGGCTTTCACCGAGGCATCTTGGTCTTTGACCGAAAAGTAACAATGACCGCTTTTAGAATTACGGACAAAATTGGAAAGTTCTCCCCGCAGCCAGACCGATTTCAGATTCCGGTCGGACTCCAAAAGAGATTTTACGTAAAGATTCAATTGTACAACGGAAAGTGCCATAGGCGGGTGCAATCAAATCACTCCTTCGTAACGCAGACGGGTAAGACAAGCGATGCCGGCGGCATTGTCACAAGAATATCCGTCAGCGGCAAACACCGCACCGTACCGCTGTGTAAGGCGGCGGCGAATAATGGAATTGGAGCAAACTCCGCCAATCATCAAAAGCGGAAGGTCCGGGTGTTGAGCCAGAGCAAATTCAATCATCGCTTCCAATTCGGCACAGACCGAATCCACCGCAAAAAAGGCGATTTCCTCTTTGGAATGGCCTTCGGAAAGCATTTTTTGTGCTTTGTTTTCATATCCGGAAAGGGAACAGCAACCGTCTTTCAAGCGAACGCGGTGTTTGGTAGGAATTTCAGCCTTTAAGGCATCCGGGTCCATTTTCGCACCGCAAGGAAACCCGTACCCCAACAAAACGCCCACACGGTCAATCAACTGTCCGGCGTGAAGGTCAAGGGTGTGGGCAAGAATTTGGATGTCGTCCAACCCGTTGACCAACAGAAGCTCCGTCGTACCTCCTGAGACGTGAAACGCCAAAAAAGGACGTTCAAACCACTGGGTCTTTCCCACCGACCACAGGCCCGCGGCAATGTGCCCCTGCTGATGAGAAAACTCATACAACGGACAGCCGAAGGAATGAGCCAACGTCCGGGCATAGGACACGCCGGAAAGAAAACAGGGCATATACGAATCTTCCGTCCAGCGCGGACGGGAAGAAACCCCCACCGCCGTCAAAGATTCGAAGGGCGGAAGGGATTCAAACAATTCCGGAAATTGCTTTATATGCAGGAAAACGGCGTCGCCTTGCCGAAGCCCCCGCTGACCTTCTCTGACAGGTAAAAGCCGTCTGC
Source organism: Eubacteriales bacterium (assembly GCA_045542115.1). Taxonomy (GTDB): domain Bacteria; phylum Bacillota; class Clostridia; order Oscillospirales; family UBA644; genus RGIG995. Next base: position 126,985 of record JAZQKK010000014.1, read on the forward strand.
GGCTTTCCATTCCCTGAGACAAATAAAGTGCAACGGAGGTGGTGTAATTGCTGGTATCGACGCCGAGATATTTACTTTTCACGGACATAAGAGGCCAAGACCCCGTTCCCGTAGGACGCGGCCTCGGGAGAATCGTAAGTCTTAATGAGATTGACCGCTTCGTTAATCACGATGGCGGGAGGAGTGTCGGTACATTCCATCTCATAAAAAGCAATCCGCAACGCGGTGAGAAGCATTTTCGAGAGACGGTCAACGGTACGTTTGGTGCAATACCGGGCAATGGTTTCGTCCAGCTGAGGCTGACGGTCCAAAACGCCGTGGAACACCGAAAGAACAAATTCGTCCAAGGCGATCTCGTGATTTTCTTCCGCAAGACGGAGAACCTCTTCCCGGTCCGGTTGGGACTGGAAAGCGCACTCAAACAAAAGAATAAAAGCATTATTCCGGGCTTCGGAACGTTTCAACATAATTCTGACGCCTTTCGGTTATTTCGTGTTCTTTTTAGCTTCTGCCTTATTGAGAGCAACGCCCACAACGGCAACGTTCACGTTCCGCACGGCAATCCCGGTCATATCGGTAACCGCTTCCGCAACGTCGGCTTGCACCACGGCACAAACGTCCTGAATCTTCGTTCCGAACAGAACCGAAATCTGAACCGTCAATTCCAGGCCGGATTCGGACGGAGCCAAAGTTACGCCCTTCACGAACGTGACCCTGGAAGACATCAGATTTTTAGCATTGTTCAAAAGACGCTGATGAACGCTGGCAACACCTTCCACGTCCTGAGCAGCCTTGATAGCAATGTCGGCGATAACTTCGTCTGCGATGCGGATGGAACCGTTTTTAATTTCTTCCATAGTAAACCTCCAAGGGTGTTTTGAATCGTTGATTCATAATTTAATAATATTATAACATATTTTTACCCGTTTGTATAGAGGCAATTTGGAATTTTTTTTGAATTTTGTATAAAAATTCGTCATTTTTTCAAGGGTACGTGACGATTTTTACCGACCCGCTTTGAAATCCGGTCTGAGCAAGAACTGCATCAAATATCTGTGCGGATTGCTGATCGGTCAAGGATTCGGCCCCCACCACCACGGTAGCAGTATCAGACGTGAGGAATACGATACATTCTTCAAAGCCTTTTGCTTTCAGAATATTTTCCACGGCAGTCTCTCCTTCGGTGATTTTTGCATAAGCAACCACTTCTCCGTAGGCATTGTTACGAATTTCCTCTTCCACCGTTTCGTCGTTGATAATTTCGTTGAGCATCGCCAGGGCTTCCTGTCGGGATTGAGTGCGGGTATACCGCGCGTTGTCAAAATAAGTATCGTCTTCCGCCGAAGCTCCGGCCTGCACCGAGGGAGGTTGGGTGTCCTCATTCCCAAAAGATGAAAACAAATTACTCAAAAGAGAATATTTCCAATTGACCGCTACGGCGACGAAAACAAAGACGGTCACGCCCACCAAGGCGATTACGGTTTTCTTTTTCATTTACACCACTCCTATGGATTCATTTTTTTTACGGAAATCCGTTCGCCGGAAATTCCTAAGGTTCGGGATAAAACTTCGGTCACGTCATTTTTTACACGGGTACTGTCACCTCCCTGACAAACTACGGCAACCCCCTGGACCGAAGGGGTATAAACCTTTAAAACCAACCCCGACGACCGGGAAGAGACCAGAACGTATTGACGTTTTGAATCGATCTTTCCATTGGACTGCGATGCGTTTTCATCCATTGCATAGACGGTTTCACCCCCATCGGAATAGGTGATGAACACCGAACATTTTCCTACACCGGATATTTCCGAAAGCGTTGCCTCCAATTCCCTCCGAAGTGCTTCGGAGCAAAAGGCGGTACTTCCGGACTCCGGAACCGTCTTTTCGCCTTGTTTGGAACAGAAAAACAAAAGTAGAATCACAGACAACAGGCAAAGGAAAATCAACCACTTATTCTTTCGAAAAAAAGCGGAAATCGCAACCACGTCAAGGGTCTTGCGTGACGACGGTGAATCCCGGGAAGGAAAAAGCTTTTTCCAGGGCATATTGAACCTCCTTTTCATCTCCGGCCTGCAAAACTACGGTGATTTGGGTCAGCCGATACTCTTCCCCCACCAAACTTAAATCGTTCTCCACCGATATGGGCACTTCCCCGGTCAATTGCCGCACCTGGGAGGAAACGGCAAGATTCAACGCCGCAGACGAAGGAGCCGAAACGTCGTATTCTACGGATTGCCGGGAATCGATTTCCCCAAATTCCACCTCCCGGAAGAGCGTTGAAATAAGAGAAGAAGCAACCACTAAAAGCAACAAAAGATAAATCCATTCCGTTTTTCCCGTCAAAGGAAGAATCATTGATATCAGCCCAAAGAACAGGCACGTCAACAAGAGAGATTGCAACGTCATCAACCTCCCGTCAGCAAAAGCATTGCGGAAGACACCACCACAAGGGAACAGACGGCAAAACAGGTCATCATTGCAAAAGTATCCTTGATATCTGCGAAAAAATCCGTTAAAAGAGAACCACCCAAAGAGGTCCCAATGGAAGAAAGAAGAGAATACAAAAACACAAACAACAATCCGACAATACAGGGAGTTGCAAAAAGAACGCCCACGACAAGGACGCAAATTACGCCTAATTTTCCGCAAATACTTCTTCCGCAAGCATAAACCGTTTCGATTCCGTCGGTTAAAGCGCCACCGGCAAAAGGCAACATTTGAACCAAAGCAAACCGCACCCCTTTTCGGGTCACGGTGTTTGCAGACGCCACGGCCGCCCGTTGAACACAAAACACCCCGACCGAAAGCCCCGATAATATTTCCACTCCCCGGATACAAAACTTTTTTACCGACGCGACCAAGGGTCGAAGGGAAACGGAACTTCGGTAAAATCCGCTGAGAGAGGCGGCGTAACAAAACCAACATAAGGGGTAATACAAAGCGGAAACGGCGGAGGATAACACGGTCAATACCACCGGCAACGTAGCAGAAACCACCGTCGCACCCTCCGGAGAACCGGACCAGACCTGAGAAGCACAAAGCACCGGAAGGGCCGCCGTTAAAAACGAGGCAGATTGCTGAGCAACTTCCGTAAGGGAAGATAGGAGCGTTTCTATCACAGAAAAAGAATACACCCCATTGGCAATCACCGTCAGATAACCGATGGATTGAATCAATCCACCATTGGAGGGGCAAACGGCAGCCAAGACCCGGAATAAAATCAACAAGAGCAAACCGACACTTAACAACGGAAGATATTCCGTGAACACGGAAAAAAACAGGGAAAGTACCGTTTTGACCGTATGGGCAAGACCGGGAGCAGGAGCCTCGTCCGAAAGGTCGATTCCGTGCGATTCCAAAAAATCCAAACAGTCTTGGGGAATCGCGTCGAAAAACGCAGCATAGTCCACCGCTTGTTCCGTCTGCTCCAAAATGTCCGATGTTTCTTCTCCCAAAAAAGGCAGAGAAAACCAAGTCAGAAAGACCGGAATCAGCAAAATCAAAATCGACTTCTTTTTCATAGAATTCTCCGGATCAGAATTTTACTTCCATCATTTTTTGAGCAAGGTCAACAATCAAAGGAACCGCAAGAGAAACAATGGCAATCTGGCCGCAATACTCCACCGTCTCTCCCAAAGCCCGTTGGCCGTTATCGTTGCAAACTCCGGCGGCAAGGCGGGTCACAAGAACGATTCCCACCCCTCGAAGAATGAGGCCGATAGAATCGGAATCCAACCCGGAACGCTGTCCTAAATCGGTTACGGCGGAAAGGACCGATCCCACCAAGGGAAGTACCGCAGAAAACAACAATACCATTCCCATCAACGGGAGCAGAGGAGCCATTTCGGGGGAATATCGCCGTAAAGCAAGACCGCCGAAGACTGCAACCAACGCCACACCGAACACCCAGACCGGATTCACAATCCAAACACCGTCCGTATGGTTTCAAACAAAGAACCGATTTCATTCACGACCAGGGCAAGAACGAGAATCAGTCCCCCAATCGTTACCATTAACGCCTGTTCGGAGCGGTCGGATTTGGTCAGTATTAAATTCAAGACGGCCACCACCATTCCAACCGCAGCGATTTGAAATAAAATATCCGCATCCATAGGCGCTCCTTACAACAGCAACAATACCAGAACCGCTCCGGCACAACATCCTAACACAAGCGACGATTTTCCGTTTTTAGAAAGCGTCTGCAAAACCGTTTTATGGGCTTCCCGGAACGACTCTTCCGCCAAAATCAGCAACCGTTCTTGCTCGTCACAATCTCCCTGCCCCAAGGAAAAAAACAAGTCGTCCATCGCTTTCCATTCCTCAGAAGTAAAAAACATCTCTCCGCGGCAAGCAGTCTTTGCCGATTGATACGACTCGGTCAAATCAAAGGGCGGCTCATAAGAAAAACGGCGAAACAGGGGCAGTTGCCGGGGAAAGGATTCCGATGCCAGAATCTGATGCAACGGAGCCTGCGAACAGCGAATTTCCCGGCGGAGATATCGAATGCCCCCCAATGCCTGTTCGATCTGACGGCGACGGGCTAACAAATCAAGAACGTAAAGTCCGCCCCAGCCCCCGCAGAGAAGAAACACCAGCAACAGCATTATCCATTTCAACGCACAAATCTTCCCTTTCCGCAAATTTCGCAATTTTTCCCACCCGAGCGGGGTCTAAAAAGGCCACGAGGTCCATTCCCCCCTCCAAAAACAATTCCCGGACCGGGGGACGTTGAAACAATTCCGATACGGAATGGGCGTGGGCGGAAACGATGAGGGAAACTCCGCTTCGCAATCCGTCCATCATTGCCGAAACTTCTTCCCGCGTTCCGATTTCATCACAAACGATAACCCGGGGAGAAAGGGTCCTTACACTCTGCAAAATTCCAACGGCTTTCGGATACGACCGCAAAACGTCACACCCCACGGGGACGGGATGAGAAGGGGGAAACAACTCTTCCCGCTCGTCGATGACCGACACTGGGACTTGTTCCGACAAGCGTTTGGCAATCGACCGCAAAACGGTGGTTTTTCCACTGCAAGGAGGCCCAAGCAGCATCAGATTCCGGATGCGGTCTTGTTGCAAAATCTGGGCCAACACGCCCTCCGTTTCGGTGTCAAACTGCCGGGAGATACGAAACGAAAGACCGTATACGTTTCGGATTCCTTCCACCGTTCCTTCCGCGCCCAACACCGCCGTTCCCATAATCCCGACCCGATGCCCTCCGGGCAAAGTAACAAATCCGGAGCGAATCTCGTTTCGGTGGCTATATGCGGAAGAGGCGCAAACCTTGCGAAAAGTGGTTTCAATATCCGATATGGTATGTACCGTTTGGGGATAAATTTGCCGCCCCGATGCGGAATACAAGAGCAAAGGACACTCCGCTTTTATTCGAATCTCCCGAAGTCCTTCCTGTTCTGCTTTCGACAGCAAAGATATGGAAGAAGACGCCTGCGGAGGCAAATAAGGTAAGATTTCGGACAATACGGAGTCCATATTGATTCACGGCCTTTCTGTTTGGGTCTATTTCAGTGTATGCGCCGCGGACAGGTTTAGAACAAAAAAAGAAACCCGAAAATTCAGGTTTCTTAAAATGACTATTTCATTTTTGGCTTAAAAATCAGCGAGGCTATCAGAGAAAATACGATTGCGGCGGCAATTCCCCCGGCGGTTGCCGTAAGTCCTCCGGTGAGAATCCCCAAAAAACCTTTTTCCCGAATGGCGGTGCGAATTCCTTCCGCCAGCAAGTGCCCAAACCCCGTCAACGGAACCGATGCCCCCGAATGAGCAACTTCCAATAAAGGTTGATATAACCCCACGGCAGACAGAACGACACCGGCGACCACGTATCCCACCAAAATCCGTGCCGGTGTCAACCGGGTACGTTCGATCAATACCTGTCCGACGACACAAAAAAGACCGCCTATCACAAACGACATCACGTAATTCATAGTAACACCTCACCGTGCCGAAAGTTCTATCAGATGAGCAATTCCGGGAACCGATTCCCCTTGCATAATACTGGTAGGACTCATCAGTGCCCCCGTTCCCATCACAAGAACCCGGTTCCATTTTCCCCGACGCATTTCCGGAAGCACGTATCCGCACAACACCGACGCCACGCAACCGCATCCCGAACCGCCGGAATGGACATCCTGTGTCTTGGGGTCAAAAATCATACAACCGCAATCCCGATACCGTTCCGTCAGAATAATTCCGTCTTGTTTAAGCAATTCTCCCAAAAGCCTTGCCCCGATGTGCCCCAAATCTCCGGAAAGAATCAAATCGTAGTCTTCGGGAGACGTATGCGTATCGTCCAAAAACCGCTTTAACGTCAATGCCGCCGCAGGAGCCATCGCAGCCCCCATATTGGCCATATCGGTAATATTCATATCAATAATCGCGCCGGGACAGACCCGAGAGATTTTGACCCCTTCTCCGGACGCAGCCACCACCGCACACCCGGAACCGGTCACGGTCCATTGGGCAGACTGAGGGCGAAATCCACCGTATTCCAAAGGGAACCGGTACTGTCGCTCCGAAGAACAAAAGTGGGAACTGGTCACAGCGGCGCATTGGTCGGCAAATCCTCCGTCAATGGCAAGGGAGGATAGAATCAGCCCTTCCACCATTGTTGAACACGCTCCGTACAGGCCAAAAAACTGTACCCCGCTATCACGAAGGCTATAATTAGAACCAATACATTGATTGAGAAGGTCACCCGCGAACACAAAGTCAAGATCTTTTTCCAATATTTTTGCTTCTTGAAAAGCATATTTCATCGCCTCTTTCTGCAAAAAGCTTTCCGCTTTTTCAAAACTGCTTTCCCCACAATATTCATCTTCCTGCCAATGGTCGAAATACTGCCCCAAGGGACCTTCTTTTTCTTTTCGTCCCACCATCGCGGCGGAAGAAAGGATCACCGGAGGGTGTTCCAAACGGTAGGTTCCGCTTCCCATTTTTTTTCGGCTCATCCTACCACCCCCATCTGGTAAAGAATATAATAAATCAATCCATACAAAGAAGATGAGGCAACCCCATAGGCGATCACCGACCCGGCAACCGAGAAGATCTTCGGACCGATCCCCAACACCATCCCCTCTACCCGGAACTCAATCACGGGAGAAGACGTTGCGTTGGCAAATCCGGTGATAGGAACCAGCGTTCCGGCACCGCCCACCCGGGAAAGTTTATCGTAGACACCGATTCCGGTGAGAAGAATACTGAAAAATATCAACGTTACCGATTCCAAGGTAGAAGCAGACGTCTCGTCCAATCCGCAAGCCAAATAGATCTCCTGAAAAACTTCTCCCAAAAGACAGATGGTCCCACCAAACAGAAACGCTCCTAAACAGCCTTTCCACAAGGGTTTTTTCGGGGTATGTTTCCATACAAGTTGCTGATAATCCTCTGCTCGCATAACAAACCCTCCTTTTTTTGAAATTAGTTTTTCCGTGGGGCAAAAAAATATGCAAAAAAATATCCGCCGTTCCATCGGCGGATATTTGAATATTTCTTATTTTTGAAGATTTCCGATCGCCTCAAACCAAGCAAGGGCATCGGACACGGTAAACACTTCCGAAGAAGCATCCCCGGCGGTTACGGTAATCTGATTGTGCTTCGGGTCCGTTATTTGCACCGAAGAAATTTCCTCCGCAGACAAGCGACGCAATTCCTTTTCTTGATTATAAAAAGACAAGGATTGTGAGGTCAAAAACAGCCAGCCGCGGACCCAACGGTCGGACACCAGCCGCTTTGCCCCGTCTTCCAGGAGAATCTCCCCTTCCAACGCCAACTGTTTTCGATAGGGGTCGTAGGTTTTCGCCCGAATTCCTTCCACAAGAAAGAGAACGCCGGTAATTACGATTCCGGAAACAACTGCACAAATGGCGGAAACCAACAAAATTTTCAACGTTTGGGGCAACACCGAATCCGGAGGCGTATTGAGAAGAAACAAAAACATCCCCACCATAGCTCCATAGGTAAATCCCGAAGAAATCGTTTTCAAAACGCGTTTTTTCACAGTAATTCACCTCAACATCAAAGAAGGAGTAATTCTTTGGGGCTTGCAGTAATGTTCCGACATCCGTCTTCCAAAACCACGACCAAATCTTCGATACGAACCCCGCAATCGTCTGCAAGATAGATTCCGGGTTCCACGCTCATCACCGAATAAGCGGGAATAATACCTTCGGAGCGGGGAGAGAAATTCGGTGCTTCGTGAATCATCAGACCGACCCCGTGCCCCAAAGAATGGCCGAACGCGTCTCCATACCCCTTTTCGGCAATAACGTCCCGGGCAAGGGCATCAATTTCCTTACCGGTCATCCCGGCTTTCAGATGGTCCAGAGCGTTCTTCTGGGCAGAAAGAACGGTATCGTAAATCTCCCTCTGGCGGTCAGAAATCTGTCCAACCGCCACGGTACGGGTCATATCAGAACAGTATCCGTCGTAGATCGAGCCAAAATCCATTGTAATCATATCACCGCTGCGAACGATACGGGAAGAGGGCACGGCGTGAGGCTTCGAGCCGTTTTCCCCGGAAGCAACGATGGTGTCAAACGAAGGATTAGCGGCTCCGGCACACTTCATCGCATAATCAATTTCCGTAGCGATGCGTTGCTCGGTCAAATCACCCTTTTTCCAATTTGCCGCAATGAAATCGCAGATATGGGCAAAGGCCTTGTCGGTAAAGGATTGGGCGATAACGATCTTTTCAATCTCCCCTTCCGATTTGACCATCCGAAGGTCCGAGAGAACTTTTTCGTCCCCAATCAGTTCAAAGCGGTCGGACAACGCATCCGACAACCCCCGAAATTCCCGATAGGTCAAAAACTCATCTTCAAAATAAACAGTCTTAACACTCTGGGGAAGAGCGTCTGATAGGGTGGCAGAAAAAGATTTTTCCAACAATTCCACGGCGTACCCGGGACGGATATCGTTACGAGCCATCGTAATATAGCGGAAATCCGTGTAAAAAATCTGTTTTTCCTCACACACCAGCACCATACCGTTCGACGAGGTAATTCCCGTCAGATAACGGCGGTTTTCCGGGCGAAAAGATACGTAGGCAGAACCTTCGGGAAGTTTTGCGAGTAATTTTTGAGCAAATTCGTTCATATTACGCCTCCAATGCGGAAAGATACATTGTTTTCATTGCAAGAGAATCCACGTCCATCGTTCCGTCGGATTCGCAGATAATGTGAGCATCCGACTTCTTTTGAACCAACAGGTCGGCCAAGGGCTCAAAATCCGGCCCAAACACCGTATCTTCAAAGGTAAGATGTTTCTTCTCTCCCCCGGCGGTATATTCGATTTTAGAGAAATGGACGTGCATTTTACGAGCACGTTCTTCCCCCAAAACGGATTCTATCCGGTCCAGAACCGCAAAATAATCTTCCCGGGTACAAACGCCGCCCCGGGTACGGGCGTTCAAATGGCCGAAATCCACCGTGGGAAGGAAGGATTCGTGGACCAAGCAGAGTTGTAAAACTTCGTCTAACGTTCCCAACTGATTGATTTTTCCCATCGTTTCCGGGCAGATACGGATATGTTCCAACCCTTCACTTTTCAAGGCATCCGCGGCACGAGACAAGGTCTGCTTTGCCAGGGAAAGGGCTTCTTCCCGGGAAATTTTAGCACAACTACCACTGTGAACCACGATGCGTTCCGCGCCCATCCAATCTGCGGCACGGGCGGTTTTTAAAATATAACCGATACTGTTATCCCGCTTTTCCGGTTCCACGGAAGACAGCGAGATAAAATACGGAGCGTGGACCGACAATATCTTCCCCTTTTCTCGAAAAGCGTCTCCCAATTTCCGGGCAGTCGCTTCGCCCACGGTGACTCCGTTTCCGCATTGATATTCAAACAGGTCCAATCCCATTTCATCCAAAAATTCCGGCAATTGCAGAGATTTTTTATACCCGCGGTCAAAAAAACCTTGGGGCGTTCCGGCAGGTCCGAACAAAACCATAATAAATGCTCCTTTTCTTAGCAGGGAAACAATTTTTGGCAAGTCTCTTCCAAAATTCCCAAATCCCACAACAAGCGGGTGATGGAATACTTATCCCGGATATCCTTAGAGACGATAGAAGCATCGTATACTTCCTTAGGAGAAAATCCGATCTCTTCCGCACTCAAAGGGAAGCCGGCAGCCTTCAACGTGGCATAAACCTCGTCATACGTGGGCATTGCATTGATAATATCCATAATCTTATCGTAATTAGCTAAAATATTCTCCAAACGGGCCGTGTGCTTCGCGGGGTCGTATTTTCCTTCTTTTTCTTCATTCAGAATCATACTGTCCGAGCTCTTGCCCAAAACGGAAATCAAATACTTCTTATATTCTTCGTAATCAAAAGCCCGGACGTACGCCAACGCTTTTTCTTTATTGGGAACGACGGATTTAATATAATCAAAAATTTTCAGCGAAAGCAACGTTGCAACACCGCACTGAATTCCGTGCAAATCGGAAGGTGCATCGAATTCCAGAGCACGCATATCCCAAATGTGAGAGAAATAGTGTTCGATGCCCGATACGGGGCGGGAAATTCCGGCATAATTAGCGGCAATGCCAGCCAAGACCAACCCTTCCATTATCGCACGAACCGCCTCAGGGTCCCGTTTCATAATACCGTCAGCGTTGTCGGCACACTTTTTCAAAGCGGCAGAAACCATATCCGCCACCATCGGGCAATAGTATTCTCCGTTGATAACCTTAGACAACTGCCACTCCCCGATACTGACGTATTTTGCCGCCATATCACCGATCCCGGCCTGAATCATCCGCAGGGGCGCGGCGGAGAGCACGTCCAAGTCCCCAACCACCACTTCGGGACACTTACTGTTCAGAGAGACCTTCAAGCCGTCCCGAATCATCGAAGAGGTGTCGGAAGAATAACCGTCCATCGAAGGAGCCGTGCCGACAATCATATAGGGCTTGTTTGCCACGCTTGCAACGATTTTGCCGATATCGTTCAAACAGCCGATCCCCACCGTAATAATCATATCGCAAGTGGAGTCAAAATGCATTATCGCAGACCCAACGGAGCGTTCATCGGGTTCAAACCGTTTTCCGGGAAACTGATATTGACTGTAAGAAATTCCGGCCTTGTCCAAAATGGACAAAACCTTCTCCCCTGCGGCTATGTAGGTATTTTCATCAAAATATACGAACACTTTTTTTGCACCGTATTTTGAAATCAACTGAGGAATTTTTTCCAAAGCTCCAAAGTCAATCAACACATCTTTCACTTTCGCAAAGTGTTCTTTTCCGCATTCACAGGAAAATCCGTCCTTTGCAAGCAATGCTTCAATACTTGTTTCAACTGCCATCGATCCATACTCCTTTGAAATGTCCATAATATACCATATAATTATAGCACACTTTTTTTGGAATGTCAAACGATTTTATAAAAAAAACGACGTGTCGAACACGTCGTTTTTTTGGCAGGGATAGCAGGACTCGAACCTACGAATGCCAGAGTCAAAGTCTGGTGCCTTACCGACTTGGCTATATCCCTAAACATACCCGTATATTATAGCACGGATTGATGCGGATTGTCAAGGGGGTTTACAAAAAGTTTTAAAAACAAAAAGGCGTTTTTTGGAATGACTGTGAAATTTATTTTGGGGGAAAATAGTTTTGCGAGGTGAAAAGCAATGAAAGACAAATTTAACAAACACTATCCGGCGGAAAATGCATTTCTGACCAATCCCATCGCCTCTACCACAGAAACGACGGGCTGTGCTTTGCGAATTGAAAAACGGGACGGAGAGACCGTAAGTCTGAGTGCCCCCTGCAAAGGGACGAAATTGCCGGGTGCAAAATCCGGTGCCGTAGTGAAAAAGTAAAAAAACGGTGCCGAAGAAACTCTTCGGCACCAATTTTATTTGTTATTTGTACCAGTTATTACCGGCTTCAATATTGACCTTCAAATCGCTGTCATTTGCAAAATTCCACTTCTGGATGGCGAGAGATTCCCAAGCCTGAACGGTGAGAACCGTAGCGCTGTCCACAGAACGAAGAGTCAACGCCTTGTTGGTAGCGGTATTAACGATACCGTACATACCGTCGCAAGCGACGACAGACCAAATCTGTTCTGCCGCATCGGTGGCATCGGACTGAACCAATCCGGTTTCGGAAACGGTCAGGGCTTTTCCGGTCTGCTTATTTACGATCAGGTATCCGTCCTGAGCAGGAACGAAGGTCCACATCTGCGTAGCGGCGGGAAGCAATTCCCACTGGGTGACGTAGTAATCTGCACCTACCCATTCCTTCACGTCGGCGGCGGTGTAGCGCTTCGCGGCGGAGATGGACTGGTAGTTATTCCAGTTCACGCGGGTGGGATAGTTCCGGGCACGGAAGGCCTGGTCTTCCACCAAGGAGTTGGAATAGGTCATATTGTCTACGACGGTCAGATATTTTCCGGACAGAGCATTCTGGATCCGAATCCGGGAAGGATCGTTTTCGTCCGAGATAATGGTCCACTTGGACTGATTGTCGGAACGAGCTGCCTTCAAGGCCAAGCGTGCACCGGCATTGGTGAAGCCTTCGGCACCGGCGATATACAGAGAATAGTAACCGCCCATACCGTAGTTGTTTGCAAACAACTGGCTATCTTCATAGGTCCAGTTCTGCCAACGGAGGTTGAGATATTTTGCAAGCGTCAATTCCACTTCCGCAGGAGAAGCACCGGAAGAGTCCTTGGAAACAGGAGACAAATACAGCCCCTTGGAAAGGCTCTTGATACGGAAGGCATCCGCAACGTTGATATCTGCGGCGTTTTCCTTAATCCAGTACTGAGAGTCATTGCCCAAAGCATCTTGAATTGCCACAGTCCCGTCAGCAAGAACCGACAGATACGTGGAAGAAGAAGCGGCATTGGTCAGAGCGAAGGTATTGTTGGGAAGAGTAAGGGTCTCTTCCGCGGTAAGAGTGGTTCCGCTGTTCAAAACAGTTTTACTGATGGCATCGGCATCATAACCGGAAGTCACAGGTACGATACGGAAGGAATAGGTGTAGTTCACACCGGGTTCGATGTACTTACCGTCGGAATATTCCTGGTCAAACAGAGAGTTCGCATTGATACCCTTCTGCTGACCGATGACACGGAGGACCGTATCCTTCTTATCCGCAACATTGCCGGACAAAACGTAGCCCGCTTCGGTCCAGGGATAATCCTTGGAAACGTTCACTGCAAACAGGTCGGTATCACTGGTAATAACGATACCGCTTCCGTCGGCCCGTTCCAGAGCCATCCAACGAACTTCGGACTTATCGCCAGAACCGGTGGAATACAGATATTCATCCCCCAGCTGGTCAACGATGGCAACGTCCTTATAAATACCCACGCGATTATCAGCCTTCTTGTCGCTGAAAGATTCGCCGGGGCCCATACCGAACCAGCTCATCTTCTTAAACTCGGAGGTCAGCGTCATCACGGAAGAAAGTTCCATCGGAACGGTGGACTTCACGGTGGGCTGATATCTTACAGAGACCTGAATCTCACCATCTGCGTAAACGTCGTAAACTACCGTGTAATAAGTATCGTAAGAGAATGCTCTCATCTTCTGGACAGGATAGGTGACCCAGACGTAATCCAGTTCAATACGGTACTGCGTGTCGGAAACTTTTGTAATCTTGTAGTCGTTGGGAAGGGTCTTGGTTTCCGTATAATTCTGAGAAAGACTGGTCAGAACGTTGCGGGAAGTCGCGGACAGAGAGGAAGAGAGCAGGTCTCCGCCGGTGGGTTTCCGCAACAGGTTGGAAATCATAGAAGGAGTAAAGGTATCTCCGTCTACGAAGATATCTTTTCCGCCAACGGAATACTTGGTAATCAGACCGGTATCCCCATTCAAACGGAAGGAAAGGTTTCCATTTTCCAACAGAATGACCGAGGCACCCTTATAAGATTCGGGCACTTCGGGGAGAAGTTCCATATCCGTATCTTTGACTTCGGGTTCTTTATCCACGGGAGCGGGGCCCATAATGGGATTATCCTCTTCGTCAAGCCCCACTTCAACGGCATTACGAGCGGGGTCGGTACGGAAAGGAATGTCGGACGATTCGTTCGCATTCAGAGCATAAACATACTGTGTTCCGGCGGGAACGCCTGCCATATCAACCTTGGTGGTCAACGTAACGTAAGCGGCATATTTCGCGTCTGCGGCAGCGCCGTTCGTATTGATGGGAAGGGTAATCAGGTGATTCTTTGCTCCGCCGGGAACGTTGAGATCCATCGAGCCTTCGCTGTAAACGATCCAGCGGGGAGTTTCCCACAATTCGTGCCGTTCGTATACCGTCCAAGCGATGGTATACAAATCTTTAAAGTTGTTCTGAGAAGGATTGGAGACGTAAAGCTGACCCTTAGAGAAGGTATAGCTGGAAAGATACACTTCGGGGGCCTGGAAGACCGAAAGGGTCAAGGCATCACCGGTATGGTCTTTCACCGTACCGTCTTTGGAAACGGAAGCTTCGTCTTGGAGGGCGAACTGCTTCTGGAACACGGCAAAGTCGTTATTTTCTGCCCAGGAAGGAGCAGACTTATACTTCACGGTAAAGGAAACGTAGAAGTTTCCTTTGGTAATGTCGGTTCCGTAGTCTACCGTAACTTCGGCAGAAGCGCCGGCTTTCACGTTCAGATCGGAAAGGGTTCCGGTCTTGACGGAATTCTTGCCATCGGTCACTTCGTAAGAAATTTCGTAGCCGGAAAGATCGGTGAAGGAATTCCGGTTCACGATCTTGAAGGTGCCGGCCTTGGCGTCAACGACCACCACATTCACGGGAGACAGGGCATTTTTCAGTTCTACGGCATCGGATTGCAGTTTACGGTCTGCCGACAGAACACCGGAAAGGGACTGATAAGCGTCCTTTGCGGAAGTTGCGGCATCGCCCCAACCACCGGCATAGGTCAGTTTGTACTGGTCTGCCGTTTCGGGACCGTAGGGAGAAGACTGCAAAATGGAAGAAGCTTCTCCGGCGTTGGTGGGCCAATAAATTGCATTATCGGACCAGTAAGAGAAGAATCCGCCTTGGAAATTGCTGTATTCATCCAACAGATTGGAGTAAGCACTGAAATTGGCACCGTTATTCAGAAGACCGCCTTTATTTTCTTGCAGAAGAATGGCCTTCTTGTTGTCAGCATCCTTTAACAACTGAACGAAATCGTTCAGAGAAAGGTCCGGAGTGATAACCACGTCGGAAGAAGACTCATCGTCATCGTAGATAATCAAGCGGTTATCTGCGGAAGTAAGCCAGCTTCTGAGAACGGAGAAGTTGGACCCCATTCCGGAATTATTCCCTACCGTCCACATAATAACGGAGGCACTGTTCTTGTCCCGATATACCACGTTCAAAAGACGGTCCAAGCAGGCGTTCTGCCAAACACTCTGGTCACCGGGGATGGAGGCTTCGTCTTTTTCACTGTAAGGATTGGAGTTCAGGCTCATATCGTCAATGACGTAGAGACCATATTCGTCACAAAGAGAAATGAATTCTTCGCTAAGGGGACGACCAGGAGAACGGACGGCGTTAACGTTCAATTCTTTCATTAACTTAATATCGGAAACCAGTTCTTCGGTAGAAACGGTCATCCCGGTAACGGGGCTGTTTTCGTTATAAAGAACCCCCCGCAACGTGATGATTTCACCGTTCAAAACTAAGTTCTGACGACCGTTATCGTCAATAACGATACCGACGGTCTTAAAGCCGATGCGTTTGCTTACGGTGTCAAGGACCTTATCACCGTCTTTCAATTCCAGAACAACGGTGTAAAGGTTGGGGGTTTCCGCACTCCACAGCTTGGGGCTGGGAACGGAAATACGGGAACCGACTTCCCCAAGGTAAGCGTTCGCCGTGGTGGCGGGCTTTTCGGAGAAGTTGGGGGTAGCGCCAACCTTCGTGGGCTGCAAAACACAGTTTCCGGAAGCGTCGTAGACAGACATATCCACAGACAGACCGCCGGCGGGCTTGTTGTAAGAAGCCAAAGAAACCGTAACGTTCATCAAAGCGTCGTTTCCGCTCATCTGCATATCATAAGTAAAGTCCCGAATCTGGGTATCGGGGGCAGAATACAGATAAACGTCACGGTAAATACCGCCGAACTTGATGGAATCGTTTGCTTCCAAATAGGAACCGTCGCAATATTTATACACTTCAAAGACAACCAGGTTATCTCCGCCGATATTCACCGCTTCGGTGATATTGAAGGTTTTTCCGGTATAACTGTCTTCCGCGTAACCAACCATTGCACCGTTCACGTAAACGTATACACAGGAAGCGACCCCTTCAAAGGTCACATATACCTGACGGCCGGACCAATCGGAAGGAACGTTGACGGTATTCCGATAAATCCCCACGGGATTGTAGGCTTCGGAAACATTGGGAGCAACCAGTTCTTTCCCCCAAGGATAAGTATTGTAGGTATAAGAAGGAGCATCGTACCCTTCCATTTCCCAGTTGGAAGGAATCGAGATTTTACCCCAGGTAGTCTCCCCTTTCTCATCGGTGCGAACGGTAGCGGAATCGGAAACGGTATAAACGTATTTCAGACTCTGATACCCTTCGGGCATAAGAGAAGGATTCAACGCGATGGAAAAATCCCATTCCCCATTCAGGGACTTGTAGTAAGGAGATGCGGCAAAATCTCCGCCCAACGCCTGTTCTACGGACTCATAAGGAATGAGTGTGGTAGAATACGGCTCTTTGTTTCGGCCGGCCGTTTCCGGGCTTCCGAACGCTTCACTTTCTTTGGTCAATCCCTTGACGTTGTTACAGGCGGAGAATACTCCCACCGCCAGTGCCAACACAAGGACCAGCAAAAGTGCCTTTGAAACGTGTTTCATTTGAACATAACCTCCGTGTTTCTTTGCGATTCATTTCTCTTTGCACATCAGTATATTATAGATCAATATAAAGTCGTGCTACGAAGATTATATAATAGAGTTGTGGCAATTTAATGTCATTTCCAAGCCGAAAAGGTGTGGAATCGTGACTTTTTTATGAACACAAAGTTTTTTTAAAATGCAAAACTTAAAACGGGAATTTTTTCGCACAATTCTGTAATTTTTTTGCAAACTGACGAAAAAATCTTACCAAAACCCGGGATTTGACATTGACAGAACTGCTTTTTTATATTATAATGGTTGCATATTTTAGAAAAGGAAGTCACGCGAAATGGCCGAAAAGACTGTAAAAGAAATCACGTCGATGGACGAGGACTTTACTCAATGGTACACTGATATTTGCCTGAAAGCGGAATTGGTGGATTATTCCAGCGTAAAGGGTTGTATGATCATTCGTCCTTACGGATATGCAATCTGGGAAAACATCCAGAAAAATATGGACGCAATGTTTAAGGCGACAGGGCACGAAAACGTGTATATGCCGATGTTTATCCCGGAATCCCTTCTTCAAAAAGAAAAAGACCACGTGGAAGGATTTGCCCCCGAAGTTGCTTTGGTGACCAAGGGCGGAAGCGAACCTTTGGCAGAACCCCTGGTGGTTCGCCCCACGTCGGAAACGTTGTTCTGCGAACACTTTTCCCACATCGTCCAATCTTGGAGAGATCTGCCGAAGCTGTACAACCAATGGTGCTCCGTGGTCCGCTGGGAAAAGACGACCCGACCCTTTTTACGTTCCCGGGAATTCCTGTGGCAAGAAGGACATACGGTCCACGCTACGGCGGAAGAAGCCAAAGAAGAAACGATTCGGATGCTGAACGTTTATACCGACTTCTGCAAGAACTATCTTGCAATGCCGGTCATTCAGGGACAAAAGACCGAAAGTGACAAATTTGCCGGCGCGGAAGCGACCTACGCTATCGAAGCGTTGATGCACGACGGCGTTGCTCTGCAAGCGGGAACGTCTCACTATTTCGGCGACGGATTCCCCAAAGCCTTTGACATTCAGTATACCGACAAAAACAACAAATTGCAATATTGCTATGAAACGTCTTGGGGGGTTACTACCCGCTTGATCGGGGCGTTTATTATGGTACACGGAGACAACAACGGTCTGGTCATTCCTCCCCGAATCGCTCCCACCCAAGTAGTCGTCATTCCCGTGGCAATGCACAAGCCCGGCGTTTTGGATAAGGCGTCGGAAATCCAGGAAAAATTGGCCGCTGCCGGAATCCGGGTGAAGATGGATTCTTCGGAACAGTCCCCCGGCTGGAAGTTTGCGGAATACGAAATGAAGGGCGTGCCCCTTCGGCTGGAAATCGGGCCGAGAGACATTGAGAACAACGTTTGCGTTATTGCCCGTCGGGACACCGGAGAAAAGATGACCGTCTCTTTGGACGAAATTGAAACCAAGATTCCCGAGCTTTTAGATACCATCCACAACGATATGTACGAAAAAGCGTTGAAGCATCGGAACGAAAAGACCTACGTTGCCCGGAACAAAGAAGAACTGAAAGAAATTACCGATACCAAACAAGGCTTTATCAAAACGATGTGGTGCGGAGACCCGGAATGTGAAGACAAAGTCCGGGAAGAATTTGGAGTTCGTTCCCGCTGTATTCCCTTTGAACAGGAAGAGCTGAGCGACAAATGTGTCTGCTGCGGAAAACCTGCCAAATATATGCTTTATTGGGGCAAACAATATTAACACATAAAAGAAAATCCTCCCCGGCTGAGGGAGGATTTTTCTTGTAAAAAAACGCGAGAACACAATCCACGTGTTCTCGCATTTTTATCTTCTTATTCAAAATCGGTGATGACCCGGTTTTCTTCGGCGGAACGGAAACAGGCTTCCATAAACCGCATATCCCGAAGCATTTGTTTGTGGGTAATCAATTGGGTCGCTTCCCCTTGAATGGTCTTCGCAACGTTTTTATAATAATCTTTCAACGTCACGTCCACCGTAGGCAAGGGGTATTCGGTGATGGTTTCTTTGGTGCGAGGTGCCATCGTTTTGGTCAACCCGGCCGAAGTCTGCACGGGAACCGCATCCCGGTTCTCCCAATCGGAGACCATTACGATTCTACCGTTGTGCCAGTCTTCCATAATGGCAGAGCCGTTTTCGCCCAGCATATACCACCGAGGCAGATTGATAAAGTTGCTGGTACCGACTTCTACGTGGAAGTGAATTCCATCTTCAAATTGAACGATAACCTTAAATCCGTCGTCACACTCTTCGTTGGTCACGTAAGACAGGGTGGAATAGATGGATTTTACCTTCCGGTCGCCCATCATCATAAACATCTGGTCGAACAGATGGATTCCCCAGTCGAGAATCATTCCGCCCCCTCTTACCTTCTGATTCCGCCAGTCCCCGGGGATTCCGCGGGAGCCGTGGACTCTCGATTCAATGCAAAAAACATTGCCCAGGGTGTTGTCATCGAAGATTTTCTTCATAATATTGAAATCTTCGTCCCAGCGGCGATTCTGATGCACGGTAAACAATACGCCGCACTCTTCCGCCACAGCAATCATTTCCAGCAATTCCGCAGAAGACAAAGTAACGGGCTTCTCGCAAACCACGTTTTTTCCGGCCCGCATACATTGGATACAAAGGTCTTTATGAATATCATTGGGGGTAGCCACGGTGCAAACGTCCACGGTGGGGTCTGCCAAGAGGGATTCCAGAGAGTCGTACGTTTTTACTCCCAATTCCCGGGCAAGGTCCATCCGGGCAGGGTCAATATCGTAAGTACCGGCACATTCCACAAGGTCGTTGCCGTCCATAATATTTACGTGATGTTTTCCCATTCCGCCGAAGCCGACGATGGCAATGCGAATCTTTTTCATAATAAAAAGCCTTTCTGTGTTTCGGTAAATTTTCTGTCCTTAATATCATTATATCACAAATAAAAAAAAGAATCAATACTTTTTTTAAAGAATCGCAAAGATTTGATATTTTTTAAGCAAATAAATATCATCGTAAAAACAGAAACGGTCCGCCGCAAAGACGAACCGTTTCCAGACATTGAAAAATCAATGATTCAATCAGATTTCAGGAATAACGACTTCTACTTCTTTGCCCAATTCGTTGGACTTAACGATGGCGTCGATAATCGCCTGATTGTAGAGGATTTCGGAGGAAGGAACGGTAGCTTTACCTTCTCCGGCGGGTTTCTTAACTTCATTGATGAAGGAACGACACTTCTCGAAGAAGAAGTTTTTCTTGGACTTAATCATCGGGACTTCATAAGACATCGGTTCCCCGCAAACGTTCCGGTAAACCTTCAAAGGCGTGGCAAATTCGCCGTTCCAACAGTCGGTGGAAGGAATCCGCAGACCGCCCTTGGTACCAAGAATCAGAGCGTCGCCGCAGGTATCCATATGCATCGCCCAGGAAATACGGAAGTCCAGAATGATGCCGCCTTCCAAACGAACGAAGGCTGCCGCAAAATCATCTACGCCGAACAATTTTGCATATTCGGGATGATTTTTGTAATAACCGGGGTCTTTTCCGAAGAAATCAGAGGTGTAACCGGAAACGGTCAGGGGCTTGGGATACCCAACCGCATTCAGCAACATATCCAAAGAATAGGAACCGATATCACCCACGGCACCAATCCCGCCGGTTTCCTTTTCAATAAAGGTAGTACCGAAGGGGGTGGGGATTCCGCGACGGCGGCCGCCACCGGCCTGCAAGTAATAGATATCACCCAATTCACCGGATTCTACGATTTTCTTGATCATCTGCATATTTTCGCTCATCCGGGGCTGGAAACCGATGGTCAGAATCTTTCCACTTTCCTTTTCGGCCTTCATAACTTCGACCGCTTCATCCAACGTAACGGTGAAGGGTTTTTCCAGCATAACGTTCACGCCGTGTTTCAGAGCGTAAATGGTGGGTTCGGCGTGTTGACAGTTGTAAGTACAAACAGAAATGGCGTCCAGCTCTTCGTTGTCAATCATTTCTTTGTGATTCAGGTAAAAACGGGCACCTTCCACATTGTATTCCTTCGCAAAAGCTTCCGCTTTTCCGGGAATCAAATCCGCAAGAGCAACGATCTCTACGTCTTCCATCTGCAAATACTGCTGAATGTGAGAAGATGCGATCCAGCCACAACCAATGATACCGACTTTTACTTTTTTCGAGGTATCGATAACGACTTCCTCATTTTCGTTCATAAATGCATTAAGCCCTTTATCTACTGCCATAACACAATTCTCCTTTTTTATTTATTGATGGTTTTTACGTAATCAATGCTCATTTTGGCGCATTCCAAAGGAGTTTTATCGAATGCGGGACGGTCTTGTTCCACAACGACCCATTTTGCACCGGATTCTTCCGCCGCTTTGAGAATCCCAGGGAAATCCTGAACCCCGGAACCCACGGGACGAAGTTCAAATTCCTGATTGGCGGCTGCCTTCTTATCCGCATCGTCCTTAATGCCGATAAGAGCGTACATATTATCCGATTTCTGACCGACAAAATCCTTCAAATGAACCACGGGGCAACGGCCGGCATATTTCCGAATATATTCCGCGGGATTCTCGCCGCCGACGTTAACCCAGCAAGTATCCAACTGCGTCTTCAACAAGTCGGCGTCTACCGATTCGTACAATACGTCCAGCATATGTTTGCCGTCAATCATATTGGTAAATTCAAAGTCGTGGTTATGGTAGCCCAATTGAAGTCCATACTCTTTGGCAACCTTACCAAACTCTTTGGCATATTCCACCAATTGAGGGAACTTTTCTTCCTTTTTGCAGAATTCACCGGAGACGTGAGGAATTACTACGTACTCACATCCGATGGCCCGATATTTTTCAAAGGTCCCTCGGACATCCGCAATCATCTCTTTGATGGGAACGTGGGCAGAAATCGGCGTAAGACCGTGTTTTTCACATAATGCACGAATCTCTTCTGCACTATGGCCGTGCAGTCCGGCAAATTCAACACCGTCGTACCCCATTTCTTTGACTTGTCTGAGGGTGTCGTCCAGGTTTGCCGCCGCATCGTCGCGGACGGAATACAATTGCAGTGCTACGGGAAATTTCATAACTTTGTAACCTCCGGTTCACAGTTTTATACTTGTATTATAAGACAAAATATGCTATAATACAAGTCAAGACTAGGATTTTACAAGACAATAATTGCGAATCGGAGAAAAATTAGCTTATGCCAACCTTTTATGAGAACAAACGGATTCCCATTGCTGCATACGAAGGTGTACGTTTGGTTGACACCCCGCACTTACACGACCACCTGGAAGTTGTGTTTTTACGACAAGGAGCCACCGGTGCCGCCTGTGAAACCTTTCAAGGCGAAATGGAACCGGGGGACATTTTTATTTCATTTCCAAACCAGGTACACTATTATCCGAAAATCGGAGATGAAACGGCAATTCATTCGATTATCATCTTCTCGCCGATGGTTTGCAGTGAATTTAAGGATATGTTTCGACGAATGGTCCCCCTCTCCCCCATCGTTCGAGGACGAGATCTTGACCCAGACATTTCAGAGTTGATTTCCAAGATAGTCGAAGAAAATCATAAAGAAACGCCTTATGCAGAAGCAACGACGCGAGGGTATTTGATTGCTTTTCTCGGAAAACTCTTCCGCTCGATGGAATTTCGGGAAGAAAAAAAGACCGACGGCTCCCTATTGAACAGTATTCTCAATTATTGCGGACGTCACTATACGGAACCTCTATCCTTAGAAATTCTTTCCAAGGAACTGAACGCGGGAAAATACCATATTTCCCACATTTTCAGCGAAAAACTAAAAATTTCTTTTTCCGATTATATTAACGGTCTTCGTATCAACGATGCCATCCGGCAATTGACCTCCGACCCAAACAGTTCTATTACCGACATTTGTTACGAATGCGGCTTTAACAGTACCCGAACCTTCAACCGTGCCTTTTTAAAGTACACGGGAACAACCCCCCGGGAGTATCGGGAACAAAACCTATACAAAGACGTCAAACCCATCAATTTTTATATTAAAGATTAAAAAAGTCCTTTGGGGAGAAAAATCTCGACCCAAAGGACTCTCTTTTTTAATTATATCAGTCTTTGCAACGTTCCATATAAGAACCGCCGTCGCGGGTGTCGATGCGAATCTTTTCCCCTTCATTGATGAAGAGAGGAACGCGAATCACAGCTCCGGTTTCCAGGGTAGCGTTCTTGGTAACGTTGGTTGCAGTATCGCCGCGGACACCGGGTTCAGTCTCGGTGACCAAAAGGTCAACGAAGAAGGGAGGTTCCACGCTGAAAATATTGCCTTTGTAAGAAAGAATCTTACAAACGGTTTCTTCCTTCACATATTTGAAGGCGTCTCCGAGCATATCGGCATTGAGGGGAACCTGGTCATAGGTTTCCATATCCATAAAGTAGTACAATTCACCGTCGGTGTAAGAGTACTGCATTTCTTTTCTTTCAATGAAAGCCTGGGGGAATTTTTCTGTGGGAGAAAAGGTCTTTTCAACCACACCGCCGGAAATGACGTTCTTCAACTTCGTACGAACGAACGCTGCACCTTTACCGGGCTTTACGTGCTGAAATTCAACGACCTGATAAACGTTTCCGTCCAGTTCGAACGTAACGCCGTTTCTGAAATCGCCTGCAGAATACATAGGAAAATACCTCCGAGTATAAAATTCGATAAAAATATTACAATATGTACTATTATACACCACATTCGTACAAATTGCAAGAGTTGTGATAAAAAAGTTTCAAATATGTAAAAAATAGAGGAAGCCAAAATGAAAATAAAGGGTATTCAACGGGGAATCGCCGTGGGAATCGGGGTTCTCCTGGCAATCGTCTTATTCCTCTCCCCGGTTCTGCACGGACTTGCGGAAGAGCCGGAATATCTTGTCATCGTAGACCCGGGCCACGGAGGGACCGACGGCGGGGCTGTGGGAGACGACGGCACGATAGAAAAACATTTGAACCTTACCATTGCATTGCTGTTGAAAGAGAAACTGGAAGAAGAAGGAATCAAGGTTATTTTGACCCGACAGACCGATGAAGATACCGATGGACTGACGGGTTTTCACAAACGGCAGGATTTAGAAGAACGAGCCCGCATCGGAAACGAATCGGGGGCGGACGCATATATCAGCATCCACATCAACGCCTCAACCGCCCGAAAAGACCAGGGGTTTCAGGCCTGGTTCGGAAAGGGCAGCAACGATTCGGAACGGTTAGCCCGCTCCTTATCGAATGCTGTGGAAAAAGCGGCTATCTGCAATCGTATCCGAACCGTAAAACAAGTCCCGGATACGCTCTATATTTTTCGCACGGTAACCATTCCCAGCGTATTGGTGGAATGTGGATTCATCTCCAACGCCGCAGACTTGTATCAACTGCAACAAGAAACCTTTCGCAACGAATTATGTTCCGCACTGTCCCGGGGAGTCAAGGCTTATCTTTCGGGCAACAATTCCCGAATCACGTAATCGGAGACCAAAAAGCCCTCCGGGGTAAGAGCAAAACGCTCTTGGGTCATTGTGGCAAACCCTTCGGAGCAAAGTCGCGCTGCGAACGCTTGTTTTTCCGGGGGAATGAGTGCGGCGGGAATTCCTTCTGAGAGTCGTAAGCCTAAAAAAACCGCTTCTTTTTTCGCCTCTTCCCGATCGATCACTTCGTCAAGTACCGACTGCAAATGCCCTGCTTTGGCACAGAATTCGGAGGTGTCGGCAGGAATATGATACCGAACACCGTCGCAGTATCCGGACGCTCCCGGACCGAAGGCAAGATATTCTCCACCCTTCCAATAAACGGTGTTATGCTTTGCCCGGAATCCGGGTTTTGCAAAGTTGGATATTTCGTAATGTTCATATCCGGCCTCGGCCAGCAATTGATGGGCAATCAAGTAATGCTCCCGTTGGACCTCGTCCGGAGCATCTTTCATTCCCTGTTTTCCAAACACCGATTCCGCCTCGATTTTCAGAAGATAGACCGAACAGTGTTGCGGGGAAAGTGCAATCAATTGTTTTAAATCTTCTCTCAGGTCTTCGTTTGTTTCTTCGGGAAGGGCCATCATCAAATCCAAACTGATATTCCGAAATCCGACCTTTTGCAACGTTTGGTAAGATTCCAATGCTTTGGCCCGATCGTGGAGTCGTCCCAAACGGAAAAGGTACTTGTCCGAAAAGGTCTGAACTCCCATACTGACCCTGTCTACGCCGGCGTCTAACCAGGTCTTGGCGAGGGACTCAGTCACACTTTCGGGATTACATTCCACGGTAAATTCTTCACAGTCGGATAAATCAAAGGTGGTTTTTAACGCATCTACAACGGCAAGGAACTCCGTTTCCGACAAAAGCGACGGGGTTCCGCCACCGAAATACACCGTCCGGACGACATTGCCTGCCTTCGGACTGTTTTTTATTTGTTCGCACAATGCCTGAACATAGGAAGAAACCGCCCCGGAGGTGGCTGGGGCGGAATAAAAATCGCAGTAATTACATTTTCTTCGGCAAAAGGGTACGTGTAGATAGACCGAAAGATTACTCATCCAATTTAAGAACGGCCATAAAGGCTTCCTGGGGAACTTCGATGGTTCCCAGCTGCCGCATCCGTTTCTTCCCTTCCTTTTGTTTTTCCAACAGTTTCTTTTTCCGGGTAATATCCCCGCCGTAACATTTGGCAAGCACGTCTTTACGCATTGCACGAACGGTCTCCCGGGCAATGATCTTCGACCCAATGGCCGCTTGTATGGGAACTTCGAACAACTGACGGGGGATATTATCCTTTAACTTTTCTGCCAATTTACGGCCTCTGGCATAAGCGCGCTCCGAAGGAACGATAAAAGACAAGGCGTCCACCACTTCCCCGTTGAGCAGGATATCCAGCTTGACCAAATCGCTCTTGACGTAATGAGAAAACTCGTAGTCCAAAGAAGCGTATCCCCGGGTACGGGCTTTCAGAGTATCAAAGAAATCGTAAATTATCTCGTTTAAGGGCATATCGTAATGCAAGTCCACACGGGATGCGTCGATATATTCCATCGTTTTAAAAACGCCCCGGCGTTCTTTACACAAATCCATTACCGTTCCCACGAATTCCGAGGGGGCGATAATGTCGGTCTTTACGATAGGTTCTTCCGCCTCAATGATGGAACCGGGCGAAGGATAGTTTGTGGGATTGTCGATATAAACGGTACTTCCATCTGCCATCGTCAGCCGATACACGACGCCGGGGGCAGTGGTAATCAAATCCAGATTAAATTCCCGTTCGATACGCTCCTGCATAATCTCCATATGAAGAAGGCCCAAAAATCCGCAACGGAATCCAAACCCAAGGGCAATGGAGTGTTCCGGCTCGTAGGTCATAGAAGCGTCGTTTAAGCTCAGTTTATCCAAGGCGTCCCGCAAATCTTCATACCGGGAGCCATCGGCACAATAGATACCGCAATACACCATCGGATTGGCTTTTTTATAACCGGGCAACGGTGCATCGGCAGGGACGTCCGCCAAGGTCACGGTATCCCCGACCCGGGTATCGCTGACGGTCTTAATGCTGGCCATAATATATCCGACTTCTCCGGCCCGAAGCGTGTCCGCCGGACGGCATCCGAAGGGAGATAAATAGCCGATCTCCACCACGTCGAATTCCGCTCCGGTGGCCATCATACGGATCCGCTGTCCCTTTGAAAGTGTCCCGTCCTTCACGCGAACGTAGACGACGACCCCGCGGTAGGCATCGTAATAGGAATCGAAAATCAAGGCTTTTAAAGGCGCTTCCGGGTCCCCTTTCGGAGGGGGAACATCCCGAACCACTTGCTCCAAAACGTCCTGAATGTTAATGCCGTTTTTGGCAGAAATCCGCGGCGCTTCTTCCGCCGGAATTCCAATCGTATCTTCAATTTCCCGAATGACCCGGTCCGGGTCTGCGGCGGGAAGGTCAATTTTGTTGATAACAGGAAGGATCTCCAAATCTCCATCGATGGCAAGGTAGGTGTTTGCCAAAGTCTGAGCTTCAATTCCCTGGGAGGCATCCACCACCAAAAGAGCCCCTTCGCAAGCGGCAAGCGCCCGGGAAACTTCGTAGTGGAAGTCCACGTGACCGGGGGTGTCAATGAGATTCAGGGTGTACGTCTCTCCGTCGGAGGCCTTGTACTCCAATTTTACGGCACGGGCCTTAATGGTAATGCCGTGTTCTTTTTCCAGGTCCATATTGTCTAAGACCTGGTCTTCCATTTCCCGCTTTTCGACCGTCTCGGTCAGCTCCAAAAGGCGGTCCGCCAAGGTGGATTTCCCGTGGTCGATGTGGGCGATGATGGAAAAATTGCGGATTTTGGAAATATCGTACATTCTGTTCCTCCGAATGGAATGGTTTTTCTCGAAAATTCTCTTTCTATTATATCCGAATCTTTTGATTTTGTCAAGCATTTCTTTCAATTTTGACTTGATTTTCTGTTATAAATATGTTATAATAATTATAAATACGAAAGAAAGGAGGACAACCTGTGGGACTTTTTCAGAAATTAACCCGAAAAAAGACCTATTCCGCCAGCGAAAGTCAAATCAAACCCACCGCCGCCGTCTTTGTGGATTTTGAGCATTGGTTTATTGCTATGGGCAATATGTACCGCGCAAAGCCGGACTATAAAGGCTGGTTAAAAGACCTAAACAAACGGGTCAACGTAGAAGAAATCGTGTTTTTTGCGGACTTTTCCCATCCAAATCTCTCTCAGGAGATTCCCCGCATCCGGGAATTTACCAATCGAATCATCGAAACAAAGAATCCCGACCCCCGTTACAAAAAAGATTTCACCGATTTCATTATGCTGGACAGCATTTATCAAAAAGCAATGTTTGACCGGAACATCGACACCTTTGTCTTATTTACCGGCGACGCCCATTTTTCTTCCGTCGTCAGTTTCCTGGTCAACCGCTGCGGAAAAGAGGTCGGGGTATACGGCGTAAAGGATTCTTTCAGCCAACAGTTGAAGAATACGGCTTCTTGGTTCGTTGAAGTGACCAAGCCCGTGCAGGAGAATCCCTACGACACCTACTACAAGATGCTGTTTTCCAGCCTTTCCAATGCGGAAAACAAACATCGAAAGAACGCAAAACCCACCTTCCAGAAAACGGTAAACGTGGTAGCAAACTATCACAAAATTCCCGTAAAGACCGTGCAAAAAGCGTTGGAAAAGATGATTGAAGAACAGTATATCATCCGGGAGCGGACCGGGAAATCCAAACCGTCCGACCCGCTGGTCATCAACTGGAAACGCTGTGCACAAAATCCCCTTTTTACCGCCCACGTACAAACCGACAAATAACGGAGGCACACGACCTTGAAAAAAACTGCCGCTTTCATTTTAACCCTGGTGCTGCTTTTGACCCTTTCCCTGAACTCCTTTGCCCTTGCTAACGTGACCGAAGAGATTTCCAATCTCAGAAGCTACTATGCGAAACGTGAATCGGTGGACCTGTGGGAAGAGACTTTGGCCTTAGCATCAATGGGGATTCTCACCGGGAGAACGCCCCACTTACCCGAACAGGACGGAACAGCGGGAACCTTGGCAAAACGCATCCTTGCCGTCTCGGCAACGGGAAATGTTCCCCAGGAAGACTCTGATGCGAAGACTTTAAAAGACCTGCAAAATACCGACGGCTCCTTCGGAAACGTAGAGAGCCACTGTCTTTCGATGCTTGCCCTGACGGCCCGGGAGGAACTCTACAACAGTGCAAAAGCCTATTCCTGGCTGATGACGCAACAATCGGAAAACGGTTCTTTCTCCGATTCAGCAAAGGACACTGCGCTTGCGATATGCATTCTGACCCGTTCCGAAAATGAGGCAGAATTGGCCGCCGCGGCGAAGGCTGTTAAATATTTGAATCAGTACGAAGCCGGCAACGGAATCGACTTGTGTTGGCAAATTATCGGAATTTCCGACGGAGGCGGAGA
Source organism: Eubacteriales bacterium (assembly GCA_045542115.1). Lineage (GTDB taxonomy): Bacteria > Bacillota > Clostridia > Oscillospirales > UBA644 > RGIG995. The sequence continues at coordinate 155,815 of JAZQKK010000014.1, forward strand.
TGCCGCAACCGCCGGGAAGCGGGATTTGCTGGAAAATCTCCTGTCCTATCAAAATCCCTCGGATTATTCGTTTTACCGTTCTAACAACGACACTGTGTCCGACCCTCAGACCACGGCGATTGCTTTAATTGCCTTGGATGCGGTAAATAAGAGCGGAAGCGTTTTTCAGCGTTTGGCGACGGACGGAGAAATCAGCTTTTTCAACCCCGCAGACGCTCTGCCGCTTTTGATTTTCGTGGGAGTTGTGTTGGTGATTTCCATCGGATTTTGGTGTTTTATTTTCCTACATAAAAAGAATTCCAAGACCTTAGAAGAAACTAAAACTTATTGAAAGGAATCTTGTTATGCTTATTCCCGTTTTTGAAAAAGACGTACCATATTTCGAACAGGATAAACGGCAATTCGCCCCGACTCTTTCTCCTTTTTTGTTGCCCGGAAACAACAATCCCTGCTGTATCGTCATCCCCGGTGGCGGATACAGTAAAAAAGCCTGGGACCACGAAGGAATTCAGGTGGCAGAGTGGCTAAATACCATTGGCATCAGTGCCCTGGTGCTGGATTACAGAATCGGTCCTGCCTACGATGGAAAAGCAATTCTTGCGGACGGTCAACAGGCCATTGTAACGGTTCCAAGCAAAGCAAGCGAATTGGGAATCGACCCGAACCGCATCGGCGTGTGCGGTTTTTCCGCCGGCGGACATTTGGCGGGCAGCTGTGCAACAATGTACAAAACCCCGGAACAACGGCCGGATTTTGCGATTCTATGTTACGGGGTCCTTACTCTGGGAGAAGGAACCCACGGCGGAACCTCCAAGTATTTTATGGGAGACCGAAAAGACGACCCGAACGCCATCAAGGAATATTCTCCTGTCAATCGCGTGACAAAAGACTGCCCTCCGATGTTTTTGTGGACGACGATAACCGATACCACCGTTCCCCCGAAGCCGAACACCTTCGCGATGGAAAAAGCGTGTCGCAAGGCGGGGATCCCCTACCGATTCATTTGCTACGACCACGGTCCTCACGGTCTTGGGATTCCCAAAGACGACCCGGAAATCGCATCTTGGACCAAGACTTGCGAAGAGTGGATGCGGGAACAAAAAATTATTTAAATGAAAAATCTCCGGAACTGCAATGCAATTCCGGAGTATTTTTTCGCTTTAAACGTTCAAAAGAACCACAGAAAATACGGCAATCAAGGCGCCGACCACTTGTTTCCAATTCATCTTTTCTTTAAAAAGCATCAAGGAGACCAAGACCGAGAACACCAAGATGCCACCCATCAAGGAGGCATTGATCACGGTAACCGGGAGGGCGGTACTGTACATATACATTACCAGATTGGCCGCAACCGTCGCCGCAACACAGGAACTAACGGCAAAAATCCAAGCCTTAGGTTTCATTCGGAAGGTGGAAACAAACTTCTTTTTGGCGGTAATCAAAAGATACACCGCGGAGATAATTCCTCCAAAAAGAAACGTCGTCGCCAACATCTCGCCCCGCTCTCCCCCATTCATATACCGGGCCTGCAAGGACAGAAAGACCGAATACAGACCGTTGACCGTAAACAAGAGAAGAATCCAAAGATAGAACGATTTTTTCGCTTTCTGGCTTTCTTTTTTCAGATTCAAAAGAACGAAAGCCGCCAACATCAATATTACACCAATTCCACGAACCCAGGTAATTCCCTCGATCCCCATAATCCCAAGAACGAACAGGGGCATCAAAAGTCCGCCGGACAGGTTGCAAATCATCAAAAAAGAATAGGGACCGCGGCGGGATCCTTCAATGAGGGCAAGGTTATACAGAAACAGCACCACGCCGTTGGCAAGCCCCAGCAACAGAGTCAAAAGAGATGGCGAATACACGAATCCATTCATCGCTAACGTCAAAAAACCGACCACAAATCCGTAAATAACCGAAAAAACAGGCGAAGAGAACTTCGCTTCTCCTGTATATTGGTCGGAGAAGAGCTTTGCAAAAAGAGATTGGAACGTGTAAATCAACGCCAAAATCAGCAACAATGCGATATTCAGCATAGAAAGACACTCCGAGGTTTTATTTCAAAATCGTAATATTTCCAATCACGGGCAATTTGGATTCTTTGTCGTTTACAGCATTCAGAATCCCAACCACAATGAGAACGGCGGTCAAAATACCGGCCAGCGTGGAAACGATATTCACGAGAGTTCCCACAATACCGAAAAGAATCCCAACGATGCCGCCAATCCGAGCAATAGCACCGATAATTGCACCAAATACACCGAAGACAATCTGAATACCGGTTCCGAAAATACCCAGGACCAGGCCTTGATTCAGATGGAATTTAGCAGCTTCCTTATCTCCGGCAAGAAAGGCAACCAGCCAACCGAGAATGGTGCAGTAAGAGACGATGGACGTAGCTTTTTTGTTCATTCGAAAAACCTCGCTTATTCTTATTTTCCAAGTAGGAACAGGATAAAAATCCCTACACTTTGTGTATATTATAGCATATCGCACTATTTTTGTCAAGGGATTGAGAAAAAAAGAACGACTCAATTGAGTCGTTCTTTTTTTGGAGCTGGTAATCGGATTCGAACCGATGACCTGTTCATTACGAGTGAACTGCTCTACCGACTGAGCCATACCAGCAAATTGCGGCGGTATTCCACCGCAACGGTATAATTATATCATATCTTTCGAGAAAATTCAATGAAAAAAATGTAACATTTTTATTTTCTTCGATTTTTCTTACATTGACCGGCGGCGACGGTTCCCAAAACGCAACGAATGGTCGGGTTTCATTCGTACGCTCTCCGCAAGTCCGATGGCAAAAAAGCAGGCCAAGACCGACGAACCGCCGGAACTGATAAAGGGCAACGTAACGCCAATAACGGGAGAAACTCCGATACACATTCCGATATTCATCATAAACTGAACGGCAAACATTGCGGCAAGACCAAAACAAATCAATTTCCCCGTATCGTCTTTTGCGTGCTTTGCCCCTCGGGCAAGAAGCACCACGAGAAGAGTCATCAAGACCAACACGGCGATACAACCGATAAATCCGAATTCTTCCCCGATAACGGAATAAATAAAGTCCGTATGGCTGGCGGGGAGCAATTCGTTTTGAGACTGCACGCCTTCCCCATATCCAAGTCCGGTCAACCCGCCCGAGCCGATGGCAATTTTGGAAAGAATAGGCTGATAGCCGAAATCCAGGGGATCCAGCTCCGGGTTCAGGCTGAACAAAATCCGTTTTTTGTGATAATCCTGCAATACGAAATTCCAAAGAATCGGAAACAAGGCAACGATTCCCACACCGGCAAAAATAAAATACCGATACTGCAACCCTGCCATATACAGAATAACCAGCAACATTCCGCAGTAGACCAAGGCCGTACCGAAATCCCCTTGGATACAAATGGGAATAAAATAGGCTAAAAAATGAAGGGCCAACATACAAAGCGTAGGAATACGGTTCAACGATTCAATCCCGCGGGAAACGTGGGTAGAAAAGGTGAGGATAAACGCCACCTTTGCAAATTCCGACGGCTGGACGCTGATAAAACCCAAATCCAGCCAGTTGGTATTCCCCCCGGAATAAACTCCCACGAAAGAGGTAAGGAGCAGAACCACGGAACAAATCAACACAATCGGCACGGAAAAATGCCCTAAAAAGGAATAATCTATCTTGGAAAAGAGGAACACGACCAAAAGCCCTGCGGCAATTCCCAACAACTGAATCGTTACTTCGTGCTTTTGATTTCCGCCGGCAGCGGTAGCCGTGCTGACCGCGGCAACCCCAAGGGCAGACAACAACAGGGCAATCCACAAAATTCCCTTGTCCAAGGCGGCAAAATAGTCGGAAATTGCTTGGCTGAAATCCCCCAACGGTCGCTTCACGGCGATTCCTCCCCTCTTGTAGTAATATATACATTATAAAACAAACCGGGCATTTTGTCAAGGGTGTTTCGGTCATATTGCGGATTTCTTCAAAATATAAATAAACAGAACCGAACAAGGAGGAAGTTATGAGAACAAAACGAAACCGGGAAATGAAACAGGCGGCAATACTGACGTTATTATTGTTCGCCGCAACGCTTGCCGTGACCGGAATCACCGGATTGATTCCAAAGGGCGACACGGCGCCGACAGAAGAAGAAAAAACCGAAAGCATCGTTTTGTATCAAGAAGTTTTTTCCGTGCTTCCTACCGATGAAACAGTAACGGTTTTTGCGGATTTTTGCCCACCTCTGACCGGCAGAATAACTTCGGGGTACGGATATCGAAAAGACCCGTTTTCCGGGCAAATCAAATATCACAAAGGGGTTGACGTGGCCGTGGAACGGGGAACGGAAGTATTGGCCGTCTCCAACGGAAAAGTCACCGCATCCCGATACGATTCCATCGGCGGAAATTACGTCACCATCGACCACGGGAACGAGGTGGAAAGTTATTACGGACACCTTCAAACCCGAACAGTCGCCGTGGGTGATACGGTAACGACGGGACAAATTATTGGACTTTCGGGAGATACAGGGAAGGTCACAGGCCCCCATCTTCACTTTCAATTAACCTATCGGGAACGAACGGTAGACCCCCGACAATATTTTGAGTTAGAACAATGAGACGGTTTTACATTCACCCCTCGGTATTTTTTGTGGCCCTATTCCCCTGCCTTGGGATTCTAACCTGGGCACAGACGGCACTGTTGTGGGCAAGTGCCGCCCTTCACGAGACGGGACATATCCTTGCCTACGGTCTTTGCGGAACAACGATGGAACGAATCATCCTTCTCCCCTTTGGGATTTGTGCCGTGCCGCAAAACCCCTTGAAAATTCCGCCGAAAAACGAAGTTTTCTGTGCCGGAGCAGGACCGGTACTCAATTTGCTTGTTACCGTAATACTGCTGGCACTTCCCATTTCTTCAAAAAACGAAATCCTCTTATATCTTCTGTATTGCAACGGTGCGCTGTTTTTGATAAATCTGCTACCCATCCTCCCTTTGGACGGGGGACGGATGCTGTATTACGCGTTGGCGATAAAATACGATGGAGAGCGGTGTGAAACCGTATCGCGGCGATGCGCTCTGGTGATACTGATTCTTTTACTCTATCCCGTCATTGCATCCCTATGGGTGGAACATAACCCGTCTCTTGCAATGATTTGGGGATATTTGGCAAGTTATACCGTGCTTCGACGGGGCTCGATTTGAATTTTTTCCGACTTTTCTCAAAAGGTATTGAAATTGTAGAAATATTATGATATAATGTAGTATCAATATGCGAAAGGAGCCGTTGGACGATGAGTGCAAATCTGTCCCTTCATCAAATCAAAGTGTTAGTACTTTATACCGTGGACGGAACGCCCGGACCGGTTCCCCGTCACGTCGTTGAAACGGCCCTGGCTCTGTGCGACGCCAATATTTTTGCCATTCAGGAAGCGTTACACGATTTGATTGCCAATGAAAACCTAACGCAAAAATACGATGAAAACGAAATTCCCTACCTGTTTTTAACGCCCCAGGGAAAGAGCGTGGTGGAACCCTTACGAAAAGACGTTCCCCTTTCCTATCGGGAAAAAGCCCTCGCTTTTGCGGCGGCGGAAATGTCCAAGCTCCGCAAGGAAATCGGCGTGGAAGCAAAGGTAGAACCTATCGTCAAGGGAAACGGTACGGAATATGCCTGCAACATTTCCCTTTCCGACGAAGGGGTCACGATGATGGGAATCACCCTCTATTCTCCCAACAAATTGCAGGCAGATATGATGGCGGAACGGTTCCGTAAAAACCCTTTGGATATTTACCGGAAGGTATTGCATATTATGACCGGCACGGACAAGCCGACCGACGAAACAGAGGAGTAACTCAATGAAACAAGACAAGCTATTCCGGGAGACCGCCTTCGGGGGATACAAACGGGAAGACGTGCTGAAATATATTGACAGCACCGACAAGGCCCACCGTGTCGCCCTGGACGAGTTAAACGACCGCATCCTGGAACTAAACGAGGCCTTGACCGCCGCTGCCAAAAAAAATGAGGCGTTGGAGCAGGAACTGGAAATCAAGACTGCCTACGCCGTGGAAGCGGAAGAATTAAAGAAACAGTTGGAAGCGAAAGATTCTCAGATTGAAGAATTGCTTCAACGGTGCCGGCAACTCTCCGCACAGACCGAAGAAGTGGCTAAAAAATGCGAAGAATTGGCCGCAGAACTGGAGAATAACAAAGAAGGTTTCGCCTGTGAAAAACTGCAAAACGGCGTTTGTGTTGCCGTGACGGAGCAGGCAGAGAAAATCTTGGCGCAAGCGAAAGCGGAAGCAAAACGGAAAATTTCCGATGCGGAAGAACAAGCCTCGGGGATTTTGTTAAAGGCACGCATCGAATCGCAATCGATGATTACCGAAGCGGAAGGGCAAACCGAAGCGTTGGCGCAACAGGTTTCAGAAGAGGCGCATCAGATTATTACAATGACCGTCAACGAAGCAAAAGGCATCATCGGTGCCGCAAAGGCGCAGAGCGACGTTATTTTGTCCGATTCGGCCCGTTCCATCGGCAAGATAAAAGGAAACCTCTCCTCGATGCAAATGGTGGTTAAAACCATTGAAAATGAACTGAAATCCGCAAAGGAATCCCTTTCGGAAACGATTTTGAAAAAAGAAGGTTGATGAATTATGAACAAAAAAACGAAACTCGCTGTCCGTATTATATGCCTGCTCCTTGCCGTCGCGATGATTGCATCTTTGGCCTACACGATGCTCTATTTCATCTTTATGGTATAAAGACAATCAGTCGCTTTTCCCCTAAGGCCGAGACGATTTCTCCATAGACAAAAGCAATGGGATATGCTACAATAGAATCATCATCAGGAAGCACTCAGCGTATTACTGAGTGCTTTGTTTATAAAAGGAGTATCGTATGAAGCGAGTAAAAGTTATTATCGCCGGTTGCGGAAGCCGGGGCGCTCACACTTACGGACGCATTATGAGCAAAATGCCCGAAGAATACGAAGTCGTAGGAGTAGCAGAGCCCATTGAAGCCAGAAGAAATCATATGAAAGAAACGTTCCATCTTTCAGATGAGGTTTGTTTCCTGGATTGGAAAGATATGGCCCAGAAGCCCAAATTTGCGGACCTGGTGGTCATTGCCACCCAAGATTATATGCATACCGAGCCTGCCCTTGCTTTTATTGAAAAGGGATACGACATTTTGTTGGAAAAGCCGATGGCACCTACACCGAAGGAATGTCTTGAAATCGTTGCTGCGGCCCAAAAGCATAATACGAAAATTCTTGTCTGCCACGTATTGCGTTATACAAAATTCTTCAAGACCTTAAAGAAAATCATTAACGACGGTCTTATCGGTGATGTTCAGGTCATCAACCATCAGGAAGACGTGGGACACATTCACCAAAGCCACAGTTTCGTCCGCGGAAATTGGCGGAATTCGAAAGAAACCACCCCGATGATTTTGGCAAAATGCTGTCACGACACCGACTTGTTGCAATGGTTGGTTGGGGATAACTGCAAAAAGGTGCAATCCTTCGGAAGCCTTTCCCACTTCAATTCCAAAAATATCCCCGAAGGAGCTCCGGACCGGTGCACTGACGGTTGCCCCCACGCCGACACCTGTTATTACAACGCTATCAAACTTTATTACGACGATAAAATGAACGGTTGGTTCCGCACCACCAGCACGGAAAAGCCAAACCCCACCGACGAAGACGTAATGTACGCCCTGAAAAACGGGCCCTACGGACGATGCGTTTACAAGTGCGACAACGACGTGGTAGACCATCAGACGGTGAATATGGAATTTGAAAACGGCCAAACCGTTCTTTTGACGATGACTGCCTTCACCAAAGGGGGAAGACATACCCGGATTATGGGGACCAAGGGAGAAATCGAGGCTCACGTCAGCAACGATTACATCACCGTCTTTACCTTTGAAGACAAACAATACCACGAAATCAAGCTTGACAATTACGTCGGCGGCAACACCATTGCCAGCGGTCACGGCGGCGGAGACGACGGAATCATTCGGGCATTGTACGAATACGTCACCGACACCTACGAAGGATTTTCCATTTGTGACATTGAGACTTCCGCGAAAAATCACCTCATCAGCTTTGCGGCGGAAGAATCGAGAATCAACGGCGGTCAGGTCGTCGATCTGGACGAATACGCAAAACGCGTTATGCAATAATAAAAAACGACAGAGCATCGGTTTGAACCGGTGCTCTGAATTTTTAACTTAAAATATTTTATTAACGCTTCCCTTGAACATCGTCAACTCCCCGGGGTAATCCCCTTCCGGGGGCGTGGACTGATAGATCTTAAAACCGTTGCGTTCAAAGGCTTTCCGTGCCCGCTCGTTGTAATCAAACAGACCAAAGGCAAACAAGTGGGAGCAGGACGTGTTTTCAAAAGCAAACCGGCATAAAAGACCAATGGCGCGACTGCCATAACTTTTCCCCCAACAGTCGGTCTCCCCTATCATAATATCCAACCGACGGCAATCGGTGGAAGAAGCCAGCGGCTCGGGGAAGGGAGATTTTATCGCCTGCATCCGACATTCTCCGATAGGACGGTCGTCCAGGGAAATGATATAGCAATCGGCGGTTTGGGAAAGAGAAGCGTACAGCGATACCACTTCTTCTTCCGTATAAGGGTCAACCTCTCCTTCGCTGAAATGAAGCACGTCGAGGTCGGCGTTCCATTTTGCAAGCAACGGAAGGTCTTCGTCCGTCATAGGACGAAGGGTAACCACTCCGTCGGAAAAGGTTCTTTGATGGGTTCGTATCAACGACATAATCTGCTCCTTTTGGGAAAAAATCCAAGGACCGTGCAGTCCTTGGATTTTGTTTGTTGTTTGATCAAGAGCCGTAACTGATGACGTACACCGTTCCGTAGGGGCGCCCGAAATAACGGCAATCCGTATCGGAAGGCAAGAACAGGTCAACGATATTTCCCTTGATTGCACCGCCGGTGTCTTTGGCATAACAATAGCCATAGACAAACCCGTTATTCAGCACCACGTAAAGATACGAATGGATGGGAATAACATTCGGGTCTACCGCGACGTAACCTACTCGGGCTTTTTCGCCGGAGAAGGTGTAGGAAGCTCCGGTACGGTTGTAAGTGTAAGCAGTAAACTCACAAGAAAGTTTCTTCACGTAACTTGTGGGGGCACCGTTACCCAAATTCAACAGATGGGTCGCATCCACGTAAACCAAGGCGTCTTTGGGCTGAGAAATCACTTTGGAAGAAACTCTGGTCCGTTCGACTTCTTCGCCGTTGACCAATTTGATCCGGGACGTGATTTCACGAATACCGGGGGTCCCTGCCGTGTTCTTCAACCGCGAAGCATACTTGCCGTTCAAGGTGGGAGAAAGGGCATAAGACATCAAAATCTGCTTGGTTGTAAAGGGGATGGATTCCCGTTCGGTAACTTCCTTGTAGGTCACACGACCTACCTCGACCGACATATCCGCCTCTAACTCTTGGGACAAGTCGTAGTTAATGGTATCTTCCGCATTGAGATAAACGTCGTTGCGGTAAAGAAGGTCTAAGACTGTCTGTCCGTCTTCCTTGTCGTAGCAATGAGTATACTCTTCGCCGTCAACTTTCAGATGGACTAAATAAGAGTTGTTTCCGCTGACTACAATCTCTTCGGACTGCTCGTCTTTGGAAAAGGAGGTGATCTGTCCGGTCAAACATTCGTCGGATGCAGCATCTTCCTCGGCAAACATAACAACGCAGCACACCGAAAGAAGAACCACAGTCAATCCAAACGTCACCAGGGAGAGCAAAACTCTCCGATCGGACAGGACCGACTTCCAACGGATGTTTTTCGGAATTATTTTCATTAAAACACCACCGTAGTAATTGTTTTGTCACGATCTATATGAACCTGCCGGCCGGGAAGATCCCGACGCGGACAGGGGTATAATCTTGCAACCAGGTCGAAGGGCTTGGTCCAACCCAATTACTATGTATATGTACCGGAAATCGGTGGTATGACCCCGATACATTGCAGAACGTATCTGACGATACAAAATCCTCTGCAAGGATAATCAGCGCTTGGAGAACTGAGGAGCGCGACGAGCAGCTTTCAAGCCGTACTTCTTTCTTTCCTTCATACGAGGATCGCGGGTCAACAGACCGGCTTTCTTCAAAGTAGCTTTGTAAGCTTCGGCATCAATCTTGACCATAGCGCGGGCAAGACCGTGACGGATAGCACCGGCCTGACCGGAAACGCCGCCGCCGACAACTTTGACCACCAGGTCGAATTTGCCGATGGTTTCGGTGAGAGCCATAGGCTGACGAACGATGAGCTTCAAGGTTTCAAGACCGAAGTAATCGTCGATATCTCTACCGTTGATGGTAATTTTGCCGGTACCTTCGTAAACGCGAACGCTGGCAACGGACTTCTTTCTTCTACCAGTACCGTACTGGTATGCTTTCTTGGAAGTATACATTCTCATTATCCCCCTAATCAGTCAAGATTATAAACTTCGGGCTTCTGGGCCTGATGTTTGTGTTCGCTGCCGCGGTAAACTCTCAGACGAGTCATCGCATTGCGGCCGATGGTGGTAGCGGGAAGCATACCCTTCACAGCACGCTCAAAAGCGAATTCGGGGTTTTCTTGCATCAGGGTAGCGTACTGAACTTCTTTCAGACCGCCGACCCAACCGGTGTGATGACGATAATATTTATCGGTCAGCTTCTTGCCGGTGAGAACTACTTTTTCAGCATTGAGAACGATGACGTGGTCACCGCAATCAACGTGCGGGGTGTAAGTGGGCTTATGTTTGCCCTTCAAGATTTTCGCCACTTCGCTAGCAACCCGGCCCAAAGGCTTGTTTGCAGCGTCGACGATGTACCATTTGCGATCCATTTCGGTCGCTTTCGCCATAAATGTTGCCATAGCATCCTCCGTAATCATTCATTTTTCAGAATGGGTATTTTTTTCAGCCTGACTATTATATCACAAGAGGATGAATTTGTCAATAGTTTTTTTAAAAAAATTTAATTTATACATTCCGAACTTTGATTTTCTTTTGTTTTCTTCGTTTTTCTTTATTTTTCTTTAATCGCAATTCTTGTTTTTCCACGTTTTACATTGTTCCGGGGCGGGATTTACGTAGGCGGTACGATAGGTTTCATAGACAACCATTCCCGGCTTTGCCCCCGCAGGTTTGCGGATATTCCGCACCTCCGTATAGTCCACGGCCACGTTATCCGCATCCCGAAGGCTGCTGTTGGTGGCGGCAATCACGGCCGCATCGGTCATAGCCTCGTTGGTGGGAAGATTTCCATCACAAACTAAAATGACGTGGCTGCCGGGAGAATTTTTTACGTGGAACCAAATATCGCGACGCTCAGCAGTTCGGAGGGTAAGAGTATCGTTTTGCAGATTATTCCGTCCGCACAGAACCGTAAAACCGTCGGATACGGTATAGCGGAGGGGTTTGGATTGTTCCCGGTCTTTTCCCTGCCGTTTGGATGCCGCCTTTCGCAGATACCCCTGCCCTGCCAATTCCCGGCGAAGGTCGGTCAGTTCCGCCAACCCGGTAGCCCGGGTCAGAGCATCGGAAACCGAGTTGAGATACTCCAATTCTTGAAGGGCAATGTCAATCTGTTCTTTGAGTACATTTTTTGCCGTTTGTGCCTTTTTATACCTTTTATAGTAATTTTGGGCATTTCGGCTGGGGGACAAGGAGGGGTCCAGGGGAATCTTTACGTCCGCCGGAGGGTCCTGGGTATAATCCGGCAAGACCACCGACGACTCGTGCCCCTTAAATATATATAGGTTGGAAAGAATCAAATCCCCGTAGGTTTTAAACTCCTCGGCACGGGCACTGTCTGCCAATTCCCGACGCTGGGCTTCGATCTTGCGGGTCAAACGGGACGTGGCGTTGGAGATAAGCTTGGAAATATCAGAAGAATGACGGCGAATGTGTTCCGCCCGGTCTTTTTCTCCGTAATAGGCATCCAAGGCGACCGAGCACGTCTCATAGGTTTGACTTGTATAAGTGGTTCCGTATTGGGAAATGGGGAAACAGTAAAAATCCTTGGGGGTCTCCCCTTTCAACACGGTGGGAGTATAGGATTGGGACAAAACCGCTTGTTTTAGTTTTGCCAATTCCAGAGACAGTGCGGAAATTCCCTTATCGGGCATTGAAAACAGGTCTGCATCGCACACTCCAAAAGCTCTGTAAGAGATTTCCCGGGACAAGAGCGGAGAAAACCCTTCAAAGCGGTTGGTTAAAAACCGGTCGCACCGTTCTTCCCCGTCGGGGATGGGGACAACAAACTCGTCTAAAATGGAAATCTTATTTTGAGAGGGAGGCAATTCATAGGTCACCCCCGGCAACAATCTGCGGGGAGAGGCGGATGAAAGGTCGGTCTGCCGGAGGGCATCGAAAATCTTCCCTTGCCCATCGGTCAGGATAAGATTGCTGGCCCGCCCCATAATTTCGATAATCAAATGCTTTTCTTCCGCTTCGTAGAAATCGTTTTTACAGTCAAAGCGAAGCATCAAAACCCGTTCCAATCCGGGCTGAACCGCATCAATCAAACGGGCGGAAGCAAGATGTTTCCGCAAAAGCATACAGAAATTGGGGGCATACGCCGGATTCTCCTTGGGATAGCCAATCCATTGTACCCGGGGTGCCACCGCGTTGGCGGAAAGAAGCAACCGCCGGTTTTCTCCCTTCGAATAAAAATACAGCACCACCTCATCCCGTTCCGGTTGGGTGATACGGTCCAGACGTGCACCGGCGTGGGAGGACAATTCATCCCGCAGGGCACGAAGCATAATTCCGTCAATAGGCATAAAACAAAAGATTCCTCCGAATCAGATAGAGCGTACCGGGTCGGGCATCGAGGCATAGACCACTTCCAGCGAGGAGTCTGCGGCGGTCAACCATTGTTCCAACACCGGAAGAATCAAGACTTCCGTGGCGTAGTGACCGGCTTCGATAAGATTGATTCCCCGTTGTTCCGCTTCCAGAAAATGGTGGTATTTTGCCTCGCCCGTAAGCAAGGTATCAATTTCCGTTCCCACCAAAGATTCCCACAAATCACCCCCGGAACCGCTGCAAAGAGCCACGCGATGAACCGGACGTCCGCCGTCAGCATAACGGAGACTGTTGGCAGAAAGAAGGGCTTTCACCCGCGCGGCATATTCTTCCAACGCCACGGGAGCGGGCAGCGTTCCTTGCCGACAAACGAAGGAAGGGTCCTCCCCCGTAAACGGTTGAATATCCGTCAGACCTACGGTGGTGGCAAGAACGTCGTTCACTCCGCCCGGTGCCATATCCAAATTGGTATGGGCGGCCACGGCGGCAATCCCGCTTTCCATCAGCCGATAAACACGGTCTGCGGGAGAAAAGGTCTTTTGCGCCGAAAACAGGGCCGGATGATGGGTCAATATCAAATCGACTCCCTGCTTCTTTGCAGAATCGATTACCGAATAAGTAATATCCAGAGAGAGCATTACTTTTCGAATCTCCCGCTGAGGGTCTCCGCACAGGATTCCCGCATTGTCAAAATCCAATGCCATATCAAAAGGTGCATAGCGGTCCAGGACCGCCACAAGGTCAATGAGTTTCATTATAAAGCCTCCCGGAATAAGTTTGCCATAAGGCACTCAAACGTCGGTACAAATCTTCCTCAAACGCCTCGGCAACGGGGTCGGGCAGTTCTGCACGTCGCAATCCCAACAAGCGTTTCTGATGGGACGTCAGTAATTTTTCAATATAATCCAGAGCATCGGGGGTACAATCCAAATTTTGAGGAAGATAACAGTCAGTTTCGGTATATGCTTCGGTGGGACGGTTGCGAACCAAAAAAATAATATACCGTTTTTCCCCTTCGCTGACCGCTCGTTCCCGGTCGATGGAATAGCCGTGGCGAAACAAAAAACGACGAAGGACCTCCGGTTTGGTCATCGGTTGTAACACCAACGTTTGGGCACAAATCGGGGGGTGTTCGTATAAGATGCGGGAAATCAAGTCTCCGCCCATCCCTGCAATCACCAAGGCATCGTATTCCTCGGGGACCGAGTGAAGTCCGTCGCTTTGAATCAACTCGATTGCCCCGGAAAGGTCGTATTTTTCTACGCAAGACCGGGCACGGAGCAACGGTCCGTCGTTTACGTCACAGGCAAGCGCCCGGCGGCAACGGCCGGATTGTATCATATACACGGGGAGATGAGCGTGGTCCGTACCGATATCCGCAAGAACGTCACAATTCCCAATCAGTTCCGCCACCACAGACAATCGGGGCGGAAGCATTACTTTTTCAGACATAGCATCCTCGGAAAAAGAGCGAGGGGACCCCCTCGCTCCAATCAAATCAGTCTTCGATGGCGGCGTTCAGAGCTTCCACCAGTTCATCTACGTCAATGCCGTGAACGGCGCAGGCATCCTCAATGGATTCCCCTCTTGCGGCCATACAGCCGATGCAGTGCATCCCGAAGTGGAGCAGCACGTCACCCACCTGGGGGTAAGCACGAATCATATCGCCGATGAGCATTTCTTTGGTAATCATAGTAATATCCTCCAAAATTATTTTTCGCTGTTAGTCATTTCCCAAATCGTCCCGATGATTCCCCCGGAACGAAACGGAATTGGTGGGAGTCAACTCTTCCAGGAGTTTGTAGTAAGAATCGTTTTGCAGTCCGGGCAGACAATCGTTTTTCCAGGCAATCTCCCCGTGACCGGTAAACCAAACGATGTGATAACCGAAAGACGTTTTAATGATGGCCTTGTCATCCTTGGTTCGTCCGGCTTCATAAAGCCAATCGTTAATCTCGGCGACCATCGTGCCGTAAGCAAAGGATTCGTACAGTCCGCCGGTCTCTTTCGAACCGGGGTCTTCGGTATACTTTTCAACCAGTTCGGTGAAGGTTTCCTGAGAAAATCCGGCGTCTTCCCATTGGTCATAGAGGCTCTGAATTTCTTTTTTCACGTCTTCATCGTCGGAAGAGCCGTCTTCTTTTTCGGTTACGGCAAGCAGCAGATGGCGCATCGAAACCAAGGGGTGCTCATCCCGTTGGCGGGAAAGGAAGAAGCAGACCGAATAAGCCTCGGCCGCAGTTTGATATACTGCAACGTCGCCGGCCGCACGGGTCTTATCGAAGAGCCACGTGGACATTTCCGTATTGGCTAAATCCGAAGCACTTACGTTTTTCGCGAGGGTCGCATTGTCGGCACCGTAACTTGCCTTCTGACTTTCGGGAGCAAAGGAAACCGCCCGATTTTTGAATTCTTCTTCGGTCTTCAAATCCTTGGAAAAGGATTCTGCCAGACCCTTGACTGCCTGTGCGGTTTCTTCCTCGGTAGAAGGCGTTGCATCGGCGGGAAGGAAATCTTTGGTAAGGGTATAGATGCGGAAATTCACCTTATCGATGGAATCTGCATTTTCGGTATAATATTTTTCAAACTCTCCATCGGAATAGACAATCGCGCCCAATTTTTCATCACAATATTGGGTTGCAAGGAACCGATGACCGAGAAATTCCCGATACAGGTCGGTGGTCAATCCTTCCCCGAAGTTTTCGGAAAGATACTTATCCAAAGTCTTGGATTCCTTTTGAGCGGCTTCGGTGGCAGACAAAACAAAGGCATCTATCTGAACCAGAGAATTCTCACTCAGTTCCATTCCTTCGGCTTTGGCCGCATTGTAAAAGGTGAATACCTGTTTGAGAACGTCTTCGGTCTGGTCCATAAAATAATCGGCCCAGGTCTGCTCGGTCTCCGTAACGGTGCAGGGCTGTTCTTTCAAGGGTTTTTCGGGGTCTAATTCAAAATAAGAAAGATAATCCGCGTAGCCGCTGCAAAAATCACGAACCTGAGTATAATAGGTGTAATTATACTCTGCCGCGGAAATCTCCGTATCGCCCACGATCATCACCGTGTCTTTTGCGGAAGAACAACCGCAGAACAAAGACAAAGCCATTGCGCTCAAAAGAATCAAGGTAAAAATACGTTTCAAAACTGTTTCCTCCGTAATATTATTCATCGGTATCGTCGTCAATCCGACGGAATTTTGCAGTCATTTCTCCGGAAAGAGCAGAAGATTCGTGGTCGGAATCCACCTTGCGGAATTTCACCGTGGCATCGGTTCCCTCGGAAGAAGCGGCCGAGGCAATTCGAGCGGCACTTCGGGGGCCGATAACCGTAGTCTGAGGTCCTTCCGGCCCGGCAATGGGAACGGGCAGCGGGGCTTCTTCCTCGGGAGAACGCTTCTCTTTTTTCGTAATGATGACAACGATCAACGCCACCACGCCAAGAACCATTACGATTCCCGCAATGATGATTGCCGTCAAAATCACGCCCCATACGTCCGAGTCCTGCTCTCTTTCACCGTTCACGGCGTAGGAGATTCCCCGGACAAAAAGCGCTACCTGTTCCGGAGGAAGGGCCTGGTCGGAAATATAGACCTCATCCACCGTTCCCCGGAACATCGGGTCGCCTTTCACTCCGCTGCGCCCCACGTAACAGAAGTTGGGACGAATGGAGGCTACGTCCACCTGGGTATCTCCCGTAGCGGCGACGGTGTCGTTCAGATAGAGAATAATCTTTCCGTCGGCAATGGTCACGGTAATCCGCGTCCAGGTATTCACGGCGTTATAATCACAGGACAAATACGTAGAAGACACTCCGTCGGTAATACCAAATCGTAAGCCGGAGATTCCGTTTCCGGCTTCCAGGAAAATCGATGCGTCGGGAGCCGAAACCGAAGATGCTTTTCGGGAAAAATCAAAAATTCGTTGCGAACGCTCTCCCCCATCCGGACCATCCCAAGAATAGGAAAGAGACAAGGTAAGGGATTGAGCATCATCCAAGATCCCGGAAGGGTATCGAAGGAACGAAACGCCGTCCAAGGCAAGGCCGTAGGAAGAAACGCCCTGAGACAACCGTCCGCCGGTCAACGCGGCGTGGGCGGAATTGTTCCAATCTTTGCCCATATTGTCCCGCACGTCAAAGGTCGTTCCGATAAATCCGCCGGAAATAGCCGCCAATTTTTGATAGGCGTCTTCCGCCAAATCCACACTGTCGGGGGCATAAGGATTCACAGGTTGGTCATCGGTACCGGTCTGTCCCGGGTCGGGCAGAACTTCGGACGTATAGCGGGCAAGACCGTAAACGTGAATCTTGCGAATCTCCCCATCGGAAAGGACTTTGGGGGTAACGTACACTTCGTCGATGGCGGTGCGGGTCGTGTCGTAGGCGGAAGAACCGGTCAAAACGCGACATTGAGTGTAATTCGTCCCGGCGGGAAGAATACCGGTGGCAAAGGTTCCCACGCAAACGCCGTTGACATACACCTTCAACTCTCCGGCTTCCCCGAGCGTCAAGGCGTAATGGACCCACTGATTTTTGGGGGAAGGAAGATTACTTCCGGTTATGGACTTTCGTTGCAGGTTTCCTCGGGTATCGGTATATTCCACGTATCCGGCCAATTTTCCCTCGGCCCCGGCGTAGGGTGAAAACCGCAAAACGCCGTTCCCTTTTAAATCCAAAAGACATTCTTCGTTATCCACCGTTTTTCCGTTTCGGTAGACCCAACAGGAAAAGGTAACGGAAGACTGCCCTCGGAACAGGCGGGGATCCAAAGTAAGATACGCCGCCGGAACAGATGCTTCTCTGCGAATCAAGGCATATCCGTTTTTCTCTTTTAGTTTGGACGTGTCAATCAAAGAACAGCCGTTGTCCACCGTCGCGGGGATATCCCCGGAATGGTAATCCGTGCCGGCGGCAAAGGTTCCTTCAAACAGATAAGCAGCCCAGGTATAAGCGTGCTTTTCTCCGGGGGTAGGGTTGATATCGGGAAGCGTTCCCGAATCTTCCGTTCCGGAAGAGGCGTTTTTCTGTGCATTGTAAAACCGGTCTGCGGTCTGCCCCGCCAAAGATTGCATCTTTATCGGTTCCATTGCGGAACGGGACAGGTACAAATCATCCAGAGAAACTCCGTGAAACGCGGCGTTTTTACAGGTCAGCTTCGACAAATCTACGTATTTTGCGGAAATCGACGAGCCGGTGGATTTTCCGTTGACATACAGCGTGAGAAGGGACACCGTGCCGGAAACTTTATAAGTAAATCCCAGATGGACCCAAGCGGACGCATCGGTAAGAATCTGGGACATATCGTAAGAACATTCGGTACTGTTTTTCCCGTCACTTACAAATAATTTCAGAAGCACGGCCCCATCTTCCGCAGAGAACCCAACTTCCAGCGATTCCTTTGCGCCGCCGTTCAATAAGAACAGCGTAGATTTCCGCTCCGCTTCTTCCAAGGTAAAATTAACGCGGAATCCCATCGTAAACTGAGAAATTTTCTCAAACAAACTACCGTTGAGATTCACGTAGCCCTTCATCCCCCCATTCCGGTATCCGGAAACAGGTTGAAGCGCTGACGCCCCGAATTCCCTGGTGGATAACGGATATTTTCCGCCCACCTCCGCGGCAAGGTTGGAAGCATCGTCAAACGTATAAGCCGCCTGCACAGGCAAGTCGCTCCCGGAAGAAGACGCGGTGCTGCCAGATGCAGAAGAACTGTCGGTGACGGCGAGCGTCGGAATGGCAAATGCCGTAAAAAACAAAAGAGCCGCAAGAAGCCCGGAAAGAATGGAATTCAAATACCGTTTTTTCAAATTCATAAGCCCCTCCGAAGAAATGAGCAAAACGTGTCTTTAATATATATATACTATATTTTACTACAATTCGAAACGTTTGTCAAGTACGGCACGACATTTTGAACCATTTTTGAAAACTCTTGCATTTCTGTCAAAAATGTTATATAATGGTGAGAAAGAACACATTGAGGAGAAACGCTATGGATTTGGAACGACTGCTGCTTCGGGTAAAAAACCCGGCGTGGTACAGCGGCGGAGAATTAAACAGTATCGTCAAAGACCGCGATACCGTTAAAACACGGTTTGCCTTCTGTTTTCCCGACCTGTACGACGTGGCAATGTCCCACCTTGGAATTAAGATTTTGTACGATATTCTGAACCGCAGAGAGGATATCTGGTGTGAACGGGTTTGTGCCCCCGCTCCGGATATGGAACGACTGATGCGGGAAAAAAAGGTTCCCTTGTTCGGATTGGAAAGCCGGGACCCTATCAAAGACTTCGACTTTATTGCCTTTACGTTGCAATACGAACTGAGTTACACCAACGTCTTGAATATGCTTGACTTGGCGGGGCTTCCCGTATTGGCGGCGGAGAGAACCGAAGAAATGCCCGTCGTCATCGCCGGCGGTCCCTGTACCGTCAACCCCGAACCGATGACGGATTTTGTGGACTTATTTAACATCGGCGAAGGGGAAGAGACCCTGTTGGAATTGGTGGACCTTTGGCAAGAATGTAAGGGGAACAAGGCTTTGTTCTTGGAAAAAGCGGACGAATTGGAATCCTGCTACGTGCCCGCCCTCCACGACCAAGCGAAAAAAGTGCGCCGTCGGATCATCAAAGATCTGGATACGGTACCTTATCCGGAAAAACTTATCGTTCCAAATGCAAAGGTCATTCACGACCGTATCTCGATGGAGATTATGCGGGGCTGTATCCGGGGATGCCGGTTTTGTCAGGCCGGGATGATCTACCGTCCCTTCCGGCAAAAGTCGCCCGAAGTGATGATGGAAAACATCAAAAAACTCTGTCAATCTACGGGATACGAAGAAATTTCTTTGACTTCCCTTTCCAGCAGTGACTATGAAAAACTGCCGGAATTTGCGGATATGCTTTTGGATTACTGCAACCCGAGAAAAATCAACCTGGCGTTACCTTCCCTTCGCATTGATAATTTTTCCGAAGATCTGCTGAAAAAACTTCGGGCCGTCCGCTCCTCGGGGTTGACGTTTGCTCCGGAAGCGGGAACCCAGCGCTTGCGGGACGTCATCAATAAAAACATCACCGAAGAAGATATTTTCGAATCCTGCCGCATTGCTTTTAACGGAGGGAATACGGCGGTGAAATTGTATTTTATGATTGGCCTTCCCACCGAGACCGACGAGGATATTCTGGGCATTGCGGACCTGGCTCAGCGTATCGTAGACTACTATTATCAGTTGAAGCTGAAAAATCGCGGGAAAGGCGTTTCGGTTACCATCAGCCTTTCTACCTTCGTTCCGAAACCCTTTACTCCCTTCCAATGGGAGCCGCAGATTCCCCTGGAAGAGATTCACCGGCGCCAGCAATTGCTGAAAAACGCCATCACTTCCCGAAAAATCCGTCTGAATTATCACGAAGGAAAAACCAGTGTTTTGGAAGGAGTTTTCTCCCGGGGAGATCGGAATTTAGGAAAATTGCTGCTTCGCGCTTGGCAAAAAGGATGTATTTTGGATGCCTGGGATGAGCATTTCAAGTACGATTCGTGGCTGGAAGCAATGGAAGAGTGTAATATCCATATCGAAGATTACGCCGGCCGGCGCTACGCCTACGACGAACCACTTCCCTGGGACGTGGTGGACTGCGGTGTTTCCAAGGAATTTTTGATTCGGGAATCCCGGCTGGCTTACGAAAACAAAACGTCCCCCAACTGTAAACAACAATGCCTTGGGTGCGGCGTAAAAAAAATCTGCGGAGGTGACGTGTGTGATAAGAATCGTGTTTGAGAAAAAAGATACCGCCATTTATATGTCACACCTGGACCTGATGCGGTGTATGACCCGGGCGTTGACCCGGGCAGAGATTCCGGTAAAATACACGGAAGGATTCAATCCCCACCCCTATTTGGTCTTTGCCGCCCCTCTTGCCTTGGGAATTACGGGGGAACGGGAATATTTCGAAATCAAAACCACAGAAGAAATGCCCCTTTCCGAGATGAAAGAAAGACTCAACAACACCTTGCCTCAGGGGTTGAACGTTTTGGACGTTTTGGAGTCGACAACCGATTTCAACGACATTGAAAGCGCCTCTTATCGGGTCTTTGTGGAAGGAAAAACCGAGGATAATTGGAACGAATTCTTTTCCGCAGAAACGATTCCCACTCAAAAGAAAACAAAACGGGGAATCGAGACCATTGATATGAAGGGAGAAATCCTCGGCTGCCGACCGGAAAACGTTAACGGAGGGGTCCTTCTTCACCTGCATCTTCCCTGCGGAAACCGGAGAAACCTGTCCCCCCTTCTGGTGGTTGCCACTTTTGCCCCCGGAGAAGAAACCTATTACACCGCCGCGAGAACCGGGTTTTTCGACAAAAACGGAAACATATTCTAAATTTTGTCACAGATTCGTGACAGATAAAAGATAAACCCGTGGTATAATGAAGAAAGAGACCGGATGTTCGTTACAGAAAATCCGGCCTTTACGTCAGTCGCAATTCCCTGACGAAAATTAAAATACGGAGTGATCCCCGAAATGAAACGTTTTTCAACGAAACAGATTGCCTTCTGCGGCTTGATTGCGGCACTTTACGTGGTTTTTACCTGGGTTTTGGGCGAGTTCGCCTACGGCCCCGTACAATTCCGCATTTCCGAGTGTATGACCGTTCTCCCCTACTGCTTTCCCGTTGCGGGAGCAGGCCTTACGGTGGGTTGCTTTCTTGCAAACCTGTTGAGTACGGCAGGACCTTTGGATCTTGTCTTTGGAACAGTTGCCACGTTGCTGGGATGTCTGGGGACGCAGCTTTGCCGCAAAAAGGGACTGTGGTGGCTTGCACCGTTGCCTCCGGTAATCACGAATGCGCTTCTTATCGGGACGATGCTGACGATTTACAGTAACACGAAGACCCTGTTGTTCTTTGCCACGATGGCAGCTCAGGTAGGCCTGAGCGAGCTTGTGTGCTGTTACGGATTGGGACTTCCGTTGCTGTTGTTGATTCGACATTCTCAAAAATCAAACAATCGAGGGATGAAACTATGAACGTAAAAAAAGCGGTCATTCTGGCGGCAGGCTTGGGAACAAGAATGCTGCCCGCAACCAAATCCGTTCCCAAAGAATTGGTACCCATCGTTGACAAACCCGCATTGCAGTACCTTGTGGAAGAAATCAAGGCTTCGGGCATTGACGACATTATGATCATCATCTCCCGGGGCAAAACGCTGATTGAAGACCACTTCGACTACGCTCCGGAATTGGAAGAACGCCTGTTGGCGGGAGGCCCCGCAAAAGAGCCGATGCTGAAACAGGTTCGCGAGATTGCGGAATTGGCGGATATCGTTTACGCCCGGCAGAAGGAAATGCTGGGGACCGGTCACGCCCTGCGGCTGGCGAAGAATTTCGTGGGCGACGAACCCTTTGCTCTTTTGTACGGGGACGACGTAATTATGAACGATGAAAAACCCGTAGTGGGCCAAGTCGTTGACGTTTACAACACCTACGGAAAAAGTGTGGTTGGGGTTCAGGAAGTTCCGGAAGAATTGGTGATGAAATACTGCACGCTGGACGTTCAGAAGGTCTCTGACCGAATTTACGAAGTGTCCGATATGATTGAAAAACCCAAGAAAGAAGAGATCATTTCTTATTTCTCGGTGTTGGGGCGCATCGTATTGACCCCCGACGTATTTGAGTACTTAGATAAAACACCCTACGCCGCCAACGGCGAGTTACAGTTGACCGATACGATGAAATTGATGGCCAACGACGGCAAGATGATGGCCATTGACTTCGAAGGAAAACGGTACGATATGGGCAACAAATTAGGCGTAATGCAAGCCCAGGTGGAAACCGCTTTGAAACACCCTGAAATCGGCGAAGATTTCCGGGCGTATCTGAAAGAATTTGTAAAAACACTGTAACATAACGCAATAACGAACACCCGCAAGAAATTCTTGCGGGTGTCTTTTTTTAATCCAATTGATAAGAGACCGAACAAACTTCCTTTTGACCGGGGGCAAGGATTCGCATATCCCGTTTGACCGTCAGATCTTCCGGGTCCTTGGAATCGCTGGGAAGACCGTTCCAGGGCTCGATACAAACGTAATTTGCACCGTCGCCCGTTTCCGACCAGAACGCCAGATAATCAAACTCCGAAGCATCGCAACGAATTTTGTGAGATGAACGGGGCGATTTGATTTCGAAGACTTTGTTTTTCAGGTCCTCGAAAATCAAGGCGTCGTCCCGGAACAGGGCGTGAGACAGGGGAATTTTATTGTCGGTGGCATAAGGGCAGTCCACCACGGTTCGGGACATATAAAGGCCGTCAAGGAGCATCTGATTCAGTTTTTGGCCGGGGGCAAATTCCAAATGCCAATCAGTATATTCAGTGTCATCCCCCGGAGGAATCAAAAAACCGGGATGGGCGCCGAAGGCATAATACATCGTTTCTTTTCCGGTGTTAGTCACCGAAAAGGTTAGGATGAGTTTATTGCCATCAATGGCATAGATGACGTCAAAAACAAAATCAAAGGGATAGATCTTCTTAGTCTCTTCGTTGGAAACCAAGCGGTAGGTCAAGGACGTTTCGGTTTGCACTGCCAAAGAAAACCGTGACGCGGCGGCAAAACCGTGAAGCGTTGCGGAATAAGAATTTGCTTTGTAAGTATACGTGTCGTCTTTTATTCTGCCCACAAAGGGGAACAGAATGGGAGATCGGTCTTTCCATACGGTGGGATCTCCCTGCCAAAGACGTTCGGTTCCGTCCAGAGAGACCGATTGCAATTCCGCACCCAAGTCCCGGACGGTAATGGTAAGACGATGATTTTGAAGGGTAGTCAGCATAATTTAAATCTCCTCACTGGATTGATTTTCACATTCTTGTCCTTTTAAGGGGAAGGTAACGGAAGACAAAAATTGGTCTCCGTCCACTACAATCGTAAAAACGGCGCCCAACTGTTCTGCAAAGGATTTTGCGATGGCAAGACCAAGACCGCTTCCTTCCCCGGTACGGGAGGGGTCACCCCGAACGAATTGCTCGGAAATTTCTTCCGCAGAAAAATTCATTTCGTAAGACGACGTGTTTTTTACCGTGACCGTGGCGTGGGTCTCCGTAGCGGAAAGATTCACGAAAATACGCGTCCCGGACAGAGAGTATTTCAGGGCGTTGTCTAACATATTTTGCAAAATCCGGTAGATTTTGTTCCCATTGGAACAAATGGGGGCAGACGAATCCCCCGTCAGGCGAACGGTCTTTCCTGCGGCAGAGGCAGAGTCAGACAGATCCGCAACCAACTGCCGGGCCAACAAAAACAAATCCAAATCTTCCATCGGTATCTCTTCCGCACCGCTGTTGGCCTTCGACAAAGCAAATACGTCGGAGACTAAATGATTCAGACGGTTGGATTTTTGGGTCAAAACCGTGACGTAGTCCCGCGCCTCCGGGGAAAGGTCGGTTTTGGAAAGAAGGTCCAAATACCCGATAATCGAAGTCAAGGGCGTGCGAAGGTCGTGGGACACGTTTGTGATCAGATTCACCCGGGAACGCTCGGCGGAAATCTGGCTTTTCAAGGTCTGATCAAATCCGTCACCGACGCTTCTCAGTTGATTTTCATATTCGGAAAAAACGTTATCTTCGGGGATATTCGCCCGATAGGATAAGTTTCCGTCCTGCAATTCGGTGATATGCTCCAAAAGTTTATTCAACGACCGCAAATCATAGTAGCAGCCAAACAGATAGACAACCATCAGAGAGAGCATTGCGAACAGAAGCAATATCTGCACGACGATCCAATAATGGTTCACCGATGCTGCCACGAAAAAGGCAATCAAAATTGCCTCTATTAATAAAAACACGGCGGTACGGACCGTGAAGGACACAGAATAACGGTACCGACGGAAGTAGTGCTTGTCCACCCGGCGCCGCAACGCCAAGAAGGGTCTTTGGCAAATCCACCAAAGAAACGACCCCTGAATCAAGCGATGCTGTTTCAAAGACGAAATCAAAGAAAGAACGCACAACAAGAGGGTCAATATCAAAAAGGTAAACAAAAACGACCAGGCAAGGTATACCGATCGGTCGCTGCCGTAATTAAACAACGAAAATAGATTTTGGAACCATCGGAAAAACGAAATATCCAAAATCTGTACCGTCCAAACCACGGACAGAATCCCTGCGGAAACGATAATCTCCGTAAAGAACCGAGGTCCGGAACGGGACGAAGATTCTTCCGTTCCCCAGCTGACGGCAAGAATCAAATATACCATCGGGAGGACCGCCACCGAAAGAAGAATAATAAAGAGTAGTGCCAGATTCTTGGCCGTGGCCCATACGGAATACTGTTCGTTGATCCAGTTGGAATCGGGGACGAGAATCGCTCCTGCATCGCAAGAAAATACCGGAACGGAGACGGTTTTAGTCAAGTCGAAGGATTGCCAAGAATACTCTTCCCAATGGGAAAAACTGTCGGTCTGGGTATGATTAGTATCCATTAAGTAGCAAACGTTGTTTCCATAGACCGCCAAGGTTTTTGCGTGGCTGAAATCCAGAACTTCTAACAAAGGAATGTCGGTCAGAACCATACCGTCGGCGTAAAAATAGTAATGAAACGCACCGTCCACGGCGCCCCCTTCCAAGTCCACGGAAGAAACTTTCCGGCCGGAATAGACCTGTCGGGCCAAAGAAACCATTTCTTCCGAGGCGGCGGAGAGCCGTTGATGATACGTCAGCGTATTCCGGAAGTCGGTATAGGTAAAAATTTCGCTCATTCCGGCGTTGTCGTTGGCGTACGCGTAACACAACGCGGCAGAAAACAACAACAGCGCACACAGAATCAATGCAATAATCTGCACCAATCGGGAACGAAGAAATCGCATCTCTTCCCTGCCTCCTTTCTCAGACTCGTCTCAAATCATTTTTCCAACTTATAACCGATTCCCCAGATCACCTTCAAATAGCGGGGTTCCCGGGGGTCGATCTCAATTTTTTCCCGAATACGGCGGATATGAACGGTTACGGTATTTTCCACGGCGTGGGCGTCTTCCTTCCACACGGCACGGTAGATCTCTTCCGCAGAATATACCTTTCCGGGGGAGCGCAAAAACAATTCCATAATCCCCCATTCGGTGGAAGTCAGTTTTACCGGACGCTCGTCCACGAAAAATTCCCGGGAATCACAATCCATCCGGAGGCCGCCGACCACGATACTGTTTCCGTTGTCGGGCTCAGTGGAGGCACCCAAACGGAAGTACCGACGCAACTGAGAACCGACGCGTGCCAGCAATTCCATCGGATTGTAAGGCTTTGCAATATAATCGTCCGCCCCCACGTTCAGCCCAAGAATCTTATCGCTGTCCTCGGTCCGGGCGGAAAGAATGATGATGGGAATATTTTTTGTTTTGCGAATCTGCATCACCGCAGAAAGCCCGTCCACCCGGGGCATCATCAAATCCATCAAAATCAGATGCACCTTATTCCGGGACAGAATTTCCAGGGCTTCCAGTCCGTCGTAGGCTTTTAAGACGGAGTATCCTTCCAATTCCAACAACTTCGTGATGGCGGAAACGATTTCAGGGTCGTCGTCCACCACAAGCACGGTGGCGTTCATTTCGGGAGAATCCATAGGTCCCTCTTTCTCCGGACACGCCGGGAAATATAATATATTCTATATTATATCACACCACAGAAAGATTGTCAAGGCAAGGAAGGATTTTCGTTTAAAAAGAGCGACACGGCGCAGGGAAGCAGCGTTCCGTGTTCTGCCAAGAAACTGCGGTCTACAAAAGAAGAATCTCCGTATTCCAACATTGTCAAAGTAAAATCGTCAAATCGGTCGGGAGACGTATAAAACTCATACCAAAGATAATATTTTCCGTCCCATTGATAAATTTCTACGCATAAATCGGGATCGCGCAGAAAGGCGTTGCGACTGTCCAACAATCCGTCCAGGTCGGAAAACTCGATCACCTGACAATACACGCCTCTCTCCGCCTCCCCGGTCAACGAAAAATACAGCAATAAATCTCCCGACGGATTTTCCACGGCACGAATCGAGAGATTTCCCCGCGCCTGCCACCCTTCCCGCAGGCACACCAACACCGCCGCCTGCTCACAAAAACGGCGGGTCTGCCCGTCGGAAAAGGACATCGTTTCATAGCGGATTCCGAAGGCTGCCTGATCCGACGGACTCAGCGTTATCAAAATTTCATTCCGGGAAGATTCTTCCATTCGCACCCCATCGCCCCCTCCCGAAGTCTTACCCCATTATATTTCGTCAATCGGTTTTTTGACAATCACTTGACAAAGAGCGAAGAATGTGTTATTATCTTAAATAGATTACAAAAAAAGGACTCTGCTATGAAGATTTTAGCCATTGAAAGTTCCTGTGACGAGACCGCGGCCGCTTTGGTAGAAGACGGACGGACCATCCTGCGCAACGAGGTGATCTCTCAGATCCCCATTCACGAACGGTACGGAGGCGTCGTGCCGGAAATCGCTTCCCGCTGTCATATTGAAGCCATTGAACCCCTGGTGGAACGTACTCTGCAAGGGGAACTTCCGGATGCCATCGCCGTCACCTACGCTCCCGGACTTATCGGAGCTCTGTTGGTGGGGGTAAATTATGCAAAAAGCCTGGCGTTTACCTTGGGGATTCCTTTGATTCCCGTTCACCATCTGCGGGGGCACGTCGCGTCGAATTATCTGTCCCACCCCGATTTGAAGCCTCCGTTTACAGCGCTGATCGCTTCGGGAGGACACAGCCATATCGTTCACGTAAAATCTTACACGGACTATGAAATCTTGGGCAAGACCCGGGATGATGCGGCGGGAGAAGCCTTTGATAAATCCGCCCGGATTTTGAATTTGGGATACCCCGGCGGTCCAAAGATTCAAAAAGCGGCGGAAACGGGAAATCCCAATGCAATCCCCTTTCCCCAAGTACATTTTAAAGATGCCCCCTACGATTTCAGTTTTTCCGGCGTAAAAACGGCGGTAGTCAACTACGCCCACACGGCAAAACAACGGGGAGAAGCAATCAACGCACCGGACCTTGCCGCATCTTTTACGAAGGCCGTCTGTTCGGTTTTGACCGAAAAGAGTGTACTTGCGGCAAAGAACACCACCGGTCGGTTAGTGCTTGCCGGAGGGGTATCCGCAAATCGAAATTTGCGGGAAATGATGGAAAAAACCTGTAACGAACAAGGAATTGAGCTTTTCCTTCCCCGGACGGATTTGTGCGGAGACAACGCCGCAATGATCGCATCCCAGGGCTTTTACGAATATCAGGCCGGTCATCTGGCAAAAACCGACCTGAACGCCTATGCGACAATGCCGGTGGACGCCCCTGTTTGGTAACTTCGAATCTTTGTTCGATTTTTTGTTCTACGAATGTAATACATAGGACACAAAAAAGAGTTATAATGAAGATGAAAGCTTCACTATAACTCTTTTCTTTTTTGAGGAAAACGATGGCAGGAACAAGAAAATACTGTTGTAATAAATACGTTGAGAGGGTCATTGAAGAGTACCCTCACACACAATTTGAAAAAGCAGTCAAACGGTTAAGCGAAATGCCGCCTTCCGACCCGAGAATCAATACCGACCGCATCTATCAGCGGCTTATTTTTAATCGGGAAGCGATGGAGGGAGCGATGAATCGCATTTTGTGGTACCCCAACGGGGAAAAGATCTTCGACCTTTTGCAACTGGTCTATTGGTCGAAGACTCACTCGGAAGTACAGGCCGCCTTGGAATTGAATCTTCTCCCCCAGGATGCGGAAAAACTGCTTCGTCAATTCCGCATTATCCTATACGATGAGTTGGGCTTGATTTTGCCCTGATTCCTTTGCAATCTCAATCCGATAAACAATTTTGGAAAGGTCTTCCGACGTTTCGCAATGGGTCTCAAAGCCGGAATTTTTCATTAAATCCACCGTTCGGTTGATGGAATTCAGATACAACCGCAAGTCCCGGCAAAAGCCCTTGCAGAAGGATTCTTTTTTCCCCGGCTTCTGCACGGGTTCTTTCTTCAATTTTTCGATATACGCTTCCATTTGTGCCACACGGTAAGACCGGGCAATCGTGGTCTTTAAGACCTGTCGCCGTAACGTCTCCCCTTCCACCGACAACAAGGCCCGGGCGTGACGCTCAGACAGGCGGGCGGCAAGGATTTTTTCCCGAAGATACGGAGAGAGTTGTAGCAACCGAAGTTTGTTGGCTACGGCAGATTGGCTTTTCCCCAATTTTTCCGCCAATTGGTCTTGCGTCAGACGTAATAGCTGTGTGACCCGTAACATTTGCTCGGCTTCTTGAAAGTAATTCAGATTTTTCCGCTGTAAATTTTCCGAGAGAGAAAGCAACGCCGCCTCGCCCCGGTTGGAATCGGTAACGATGCAGGGAATTTTTTCAAATTCCAGCCGCTGGGCCGCAAGATATCGCCGTGCCCCGGAAACGATTTCATAGACCCCCTCTCCGCAATACCGCACCGTCAACGGATGCACCAATCCCACCTGACGGATATTGTCGCACAGACCGTCGATGTCGGACGGCTCCGACTCCCGGGGGCGGTTTCGCATTTTCAGTGACGATAACGGGATTTCCCGATAAACTTTCCCTGTAAAACGATACATTTTGAACCTCCTTGTTTTTTGTGTTGTGTGTCATAACGCCGTTGGTTCCGGCATAGGTTTATTATACTACCGCCATTTTGCGGATTTTAGCAAACGGTGGATGGGGTTTTCTCCCTTCTGCGCACCCCCTCGACAACTCTGTGGCGTTTCGCCAAAAGATTCCGACGAAGAATCTCGGAAGAAGGCGAAGGAAGAAGATAAGATATTCCGGGGGAAAACTTGACAAAAAACGAGATTCGTGCTATACTGTCACAACGAAAGGTAGGTCACACTATGGTATCGCTTCTCTCCCGATGGTTTATCCGGGACCGACAGAACGTCAAAGACCCCGCCGTGCGGCAAAAATACGGCGTCTTGTGCGGGATCCTCGGAATCATCTTAAATTTACTGCTCTTTGCCGGAAAAGTGTTTGCCGGGCTGTTTTCCGGCTCTATCGCCATTACCGCAGATGCATTCAACAACCTGTCTGACGCCGGGTCTTCCCTGATCACGCTGGTGGGATTCCGTCTTGCGGGACAAAAACCCGACCCGCAACATCCCTTCGGTCACGGACGGTTTGAATACATTTCCGGTCTTTTGGTTTCGATGCTGATCCTTTTAATGGGCTTTGAGTTGGGAAAATCTTCGGTTGAGAAGATCATCCATCCCGAAGCCGTTCAAATCAGTTGGCTGACCACGGGGATCCTTTTGGCTTCCGTTGCTGTTAAAATTTATATGGGTCTCTATAACCATTCCGTGGGCAAAAAGATAAATTCTGCGGCAATGATGGCCACGATGACCGATTCTTTGGGAGACGCGGTAGCCACCTCTGCGGTATTGATCGCCACGGCCATCGGACATTTTACCGAACTGAACGTGGACGGATACTGCGGGGTCGCGGTGGCGATAATGATTTTCATTGCCGGCTTCCGCTCCGCCAAGGAAACGGTGTCCCCCCTCTTGGGGCAGCCACCGGAACCGGAATTTGTCCGACAGATCGAAGCCCTCGTAACGGCACACGAAGAAGTGGCCGGGATTCACGATTTAATTGTGAACGATTACGGACCGGGGCGGAAAATCGTCTCCCTTCACGCAGAAGTTCCGGCGGATGCGGATATTTGGGAAGCCCACGACTTAATCGATAATATCGAACAAGAAATCTCTACGACCTTAGGGTGTACCGCTGTCATTCATATGGACCCCATCGTAACCAAAGATGAAACCACAGTAGCCCTGCGAAACGCCATCAAGGAAGAGGTGAAAACCATTCACCCGGGCATTACCATTCACGATTTCCGCGCCGTTCCGGGGCCGACTCATACCAACGTGATCTTCGACGCGGTTCTCCCCTTCGACAGTAAATTGAGTGAAGAAGAAGCCGGAGAAAAGATTCGCCGACTGGTCGCCGAACGACATAGCGGCGTGCGAGCGGTGATTCAAATTGACCGCAGCTACACCTAAAAATAAAATCCTTTCGGAATTCCGAAAGGATTTTTTTGCACAAAAATGGAAAATTTTCTTGAATTATATTGATTTTTCCCCGAATTTGCAGTATAATATATGTTTGTAATCAAGATATGTAAAACATAGGAAAGGAAGTATTTCTATGGTTCGTGAAGATTTAAGAAATATTGCCATTATCGCCCACGTTGACCACGGGAAAACCACCCTGGTGGACGAAATGCTGAAACAAGGTGGGGTCTTCCGGGAAAACCAGGAAGTGAACGACCGGGTAATGGACTCCAACGCCATTGAACGGGAGCGGGGCATTACCATTTTAGCCAAGAACACCGCAGTAAAATACAAGGACAAAAAAATCAACATCGTTGACACCCCCGGCCACGCCGACTTCGGGGGCGAGGTAGAGCGCATCCTGAAAATGGTCAACGGCGTTTTGCTTTTGGTCGATGCCTTTGAAGGGCCGATGCCTCAAACCCGGTTTGTGCTCCAAAAAGCGTTGGAACTGGGCCATAAGGTCATTATCGTTGTCAACAAAGTCGACCGTCCCGACGCCCGACCCACGGAAGTCGTGGACGAAGTTCTGGAATTATTGCTGGACTTGGATGCCACCGACGAACAGTTGGATTCTCCCGTCATTTTTGCTTCGGGAAGAACCGGGGTTGCCGGGCTTTCCCCCGACGGCGAAATGAAAGATTTCATCCCCCTTCTGGATGCTATCGTCGATTATTTCGACCCCCCGAAGGGCGAAGACGATGCCCCCTTGCAAATGCTGGTCTCCTCCATCGACTATAACGAATACGTGGGACGTATTGCTATCGGTCGGGTGGAACGAGGGATAATGAAACTGAATCAGGACGTTGTCCTTTGCGATTATCACGGTTCGAGACCCAGTTCCAAGGCAAAAATCGTCTCGATGTATCAGTTTGAGGGCCTGAATCGCGTTCCGTGTACCGAAGCAAAGCCCGGAGATATCGTCTGCGTTTCGGGAATTGAGAGCGTTACCATTGGGGATACCATCTGTGCCCCCGACGCCGTAGAACCCCTTCCCTTTGTGAAAATTTCCGAGCCTACGATGGAAATGACCTTTATGGTCAACGACTCCCCCTTTGCGGGCCGGGAAGGAAAATACGTCACGTCCCGGAATCTGCGGGCCAGATTGTATAAAGAACTGCTGAAAGACGTTTCTTTACGGGTCAGCGATACCGATTCCACCGAAGCCTTTAAAGTTTGCGGCCGAGGAGAAATGCACCTTTCCATTCTCATTGAAAATATGCGGCGGGAAGGATTTGAATTCCAGGTCAGCACCCCGAAGGTCTTGTTCAAAGAAATTGACGGCGTTTTGTCTGAGCCGATGGAACGGCTTGTTGTTGACGTGCCTGCCGATTCGGTAGGGGCCGTAATGGAAAAAATGGGATATCGCAAAGGCGAATTGACTTCGATGAATCAAGTAAGCGACCGGACCCGGCTGGAATTTGTCGTTCCCGCCCGAGGGCTGTTCGGTTATCGCAGTGAGTTTATGACCGACACCCGGGGTGAGGGGATTATGAGTTCGATCTTCGACTCGTATGCTCCCTTCAAGGGGGATATCCCCCGTCGGTTGAACGGCTCTTTGGTTGCCTATGAAACGGGAGAAACCACAAACTACGGAATGTTCTACTCCCAGGATTCCGGTGCAATGTTTATCGGGTCCGGGGTGGACGTCTACGGCGGGATGATTGTCGGGGAAGCCAGCCGCCAAAACGACATCGTGGTCAACGTTTGTAAGAAAAAGCATATGACCGCCATTCGTTCCGCGGGAAAGGACGAAGCGTTACGCTTGGTTCCCCCCAGAATTCTGAGCCTGGAACAGTCGTTGGAATTTATCGCTGACGATGAACTTGTGGAAGTAACCCCCAAGAATATCCGCCTCAGAAAACGGATTCTCGACCACTCGGTCCGGATGAAGAACTTTATGAAAGATAAGAAATAAGCATAAAAAGATCCGCCCTCGAAAAGGGCGGACCTTTTTATTATAAATTCAAGATACTTCGGCAGTAAAAACAATCCCGAAAAAGCCATTCAAAAACGTGGGTTCGTACTCACGTATCTTTTCCGATTATCGTTTGTTTATTGTTTCATTTCAATTTGTGGATTTTATATAATTCTTCTACCGCAAAACGAACCTTCGTCACCGAAACCGCGGAATCTTGGGGAAAGCAGTAATAGAGCAAATTGCGGTCTCCGATACCGATAACGTCTCCGATTTCGTACCAATAATAATCTGCATTGAGCGTGTGAGATGCGGTAACGGGTTGAGAATACTGCAAATCACCATCGCATCCGGAGAGAACAAAGCCGTCTTTTGAATGAGTAAGACGACCTTCTCCGACCCAATACAAAGCCTTATAATCCTTTAAAACACCGATTTTTACGGGAATATCCAGAGAATACGCACCCGTCTCAATTTCTTGGCGAACGTTCTGCCGTTGCCACTGATACCAATCGGGAATGTGGGAAAACTCCGTCTCCCCTTCCAAGGCGCGCATCCAACCGGTTTCAGTCAACTCATACGCAGCCCCGCAGGAGTGACAAACAAGATGGATTCCTTTTCCTTCCATCGCTCCTTCGGTTCCGCATCGGGGACATTGATACAAAATGCGATGCAATCCGTCCGCCCGGAAAGGCTCGGTGACTTTTATATTGTTTTTTTGTTGCCATTCAAAATTGTCGAAAGAAAAAACTTCATCCAACATCCGGTCTAACTCTTCCACGGATTTTTCCCGAATTTCCTCCTGCGTCAGAAGGCATTGCACCGTTGCGGAAACCTTGACCTTACGCTTTTGAAGTCCGTTATACAACGGGTCCCGATGGTAAGCCCCCTGGGTAATAACCGTCACCACGGGGATATTTAACTTTTTCAGCAATACACCCATTTTTCGGGGCAACGCCGTTGCCGTGCCGTCAAAGGAATACCCGGCTTCGGGATACATCAGAACCGACGTTCTTTCCTTTTTGACCGCGTGGAGCATATCCCGAATCAGCGTGAGGTCCGAAACAAATTTTTGAGTTGGAATACAACCAATCCATCGCATCAACCAGGGAATCCCCACAAATCCGTCGGTGGTGGAGACGACGCAAAAAGGCTTGGGAAAAAAGATTTTATAAGCTATTTTTAAATCCAAAAAGCAGGAATGATTCATCAAAATGAGCCACGGCCCGCGCCCGGCCCGTTCCATCTCGATGGGAGTAAAAGAAAAGCGGGCTTTTATCAACGCAGGAATGGACAAAACCCGAATCAAGCACCGGAAAAACAGATTGGGACGCATCGGACGTTTGTGATTCGGCTTTGGAAGGTCCAGAACCTTTTTAAAAGGAAGATATTTTTGATTGATTTTCATAAAAACCTCATAGAAAGGAAAAAGGTGGGCAAAACTGTCCACCTTTTTTCAATTGCTAGAAAAACATTGTACACGGTTGTTTTCCCGGGAAAGGATTGCTCAGTTCTCGGACTGGGCTTTCATTTCAGCGAAGCAAGCACTGCAATAAACAGGCTTGTCTTCTCTGGGTTGGAAAGGAACTTTGGCTTCGCCGCCGCACTTTGCACAGGTGGTGGTGAAGTATTCCTTCGCACCTCTGGAAGCGTTCTTGCGGGCGTCGCGGCATTCCTTACAACGCTGGGGTTCGTTCTGGAAACCCTTTTCAGCGTAAAATTCCTGTTCGCCAGCGGTGAAAACGAACGTTTTGCCGCAGTCCTTACAGGTTAATTCCTTGTCTTCATACATCGTGAGATACCTCGCTTAATAATTTTTCACCCAAGCCGGAATCGCACCGGCGAGCGTTCATCCTTTTCCACGGGAACGAAAAGAAACCCCTCTGAGGTCGCTAACCTGTTGTAACTGTGAGAATTTGTAAAATACCGTGTATATTTTACGCGTTCCGACAGTTACAGCCCTGTAAAACGGAGTGACCGCACCTACTATATTCGGGCGTATTTAATAAGGGATGTGCTCCCTGATTTTCGTTTTGATTCGGGTCATTGCATTATCGGCTGATTTTGCAGAAATTCCGAGCTTTCCTGCAATTTCCGAGAGCGTGGCACCGGCAAGATATTGTTCCAACACCCGTCGTTCCAAGGCGGAAAGGCGGGGTTGCAATTCGTTGAGTGCCCGACGAACGGCATCGGACTGAGCGTATTGCTCTTCAAAAGGAAGGTCGGTAGAGGGAAGAGTATCCCCTACGTCTTCCAGGGGAACCAGCCGGGAATCGGCATCGTATCGACGGGCGGCGGTAAGAATTCGGTTTCGGATACAAACCTTAATATAGGCATCAAAAGGAACGCCCCGTGCCGAATCGTACGCACAACAACCCAAATACAGCCCCCAAGAACCTTCTTGAATCAGGTCGTCCCGATAGCGTTCGGGATAAGAAGAAGCCGCAAGGCGGATAAAGGGAAGATACCGCTGATGGGCAGACGCGAAATCAAAAGCCATTGTGATACCTTCCTAAAAGATATTTTCCCTTTGAAATTCAAAAAGACGCAAAACGCCTCACCCTCACACGCGTGAGGGAGAGGCGTAATAGAAGTTTTTCGAAGATTTCGAAAGGGTCATAAGTACACTAACCTTAGTTGATGATAGTCTGTTCGGTATCCATATCAAAGAGATGGATCTTGTTCATATCAAGAGCAATCTTGATATTGTCGCCGGGTTTGGCAACGGAGGTGGGGTCAACGCGGGCAGTGAACTTGTTTTCCTGAACGTCCAGATACAGATACGTTTCTGCACCCATCTTTTCAGTAACTTCAACGTCAGCGGAAATAATCGCGCCTTCGTATTTTTCGAAGTAGAAGGGATCGTCGTAAATATCTTCGGGACGGATACCCATAATAACCTGCTTCCCACCGTAGGAGAGCAGTTTTTCGTAATTTTCGGTACGAACTTTCGCTTCGGGAATCTTCAAAGATTCGTCGCCGAAGTTCACGAACATATCGTCGCCGCGGCGAGTCAGTTTCACTTCGATGAAGTTCATCTGGGGAGAACCGATAAAGCCGGCAACGAACAGATTGCAGGGCGTATCGTACAGAACCTGGGGAGAATCACACTGCTGAACGAAACCGTCCTTCATAACCACGATGCGGTCAGCCATCGTCATAGCTTCGGTCTGGTCGTGGGTAACGTAAATGAAGGTGGTACCGAGCTTTCTGTGAAGCTTGGAAAGTTCCGTTCTCATCGAAGCACGCAACTTCGCGTCCAAGTTGGACAGAGGTTCGTCCAAAAGGAAGACCTTGGGTTCACGAACGATGGCACGGCCCAGGGCAACACGCTGTCTCTGACCACCGGACAAAGCCTTGGGACGACGGTCCAACAAATGGGAAATGTCCAGGATACGAGCAGCTTCGTCGACGCGACGCTTGATTTCTTCCTTAGAAACCTTGCGGAGTTTCAGACCGAAAGCCATATTTTCGTAAACGGTCATATGGGGATACAGAGCATAGTTCTGGAACACCATTGCGATATCGCGGTCCTTGGGTGCAACGTCGTTTACCAGACGTTCGTCAATCCGCAGTTCACCTTCGGTGATTTCTTCCAGGCCGGCAATCATACGAAGGGTCGTAGATTTACCGCAACCGGAAGGTCCGACGAGGATAATGAATTCTTTATCTTTAATTTTGAGGTTGACATCGGTAACGGCACGGACACCGCCGGCATACACCTTACCGATTCCTTTTAATGTTAAGCCTGCCACTGTTTGTATACCTCCAGTTTTTAATTACAAAGTCTTCTTTATTACATAATACCATAAAATGCGATTTTTTCATAGTGGCAAATTTGCCAAATTTCGCAATCTATTTTTGGCAAAAACGACTAAATAAAACGCGTACTGTACCATTTTTGAGACTTTGCACAGGATACACGAAGAAATCAAGTCGGTTTTCCCACAGAATTTTCACATTCCGGCATCAGGGCTGATTGATGATATCCATATCTTTGGCCCGCTTGGTGCAAGCCAGCATCGCATCGGCCATAATCTGAGAGAATCCGCTCTTTTCCATCACGTTGATTGCTTCTGCGGTGGTACCTTTGGGGGTAGCCACAGCGTTCAACAATTCATCGGCAGATTTCTTCGAAGTTTCCATTACTTTTGCGGCACCAACCAAAACCTGAGAGGCAATCAATTCCGCAGTTTCGGAATCAATTCCCTGTGCAACCGCACCCTCAGAGATTGCTTTCACCATATAGTAAATGTACGCAGCAGAAGAGCCGGCAGCGGCGATATAATCGTTCAACTTCTTCTCCTCTACCACCCGCAGAATCCCCACGGTCTCAAACAGGTCCTTTACCATTTCCAATTCCTGATAGGTGATGGGCATTTCGTAAGCGATTGCCGTAACCCCCTTGCAAAATTCGCAAGCCACGTTGGGAATGGCACGGACGAGTTTACATTCTTTTCCGAGATATTTTTTGGCGGCGGAAATGGTCACGCCAGCAGCAAGGCTGACGATAACGTTATTAAACGTGACTGCATCCTGAATCTTCTCCATTACCGTCTTAACGTCTCCGGGACGGACGCCGAGAACGACGATTTTAGAAGAAGTGACAACCTCAGCTTCATTTTCGAGAACGGTAACCCCCTTCACGGCAAGGGAAGTGCGGACCTTCTCATCGGGGTCGTAAGCACAGATAGATGCGGGGGCAAGTACATTCCCGGCCAGGAATCCTTCCATCAGCGCCGAACCCATATGCCCGACACCGATAAAGCCCAAAGTATACATTTGTGTTCATCCTTTCCTATCTTTTTGAACTTCGCCCGAAAGCGACATTATTTTCTATTGTACCATTATATCACATTTTTTTCATTCTGTAAAGAGCCTAATTCCGTTTTTTTTGTGTCAAAGAAGCAAAAATGCGAAAAAAAAGGAACAAATCTTGACAACGGCCCGGCAGAATGTTATAATGGAATTGCGTTTCCGAGGTTTGTCCACTTTCAACATATTCCAAAACAGGGCCGGGTATTCCAAGGAACCGAAAAACGGAGGAATCTTCCGACCCAACAAAGGAGAACGTTTATGATGCAGAACTTACTCGCCATCCCCTTCCCCGATTGGCTGACCGCCTGGGATCTGGGCGTGGATAACTGGATCCAGTCTTGGCGCACTCCCTGGCTGGATAAAATCTTCACCGTGATCACCCGGCTGGGAGATGAAGGGATCATCTGGATTGCCTTGGCCATTCTTCTTCTGTGCTTTAAAAAGACCCGGAAGATCGGCATTACGATGGGGTTAGGTCTGATCATTACCACGATTTTGGGCAATGAGATTTTGAAGAAGATCGTGGAACGCCCCCGTCCCTTTGATACGCCTGGTGCAATGTTAGACGGAGACA
Source organism: Eubacteriales bacterium (assembly GCA_045542115.1). Classification (GTDB taxonomy): domain Bacteria; phylum Bacillota; class Clostridia; order Oscillospirales; family UBA644; genus RGIG995. The sequence goes on from JAZQKK010000014.1 coordinate 194,054, forward strand.
GCCTTTTAGTTCCCCGTCCCGGACAGTATTCCTTCCCCTCGGGACACACCGGGTCGTCCTTCGCCTCTGCGGTGGCAATCGTACTGTACGACCGGAAGATCGGCATCCCGGCGCTGATATTGGCTGCGCTGATTGCCTTTTCCCGGCTCTACGTATACGTTCATTTTCCCACCGACGTCATTGCGGGGACCGTTTTGGGAACGATCAGCGCATTGATTGCATTCTTCCTGTGGAGAAAATGGCTGGAAAAATTGGTAATCAAGGCTTGGAACAAGCTTTTCAAAAAGCATACCATTGAACGAATCTGATTTCTCGGCCGCAGAACCATCTGCGGCCCTTCTTTCAAAAGAAACGAGGAAAAACTCTTTATGAAACCGGCAAAATGGATTTGGCTGAAAGGCGAATTTGAAATTTATCACGCGATGCTTCTGCATTGCCGCAGAGAAGAATACGGGGTCCTTTATCCCCCGCTCTGGCATTGCTCTACCCCCTATGCAAACGTAACGTTTTTAAAAACCGTAACTCTCGAAAAGGAAGAAACGTTTCAAGTCTACGGAAAAGGCGTTGGTTACGTGCGGCTGGGACGGGATAAATTCCCCTTACAGAGCGATATCACCCTTCCGGCGGGCACCCACGAATTAAAAGTGACGCTGATGGCATTGGACGGAACCTTCCCCTGTATTTTTATCGACGGCAATCAAATTTTTACCGACGAGACCTGGCAGGCAAATCACTCCACCGCGGAATTATTCCCCGTGGGAGCGATGGACGAATATACCGACAAAAACGACAATCCGCATATTTTTAAGTTCTCCTACAAACCTTTGACCCCTGTAAAAAAACAGGTCGTGGACGGGGGAATCTTGTGGGATTTCGGAACCGAAACCTTTGCCTGTGTCACGGTAAGCGGAGCAGACGAAAACGAATCCTACGAACTGTACTACGGGGAATCCCCGGAAGAGGCGTTGAGCGGTCCGGAAGCGGTGGTTCGCCAGACGGTTACGGGAGCGTCTTCCTATCGGTTTCCCGGTCGGGCATTCCGCTATTTGTGCATTAAAAATCCAAACGCAGCCCAATTGACCGTAGGAGCGGAATACGAATATCTCCCCCTGGAAGACCGGGCGAACTTTACTTGTGACAATCCGGAAATCAAAAAGATTTGGGATGTTTGTGCCTATACCTTCCACCTCAATTCCCGGGAATTTTTCCTGGACGGAATCAAACGGGATCGGTGGGTCTGGTCGGGAGACGCGTACCAATCTTATATGGCAAACAATTACCTCTTCTTTGACAACAATATAACAAAACGTACCATTCTTGCTCTGTTGGGCAAACCTCCCTTCGAACAGCACATCAATACCATCAACGACTACACGATGTATCTCATTATCGCCGTGGAAGAGTATTACCGAAACACGGGAGATCTGGACTTCGTAAACTTCGTCTGGAAACGAATCTGCGGTCTGTACGGGTTCTTGGCCGGGCGCGTAGACGAAGAGGGATACATCTGTAAGCGGGACGGAGACTGGATTTTCATCGACTGGTCGGATATGGACAAATCGGGAAATCTGTGCGCAGAACAGATCCTCTTCTGGCGCACCAAGAAAACAATGGCCTTTTTGTCGGAACTTTTGGGAGAAGACGGAACGAAGTATACGGCGGAAGCGGACGTTTTGCAGAAGAAGATTATAAAAGACTATTGGAACGACGAAAAGAAAGCCTTTATCGACTGCTATTCTTCCGGATTAAACAACGTCACCCGCCACGCCAACATCTTTGCCATTCTCTATGATTTCGTAGACCGCAAAACGATGGACGAAATTATGGAGCACGTGCTGGAAAACGATACAGTTACCCATATTACCACCCCGTATTTTGAATTTTTCGAATTGCTGGCCTACGGAAAGTTGGGAAAGATGGAACACATTCAAAACAAAATTGAATCCTACTGGGGCGGAATCATTGCCCTGGGCGGAACCTCGGTATGGGAACAGTTCGACCCTGAAAAACAAGGACTGGAACATTACGAAATGTACGGCAAAAAGTTTGGCTGCTCTCTGTGTCACGCTTGGGGAAGCGGCCCCATCTATCTGCTGGGCCGGTTCTGTGCCGGGGTCTACCCCACCGGCGTGGGATACGAAACCTTCCGCGTGGAACCCAATCCCGGGAAATACCAATCCTTCGATGCAAAAGTTCCTCTGCCCCAGGGAGAAGTTTCCGTGTCGTATCACGACGGAAAACTTACGGTTCTTGCGGGAGCCACAGGTGGAACGTTGTTGTGGAACGGAAAGGAATATCCCTTGGAAAAAGATATTTCCCTCACAATCTGAAATACACAATCCCCTCACCGAACATTCGGCGAGGGGATTATTATTTTCCGAATTATTTATAAAGCGTTTGTCCAACGGCCCGTTTCCAGCCGTTGAGAAGGATTTCCCGAGAAGCCTCGTCCATTTGGGGAGAAAAGACCTTTGCCGATGCCCGAAGAGCCGAAAGTTGTTCTTCACTCTCCCAAAGACCAACGCCGAGTCCGGCCATAAACGCCGCTCCCTGGGCCGTGGTTTCGGTATTGACAGGACGGTCCACGCAAGCCTGTAAAAGGTCGGATTGCAACTGCAAAATCACGTCGCTGCGGGAAGCTCCGCCATCCACTTTCAACATCGAAAAATCCTTTCCGGTGTCCTGCCGCATTGCGGTCAGAAGGTCGTTGGTCTGAAAGGCGATACTCTCCAAAGCCGCCCGGATAATATTCTCCCGGGTCGTTCCACGGGTAAGTCCGGTAATGGTGCCTCTGGCATACATATCCCAGTAGGGAGAGCCAAGTCCGGTAAAGGCAGGCACGAAGTAAACGCCCCCGTTATCCACGTTCGCGGCCACCACGTCGGCTTCCGGCGCAGAAGTGATAATCTTCAATTCATCCCGAAGCCACTGCAAGACCGCACCGCCGATAAACACACTCCCTTCCAGGGCATACGTTACTTTGTCCCCCCGGCTCCACGCGATAGTAGTGACAAGTCCGTTTTTGGACGCCACGGGACGGTCTCCGGTATTCAGCATCAAAAAACATCCCGTTCCGTAAGTGTTCTTCCCGTCTCCTTCCCGGAAACAGGTCTGGCCGAACAGGGCGGCGTGTTGGTCTCCGGCAACCCCGTACACGGGAATGGGACAACCGAACAATTCCACCGACGTATTCCCGAAGAAGCCGATAGAAGGCTTCACCTCGGGTAAAATAGATTTGGGAATATCAAACAGGGAAAGTAATTCTTTATCCCATTGCAACATATGAATATTAAACAACATCGTCCGGGACGCATTGGTCACGTCGGTGGCGTGGACTCCGGTCAGCTTCCACAAAAGATAACAGTCCACCGTCCCAAAGAGAATCTCGCCCCGTTCCGCCCGTTGGCGGACCCCGGGAACATTTTGAAGAATCCATTGAATCTTTGTGGCGGAGAAATAGGCATCGGGCTTCAACCCGGTCTTTGCGGAAATCGACGCAGAAAGTTCCGCGTTTTCGGCCAATTTGGCCGCTTCATCTGCCGTTCTGCGGCATTGCCAAACGATGGCATTGCAGACAGGCTCGCCCGTGGTTTTATCCCACAGAATGGTGGTTTCCCGCTGATTGGTAATTCCGATTGCCGCAATCTGCGAAGGAGAAATCTCCGCATTCTCCAAAGCCTGTTTTGCGGTTTCAAACTGCGTAAACCAAATCTCTTTGGGGTCGTGCTCCACCCAGCCGGGTTGAGGATATATCTGGGGAAATTCCATCTGGGCAATGCCCTTCATCGTTCCGTCCCGGTCAAATATAATGCTCCGGGAAGAAGTGGTCCCTTGGTCCAGAGCAAGAATATATCGTTTTTCGTTCATAAAAGCCCCTCGCGTTTTTCTTTTATCATACCACATTTTCCGAAAAAATGCAAGAGGGGAATGTCCAAAGAAGAAAAACCCAATAATTCGCAAGAAAATATTCTCTTTCCCCCAAAAAAGACTTGACAAAGGGAAAAAAGTGGTATATAATATAGTATAAATGTTGTAATTTTATATTTTCAGATTAAGACGAGGAGAACTCCATTATGGCTGAAAAAGGCGGAATTTCGGTACAAACCGAGCACATTTTCCCGATTATCAAACGTTGGCTTTATTCCGACAAGGAAATTTTCCTGCGGGAAATCGTCTCCAATGCCGCCGATGCGGAAACCAAGTTAAAGCATTTGGTTGCGGTGGGACAGGCGACGGGAATCGAAGGAGATTACCGCATCGACGTAACAGTGAACAAAGACAAAAAAACCATCACCGTGGAAGATAACGGAATCGGAATGACCGAAGACGAGGTCAAACAGTATATTAACCAAATCGCCCTGTCCGGCGCTTTGGACTTTATTCAAAAATACGAAAACGCCTCCGCTGACGGAATCATCGGTCATTTCGGCTTAGGGTTCTATTCTTCCTTTATGGTGGCGGACCAAGTGGAGATCCTCACCAGATCCTACACCGACGCACCGGCCGTTCATTGGGTCTGCAACGAAGACGGCGAATTTGAAATGTCCGAGGGGGACAAAGAAGGCCGAGGCACGAAAATCACCCTTCACGTAACGGAAGAAGAAAAAGAATTTCTGGAACCGGACAAACTGAGAGGTATCTTGACCAAATATTGTGGATTCTTGTCGTTCCCCGTGTATTTTACCGATGCCTGTGCTACGGTAAAAGAAGGGGAAGAACTTCCGGAAGAAAAACCGGTAAACGATATCCAACCCTTGTGGCAAAAAATGCCCAACGAATGTTCCGACGAGGATTACAACGACTTTTACCATAAAGTGTTCTGGGATAACCAGGACCCTTTGTTCCACATTCACATCAACGCAGATTATCCATTGAATTTCAAGGGAATCTTGTATTTCCCCCGGTTGGGGAACGAATACCGGAGCTTAGAAGGGGAAGTCAAACTGTTCTATAACCGGGTCTTCGTCTCCGATAACATCAAAGAAGTACTTCCCGATTATCTGTTGATGCTGAAAGGCGTTTTGGATTGTCCGGAACTGCCCTTGAACGTATCCCGCTCTTATCTGCAAGACAGCGATTACGTGAAAAAGATTTCCGCCCACATCGTAAAAAAGGTCTGCGACAAACTGGCGGGCCTGCACAACACGGACCCGGAAAAATATCAGTCTTTTTGGGACGATATCAAAATTTTTGTAGAATACGGATGCATCAAGGATAAAAAATTCTACGACCGTATGAAAGATATCGTTCTGTTCAAGACCACCGACGAGAAATTCGTCACGTTGAACGAGTACAAAAAATTAGACGGCGCAGTGGAAGGCAAGGTCTATTATGCATCGGACCTGACCCAACAATCGGTCTACGTAAAACTTTACAAAGACCAGGGGATTCCCGTCATCGTTTTGGACCAATTGATTGACGGACAGTTCATCAACGTTTTGGAACTGAACGAACCGAATCTTCAATTCCAACGGATCGACGCTGTGACCGATGAAATTTCCAAAGACGGTTCGGAAGAAAACGAGGCATCGGACCTGGCGGAACTGTTTGCCGCGGCGTCCGGGAAAAGCGACTTGAAGGTGAAAGAAACGGAATTGAAGGATTCTTCCATTCCCGCCATTCTCAACATCACCGAGCAGTCCCGGAGAATGAACGAAATGGCTCAGATTTACGGAATGAAAGATTTCCATCTGCCTCTGGAAGAAATTTTGGTACTAAACAAAGAAAACCCCATCGTGCAAAAGATTTCAAAAGACAAAGACTCCGAAACGTCCAAGGCTTTGGCCAAGCAGTTGTACCTTTTGGCGGTTCTTAATCAACGGCAATTTACCGCCGAGGAATTGGAGACCTTTTTAAAGGGCAGTTACGAAATTCTGGAACAGATTCAGTAAAAAACATTTTGAGATAAGAGGATAATTGGTATGAAAAGAATCGGTATTTTAACCAGCGGCGGCGACAGCCAGGGAATGAACAACGCCATTCGCGCCGTCACCCGCACCGCACTTGTAAACGGGATGTCCGTTATGGCCATCCGCAACGGCTATCAGGGATTGATCGACGGAGATATTGAAGAAATGCACCTGCGTTCGGTCTCCAACATTCTCGACCGGGGCGGTACGTTTCTGAAAACGGCCCGTTGCCTGGAATTCAAAACCGAAGAAGGCATCTTGAAGGCTGTGAAGACCTGTAAAGATTTCGGCATCGAAGGGCTTGTGGTTATCGGCGGCGACGGTTCGTTCCGGGGGGCAAGAGATATGACGTTGCACGGCATTCCCACCGTGGCAATGCCCGGAACCATCGACAACGATATTGCTTGCAGTGATTACACCATCGGCTTTGATACCGCCGTTAACGTAGCAATGGAAGCGGCGGATAAACTTCGGGACACCTCGATGTCTCATCACAGATGCTCGGTCATTGAAGTTATGGGCCGTCACGCCGGCTATATGGCGGTCAACGTAGGGCTTGCAGCCGGTGCAACGTATACGCTCGTTCCGGAAGTGTCCTTTACGATGGAAGAAGTTGCAGACAAGGTCCAACGAGGCAAAACTGCCGGAAAAACCAACTTTATGATCGTAGTCTCCGAAGGTATTTTTGCCGACGTGAAACAGAACAAGAACTACGAATATCTGGCCGGTTTAGGGATTACCAGCGCATCCAAATTTGCCAAAGTCCTGGAAGAAATGACCGGCGTAGAAAGCCGTTCCACCATCCTCGGCCATATTCAGAGAGGCGGTTCTCCCACCGCACGGGACCGTTATCTTGCTACGGAGATGGGTGCCCGTTGTGCAGAACTGCTCCTGGAAGGAAAATTCAACCGGGTCGTTGTTCTGAAAAAGAATCAGATTGTCGATCTTGATCTGCTGGAAGCCTTGGATATGACCAAGGAATTTGACGTAAAACGGTATGAGATCGCCAATACGATTGGTATCTAACGTCTAAAAAATCTATAAAACCTCCTCTCCCCTGTTTCGGCGGGGGAGTTGGATTTGGAGAAAAAATGAAAAAGCAACATTTTTCCCTCATTGCCGTATTGCTTTCCGGAATCCTTTGGGGAACGATAGGAATTTTTAACCGTTATTTTTCCGCCCTGGGGATCGGGTCCCATACCTTGGTCGCCCTCCGGCTTTCTATGGGGACGGCACTGTTATTCCTTTTTCTTGCCCTGAGAGACCCGAAGGCGTTGAAGCTGAAATGGAAAGACCTTTGGATTTTTGCCGGAGCGGGAATTCTGAGCATCATTCTGTTCCAGACCTGTTATATGATTACCATTCAGAATTCCACCCTTTCTTTGGCGGCGGTTCTTCTCTACACCTCTCCGGTATTCGTAATGCTGTTTTCCGCCTTGTTTTTCAAGGAAAAAATCACCCCCGTCAAACTGATTGGGTCGGTTGTTACCGTGGTAGGATGCGCTCTTGCCGCCGGGATTATCGGCCAAGGAGGGGCGATCACCCTTCCGGTACTTATCACCGGGTTGTTATCCGGCATCGGATACGCCTCTTACAGTATCTGGGCACGCGCTGCGTTGAATCGAGGCTATAAAGCCATTACGATGACGGCCTATTCCTTCTTGTTTGCCTTAGTTCCTCTGTTATTCTTCACGAATTATAAAACCATTGTTTCGGGAATGGTCCAGGAAGGATGGGGCTCCTTGGGAATGTGGGTCTTGTTGGCGTTGGCCACCGAGGCTCTCCCCTACGCCCTTTACACCGAAGGGTTGGCGGGAATGGATACGGGAAAAGCCGCGGTAACGGTCGCAATCGAGCCCATCGTGGCGACAATGATCGGGATTTTGTTCTATCAAGAAAAATTGACTCTGCTGCCGGCAATCGGGACAGTCTTGGTCATCGGGGCAATCGTACTGCTGAATCTTCCGCCCCGAAAAGCAAAATAACGTGTAAAAGACAAGCTTTGACAAAGCTTGTCTTTTTTCGTAAGAAATTCTTAATATTTTTACACCTTGAATTGTAATAAATTCCGTAGTATAATGTAGTTATAAGGTTATGGGAGGATTCTATGGAATTTTTGCAAAAACTGTTGACGGTGCTGGACACGCAGGTTTCCAGACCTGCGTTATACGGATGGTTTCATCTGGTGTGCTTCGCGTTAGCCATCGGCCTTGGCGTATGGCTTTCGCTGCGATGGAAAAAACCCAAGGCAAAGCAGGTCCGGGGAATTCTTTTGGTGATTTCCATCGTGGTGGTGGTACTGGAAATTTACAAACAGATAAACTACACCTTTACTCCCACGGAAACGGGAATTTTAGCGGATTTTCAGTGGTATGCCTTCCCTTGGCAATTTTGCTCGATGCCTATGTACATAGGTCTTTTGGCCGGGATTCTGCCCGAAGGAAAGTTACATAACGCACTGTGTGCATTTCTTGCCACCTACTCAATTTTTGCCGGCGCTTGCGTGATGTTCTATCCCGGGGACGTTTTTACCCACACGCTGGGAATCAACATCCAAACGATGATATGTCACGGAACGATGCTATCCATCGGAATTTTCCTTCTTGCCACCGGTTACGTCAAAGCGGAACACAAAACCATCCTGCAAGCCATCCCCGTCTTTTCGACAGCGGTGGTTCTGGCAATGATAATGAACGAATTGGCCCACTGGACAGGATTTACGGGGGGAGAGACCTTCAATATGTTCTTTATCAGTCCCTACGAAGACCCGTCTCTTCCGGTCTATTCCATCGTACAACAATACGTTCCCTATCCCTTTTGTCTGATCATCTACATTGCGGCCTTCTCCTTGGCGGCATACATTATTCTGCTGATTGCGATGGGAATCCGCAAAGCAGCGGAAAAAAGGACGGAAAAGAAACCTTCCTTGGCACAATAACTGATTTTATTCATAAAAAACTCCTGTCTCAGCAGAGACAGGAGTTTTTTATTTTATTTTTTCTTGTCTGCTTCTTTCAGGAAGAAACCGGGAGAGGGGATGGACGATACGCGGTATCCTTCCGGTTTGACAAAGGTTCCGGGAAGGTAGGGTTGGGCAGAAACCACCGTATTCTTCGCCTTCACAGAGAAGAGGGTCACACCGTTGGCGTTTTTGGTCACCTTTTCGGGGATGAGGGAAGAATTGAGAAGCAAGTGACGGTTGTTGGACGTGGACAGGTAAAACTCCGCATCTTCCCGAATGTGATAGACGCCCACCAAGGGAGCGGTGTCGGAATAGGCGTTGATGAGCTTTTTGCGGTTTTGCTTGGTCTCGTAAGCATTCAAAGGCACCCGAACACCCTTTCCGTTGGCAAAGAAGAAGACCAAATGACCGGAATAATCCCGGGTGGCAAACATCGCCACAGGAATTTCATTGGCGTCAAAGCCCAACCGCTGGGGTAAAAATTCCCCTAAAACACTGGCTTTACAATCGGCAAATTCCGAAGCTTTGCATTTATAGACCTGGTGCTGATTGGTAAAAATCAGCAACTCTGCCCCGTTTCCGGAATCTATCGAGCAAAGAAGTTCGTCCCCTTCTTTGTATTTTTGTTCTCCACCCATCCGCAGAGACAGAGGGGTAATCTTCTTGAAATATCCGGCTTTGGACAGGAAGAAGGTCACGGCGTAATCATCCACCGTTTCTTCCTCTTCGAATTCTTCGATTTCGTCGGGATACAGCAGTTGTGTCTTCCGGGGTTTTCCATACTTCTTGGAAATTTCCTGCAACTGTTTGATAATGAGTTTGTGAATCCGCTTGGGTTTATTCAAAAGGTCTTCCAAATCCTCGATTTCCGCCGCAAGAGCATCGGTTTCTGCCGTTTTGTTGAGAATATACTCCCGGTTCAGATTCCGAAGTTTGATTTCCGCTACGTACTCCGCCTGCACCTGGTCGATTCCAAAACCAATCATCAAATTGGGAATAACATCGGCAGCCTCTTCGGTCTGACGGATGATGCGAATGGCCTCGTCAATATCCAGCAAAATCTTCCGCAATCCGTGAAGCAAATGGAGATAATCCTTTTTCTTCCCAATATCGTAGAAGGTGGCTCTGCGAATACATTCCACCCGGAATGCGATCCATTCGTTGAGGATTTCCCGGACCCCCATTACCTTGGGAGAGTATCCGACCAAAATATTGAAATTACAGGAGAAAGACGATTCCAGCGGCGTCATTTTATAAAGCTTTTGCATCAAAGCGTCGGGATTTGTTCCCCGCTTCAAGTCGATGGTCAGCTTCAAGCCGTTGATGTCGGTCTCGTCCCGCATATAAGAGATTTCTTTGATCTTGCCAAGTTTGACCAACTCTTCGATTTTGTCCTGACAGGCCTCGATGGTGGTGTTGTAGGGAATTTCAAAGATCTCGATGCAGTTGTTCTTTTTATCGTAGCGATATTTCGAACGAAGGCGGAAGGAACCGGTGCCGGTCTCGTAAATATTCCGAAGAGCCTCGGCATCGTACAAAAGCTGTGCCCCGGAAGGAAAATCCGGCGCAGTGAGGGTGGTAAGGATGTCGTGGTCTTTGTTCTTCAAAAGCTCGACGGTGGTATTGCAGATTTCCGTCAAATTGAAAGAACAGATGTTCGTGGCCATACCGACGGCCACCCCCTGATTAGGATTAACCAAAATATTGGGAAACGTAACGGGCAACAGAGCGGGTTCCTTCATCGTCCCATCGTAGTTGTCCACCATATCCACCGTATCGTGGTCGATCTCCGCAAACAGTTCCCCGGCAAAGCCGTCCAATTTCACTTCCGTATAACGGGCGGCGGCGTAAGCGGTATCCCGGGAAGTATGTTTCCCGAAGTTTCCTTTGGATTCCACAAAAGGATGCAACAAGGCCTCGTGGCCCCGGGTCAGACGGACCATCGTTTCGTAGATGGCGGCATCCCCGTGAGGATTTAACCGCATCGTCTGTCCTACCACGTTGGCGGATTTGGTCAAATGACCGTTAATCAGCCCCATTTTGTACATCGTGTAAAGTAATTTCCGATGAGCGGGCTTGAAGCCGTCAATTTCAGGAATGGCGCGGGAGACGATGACCGACATTGCGTAGGGCATATAGTTCAGTTCGAGCGTATCGGTTATTTTCTGTTCATACTGAGGCATAGGTTCATCGCTCCTTTCTTAAATATCCGCCAGTTCCAGGAACTGGGCACCGCACTCGGCGATGTGTTGCTTTCGACCTTCCAAATCGTCGCCGAGAAGCATATCGAAGACCCGAGACGTCTTTTCCCCATCTTCGGGAAGAACCTGTATCAGACGGCGGGTCTCAGGGTCCATCGTGGTCAACTTCATCATTTCCGGTTCGTTTTCACCCAACCCCTTGGAGCGTTGAACGGTGTATTTTCCGGTCAGACCGGCAACGATATCGTTCTTTTCCTTATCGGTATAGGCAAACCAGGTCTTGTCTTTTTGAGTAATTTCGTACAAGGGAGATTCGGCAATGTAAACTTTCCCTTCTTCCAACAGTTTGGGAGTAAGGCGGTAAATCATCGCCAAAACCAAGGTGCGGATCTGATATCCGTCCACATCGGCATCGGTGCAGATAATAATCTTTCCGAAGCGGAGATTGTCAATGTTAAAGGCCGATTCGTCGCTTCCCTTCAATTTAATGTCCACACCGCACCCCAAAACTTTAATAAGGTCGGTGATGATGGGGGATTTGAGAATCTTGTTATACTCAACCTTCAAGCAGTTCAAAATTTTACCGCGGATGGGCATAATGGCCTGGAAATCTGCCTGACGGGCAAATTTAACCGAACCCAAAGCAGAATCCCCTTCCACGATGTACAACTCCCGAACGGCGGGGTCTTTGGAACGGCAGTCCACGAATTTTTCCACCCGGTTGGTGATATCCATTTCCACCGTCAATTTCTTTTTCAGATTCTGACGGGTCTTCTCCGCATTTTCCCGACTGCGTTTGTTGACCAAAATCTGCTCGGCAATCTTGTCCGCTTCCGCTTTATGCTCAATAAAGTAGACTTCCAACGAATGGCGTAGAAATTCGTTCATCGCTTCGTAGACGTACTTGTTATTGATAGCTTTTTTGGTCTGGTTTTCGTAGGACGTAGAGGTGGAGTAGGAGTTTGAAATCAAAACAAGGCAATCCTGTACGTCCTGGAAAGTGATTTTCGCTTCGTTTTTCGTGTATTTTCCAATTTTGCGGATGTAATTGTCAAAGGCGTAAACAAAGGCGGAACGGACGGCTTTGTCGGGGGAACCTCCGTATTCCAAAAAGCTGGAATTGTGATAATATTCCATCCGGTTGACCCGGTTTGAGAAGGCACAGGCAATATTCAGACGGACTTTATATTCCGGCAGATCTTCCCGGTCCCTCCCCTGACGGTCACAGGACCACATCTGAGGAGCGGCAATGGCGTCCTCACCAATAAAGGAATTGATATAATCCTCAATTCCCTTTTCGTAGCAAAAAGCTTCTTCCTCGAATTTTTTGTCCACGGGGTTCTGCCAGCGGAGAACCAGCGTAAGTCCGGCGTTACAAATGGCCTGTTGCTGCAAGACCCCCTGAAAATAGGAGCGGGGGATTTCGATTTCGGTAAAGACTTTCAAGTCGGGTTTCCAACGGATGGTGGAACCGCGCTTATGCTTCATTTCCACCTTTTTCAGAACGTCATCCTTGTTCTTCTCCACGGGATGACCTTCTTTAAAAGAAAGTTTATACTGATACGTTCCGTCGTAAATCTCCGCTTCCATAAACTCGGAGGCATATTGGGTGGCACAAAGTCCCAGGCCGTTCAATCCAAGGGAATACTCGTAAAGATTGGACGCGTCGTCTCCGTATTTCCCGCCGGCATACATTTCACAGAAAAGAAGTTCCCAGTTGTACGCCTTTTCTTTTTGGTTGTAATCTACGGGAATTCCGTTACCGAAGTCTTGTACTTCAATGGAACTGTCCGCATACCGGGTGACGATAATCTTGTCCCCTCTGCCCTCTTTGAATTCATCAATGGAGTTGGAAAGAATTTCAAAAAAGGAGTGACAGCATCCTTCCAGTCCATTAGACCCAAAGATGACCGAAGGGCGCAAGCGAACCCGGTCTGCACCTTTCAGGGATTTAATACTTTCGTTGTTGTATTCGTTTGCCACGAAATGACCCTCTCTTTTAAATTTATATCATTCACTTATATTATACCACAGTTTTCCGGTTTTTGCAAGTCGCCTTCGCAGGACATTGTTCCAACCCCGGAAATCCGGACGGGGAGCATCTGTCCGGTGAGACAAATATTGCTCTCAACGGAGACTGAAAGGAAGTTCGCGGCTGAGCCGACGTAACGGCCATCCTTCTCTTGTTCAAACAAGACGGGGAGCGTTCTTCCCACGTATTTTTCCCGAAACTTCCGTTCCAATTGGTCGGACAGCGCCAGCATCCGGCGGCAACGTTCTTTTTTTATCCGGGGGTCCACCTGGTCAGGCATATCCCAAGCCGCAGTACCCCGACGGGGAGAGAAGGGGAATACGTTGATTTTCGAAAAACCGATCTTTTCCGCAAAAGCCATCGTTTCGGAAAATTCTGCTTCCGTCTCTCCGGGGAATCCAACGATGATATCCGTAGTCAGAGAAAGGTCGTGAAATGCCCTTCGAAGAAGGTCCACCCCTGCGGCGTATTCCTCCGCCGTATACCGACGCCGCATCCGTTTCAACGTGGCGGTACATCCGCTTTGCAACGACAGATTAAAGTGGGGGCAAAGATGCGTTATCTTCTTCAACCGCTCCACCGTTTCGGGGGTCACCATCGTAGGTTCGGTAGACCCGAGGCGAATCCGCTCCAAGCCGGGAATCTTATCCAGCCGCTCCAACAAATCACAAAGAGAAAAACGACCGTGTTCCCGACCGTAGCTATCCAGATGAATTCCCGTAAGAACGATCTCCCGATACCCGGTTTTGACCAGATTTTCAACCTCTTGCACGGCATCGTCCGGCTCTTTGCTCCGGATCGGACCGCGGGCATAAGGAATAATGCAATACGCACAGAAATTACAGCACCCGTCCTGAATCTTCACCGTAGCTCGCACCCGTTCATCGCTGACCAAAGTCATCTCTTCGAAGGTGCGATGCGAAAGGATGGGGGGAGTCTGCAAAAGGGGTGTGCGACGAGATAAAAATTCATCCACAAGACCGGGGAGTTTGGTCTTGTCCCGATTGCCGAGAACGATGTCTGCCTCGGGGAGCAAATCCGGTTCCACCTGGGCAAGACACCCCACAAGACAAACCACGCCCTCGGGGGAAATCCGGCGGGCACGACGCATCATCTGGCGGCTCTTCCGGGAACTTTCTTCCGTGACGGCGCAGGAATGAATGATGCTGACGTCACAAGGCGTGCCGAATTCCACAAACTCGTCTCCCCGTTCCAGGAACAGACGGCGCAAAACTTGGCTCTCGTAATGGTTGACTTTACAACCCAAAGTGCAAAGGGAAATCGTCATAAAAATTCGGTAACTCCCATCGGTTATGTACTAATTTTATTCATTATACAATATTTTTACGGTTTTGACAAGAGAATTTACAAAATTTTCAAAAGAAAAAGGACCGTCCGAGGGATGGGGACGGTCCGGCGGGGAGAAAGACGGTTCAGCAGCAGCGATTCCGTTCACAGGGGTCGCAACAGGAATTGTCGTTTCCGTGGTCGAAGCACAGAAAATACAAGACAATTATTGCGATTACAATAATCCACCAAGAGTTGGAGTTATCCCCGTTGGAAGAGCAGCCGTTCCAGTTACCAAAAAGCATTTGTATCACCTCACTCCATTTTATGCAAGACGCTACAAAGGGTGAATGGAGAAAAATCTTCCCAGTTTTCACAAAAAAATTGCATTTGTGCCCTTGTAATGTAGTATTGATTGTGCTATAATAAATATTATTTATCACACGCCTACGCGCATTCGATTCGGAGGTATGAGAAATGACCGAACAACATAAACCCGAAGAAATCCGTTGCGAACAGCAGACCGTTGCCGCGGAAACGTCGGGGAACGCTGCAAAAAAAGATTCGCCGTTGCTGCGATTTTGGAATCGGTTTTGCGGAAAAAATCCCGACGGAAGCAGACAAGCCCCGATCCATCCGTCCCAGAAGAGAACCGTCTTTCGGTATATCGCCACGGTGTTGGCCTTTTTGGGAATTGCCGGACTTGCCACCATTGCATATCAGATCCCCAAGATTGCGGAAGAGGGTGGCGTTCGCATCGTCTGGTTGGAGGACCTGTTTGACGGAGACCGGACCGACGAGGAACGGGACTACGACCATTCCGCAACCCACGCTTCGGCCTTTGCCTATCGGGTCAAAGAGGACGGTACGGTGGGCATTTGCGGTTACTTAGGCTTTGACGTAGACGTGGTCCTTCCCCGAAAAATCGACGGAAAACCGGTAACAAGCATTGAAGACGGAGCGTTTGCCCAGGAAGATATTAAGTCCGTAGCGATGTATGGAAACATCGTTTCCATCGGAGATAACGCTTTCTCGGGATGTCCCAATCTGGAAAAGGCCGTTCTGTCTGTCAATCTCACAAAACTGGGAAAGAATGCCTTTTACGGTTGTGAATCTCTGAAAGAAATTACGATTCCCGGCGGCGTTACCGAAATTCAGGAAAACACCTTCCGGCAATGCGTGGGCTTAATGAAGGCGACCTTCTCGGAAGGCTTGAAATTCATCGGGCGGTATGCCTTTGCCCAGACGGCACTCACCGACGTGACCTTCCCCGGAACGCTGATCAAGGCGGAACAGGGAGCCTTTTCCTCCTGCACAAACCTTGCCACGGCCGTAATGAACGACGGCTTGGAAATCCTTGGAAACGAAGCTTTTGCGGAATGTACCTCCCTTTCTTCCATTCATTTACCCGATTCGGTGAAGACTTTGGGAGATAAGGTATTCTACCGTTGCACCGGGCTGACCGGGTTTGCCGGAGGAAAGAACGTGACGACGGTGGGAACCGACTGTTTTACCGGCGCTTCTATGCCTACCGGAAATAAGGTTCAAGTAATTTTGGGCGACGGTCTTTTAGTCAAATATTTTGGCAACGAATCCGCCGTTATTCTTGCAAATGACGTAAAGAAAATCTGCGTCGGCGCTTTTGAAGGAAACACTGCGGTGGCCACCGTCCAAATGCCCGATTCGGTGACGGTCATCGAAGAACGTGCCTTTAAAAACTGCACGTCTCTCTCCGCGATCTTCCTTCCCAACTCGGTGGAACGTCTGGGAGCCGAAGCGTTTGCCGGATGCACCTCTCTTTCGGGAATTACCATCCCCTCGGGATTGAAAACGATGGGGGAAGGAGCTTTCTCGATGTGTAATTCGCTGAAAGGCATTGCAATTCCAAACACTCTTGCGGTAATTCCCGTCAATGCTTTTGCAAAATGCACCGACCTTATCGACCTTACGCTGGACGGACAGACCGAAATCGGCGCCGGAGCTTTTGCAAACTGCACTCGTCTGGAATCGGTCAACCTTCCCCCTTCGGTGCAACACATCGGAAATAACGCCTTCTCCGGTTGCTCCGTACTTTCTTCCGTTTCTTTGAAGACCGGGGTTCTTTCCATTGGAAGCGGAGCCTTTTCCGCAACTTCCATCCGAACGATTACCCTTCCCGCGACACTGACGGATCTGGGAGAAAATCTCTTTGAAGAATGTTCCCGACTGACTGCGGTATATACCGTCCGGGGAACCTACGCTGACGAATGGGCAAATACACGAGGATATTAAAGGAGTTACGATATGGAACTGAAATACAACGACGCGATGCTTTGCGACTTTTATGAATTCACGATGGGCAACGGCTATTTCAATCAGGGCAAAAAAGATACCATCAGTTGTTTTGACCTGTATTTTCGCAAGGTTCCCGACCAAGGGGGCTTTGCCATTGCCGCCGGCCTGCAATCGGTGATTGAATACATCAAAGGACTGCATTTTTCTCCGGAAGATATCGAATATCTTCGCTCCAAGAATCTGTTTTGCGAAGAATTTCTGGAATATCTTGCAAACTTTAAATTTGAATGTGACGTTCGGGCGATCCCCGAAGGGACCCCCATTTTCCCAAACGAACCCATCGTAACGGTAAAGGGACCGGCCATTCAGGCACAATTGTTGGAAACGATGCTGCTGATTGCTATCAACCATCAGTCTTTGATTGCAACCAAGGCTCACCGCATCGTGAAAGCGGCCAAAGGTCGCCCCGTCTTTGAATTCGGCTCTCGCCGGGCCCAGGGGAACAACGCCGCCATTTTGGGGGCACGCGCCGCTTATATTGCCGGTTGTGCCGGAACGGCCTGTGCGGTCTGCGAGCAATTGTTCGGGATCCCCGCCGTGGGAACGATGGCACACTCTTGGATTCAAATGTTTGACTCGGAATACGAAGCCTTTGAGGCGTATGCAAAAATGTATCCCCACGCCTGTACGCTGTTGGTCGATACTTACAACGTTTTGAAATCCGGGATTCCCAACGCCATCAAAGTTCACAAAGAAGTTCTGGAACCGATGGGGAGCCGTTTGAAGGGCATCCGCATCGACTCGGGGGACGTAGCATACCTGACCAAAAAGACCCGTAAGATGCTGGATGAAGCCGGGCTTACGGACTGTAAGATTTTCGTTTCCAACTCGTTGGATGAATACATCATCCGGGATATTCTTTCCCAAGGGGCGCAAATTGACAACTTTGGCGTCGGCGAACGGTTGATCACTTCGAAGAGCGAACCGGTATTCGGGGGTGTTTACAAGGTTGTTGCCGTGGAAGAAGACGGAGAAATGATTCCCAAGATCAAATGCTCGGAAAACGTGGAAAAAATTACGAATCCCTGCGAGAAAGAGGTATGGAGACTCTATTCCAACACCACGGGGCAAATGCTTGCCGACCTGATTGCCGTCCGGGGAGAAGAATTTGATTTTACAAAACCCATTGAACTGTTCCACCCCGATTTCCCCTGGAAGCGGAAAACCTTTGAAAATTATACTGCAAAGAAACTTCTCGTTCCCGTTTTTGAAAAAGGCAAATTGGTTTACGACCTGCCTTCTGCCCAGGAAATTCGGGATTACTGTGCCGAACAAACGGGGCATCTCTGGGAAGAAGTCGTCCGCTTTGAAAATCCGGAACACTATTACGTTGACTTGTCTCAAAAACTGTGGGACACCAAGCGGGAGCTTTTGATGAAGGCAAATATAAAACAGGAGAATATCCGTTAATGACCGATGAAAAATGGATTGTACTGCAACAGGACGAACAAACCGTTGCAAACATTCAATCCGAACACCAATTATCCGCCCCTGTGGCCCGGCTCTTATACAACCGGGGCATTACCGCACCGGAAGACGTCCGCCGATTCCTGAGAAACGATTTACGGGAAAATCTTCACGACCCGTTCTTGCTGAAAGATATGGAACGGGCGGTGGCTCGGGTAAAAAAAGCCCTGGACGGCGGAGAAAAAATTACCGTTTATGGGGATTATGACGTAGACGGGATCACTTCCACAGTAATTTTGTATCAATACTTATCCGAACATACCGACCGATTGGATTATTACATTCCTTCCCGTCTGGAAGAAGGGTACGGACTGAACCCCGAAGCAATACAGACCATCCGGGACGGAGGGTCTACCCTGCTGATTACCGTAGACACGGGAACGACGGCCGTAGAAGAAATTGCCTATGCAAAATCCATCGGTCTTGACGTGGTGGTAACCGACCATCACGAATGTATGGAAACCTTGCCGGACTGCCCGGTCGTCAACCCCAAACGGAAAGATTCCGACTATCCCTTCCCCGAACTTGCGGGGGTAGGTGTGGTATTCAAATTTATCAGTGCCTGTATGAACGATTCTCTGGAAGCCTTCCGGCGATACGGGGGAATCACTGCCATCGGTACCATTGCGGACATTATGCCGATTTTGGATGAAAACCGCTCCATCGTTCGTTACGGACTCCAAAATCTGGAACAACACTGTCCCCCCGGAATCGAAGCCTTATTGCGGCTCAGCGGAACCTATGACGGAACCATTGATACCAACGTTATCGCCTACCAAATCGCCCCCCGGATGAATGCCGCCGGTCGCATCAGCGATTGTAAGATCTCGGTGCGGCTTCTTCTGGAAAAGGATTCGAAAAAGACAGCGGAATTGGCGCAATTGCTTTGCGATTGTAACGTGGAGCGAAAAGAAAAAGAACAGCAGGTGGTCCGGGATATCGACCTACTGTTGGCCGGCCACGCTCCGAAAGATAAAATTATGGTCTACGCGTCCGACCGCTGGCACAACGGCGTCATTGGAATTGCCGCGTCCCGGCTGACTGAACGGTATGCAAGACCCTGTATTTTAATCTGCTTTGAAGGAGATTCCGCAAAAGGCTCTGCCCGAAGCGTGAAGGGCGTCAACCTCTTTGAACTGGTTGGGAAATCCGCCTGTCACCTGGAAAATTTTGGCGGACACGAAATGGCGGTAGGCTTGACGTTGAAGCGGGAAAACTACGAGGCTTTTGTAAAGCACGTCACCGAAAATGCCGTCAAAGACATTCCCGACGAAGCGTTGATTCCCACTTGCGAGGCAGAATTTGTGGTGGACGAATCTGCGTTTACGTTGGATTTTGTCCGGTCGCTTTCCGTATTGGAACCATTCGGAAACGGAAACCCCTATCCCTACGTGGTGGCGAAGAGCCTGAAAATCCGGTCGGTAACCGGTGTAGGCGGCGGGAAGCACACCCGTATCACATTGGATAAAAACGGGACCGAAATCACGGCAATGTGGTTTGGGCACGGACCGGAAGACCTGGAATGCGGCGAAGGAGACAGTGTAGATATTTTCTGCACCATTACCGAAAAAACCTTCCGCCAGCGGCCAATGCTGAACGTAACGCTGCGAAGCATCCGCTTCTCCGAAGACCGGGAAGACCCGATTTATCGAAATCACTACAAAGCCTACCGGGAACAGGGAACAAAACTGCCTGAAAGCTGCCGAATCAACCGTAGCCTAATGGTAGCGCTGTACCGATATTTGACGGCGACCGCGGTAAACGGAGACGGAAGCAGTTCCGTATTGCGAAAGCCCGAAACCATCATTCGGGCGGTGAAAAACCGCTATGGGGCAGATTGGAACATTTGCAGACTGTTCCTTTGCCTGGATACGATGCAAGAATTGGGGCTTTTGCAGTATACCGAAGATAAAACCCTGCGCATCACCCTCTTCCCTACGGAAAAGAAGGTCGACTTGTGCAAAGCCCACGATTGGGATAAAATTTCATACTCCGAAAAAGGATAATGTTATGTACGACAGTCTCATTTTGGATTTTTTGAAAGTTTTGGACGAAAACGACATCCGCTACAACGTTGACCGCATCCGGGATGCGGCGGTTTTTGCTGCCGAATCCCATCACGGACAGTTGCGGAAATCGGGAGAACCTTATATCATCCATCCTCTGGAAGTAGCAAAGATACTGATTGGGTACGGGATGGACGAATCTTGTATTATCGCAAGTATCCTCCACGACGTCGTGGAAGATACTCCCGTAACGAAAGCAGATGTGGCCCAACGGTTTTCTCCGGAAATTGCAGAATTGGTGGACGGGGTAACAAAACTCGGTCGTATCAATTATACTTCAAAAGAAGAACACCAGGTAGAAAATATCCGCAAGATGCTCTTGGCAATGGCGAAGGATATTCGGGTCATTATGATAAAACTGGCAGACCGACTTCACAATATGCGGACGCTGGAATATCAGACCGAGGATAAAAAGCGGAGCAAAGCCTTGGAAACGCTGGAAGTATACGCTCCCCTTGCCCACCGTCTGGGGATTCAGAATCTGAAAAGCGAACTGGAAGACATTGCTCTGAAATATATTGACCCCATTGGCTATGAAGAAATCGTAAACGACCTGGAAGTTTTTCACGAAAACAACGAGCGGTTCATCCGCATCAAGCAAACCATTACCGATGTTCTGAAAAAAGAAGGCATTGAAGCCACGATTGAAAGCCGCATCAAGCATATTTACAGCATCTATCGAAAGATGTTCAATCAGAACAAGGACTTCGATGAGATTTACGACCTGTACGCATTCCGCATCATCGTAGATAAGACGACGGAATGTTACAACGTGCTGGGATTGATGCACGACCAATTCTCTGCCATTCCCGGCCGTCTGAAAGACTATATCGCAACACCGAAGCCCAATATGTATCAGTCTTTGCATACTACGGTTTCTTTCGAAGGGTATCTGTTTGAAATTCAGATACGTACCCACGAAATGCACAAGATTGCAGAATTGGGGATTGCCGCCCACTGGAAATACAAGACCGGTCGCTTTGGGAAAGACCCCCTGGACGAACAGTTAACGTGGGTTCGCAAACTGTTGGAAGTTCAAAGCGACGTAAGTGATGCGGACGACTTTTTGAAAACCTTTAAAATCGACCTGTTCGCCGACCAGGTCTTCGTCTCCACCCCCAAAGGGGATATTATTACCCTGCACGCCGATTCCACGGTCATCGACTTTGCCTACGCCATTCATACCCAAGTAGGAAATAAAATGATTGGGGCGAAGGTCAACGGCCGCATCGTGGAATTGACCTCGAAAATGCAGAACGGGGACGTTGTGGAAATTCTGACCTCCGATTCGTCCGCAGGCCCTTCCCGGGACTGGCTGAATCTGGTCAAAACCAACGAAGCAAAAGCCAAGATTCGCCAATGGTTCAAGAAAGAAAAACGGGAAGAAAACATTCTTCAAGGCAGGGCGGACCTGGAACGGGAAATGAAGCGAAGCCTTATCAACACGGCAAACGTGGACGAAAAGGAATTGTTCTCACCCATTCTTGCCCGATACGGTCTGGAAACGGTGGAAGACCTGTATGCCGCCATCGGCTACGGGGGCGTTTCCATCTCCAAGATTCTGCCGAAATTAAAGGTAGATTACAGCAAGATGATTCGCAAACAGGCGGAACAAACGCCTGTTCAACCCACCTTTACCACCAAGAAAAAACCGGTCAGCGGCGTTGTGGTGGACGATATCGACAACTGCCTGGTTCGCTTGGCGGGCTGTTGCGTACCCGTTCCGGGGGATGATATTATCGGCTTTATCACCCGCGGAAACGGCGTTACGGTACACCAGACCAACTGTCCCCATCTGAAAGGGATTGAACCCGGACGATTGGTGAAAGTCCATTGGGAAGACGCAGAAAACGAATACTTCAACACCACACTGACCATCGATGCCTTGAACCGGATTGATCTGATGGCCGATATTTCTTCTGCCCTGGCGCAAATGCACATTATGACCCGGGGACTTTCGATGCAACAGATTCCCAACGGAGACGTGCGGGTAGTTTTGAGTATTGAAGTTCACAGTCTGTCCCACCTGGAAATTATTGCCAAGCGGTTGCGGAGAATCAAAGACGTATTGAAGGTGGAACGGGTATGAAAGCAGTCGTTCAACGGGTGCGGAGCGCCAAATTGTCCGCCGACGGAGTTCCCTTTTCCGAAATCGGAAGCGGGATGTTGATTTTTCTGGGGGTCTGTCCGGAAGACACGGAAAAAGAAGTGGATTTTTTAGTACGAAAGTGTGCCAATCTGCGGATTTTTGAAGACGAAAACGGAAAGATGAACGTCTCCCCCTCCCTTGCAAAAGCGGAAGTTTTGGCGGTATCTCAATTTACCTTGTTAGGGTCCTGCGCCGAAGGGAATCGCCCCTATTTCGGCGGAGCAGCCCGTCCGGAGATTGCAAAACCCCTTTACGAACGGTTCTGTGAAGAAATGGGGAAACTGCTGCCCACCAAGACCGGCGTGTTCGGAGCCGATATGCAAATTGAAACGGTTTGCGACGGACCGGTAACCATTCTGATGGACACAAAGGAGTTATTGAAATGACCATAAAGAGAATCCTTGTAGGAAGTCTCATCACCAATTGCTACCTTCTTCTCTTTTCTGACCGGGCAGTGGTTATCGACCCGGGCGATAATCCGGAAAAAATATTGAAATTCTGCGGAAATCTCAAAATTTCCGATATTCTTCTGACCCACGGACACTTGGACCACACGGCGGCCCTTTGTGACCTTGTGGAACAGCAAAATTGCCGTGTTTGGATGCACAAAGACGACGAATGTTTCCTCAACGATGACGTCTTGCGCGCTCCGGCTTCGGTCCCCAAGCCGGATTGGAGATACGATTATAAAGCCACGAATCTGCTCTCCGATGGAGATAAAATTACCATTTCTGACCCGCAGGAAAGCGTATCGTTTCACGTCATCCATACCCCGGGACACACCCCCGGTTCAATTTGTTTCTACTTGGAAAAACAGAACGTTTTGTTTTCCGGAGATACGCTGTTTAAAGAAGCTCGGGGACGAACGGATTTTCCCAAAAGCGACGAGGGGAAAATGGCAGAATCCCTGAAAAAACTTTCCCTTTTACCCCAAGAGACATTGGTCTATCCCGGCCACGGATTTTCTACGAAAATTTGCGATGAGGGATGGATTGCGGGAGATTTGATTTGAAACTGATTTTAAACAATACCGAAGACAGCTTTGACGTTATCGCTCTGTCAAGCCTGTTTTTCCCCCGGGACGGGTTTACCGAAGAAAAAGGGAAAATTCTCACCGTTACCCGAAAAGACGATACCTTTGAGGCGATCCTGGAATGGAAGGAAAAACAATATCGCGCCGCCTACAAAATCGACCCGGATATTCACGACGCTGAGCGATGTGCCATCAAACGGACCGCGTACGACGTTTTTTCCCAGGCTACGGGCATCCGGTCCCCTTGGGGAATTTTATCGGGAGTCCGACCCGTTCGGTTTTATCAGACTCTTTTGGGCATCTATGGGGATAAAACCGAAGAAATAATGACCGAGGCCTATCTTGTAACCAAAGAAAAGATCGACCTGTGCAAAAATACGATTTTGCATCAAACGTCGGCCCGGAATAACCATCAGCCGGGGGATGCGGGGATGTATCTTTCCATTCCCTTCTGCCCCAGCCGGTGCAAATACTGTTCGTTTGTCTCTCACGTGACGGGGGAAGAAAATCTTCTGATTCCAGAATATCTGGAAGTGCTGAAAAAAGAATTGAAAGAAAAGACTGCGGCGGCACAAGAAAACGGACACCGCATCACCACCCTTTACATCGGGGGAGGAACTCCGACAACCCTGACCGCAGAACAGTTAAAAGACCTGATGACAACGGTACAAAACTACGTGGACGTGCCTTCTCTTCTGGAATATACTGTGGAGGCGGGACGCCCCGACACCATTACCGAAGAAAAGTTGAAGATCATTGAAGGATACGGCGCCACCCGAGTCAGTGTCAATCCCCAAACGTTGCGTGACGAAATTCTGCAACGGGTCGGGCGGAAACATACGGCTGCGGATTTTTACCGTGCCTACGAACAGGCACGAAAAACGGCTCTTGCGGTAAACGTGGACCTGATTGCCGGTCTTCCCGGGGATACGCCGAAGGGATTTGAAGATACGATGAGAGGCGTAACGCAACTGGACCCGCACAACATCACCGTACATACGCTGTATCTCAAACGGGCGGCGGATTATGGGGAGGAAACCCCGGAAACCTTTATGAAAAACGCCGGAGACGCGGTAAAAATGGTGGATATTTCCCAACGCTACTGCCGGGAAGGGGGATATTTCCCCTATTATCTGTACCGTCAAAAAAATACGGTGGGAAACCTGGAAAACGTAGGATATGCAAAACCGGGCTATGAAAGTCCCTATAATATTTATATGATGGACGACCTGCAACCCATCTACGGGGTGGGGGCAAACGCCACGACGAAACGAATCGAGAACGGCACCGTCTCCCGGGTGTGCAATACGAAATTTGCATACAATTATATTAAAGATGGGTGGAAATGAAGGTTTTTTAAAGTTCACAAAAATGTAACAGGAACTTGACCTTGTTTTTCCATTGCAGGACTTGACAGATAGGGTTTTTTCGTGTATAATATTAAAGGATTTTGAAAAATCAGAATCTTTCAGCGTATACGATGGAGGGAGGGAATAATAATGTCTGAAATCAAGATCAAAGAGAACGAATCGTTGGATAATGCGCTCCGTCGTTTTAAGAGACAGTGTGCGAAAGCCGGGACTTTGGCTGAGCTGAGAAAACGCGAACACTACGAAAAGCCTTCCGTCAAGCGCAAGAAGAAGTCCGAAGCCGCAAGAAAGCGCAAGTATAAGTAACGATCCGAAAGTGCGTGATTCCATCACGCACTTTTTTCATAGGAGGATTTATGAGTTTTTACACTCCCACCTTACGCCTGAGAAGATATACCCAAGTCACCCCTGCCCTGCTGAATGAGATGGGCATCAAAGGTGTGATTACGGACCTGGACGACACGTTGGCCCCCCGGAACGTCTTTTTGCCCGACGAGGAGGTGCAAGCCTGGGTCAAAGGGTTGACCGAGGCTGGAATCGAAGTCTGCATCGTGTCAAACAACCACAAAAAACGCACGGAAGACTTTGCAACGCCTTTGGGGTTGTCCTGTTTCTACGAAGCACTCAAACCCTCAAAAAAGGCCATTTTTAAGGCTCTGGACCTGTTACAACTGTCCAAAGACGAGGTGGTCATTTTGGGCGACCAACTGTTTACCGATATGACTGCCGCCAACCGCTGCAAAATGAAGGGAATTTTGGTTGACCCGGTGGGAACTTACGGCGGATGGTTCGTTCATTTCAAGCGAAAATTGGAAATCCCCTTACGAAAAAAAATTAAATACGACAAAGAATAAAAAACGGTGCAACTTCTTTCGAAGTTGCACCTTGTTTTTTAGAAACTTATTCCGCCGCGGTAAGAGTAATCGTAGCCCGGGCGACGGTGGTAATACGGTCCACGTCTCCGGTGGGAGTTCCGTTGACGGTCAACGTGAATTCCGCCTTGGGAGCATCGGCAACGGCGGTATTTTCAGCGGTAGCAAGCACTTGTTCCGCCGATTCAGGAGTAACCAAAAGTTGGTCGTCCGCATCTTGGTCTGCCACGGTCAACGTGGCTTTCACGGCGGCGTTGGAATGGTTGACCACGGTAACTTTTAGATCCTGATCCAGCCATTTGGCATCTTCTACCCCTTCGAAGGTGTGATTCGTGGGATTCCAGATGCCTTCCTTTCCGCCGGTGTAATCAAAGGAAACGTCGTCGTTTTCCCAGACCATATCCAGTGAATAAACTTTTGCGGCGGGAGTCAACTCTTTGTAATTCACTGTCAGGTCGTTGTTTTCGGATTTCAAGTTATCGCTCTCTTCTTCGTTGGCGACAAAGAAGGTGGCGTAAGGAATGACCTGATTGTTTGCAAAGTCATAACCGGTCAACAAGGTTCCGGATTCATAAACGGTGGCAATATAACCGGTCTGCTTATCGTAAAGAGAGGGAACGTGAACGGCGGTATAACCCAAATCCGTTTGAGATGCAACGTATTCGGTACCGGTCCACGTAAACCAGGCAGTCTGGGACAAATGGAACGGCGCGTTAGAAGCATCAAAGGCATTGTGGAAATGTCCGCTGAAATGAATCACGTTGTCGTGGCCCTTCAAAACGTCGCTGAGTTGCTGGAAGGCCTCGGTTTCCTTATAGAGGGGGAGCCCGGAATCCTTCGTAGGATAGTGGAACATCAAAATGACGTTTTGATAGTTTTCGGAAGTATCAAGAACTTCATCCAACCATTTCAACTGATTTTCGGTGACATATGCAGTCCCGCCATATTTTTCATCGCCGGTATTATTGATACCCTGTTCAATCTCGTTGGGACCGATACCGAGATAAACGAACAGATCGTCTCCGTATTCCACGGTGTAATCGTAACGGCCGCCGTAATAGGGAGAAACGGCAACCTTAAACTCACCGTTGGGGCCGGTATAATTGGGATTGGCAAAGGTCTCCACGTTAGCAAGCATATTGGCAACGGCCGTTTCCGTGGTAAGTCCCGCGGAAATCGTCCAATCCAAGGAATCGTGATTTCCCAAAGTTATAAACAGAGGAATGGTAAATTTGCCGTTATAAGTCTCTTTAAAGGCATCGAATTCCGACTGAGAAGCGTGGGATGTAAAGTCTCCGGCGACCGTCGCAAATTTTGCACCTATACTCTCCAAATGAGTCAACGCAGCAGTCAAAGCACCGGGAGCGGCAGCATAACCAAAATGAACGTCGGACAAGATACCGAAGGTGTATTTTTCTCTACCGAAGTTTGATCTGCGGTTATTGGGAATTACGTAACTGCCTGCCTGTTCCCCGTCAATAACCACCCACAAATGGGTCACACCAAAGGGAATAACCGTTCTCTCTTCCAAAGAATGGGTAACAACAGCGCCATTTACAGAGCGCTTGTGGGGGAGGGAAAGTGCCGTATAACCGGTCAGAGGACCTTCACTTGTTCCCCAATAGAGTTCAAACTGACATCTTCCCTCAGCGTAATCTTTGCTCAACGTAACATTGATGTTTCCTGCTGCCATTCCGGCTTGGTTGGAAGCATAATTATAATCGATCTGAGAAACGGTGGGAAGTTGTTCGATAACCAAGGTGCGTTCCACCGAAATTTCATCGGTGAGGACCACCTTCAAATTCCAGGAACCGGCGGCAGCCAGGGTTGCCTTGCTATTCAATGTCAGGGTCACCTGAGCATCGGGGAAATAAGACGAAAGAACCGTAGTAACGTCTTCTTTCGTCAGATGATTGGAGAGGGTAATACCGTCGATGAGGCGGTTCAATTCCGCCTTTGACGCATCCTCGTCTACCACAATTTCTTCGGAATAAGCCTGAAAAGATTTCAGCATAGGATAATAATATTTTCCATCTTCGGCAGACTTAATTGTCCACGCAGAGGAATTTCCGTTGGTTAACCCCGTAAAGAAGGTGGGGCTGATGGCATTGTAATCGTTGACAACGGTAGCACTGGTTTCCACGTCGTGCTGATAAACGGCGGAATTTGCCCCTTCGGCAACCAGGCGGCCGGCGATGGCAAAGTTATTGATACGAACGGTGTTGTTTTCAACCGTGTTGCTGGTTACGCCTTGATAGCTGATAATATTTCCGGCCATCGTCAGACCCGTGGTAGCCGCGCCGGTATTGATGGCTTTGATTACGCCGACATTTAAACAGTTTTCAATTTTTCTAGTAGAAAAACTCCAAGCACGCCCGATAATACCTGCGGCAACGGCGTAAGACCCGCCGTTGGCTTCTGCAATCACGGTGGCTCCGTTATAGCAGTTTTTGATGGTAAAGCCGATTCCGGAAGATTTATTCGTGCAACCTACCAGACCGCCTACACCCAGCTGATGCGTTGTTTTTCCGTGGAGGGTTCCAGAAAGAACCGCAACGTTTTCAATCACGCCGCCCGTTGAGGGAAGATATCCGCAGACGGTACCCAAAGAAGAAAGTCCGCCCGCACTATTTAAATAAAACGCCACGTTCTTAAAGGCAAGATTTTTCACAGTACCGCCGTCAACGGTGCCGAAAAGCCCCCAGACGTAACTTTTTTCCACAACGGGGGAAGAAGCTGTGCCGGAGTGCATATTGGAAATGACGTGACCGCATCCGTCAAAAGTCCCGGTCAAGGTTCCCAGGGGAGTCCACTCAACGGCCGTAAGATCCAAATCCGTAGTCAACCGGAAGGAGCCGGACAGAGGATAAGCGGCGTCTACACCGATTTTCAACAGTGCCTCAACGGAATCAATTCCAATCACCGCAGAAATTGCCTGAGAAGCCGAAAAGGTTGAAGGAAGCGGATACGTTCCGTCGGAAAGATGCCATTCAGAGGAAGAAAGATTGGTATAACTCGAAGCCTTTGCAGCCGCATCCAAGCTGAGAACCGTCATTCCCGCACCTTCCCGCAAAGAAGAAACCTCCGGAGCAGTAGAAGCCAGACAATCTCCAACAACGTAGCAATTAGTGATTGTGGTATCCGTGGAAATCGTGTCATTTGCAAGACTATTCGATACGAGATTACAAATTTTGGAATAGGACGTACTACTGCCGACCGTATTCGAGTAAGCACAATCCGTTTGCAAAAGACCGGCGTTGATACAACCGTCCACAGTCAAAGAACCTTTCGATTGCATCCCGACGATCCCACCCAAAGAAAGGTATCCAGGTTTTGTTGTGGCAACATAATTCCCAGTAATATCTGCACCGTTATAACAATTCGTAATCGAAACAGGGGAACTGCTTTGAGTCATCGCCCCGACAATACCACCGATACGAATCTGTCGGGAACCGTTATCAATGAGTTTGCCGGAACGCACTACGACATTTTCAATCTGCACGTTATATCGGGCAAATCCGGCAACTACGCCGACTTCCGTATAAGTCCCTGCATCGTATCCATTATAGAAAACGTCTTCAAAAACAATGTTCTTGACCACGGCAGGCGACGAGGCGTTATTTGAACCAAGAGTACAAACAAACCCCCAAAGCTCAGCAATTTCTTTTGCCTCCGATTCAGAGCCGTAATGCATCCCGGAAATAACGTGTCCCCGGCCGTCAATGGTACCATTAAAATAAGTATAATTCCCACTCACATATCCGCCGACAAAAGTTCCAAGGCCTCCGATTCCAACCCACTCTTCATCGGATAGGTCGATGTCGGCAGTAAGTACGTAGTTTCCATTCAAAGGTTTGTCCGCATCAATACCAATACCCCGGAGTTGTTTTGCAGTAGAAATTTCGATAACATCCGCAGTTTCCCCAAAAGAAACCATAGAAGGCACCGTCAAACATACTGCACAAAGCATACCGAAGGACAATACGAACACCAATAACCGTGTCAAGCGTTCCATATTCATACACTCCTTTTATTTTTCTTGTATATCGTTACGTTCTGTTATTGACTGATATCGAACTCGCTGGCGGTAGAGCAGAATCCCATCACTGCTGATATTCCCCATCGCATCCACGTGAAGGCTGATGCGGTCGCCTTTGCGGACAGTGCGAGTTACAGTTAAAAAGGCGGCCGTAACGTCTTGCAGCACAACGGCGTTCTCTTCCGGAAAAATCAATTGGCCGTTGTGGCGCAATTGCAACGAACAAGGCGTCCGCGGAGGCCTTACCTTAGAAATGCGGGCGGCAGAAAAGAACACGTCCACGATTCCATCATAAGGACAACGGAAGGTCCGTACGGCCTGGACACCCTTCCCGGGGTGCATTCCATATCCCCAGGAACGGTTCCGACAGTACCAATTCGGGTCAGAAATGCTTTCTTTTTCATAGGGGGCTTCAAAACGGCCCTCGCCCCAAAGCATTTTGGAATAGTTCTCAGTCATAGGATCGTAATATTCATATTCCCATACCCCGTCGTGGGAAGGATTTTCGCCCTTCATCCAATCGGCGTAGGAAATGGTATAATCGTAATCCGCAACGTACGGTTCTTTTAAGGTTCCACCTTGGAGGTATTCTGAGGGAGTGATACCAAATTCCTTCCGAAAAGCACGGCTGAATCCGTCAACGGAATCAAAACTTAAAGAACGGGCAACCTCTTTTACAGAGCGGCAACGAAGCAGGTCGTTTTTTGCCGCCTGCATCCGAAGATACCGCAAGCGAGCCCCGATGGTCTCTCCGTAGTAATCCCGAAACATCCGGTTACAGTACCGGGGAGAATACCCCAAAAGGCGAGCACAGTCCTCAACCCCGACGTCTTCCCGGAAATGCTGATTAATATAGGTAACTACTTTTTTTACCCCGTAGACAAACTTTAAATCCACTCCGTCACCTCCCCCTTTTTTTTTCAGTATAACAATTTTTCCGTACAATATCAAGACAAAATAAAAAAGATGATACAAAAAGTCGGATAAAAGATTGGTTTTTCAGACTAAAAATCGGATATTTTCAAGATAAAAAAGGTGCAACCTCTTTGGAGGTTGCACCTTGCTTTTTTAATTCAATTATTTGCCTTTGGTGATTTCGTTGAGAAGTCTCATAAAGTCTTCGTCGGAATCTTCTTCGGCGGGCTCGTTGTTAACGGGAGCTGCCGCGGGAGCGGTGGTAAAATCGTCAAACAGAGCTGAGGTATCTGCCTTGGGTTTTTCCGCAACGGGTTCGGGCTTGGGGGCGTCATAAGCCTTGAAGGTATAACCGGAACTGGGGAAACTCTTGGCGGTATTGTTGGGAAGAGCGGCGTTCTGGGGTTCGTCAAAGCCGGTGGCGATGATGGTAATACGAAGTTCGTCTTCCAGTTCGTCGTCCAATTCTACACCCCAGATAATGTTTGCATCGGGGTCAGCTTCTTCCCGGATGATATCTGCGGCACGGTAGATGTCGTCCAATGCAACTTCGGGGTCTGCGGTGAAGTTGATGATAATTCCCTTTGCACCGGAAACGGAAGTTTCCAACAAGGGAGAGACGATTGCTTTGCGAGCGGCTTCTTCGGCCTTATCCTTACCCTTAGCGTTGGCAACGCACATATGAGCGTAGCCCGCGTCTTTCATAATGGCACAAACGTCGGCAAAGTCCAGGTTCAGAATCCCACGGCCCTGAATCAGGTCGGAAATAGACTGAACGCCCTGCTTCAAAACGCTGTCGGCCATCGCAAAAGCATTGACCAGAGAGATGCGGTCATCCGCAACGTATTTCAGCCGTTCGTTGGGAATGACGATAAGAGAGTCTACGTGGTCCCGGAGATTTTCAATGCCGGCTTCGGCACGCTTCATCTTCAAGTTTCCTTCAAAGCCGAAGGGCTTGGTCACCACGGCAACGGTCAAAAGACCCATTTCTTTTGCAATTTCAGCCACAAGGGGAGCCGCACCGGTTCCGGTTCCACCACCCATACCGGCAGTAATGAAGACCATTTCGCCGCCTTTCAGGGCTTCGGAAATCTGTTCCCGGCTATCGTCTGCTGCACGGCGGCCCACTTCGGGATTTGCACCGGCACCGCGGCCGTTGGTCACTTTCTGACCGAGAAGAATTTTATTCGAGGCAAGGGAATCTTCCAAATCCTGAGCATCCGTGTTGGCTACCACGAAATCAACGCTCTTTACGTCGTCCTGAATCATACGGTTGACTGCGTTTCCGCCGCCGCCGCCTACGCCGACGACTTTGATGGAAACCAATGCTTCGGGCTGCTCAATGCTTCTGAATGCCATATCTGTTTACTTCCTTTCAATGGTTCGTTTTCTGTTTTCTGTAATGTTTGCGTGCTTATATATATTTTATTATATCACAGTTTGAAGCAAAAGAAAAGTTATTAAAGTGTCTTTTTTTTGATTTTATTCCGAACAAATTACGAATTATGGGGGGTTGTGTCGGTTGTGGAATCATTTTCCTGGGGATCGGACGTGTCCGAAGAAGGGACATCCGTGGTTTCAAGACGGGCGTAACGACCTTCCGCAGGGTTGCGAACCCGGATTTCCGCAGGAACGGTGACGTCGTTTTCATTCAAAATCTTGATCAGCATATTCATCTTGGCATCAAACTGTTCCGAGTTGCCCAAATAGACGTTAATCACGTCGTAAATACGCATCGAAATGTTGTATTTTTTGGAAAGGTCTATTTTGGAGACGCGGTCATACAATCCACGCTCGGTCAACTCGTCCAACAGTTCCCGAATAATGGAGACCTGCAAATTTTCATTTTCATCCAAGGGGTATCCCACGACATAAGAGGCAATCTCCATTCCGTCCACAGAAAGAACGCCTTCCGGCAAACGGTCTACCACCTCCAAAACCTTAAAATCTTCGTCCAACAGGAGAACTTCCGATTCGGTCCGCACCGCAAGAGTTACGATGGCCGGAGTCAGAGTGACCTCCAAATCGTTGGGGAGCTTGTACATTACGTCGGCGGATTTTACGTAAGGGCAAGAAACAGTGATCTGCCGGGCGAGATTTTCCCGCTGAACGGTAAACAAACTGTCTCCCACGGAAAAGTCAAACTGTTTTGCGATTTCAAGAGAGGAATACTGGGTTGGATTACGAAGGACGACCGTATTGATTCGGGTCAACAACGACAAGGCCGCAACAAAGACCAGAGCGACCAGGGGGGAAATGGCCAGAATCCGCAGAGTGTGTCTCCGACGGCGGCGTTGCTGTTTTTCCCGAAGACGTTCCATTTCGCTTTTCACAGGCTTGTCCTTTCTCCCCCAAAGAGATGGGGGTCAGATTCGTTGAATATTGGCACCGAGTCGGGAAAGGACGGTCTCGGGCCGTTCATACCCGCGGTCAATATGATAAATATCGGTAATTTCGGTAACTCCTTCGGCGGCAAGACCGGCAATCATCAACGCGGCACCGCCCCGAAGATCCGTGGCCTGCACGGGGGCTCCCTTCAACTGTTTTACGCCTTCTACCACGGCAACCCGACCTTCCGGCGTAATATTGGCACCCATCCGCTGCAATTCGGAAATATGTTTATAGCGGTTTTCGAAAATCGTTTCCACAAAAACCGTACTTCCCTTTGCCACGCACATCAATCCCATAAAAGGAGCCTGTGCGTCGGTGGGAAATCCGGGATAGGGCATCGTGCGGATACGACGGGCGGATTTGAGAGAATCACAGGCGATCCGAAGATAATCTCCCCGTTCTTCAATCTCGCATCCCGCTTGTCGCAAAGCAGAAAGCAAGGCCGTATTATGCCGAGGACAGGTGTTTCGCAGAAGCGCGTTCCCCCGGGTTGCGGCAACGGCACAAAGATACGTGGCGGTAACGATTCGGTCGGGAATCACTTTATGCTTACATCCCGAAAGGGCATCCACCCCGTGAATCGTCACCGTGCTGGTGCCGGCACCTTGAATATTTGCCCCCATTTCGTTGAGAAAATTCTGTAAATCTTCAATTTCCGGCTCCCGGGCGGCGTTGGTAATCACCGTAGTACCCTTGGCCCGAACGGCGGCAAGCATAATATTTTCGGTAGCACCCACACTGGGGAAAACCAAAGGAATCTCGCATCCTACAAGAGTAGAACCGTCACAAAACAGACTTCCGAACCGTTCTTCAATGGTAACACCCAACTTTTCCAGTGCGGAAAGATGCAAATCAATGGGACGAGGACCCAATTCACACCCACCGGGGAAGGAGACTACGGCTTTCCCGTGTCGGGATAGCAAGGCACCCAAAAAAATGACGGAAGACCGCATTTTTCGCATCAAAGCGTCGGGAATTTCGTAATCGATCACGTTGCGGCAATCGACCCAAACGGTATTTCCCCGATGCTTTACCTGCGCCCCAAGGGTTTTTAAAATTTCCAAGGCGGTATGGGTATCGCTGATGTCGGGACAGTTTTCAATGACACATTCTCCATCGGCAGTCAACGTGGCCGCCATAATGGGTAAAATGCTGTTTTTCGCCCCCTGAATATCAATAACTCCGCATAAGGCGTTTCCGCCCTCAATCCGGAATTTCGGCATAGTATGTACCCCTTTTCTGAGATTATTCCATACTATGCCCGGAAATTAAAAAGGTGAAATCTACGGAATAAGAGCCTCGATCTCATCGCAGATACGGCTGGTTGCCATCGGATGCGCCAACGTCCGAGCCGCCCGTTCCATATCGCAAAGGCGTCCCCGGTCGAAGACCAAATCACACAGGGTAGCGTACAAAACTTCCCCGGTCAGTTCTGATTCTTCCAACAAAACGGCGGCACCGATATCCGAATAGGTTTTGGCGTTAAAAAATTGGTGATTTTCCGTTACGTTGGGAGAGGGAATCAGAATGGAAGGCTTGCCCAGGGCGGCCAATTCCGTCAAGGTCATCGCACCGGAACGGGCAATTACCAAATCTGCGGCGGCCATCCGCAAAGGCATATCGTAAATATATTCTTGCACTTGAATCTGAGGGTTGGACGGAAGAAGTTCGGTCAAAGCATCACAAACGTAGGCGTAATCCCGGGCAGCCCCGTGATACAGGGTCATCGCCTGTTCGGAGGCGGCCAAACGGGCCAATT
Source organism: Eubacteriales bacterium (assembly GCA_045542115.1). Taxonomy (GTDB): domain Bacteria; phylum Bacillota; class Clostridia; order Oscillospirales; family UBA644; genus RGIG995. The sequence continues at coordinate 228,840 of JAZQKK010000014.1, forward strand.
CGATAAAAGTATCGTTGACTTTTCGAGCACCAAGGCTTCCGCCGTAGGAGAGAACGTAGACTTCGTCGGGGGCAATACCCAACCGAGCCCGCGCCTCTTCCTTGGTAATCCGGAAAAATTCTTCTTTGACGGGATTTCCCACCACGGAACACTTATCCTGGTCGCACTTGATGGGATGAGCCAAGGGAAAACTGAGCAAGACCCGGTCCACCTGTGGAGCAAGAATTTTAGTGGTAACACCGGCGTATGCGTTTTGTTCGTGAATCAGCGTGGGGCGTTTCATTTTTGCCGCTTCGGATAAAACGGGGGCACTGACGTATCCTCCCGTTCCAATCACTACGTCGGGTTGAAATTCCCGAATTACGTTGCGAACCTTCCGCCGGGCGGACAAAAACCGAGAAACGGCGGTAACGTTATGAACGATAGCCCCGGGAGAAAGACTGCGACGCAATCCCGAGACCTGAATGGTTTTAAAATCAAATCCCGCCCGGGGGACCAAATCGGCCTCCAAATGGTCGGGGGTTCCCATAAAGAGAAATTCTGCGTCGGGATGGCGGCGACGTAATTCTCCGGCAATGGCGAGGGCCGGATTGATATGTCCGGACGTTCCTCCGCAGGCAAAAAGAAATTTCATATTATTCCTCTTTTCCGGAGGAAATCCGTTGTTTCCATCCGTTTTTTTTAGATTCCGAGTCGTGGATTGGCGCGTCTTTTTCCAATGCGGCGTGTCGGGATACCTGCAACACGATACCCATCTCCCCTAACAATACGATTAAAGCAGTCCCCCCGTAACTAAAAAAGGGAAGGGAAATCCCGGTAACGGGGAAAGCACCGGAGACGACGGCGATATTAAAAATGGTCTGAACCGCTAAACGTCCTATAATACCAACTACGATAAGGGAAGAAAATTTATCGGGAGCCTTTGATGCGATGTAAAATCCCCGGGCAATGACAAAGGCAAAGATTCCGAGAACAATAACCGCGGCAATCCATCCCATTTCTTCGCAAAAGACAGAGAAAATAAAGTCGTTTTGCGGTTCGGGCAGATAGAGATATTTCTGCCGGCTGTTTCCGTATCCTAAGCCGGTCAGACCTCCGGAGCCGATGGCGTAAAGGGATTGGAGCGCCTGATACCCGTCTCCGGTGGGGTCGGATTCGGGGTGAAGCCACGTATAAATACGCTTCTGCATATATTCTTCGCTGAAATACAGAGCCACCGCCCCTACGGCACAAACAAGACCAATGGGTATCATTTGAAGCACGTTGGCACCGGCAGCGATAATCATCATCAGGCCGATGGATGCCACCAAAATGGCACCGGAAAGGTGGGGTTCTATCCCAATCAAAAGGGCACAAACGCCGAAAATCATCCCCGGGAATACGATACCCCGCCAGAAATTGCGAATCCGCAGTTTGGGGTTGGAAAGGTAGGCCGCTAACAGCAAGATAACGGCAACTTTGGCAAATTCCGAGGGTTGGAACTGAAAACCGCCGATGTACAACCAGCGCTTTTCGGTGTCGTTACTCAAAAATAACACCGCTCCCAGCAAAACGACGCATACGCCGTAAAAAGCGGGGGCAAGTTTTTTATAGAATTTATACGGGAAAATGGAGAGTCCCGCCATCCCGACCAATCCCAACACGGCATAAATGCCTTGTCGGGAAATGTAGAAATAACTGTTTCCGGTCTTTTGCAGAGCCTTGGCATAACCGGCGGAATACAGCGTGGCAAGTCCGATGCCAAGCAGCAACAAAACCCCGACCAAAAAGGGAAGGTCCACACCGGTCATCCGACGGGAACGGGAGAAAAACGAACCCTTTTTCATACCAAGAACTCCTTTCAAAGAATAAAAATCCGTTTATGCGAAATAGGAAAAGACCCAAATCATTACCAGAGCACAGGCCAAAAGAGAACATCCGCCGAACATCAGACAAATCTGCCGTTCCGAATATCCGCTCAATTCAAAACTGTGGTGAATGGGAGTCATTTTAAAGAGGCGTTTGCCGTGAGTCAATTTAAAATAGCAGACCTGAATCATTACCGACAACGCTTCGCAGAAGTAGACGATTCCCACCAAAAGAATGACCAGAGGCATATCTAAGGCAAAGGAAAGTCCTACCACCATAGATCCCAGGAAAAACGACCCGGTATCCCCCATCATAATCTTGGAAGGGTACCAGTTATAGACCAAATATGCAATGCAGGAGCCTAAAAGACAGGCGGACAGGACCGAAACGTCGGTGAGTTTGACCAAGGCCGCGGTGACGCAGAAAAATGCGGCCACAGGCAAGGTAACGGTGGTACAAAGTCCGTCCACTCCGTCGGTCAGGTTTACGGCATTGACAAATCCTACGATTAAAAGAATGGCAATTACGTAGTATACGAAAGAAAAATTCCAAACCACGCCAAAGACGGGAATAAGAAGGGAGGTGGAAAATCCGTTGCGGGCACCGACGTAAAGCAAGAATGCGATACAAAGAATCCCCTGGAAAATAATCTTCTGCATCGCAGTAAGCCCGTCGTTGTGCTTCCGGCGAATCTTGGTCATATCGTCGGCAAAGCCAATCATCGAAAACAACACGGAGAAAATCAACACCGTCATCGCCACGGAAGGCCCCTGGTAGGAGACGAGAGTCTCCCCTTCTTTGTAGAATTTAAAGCCGAAAAACAGGAACGAAATCACGGTAGAGACAATAAAGGCAAGACCGCCCATCGTGGGAGTTCCCTGCTTTTTCTTATGCCAGGAAGGACCGTCCTGTATCAAAATCTGCTGACCGAATTTCAGACGGCGCAACACCGGAATCAGCAACGGAATGGAAATCAGACCAAGAATGAGAGCACAAAGAAAACCGAGAATCACATATCCGTAATCGGGCATTTTATAATTCCTCCTGTTCTTTTTTGTCGTTCAGGAAATATTCAATCACCTGTTCCGCGTGCATCCCCCGGCTGGCTTTGAAGAGAATCACGTCGTCTTTGCGAGCCACAAGTTTCAGATTGACGGCGGCTTCTTCGGGGGTATTGCAGGGAATCCGTTGCAGCACACCGGCTTCGGATGCTCCCTCCACATAGGCGTGAGCGAAGGTTCCGTAAGCGATAAGCACGGAAATTCCTTCCAGAGATCGTCCCACCTGTCGGTGGTATTCTTCGGATCGTTCTCCCAATTCCAGCATATCGCCCAAAACGGCAACTTTCCGACCGGGTTTGCTTCTCAAAACCTCAATGGATGCTTTCATCGAAGTGGGAGAGGCGTTGTAACAGTCTTCAATCAGGGTTAATCCCTTTTCTCTGCGGATGTTTTGCCGCATCGGGGCTTTTTCCATCCGGGAAAGACCTTTTTCAATGGAAGCAAGGTCCATTCCGGAAAGGACTCCCACCGCAATGGCGGCAAGGGCATTGTAAACGTTATGGATCCCGTCGATGGACAGACATACGTCCAATTCACCCAAAGGAGTTTTCGCCGTAAAACGAACGCCTTCGCTCAGAACGGCAACGTTGTAGGCATAATAATCGTATTCCGGGTCATTCAAGCCGTACCAGACCCGTTTTTGCTTGGTGTCGGAAACCGTAGAAAGATAGGGGTCGTCACCGTTGATAACCAAAACGCCGTCGTCCTTCATTCCGTCCACGATTTCCATTTTGGCCTTCAAGATTCCCTCCTGGGAACCCAGGTATTCGATATGGCACAGTCCGATGTTGGTCAGAACACCGACGTCGGGGCGGGCAATATGGGACAGTTCGGAAATTTCCCCGAAATTGCACATTCCCATCTCGGTAACCGCCATCGTATCCGAGGGAGATACGTGAAGAAGGGTAAGAGGAAGCCCCGTCTCGCTATTCATATTTCCTTGCGTTTTGTAAGTAGAAAAGGACTGAGAGAGAACGGAAGCAATAAATTCTTTCGTCGTAGTCTTCCCCACACTTCCGGTGACGGCAACCACCGTAAGGTCGGGGCGGGTACGGTACCAAGATGCAAAATCCTGCAAGGCTTTCAAAGTGTCTTTTACCAAGACCCGGGGAAGGTCACTGGCCACTTCCCGGTCGATCAGCAGGGCGGAAACGCCGTTTTCGGCGGCCTTTTCGATAAAATCGTGGCCGTCCACCCGGGCACCTTTGAGACAAACGAACAAGTCCCCGGTCTTTCCTTTCCGGGAGTCAATACAAAAATCCGAAAATTCGCCGTCGCGAAGGCAGGTTCCGCCTACGATTTTTGCGAATTCAGACAAACGAAAGGTCATTTTAGTATCCTTCTTCCATAAGAATTTCCCGTGCTATTTCCCGTTCATCGTACGAAACGACCTCGTCGGAGAAGATCTGCCAAGTCTCGTGTCCTTTGCCTGCCAGCAATACCGTATCGCCGGGGCGAGCCATACGAACCGCAGTGCGGATGGCTTGGGTTCGGTCGGGAATTACGGTGTATTCCGGACCTTGAACCCCACGGAGAATCTGACGAATGATTTCTTCCGGGTCTTCGGAACGGGGGTTGTCGGAGGTGATGATGGTGTGGTGGGCAAGTCGGGTGGCGATCCGCCCCATTTCTGGGCGTTTTGACGAATCCCGGTCTCCTCCGCAACCGAACAGGACAATCACCCGGCCAACGGTGGTTTCCCGAAGGGATTGCAGCACGTTTTCCAATCCGTCGGGAGTATGAGCATAATCAATCAGCAAGCGGAAAGGCAAATCGGTGCGGACCGGCTCCAACCGTCCCGGAACACCGGGGAAGGAAGCAAGGGCACGAGTACACAGGTCGGGGTCCAACCCCAGACTTTCCGCAGCCGCCAAAGCGGCAAGAGAATTATAAATACTGAACCGCCCCCAGACCGGGAGAAAGACGTCCCGTCGTCCGAGGGGGGAACATTCTAAGTAAGAAACGCCGTCGCCGGTCATATAGACCCGGCTTGCCCGAAAATCTGCCGAATGGGATGCGGAGTAAGACTGCACGCCGGGACAGGCAAGAAACGGGGCGGCGTAGTCGCTGTCGGAGTTGACTAACCCCTTGCGACATTGGGAAAACAACTTTAATTTAGCATCCCGATAAGATTGCATCGAACCGTGGTAATCCAGATGGTCCACCGATAGGTTGGTGAAAATTCCCAATTCAAACTCGATTCCCGCCGTTCGGGATTGGTCGAGAGATTGGGAGGAGACTTCCATCACGGTGTGGGTGCAACCGTTTTTGAATGCCTGAGCAAAGATGCGGTGAAGAACCGTAGGGTCGGGGGTGGTGAGGGAAGCGTTACAAGTGCCGCTCCCATCATCGGAACAAACCGTTCCGATCAGTCCCGTCTTGATACCGCAAGCCCGAAGGCAATGGTCCAACATATAGGCTGTGGAAGTTTTTCCGTTGGTTCCGGTAATTCCGATCAAGGTAAGATTGCGGGCCGGATTTCCGTAGAAATTCCCACAGAGAAGAGCAAAAGCTCGCCGGGAATCGGAAACACGGAACACCGGGATTGGCTGCGGGGGAACGGGAGCAGAGACGACCAAAGCCGACGCACCCTTTGCTACGGCGTCGCCTACAAACCGATGTCCGTCACTGCGACGGCCGGGGATGGCAACAAAGAGACTGCCGGGGCCAACACGGTCGCTCCGGTCGGTAACCTGAGAAATTTCCAGCGTTCCAAACTCTTCGCAAGGAAAAACTGAGGCGGCAAGACAAGATAACTGCAAAGAACATCAACCTTTCCGAATGTGATTTTCTTCAACATCCGGCGGCTTTTTCTTAACCTTGGTTTTCTCCTTGGAATTTTACAGTGACAAGCGTTCCTTTGGCAACCACCGTATCCGGTGCAATGCTTTGGCTGACGGCAAGGGTGGTAGCGTAATTCAAATTATCCCCGATGACTCGGATATTCAGACCGGCTTGCTGCAACAGAGAGTTACATTCTGCGGCGGTCTTTCCTTTCAGATTGGGGACGGTAGTATTTTTCGTAACGTCGGAATTGGAATCGGTATAGACCAAAACCGTATTTCCGCTGTAAAGAATGGTGCTTGCGGCGGGAAGCTGAGAAGCAACGTTCTGTCCGTCGCCGACGATCTTGGCAATCAGTCCGGCTTCTTCCAGTGCGGCGGCAGCATCGGCGACGTTTTTTCCGGTAATATCGGGAACCGAAACGGCCGTAACGGCACCGCCGTCTTCGTAATCCGGTTCAATATTCAAATACGAGAGACATTCGCCCATAATATCGCGGCCCAAAGGTGCGGCAATATAAGAACCGAAGTTGATGTTGGCGTTGGGTTCATCCACCAAGACCAAAACGGCGATTTCGGGGTCATCTACGGGAGCAAAGCAGACGTAAGAAGCAATAACTTTATCTTCTCCGTATTCTCCACCGCCCAATTTCTGAGACGTACCGGTCTTTCCACCGATGCGGTATCCCTTCAAATAACCGGATTTTCCGTGAACTACGGTGTATTCCAGGAAATCCCGCAGGGTCTGACAGGTGGATTCGGAGACGATCTTCCCCACCGCTTCCGGTTCGTTGCGGAGAATGACGTTCCCGTCCTGGTCCACGATGCGATCCAGAATGTAGGGTTTCATATACGTACCGCCGTTGGCAATGGCGCTGACGGCTGTAATCAACTGCATCGGAGTAATCTGGAAGGTCTGACCGAAGGAAGAAGAATACAAATTCCAACGGGTCATTTCCTCCCGGGGGAAGAAAATACCGGAAAGTTCACCGGGAAGACCCACGCCGGTCTTCTGACGGAAACCAAACAAGGTAAAATACTTGTAGAACCGCTCGACACCGATACGGTCCCCCACCTGAACGAAGACGACGTTGCAGGAATTGGCCATCGCGTCTTTGAAGGTTTCTTTTCCGTGGGCTTTGTGATTGGCGCAGTGATAGGTGATGGCACCCATATCAATCAGACTGCTGCAATGGAAGGTCTCGGAAAGGGAGACTAAATTTTCTTCCAACGCCATTGCGGCGGTAAAAATCTTAAAGGTGGAACCGGGGTCGTACAGTTCGGTGATGATTTTGTTTTTCCGGTATTCCATCTGTTTTGCCGTATAGGCCGCCTTGTATTCCTCGCTGTTTTCGGTGTATTCCGCGAGCAATTTTTCCAAGGTCATTTCATCGTTGATGACGAAGGGGTCATTGGGGTCAAAATCCGGCTTGGAAGACATTGCCAGGATCGCACTGGTCTTGACGTTCATAATTACCCCGGCGATACGGGACTGTACGTTGTGCTCTACCCGGGCGTTGGAGATGTATTTTTCCAAAATGTACTGCAATTGAACGTCGGTGGTCAGATAAACGTCGTAACCGTCCACCGCTTCCTGGTACGATTCGTACTCGTAAGGCATTGCGGAGCCTTTTGCGGTACGCACCGCGGTAATTTTTCCCGGCTGACCGGAAAGATAGGAATCGTAATAATATTCCAGCCCTTCCAGGCCCTGATTGTCCGAGCCGACAAAGCCTACTACGGTGGAGAGAAGATTTTTATAAGGGTAATACCGCTTGGTGTCTTCGCTGACCCACAGAGCGGTCTTGTATTCTTTGTGTTCGGTCAGCCATTGTGTCACCAAATCCGCTTCCGCTTTTTCAATCCGGCGCTTTACCGCCAAATACTGACTGTTTTTCTGGGTATGGCCGTAGACGGTATCGTAGTCCAATTCCAACGTTTCCGACAGAAACTGAGCAACTTCTTTGCAGTCATCTTCCTCATTCAACTGAGAAGGAGCCATCAAAACCTGGTATGCAGTGGCACTGACGGCCAAGTCTACCCCGTTTACGTCTTTGACCGAGCCACGGTCGGGGTCCACGGTGATTTCCCAGGTCTGTTGGTCCAAGGCAAGACTTTCATACTTTCCGTGCTGAATGACCTGTAAATAAAAAAGCCTTCCGCACAGACCGAGAAACACTACCCCGAAGAAGATCGGGAAAAACAGACGTATGACTCGGTTATTTTTGGAAGGCATATTCATAACGGTTCCTTTCTCTTCCGCAGGAATCAAGCGAAAACTGAGACGGCACAGAATAATATATTCCCGCAAGGAGAAGGACAGAACTCAATTTCCGAAGAAGTCTCCGATTGCGGAGAATGCTTTTGCGATTTGTCCGAAGAAATCCTCGGTTTCTTCGCTGTTGAGAAGTTCGGCAGTACCGGAAACGTCGTATTTAATATACTGCACCTGGTACTTTTCCAACTTGTGCATCCCCAGCTCCTCGGATGCGTATTGCTCCACCGAGAAGAAATCCGACCGACGGTCGATTTCTATCTGCAACTTGGTTCCCTCGTTGGCGGCGGCGGCAAGTTCGCTGTTCAAAGCTCGCAGCTCAGCGTTTTTCTCATTCTGAGAAATGCTGCAACTGACCGTCAGAAGGAGGAGAACAATGATGCCGACAACGAGAAAAATGGTGAGAAAGTTAAATTTGATGGAAAGCTTTTTCAATGGTGTTTTCCTCCTTTCTGGGATTGGGGGTTGTTGATGTGTTTGGGTGATTGGTTGGATGTTTGTGTTTTGTTTGGTGTTTATGTTAAATTCGGCTTATTCTTCTTTCCGCCGTTCAAACACTCTCAGGCGAGTGCTTCGGGAACGGGGGTTTTGCGCGATCTCTTCCGCCGAAGGGGAAATCCCCTTGACGATGACCTTTCCCAGGGACTTCTTTCCGCAAACGCAGACCGGAAATTCGGGAGGACAGGTGCAGGGCCGTTCGTAGCGCGCAAATGCAGTTTTTACGATGCGGTCTTCCAAACTGTGGAAGGTAAGCACTGCGATGCGTCCGCCGTCGTTCAAGTTTTCCACCAAGGAATCCAGCGCCAGACGGACCTGTTCCAATTCGTCGTTGACCGCAATGCGGATGGCCTGGAAGACCCGTTTTGCCGGATGTTGCTTTTCTTTCAATGCGGCTTTGGGAAGGGCCTGTTTGATAATATCCACCAATTCAAAGGTGGTTTCGATGGGCTTGACTGCCCGGCATTTTACAATTTCGGCGGCGATGCGGCGGGAGTACCGTTCTTCGCCGTATTCAAAAAAGATGCGGGTCAATTCCGATTCGGACCATTCGTTGACCACGTCTCTTGCGGTCAAGGAATCTTCCCGATTCATCCGCATATCCAAGAGAGCGTCCTGCATATAGGAGAAGCCCCGTTCGGCACAGTCTAACTGATAGGAAGAGACGCCCAGGTCAAGAAGCACACCGTCGAAGGTGGTTCCGGCTTGCTGAGCAAGATTGGAAAAGGTTCCGCGAATCAGCCGCAGATTGCAATTCAGATCCTTCAACCGTTCCCGACAGGCCTTTAAAGCGTCTTCATCCCGGTCGTTACAAATCATCGTTCCTTCGGGAGAAAGAAGCTGGCCAATGGCCAGAGAGTGGCCTCCCCCGCCGGCGGTCCCATCGGCATAGGTGCCGTTGGGTTTAACGTTCAACGCTTCGATAATTTCCGGGACCATAATGGAAATATGTTTAAATTCCATATCAGAAGTTCATATCCTCCAACATCGCCGCAATTTCCGCACCGGACAAATCGTCGTTCATCGCGTTCCAGCGGGCGGTGTCCCAGATTTCCAGACGTTCCCGGAGTCCCACGATGGTAACTTCTTTTTCCAGACCGGCAATCTCACGAAGTTTGGCGGGGATTTTAATTCTCCCCTGCTCGTCCATTTCCGCATCGTTGGAATTCCCTACGAAGTAACGTTCCATACTGCGGGCCTTGGCGATGGGGAGCGTTCCAATCTTTTCCAGAAATGCGTCCCATTGGGAATCGGTAAAAGCGAACAAGCAATCATCCAGCCCCCGGGTGACGTGAAGGAGATTTCCTTCAAGCTTTTCCCGTTGTTTTGCGGGAAAGAACAAACGTCCTTTGGCGTCGATATTCATTTCATAGCGTCCGAACAGTCGGGTTTGCGATGCCATCGGGGTTGTCCTCCTTTCCCTTGGGGTGATTTTGTATGCTTTTGGGGGTCAATTTTTGGGATTTTCATCCCGTTTGCTCCCTTTTCATCCACTGTACTACTATTATAGCCTATTTTCCGGGAAAAGTCAAGGGCTATCATAAAAAATGCTTTGAATGAGATAGTAGAAATTTATCAATTAATTTTTTATTTTTTTCGTCACCATAAACAAAATAAATGTTCGAAAAACAAACAAAACCGTTATTTTTACGGATAAATGTTTGATTTTTTGCCTGTGCGACGGAACTTGGTGGGGAATTTTCCCATTGCATTAAAAAAATGACACGTTTTCCGTTGTAACATTACACAAATACGGTCGATTTTTTGAACGATATCCGGAAGGTCTTGCTTTTTTCTATAAAATAGAGTATAATAGAAATATTAAGATACAAGGATGGTCTTGGAATGAAAACGTTAATGCTTGTGGACGGAAACAGTATTCTCAATCGTGCCTTTTACGGAATTCCCCTTTTGACCAACAAGGACGGAATCCACACCAACGCCGTGTACGGATTTTTCAATATTCTTTTACGACACATTGAAGAAGACCGCCCCGACGAAATGTGCGTGGCCTTTGACGTAAAAGCGCCCACCTACCGCCACGAGCTGTACGCCGATTATAAAGCGGGCCGAAAAGGGATGCCCGATGAGTTGCGGGAACAGTTCCCCATCGTAAAAGAATTGCTGGATGCAATGGGAATTTCCCGGTTTGAGCAGGCCGGACTGGAAGCCGACGACATTATCGGGATTCTGAGCCGCCGGGCAGAAAACGACGGTGAGAAATGCGTCATCGTCACCGGAGACCGGGACACGTTGCAGCTGATCGGAGACAAGGTTATCGTCCGTCTGGCCACAACCACACCCCGAGGACCTTCCGACACGCTGTACGACAAAGAAGCATTGATGGAAAAATACGGTCTCTCCCCTGCTCAGATGATTGATTTAAAAGCCCTGATGGGAGATTCCTCCGACCGAATTCCCGGCGTTGCCGGCGTGGGAGAAAAGACGGCCTTGAATCTTCTCCACGAATACGGAACGTTAGACAACGTCTTTGCCCACGTGGATGATTTAAAAGGGGCCTTGAAGACCAAGATGGAAAACGGAAAGGATTCCGCTTTTTTGAGTAAAAAATTGGGAACCATCGTCACCGAATCAGAAATTGATTTCGGAGACATTTCCATCAAAGAACCGCAACAAGAACGGCTGACTGAACTTCTGAACCAATATCAGCTGGTAAAATTGGCATCAAAACTGAATCTGACATCGGAAGCACAACCGAAAAAGGAAACGTTTTCTGCCCTTCCGATTACTCCCTTTACCGGCGTTTTGCCCCAAGGAACTCCTGCAATCTTCTGGGGAGAGGAAAAAATATATTTATATATAGGAAGCCAACTTCTGCAAGCCGAGGCCTGCGACGGTCTTTTTCAGGAATTGTCGAAACGCCCCTTCTTCGGCCACGATATGAAAAGGATGATCCGGGAACTGGAACACCGGGGACTGGATGCAAAATGCGAATTTGACACGATGCTGGCCCTGTACGTATTGGACCCGTCGCGCGCCTTGAAAAAGCCCGAGATTCTGTTTGAAAAAGAGTTGGACGTAACCGCATCGGAAGAACAGTTCGCCGCTCTTCTCCCCCGTTTGAGAGAAAAATTGGAGAGAGAGATCCGGGAGAACGGTGCAGAATTTTTGTACTATGAAATCGAATTGCCCCTCTGTTCCGTTCTTGCCCGAATGGAAGACGTGGGATTCCGGGCAGATAAAGAGTTTTTGGTGCAATTCAGCCGGGATCTGGAACTTTTGTTGATCAATCTGGAACGACAAGTCTATGACCTTGCCGGAAAAGAGTTTAATATCTATTCCCCAAAGCAATTGAGTGAGGTTCTGTTTACCGATCTTCTTCTGCCGGCGGGGAAAAAGACCAAAACCGGCTATTCCACCGACAACGAAACCTTAGAGAAATTAACAAAACACCATCCCATCGCCCAGGCGGTCATCGAATGTCGCCGGGTAGCAAAACTGAAATCCACCTATGCAGACGGCCTTGCGGAAAAGGTGGGAGACGACGGGCGGATCCACACGATATTTATGCAGGCGGTGACCCAGACCGGGCGTATCAGCAGCGTTGAACCCAACCTTCAAAACATTCCCATTCGCACGGAATTGGGACGACAACTGCGCAAAGCTTTCTCCGCCTCGGAAGGTTGTAGTTTGGTGGATGCGGACTACTCTCAGATCGAACTGCGGATTTTGGCCCATATTGCTGACGACAAGGCGATGCAACAGGCATTTCTCGAGGAAGAAGATATTCACACTTCCACGGCATCTCAGGTGTTTGACCTTCCGATGGAAATGATTACGCCGGAGCTGCGGCGCCGGGCCAAAGCAGTAAACTTCGGCATTGTTTACGGGATTGGAGATTATTCGCTGAGCCAGGATTTACAAGTACCCCGAAAAGAAGCAAAACGGTATATTGAATCCTATTTGGAGACCTACACGGGCGTTCGGGATTTTATGAAAAAATCCGTGGAATTCGGGAAAGAACACGGCTACGTGGAAACGGTATTCCATCGCCGGAGATATGTCCCTGAATTGAAAGCAAACGGCCATTTGAAAGCCTTCGGGGAACGCGTGTGTATGAACGCGCCCATTCAGGGAACGGCGGCGGACGTGATTAAATACGCGATGGTCAAAATTGACCGCCGGTTGAGAGAAAAACAGATGAAGACGCGGCTGATTCTCCAAATCCACGACGAATTGATTCTGGAAGCCCCCGACGAAGAGGCGGACATTGCGGCCGCATTGTTAAAGGAAGAAATGGAATCGGCGGCAACGTTGAAAGTACCGTTGTCGGTAGAATCGAAAACCGCGAAGAACTGGTTTGATGCAAAATGAGTAAAACAATTTTATTTTTATGTACGGGAAACACCTGCCGGTCCCCGATGGCAGAAGGATTTGCCAATCAAATCTTTCAGGAAATGGAGTTAGAATATACGGCCCAGAGTGCCGGACTTGCCGCAGACGAAGGGGGAGCCAATGAAAAATCCATCCTTGCGGCGGCGGAATACGGCGTCGATATTTCCGGACACCGGGCAAAGCCGTTGACGGTAGAACTTGCAAAAACCGCGGAAATTCTCTACACAATGACTCCTGCACAAGCCTATCTGCTTCGACAAATGCTTCCGGGGAAAAAAATATTCCCCCTCACCGACGAAGGAATCCAAGATCCCTACGGCGGTTCGGAGGACGTATATCGGGAATGTGCCAAAGAAATTTACGAGGCGGTAAAAAGAATCGGAAAGGAATTGAAGGATGCTGAGACTTGCTGAACTCAAAGACGTCCCCCCCCTTGCCAAACTGGAACAAACCTTTGCCTTTCCCCTATCGGAAGAAGAGTTGGGAAAACTGTTGCAAAACGAAACCTTTCGGGTGATGGTTTGGGAGCAGGACGGGGAAATTGCCGGACATTGCGTTCTGTTCCGCGTATTGGACGAAGGGGAAATCACTTCGGTTTCGGTGCGGGATGACCTGCGGGGAAAGGGCATCGGAACGGCGATGATTACGGCTCTTTTGAATTATTTGCGGCAAGACGGAGCCAAAATTGCCTACCTGGACGTGCGGGAATCCAACGTTGCCGCCCGAAAGTTGTATGCAAAATGCGGGTTTTCGGAAATCGGCCGCAGAAAGCGGTTTTATCAAAAACCTACGGAAGACGCCATCGGAATGGGAATAGAATTATAAAAAAAGCCTCGAACGGATCGTTCGAGGCTTTTTTTAGTTGTTTTGGTCTTTAAAGTAGGAGAAAAGTCCGTTGGCAATCGCCGTTGCGGTCTTATCCATATTGGACTCGTTGAGAATCCACGTCAAATCCGATACGTTGGAAATAAAGGCGGTTTCCAACAAGACTGAGGGGAATTCGCAAAGACGGGACACTTTATAATATCCTTTTGCACTCTTGCGATAACGCAACCCTGTTCCGTCGGAAACGGCGCGGGAGATGGTATCGGACAGGAGGCGACTGTTTCCGTAGCACCAATAGGATTCCGTTCCTTTTGCCGTGGGAGAATCGTTATCCACCGCGTTGAAGTGAATGGAAAGATTCAAATCGGGATTCAATGCCCGGAATCCGGCGATGGTATTATCCAGAGAATAGGTAGCACAGCCGGGTTGGTGGGACAAAACCACCGTAGCCCCCAGGGCCCGGAGTTTTTCCGCCACCCGATTGGACAGATTCCAGTTCAAATCCGCTTCGTAGACCCATTTTCCGTTGTGCATTCGCTTTGCACCCACGTCTTTGGGATTACAGTGACCGGAGTCCAGAGAAATCACGACACCGGTAAGAGGTTTGTCTCCCGCAGCCAACGTGACGGGATTTCGGAAACTGATATACAAAGTATTGCCGTCGAAATGACAGGTATACCCGTAAATGTGCTTGGCCGCCTTATAATTCAGGGTAATACGAACGGCGGAAGAATTGGGAACTGCCTCCATTTTTGCCGATGCAAAGAGGGGATTTTGCCCCAAAGAGAGGGTGGGAAGAGGTCCCGTAATATCGTAAAGAAGAATTTCCGCATACGTCTCGTCCATCCAGACGGTGTGGAACACGGTATCGCTCAGGGAAAAGGCAAAAACGGTATTTTTCGTGGAAGTGGTTTGTTGGACCGATTGAATCCTTGCAGAAGAAAACGGTTTGTTGACCGTCTGCACATCGCTGAGATTCAAATACATCCCGTTGGTCAATTTCACTTTGCCATCCGCCTTGGAAACCACGTGGAGCTTCGAGCCCTTGGTGGCAAGACGGTACATCGTGGGGTCGACATCCTTCCCCAGCCCGGGAATCACGTCAGACTTGTCCTTGGAGACCTGCATCACGTAAGAGGCTGGGGTGTTGATGACCTCCAAAAGACATCCGGGAGCGTAGGTGGCGCTCTCCCCGTTTCGAGTCGCCTGGAACACCACGTGTCCCAGGGCCTGATTTCCGTTGTTATCGGTTTGAGGCAAGGTAAAGGAACCGGTATAGGTGGCCTTCAAATATTTATTACCGCCCGGGTCCGGGGTGATTGTAGTCAAAGGAAGGGTATAACTCCCAATCTTAACCGTGACAGTCGACCCGGCAGGAGCAACGCAGGAAAACTGAATGGTTGTCCCCGAACGGTCCGCCGTATCCGACGAAGGGGTAAAGGAATCCTTGGCAAAACCGAAAGACGCCAAATACTGAGACGTTCCCGATCCACCGGAAGAAACTCTGGTGACCTCGTAGTCTACGGTCTGCCCCTTATGAACGAAACGAACCGTCGTCTTCGTTCCGGTCAAGGTTACGGCATAGGAAAAATAGCCTTCCGGGGTACGAACAACCTTTTCACCGTTGGCCGTCAGCGGGTAATTGGGGTCGGAAATCCCGACGATATAAGTCTTGGTATAAGAAGAGTCGATGGTAATGGACGGCTGACTGAATTGCAAGGTGGTGCTGATAGGCTGCTTATAGTACCGAGCCTTTATCTGGTCTTTAATCCCGGCGTAATTGGCCATCAGAGAGCTGTAATTATAGAACACGGCCCCGTGAACGGAATTCTTACTCTCCAAATAATCCAGCTGAGCGGGAATTTCGTTTCCGGAGGTGTAAGCGGCAACGGCATTGCTTCCGCCACACTTATAGGCGGCGATTCCTACGTAAAGTTTTACTTTGGTTTTCGCAACCAAATCGTTCCACCAATCCACGATGGGTTTGAAGGGAGCGACGGTGTGGTCGATTTGCCAATACACTTGGGGACAGATATAATCGAGCCATCCGTTAACCACCCATTTCCGGGTGTCGGCAAACCCTTGGGTATAGGTCTGCATCGGATTTCCGATATGATCAGTTCCTTCGGGAAGAGCGGCAGATTTCTTTGCCCAAACGCCGGCGGGACTGATGCCGAACGAAACACCGGGCTTCTTTGCCTTCACAGCCTCGTAAACGCCCTTTACCAGGGCATCGTTGTTGGCCCGGCGCCAATCCGCAAGGGAAAGACCGTTCCCGTATTGGGCATACGTAGCGGAATCGTCCCACTCACCCAATTCGTTGGGATAGAAATAGTCGTCGAAATGAATTCCGTCCACGTTGTATTTATTGACGATTTCCATTACACCGTCGATAATATACTGCCGCACCTGGGGAAGCCCCGGATTGAGATACAGCTGCTTACCGTTGGTCAAGACCCAATCAGGGTGGACTTTTGCGGGGTTGGAAGCCGCAAGACGGTCGGTGGACGTGGTTCCGCTGGTGACCCGGTAGGGGTTAATCCAAGCGTGGAAGGAAATCCCCCGGTCGTGGGCCGATTGAATGGCATATTCCAAAATATCCAAGGGAAGAGCATCCCCTTGATTTCTGACAACGTACGCGGATGTCGGATACAACAGAGAGGGATACAGAGCATCTCCGGAAGGACGAACCTGGAAATAGACGGTGTTCAATCCCATCTGAACGATGTTGTCCATCACACCGTCGATTTCTGCTTTCAGTTGGGCCGCCGTCAGGGAATTTTTCGACGGAAAATCAATATTGCCCACCGTCGCAACCCAAACACCCCGGACCGACTCTACCGTAACGGGCAGATCTTCCGGGTCTTCCGGTTCGAGCACCGGTTCTTCTACGGTAACGGTGAAATTCGCAACGACCTTCCCGTCCTTCGAAGCCACGGCTACGGTGGTGCTTCCGTTTCCTACGGCAGAGACGAGTCCCCCAGCGGAAACGGTGGCAACGGAAGTATTTTGCGAAGTATATGTAACCGTTTTATCGGTTGCATTTTCGGGAAGGACCGAAGCGGAAATTTGAACCGTCTGTCCTCGTTGCAGTTTTGCCGCAGAAGATTTTAAAACAATCTGAGAAACGGGAATCTTTGCATCCGGCTCAACGGATACGGCAAATTCCGCCTGATACCCGCCATCTTCGGAAACGGCTTTTATTACCGCAATCCCCTTTTTCAGAGCCGTGACCAGACCTTGGTCGGATACCGACGCAACGGCGGGGTCGGAAGACGTCCAGGTAAGGGTCTGATTGCTGGCGTTTACGGGAGTGAAGACCGGGCGAATCAAATAAGTTTGATTCAATCCTTTAAAGGTATAAGAACTCTTGACAAAAGACAATCCTTCCACGGGAATCTGCATATCTACCACAACCAAACAAGTCGCGGAAAAGTCTCCGTGAGGGCTTTGGGCGATAATAGTAGTCTCCCCGTTGGAAAGAGGCGTTACGACCCCTGTTTCCGGGTCTACCGTAGCCACTTCGGGATTGGACGAAAGCCACCCCAATTCCCGTTGAGACGTATCTTCCGGCGTGAAGACGGGAGACAGTACCAAAACATCCTCCGGAGAGTGGAAAACGAATTCCGTAATGGGGAAAGCAAGACCGGTGATGGGAACGTTTTCGGTCACTTTGACCGTACAAGACCGAGACACGGCTCCGTCAGGGGTGGAAAGGGTAATCTGAGCAGACCCCTTCTTCACACCGGTCACAATTCCCGAGGCATCCACCGTCACCACCGAGGGGTCGGAAGTAGTCCAGACCAGATGACGGGAATCCGCTTCCGCCGGCTCCACGAGATATTGCAACACCAAAGAACGGTTGACCGCCACCACAACTTCCTGCAAAGGGAAGGAAATGGCCGTTATCACAGTAACTTTTACGGTGCAATGGGCAATACCGTCTCCCTGTTTTCCCCGGACGGTAATTAAAACTTCTCCGTTTGCCACGGGAGTGATCTCTCCTTTGGAAGAGACGGTAGCCACGGACGGGTCGGAAGAAGTCCATAGAAGTGCCCGGGAAGGCAGGTCGGAAGGTTCGGTTATCGCTGTGAGTTGATAGGTTTGCCCAAGAGAATGAAAGGACAATTCCGTCTTATCCAGGCGGATAGAATCTACCTGAATAGGGGAAAAGAACAGGAAAAAGACAACAATCGCCACCGCGACCACCAGGACAGAAGATGCAGACAAAATCCAAACAAGGAGGTTGCGGCGAATCGATTCAAATAACTTCATAGAGGAAACATCCTTTCGAGAAAGCAAGGGAAACGAGGGGGAAATATCGTACGGTCAAATCATCGTCTCGCTCATACCGTCTTTTCCGGCGAGCAGGTGAAAATGAATATGAGGGACCGTCTGTCCGGCGGCGGGGCCGCAGTTGTTGATGACGCGGTATCCGTCACGAAGACCTAATTGTTTTGCTACCGTGGAAATGGCGGCAAAGATCTTGCCGATAATTTCGGCGTTTTCCCCATTGATATCGTCCGCACAGGTCAAGCAATGGGTCTTGGGCATAAAAACGATATGAACGGGGGCTTGGGGATTAATATCGTAAATGGCGAGAACGTCGTCGTCCTCGTAAGCCTTTTTCGAGGGAATCTCCCCGGCGATGATCTTACAGAAAACGCACATAGTAAACTCCTTATTTTACAAGTTCCAGAACCGCATCCCGGACTTCGGGCAACTTGGAAGCATCCCGTCCGCCGGCCGCGGCGCAATCGGGGCGTCCGCCCCCGCCGCCACCACACAACGTTGCGGCTTTCTTGACGATATTTCCGGCGTGGTTGCCCTTCTTAACGGCATTGGAACCGCAAGCGGATGCGAACATTACCTTGCCGTCGTTGACCGCAGAAAGAAGAATTACCGCATCGGCATTCTTCTGCCGCATCTGGTCGGAAACGGAGCGGATAAAGGCGGCGTCGCCCTCTACCGTGCAGCAAACGAACAGGGTTCCGTTCACGTCTTCTCCCTTAGCGAAGAGGGATTCTGCGAAGGCACCGGCTTGTTTTTCGTTCAACTCTGTAATTTGTTTCTGCGCGGACTTCAAATCGTTCATAACCGATTCGCAACGGCTTTCCAAATCGGAAGCATTTCCTTTCAGAACGGTTGCGGCACGCTGAATCAAGGATTCTTTTTCTTCTAAAAGGGTCAATACGTTTTTCCCGGTAGCCGCTTCAATACGGCGTACACCGGCAGAAATACCGGATTCGGAAAGAATGTGGAACAGACCGATGTGGGAAGTATTGGAAACGTGGGTTCCGGCACAAAATTCGGTGGAAACATCCCCCATTTTCACGACCCGGACGTCTTTTCCGTACTTCTCGCCAAACAAGGCGATAGCCCCGGATTTCTGAGCCTCTTCGATAGGCATTACGGTTGCAGAAACGGGAAGGGCAGCGAAGATGTATTCGTTGACGATGGCTTCGGTCTGCTTAATTTCTGCGGGGGTCATTGCGGCAAAGTGGGTAAAGTCAAAACGCATCCGATGTTCGTCCACGTAAGAACCGGCCTGAGAGACGTGTTCGCCCAGCACTTCCCGCAACGCGGACTGCAACAGATGGGCAGACGAGTGGTCTCTGCGAATGGCGGCACGACGGCTGGGATCGATTGCCACGGAAACGCCATTCCCCACGGACAGCGTGCCGTCGGTTACGGTACAAAGATGGAGATATACTCCTTCGGTCTTCTTGGTATCGGTGATTTCGGCAACGTTTTTCCCGTTTACGGAAAGAACCCCCGTATCGCCTACCTGACCGCCTCCTTCCCCGTAAAATACAGTGCGGTCCAAAACGACGGTGCAATCCCCTTCGGAGACCGTTTCCACCGATTCGTCGTCCACAAAAATCGCAAGAACTTTACCCTGGCAGGACTCCTCGGTATAACCGATGAAATCAGTCTTGGGAAGGGCAGTAATGGCAGACTTGGTTGCCTCGGACCATCCGTTGATGTTGGCACGGGCGGCACGGGCACGGGTCTTTTGTTCCTGCATCAGGGCGTCAAAGCCTTCTTCATCCACGGAAAGGCCCTTTTCTTCGGCAATTTCCCGGGTCAAGTCCATCGGGAAGCCATAGGTATCGTACAATTTGAAGACGTCGGCACCGGGCAAGGTCTTTTCGCCGGATTGTTCCGCCTTTTGAATCATTTCGGAAAGAATAGACAAACCCTGGTCGATGGTGGCGTCAAAACGTTCTTCTTCCAAAGACAAAATCTTCTTGATAAAGGAAGCTTGTTTCTTCAATTCAGGATATGCACCTTCGTTGTCCCGAATGACGATATCACACAATTCTCCCCCCAGGAATGCACCGTCGATACCCAGCAATCTGCCGTGGCGGGCGGCTCTGCGGATAATCCGGCGAAGCACGTAGCCTCGGCCTTCATTGGAAGGTTGGACTCCGTCGCAAATCATAAAGGACGCGGAACGGACGTGGTCGGTGATAATGCGGATAGAAACGTCGTCGTCCGAATCGTCTCCGTAATTTTTTCCGGAAATTTTGCAAACGGTGTTGAGAATGTTTCGGATGGTATCCACCTCGAACATATTATCGACCCCTTGCATTACGCAGGCCAGACGTTCCAACCCCATCCCGGTATCAATATTCTTTTGGTCCAGTTCGGTATAATTTCCGTTTCCGTCGTTGTTAAACTGGGAAAAAACGTTGTTCCATATTTCCATATACCGGTCACATTCACAGCCGGGCTTACAATCGGGGGAACCGCAACCGTACTTTTCGCCCCGGTCAAAGTAGATCTCAGAACAGGGGCCGCAGGGACCGGAACCGTGTTCCCAGAAGTTATCCGCTTTTCCGAGACGAACGATGTGTTCTTCGGGAACACCGATTTGGTCTTTCCAGATATGATATGCCTCTTCGTCTCCTTCGTAGATGGAAGGCCACAGGAGATTTTCGGGAATCTCCATCACTTTGGTCAAAAATTCCCAAGAGAAGGCAATGGCTTCTTCTTTGAAATAATCGCCAAAAGAGAAGTTCCCCAGCATTTCAAAATAGGTTCCGTGACGGGCGGTCTTCCCTACCCGTTCCAGGTCGGGGGTACGGATACATTTCTGACAGGTTGTGACCCGACGGCGGGGAGGTTCTTCTTCCCCGGTGAAGAATTTCTTCATCGGAGCCATTCCGGAGTTGATAAGAAGCAACGATTTATCGTTGATGGGAACCAACGGATAACTGGGCAACCGCAGATGCCCTTTGCTTTCAAAGAACGAGAGATATTTCTCCCGGATTTCATTCAGACCCATACTATGCATTGTATTCGTCTTCCTTTCAAGAAGTAAATTTCTGTTTTATTTTACGAAACGGCAGATCTCACAAAACTGCACGTCGATTGCTTTCTTCGCATTTTGGGCGGCGGCCTCATCGGAAAACAGACCGTAGACCGCAGAACCGCTTCCCGTCATTTCCGAGCATAACGCTCCCAATCTTCGCATATCCCCTTTCAGCCGTTCCACAGAAGGGCAAAAACGGGTGGCGGCGACCGTCAGATGATTGGAAACATAGGGAGAGACCGGACGCCCTTCCTTCAATGCCCGGCAAAGTTGTGGCGTGGCACAAGGTTGCACGACCCCTAATTCGTCGTATGCGCCGTAGACCTGAGGCGTTGAGGCCGCTTCCCGGGTCTTGGCAATCAAGACCACCGATTCCAAAGGGGTGGGCAAAGGAGTTAAGATTTCCCCGATTCCTTCCGCAAGACAGCACCCGCCCTTGAAAAAGAAGGAAACGTCTGCGCCCGCGGAAAGGGCAACGGCTTGCACCTTCGGATGATTGACCGAAATTCCGAAGTGTTGACACAACAGTTTTATCACCGCCGCCGCATCGGAGGAACCGCCCCCCAATCCGGCACAGGAAGGAATTCGTTTGATCAAATCAATCCGAAATCCCCGCTCCGAAAGAGCAAAGGCATCTAAAAACCGCTCTGCGGCTTTCACACAAAGATTTCGGCCGTCAGTGGGCAACGCGGGGTCGGAGCAACGCATCGTAACCGAAGACCCGACCGGCGTGAGGACCACAGTATCCGACAGGGAAATCTCGGCAAACACCGACGATAGCAGGTGGTATCCCCGTTCGTCTCTTCCGGTGACGTCTAACGTCAGGTTGATTTTTCCGTAGGCTTCGGTCTGCACGATCAACCCTCCAAACGGGCAATAAACCGTTTCAGGCGGTCCATTGCGATTCGGAGATGTTCCATCGAGTAAGCGTAAGAAATACGAGTAAACCCTTCTCCGCTTTCTCCAAAAGCGTTGCCGGGAACCATCGCAACCTTTTCTTCTTCCAAGAACCGGCGGCAGAACTCTTCCGACGTTAATCCAAAACGGCTGATATTGGGGAACACGTAAAAGGCACCCAAGGGTTCAAAACAGGGGATTCCCATTTCCGTGAAAGTCTGCAACAAATATTTGCGCCGCATATTGTACTTCTCCCGCATCCGGGCAATGTCTTCGTCCCCGTGCTCCAAAGCTTCTATCGCCGCATACTGGCTCGTTGTGGGGGCAGACATAATGCCGAACTGGTGAATCTTCAACGCCGGGGCGATCAACGGACGGGGGCCGCAAAGGTATCCCATCCGCCAACCGGTCATTGCGTAGGCTTTCGAAAATCCGTTGACCACTACGGTGCGCTCCCGCATTCCGTCAATGGAAGCGAAGGAAACAAGGGGGTCTTCTCCGTAAGACAATTCAATATAAATTTCATCGGCCAAAACCAAAATATCCGTATCCCGAAGCACCGAAGCGATAGCCCGATAATCCTTCTCGGTCATCACAGCCCCGGTGGGGTTGTTGGGATAGGACAAGACCAAAAGCCGCGTATTGGGCGTAATGGCGGCCTTTAACGTTTCCGGAGTAAGACGGAAATCGTCTTTTTCGTACGTGGGCAAAGCCACCGGGATCCCTCCCGCCAGCTGCGCCAGCGGAGCGTAGCAAACAAAGCACGGTTCGGGAATCAGAACTTCATCCCCGGGGCGAAGGAGCGTGCGCAACGCCACGTCTACCCCTTCACTTCCCCCGACCGTAACGATAATTTCCTTATCGGGGTCATACGACAAACCGAATCGACGGTCCATATATGAAGAGATCGATCGACGCAACGCCGAAAGGCCGGCGTTGGGTGTGTAAGCGGTGCGCCCTTCGTTCAAATTCCGGATTCCGGCCTCCCGGATATGCCAGGGGGTCTTGAAATCCGGCTCTCCGATGCTGAGGGAAACAACGCCGTCCATCGAAGCGGCAAGGTCAAAGAACTTGCGGATTCCCGACGGTTTTAGATCCCGGGCAACGGGGTTGATGATTTTATCGTAATCCAGATTCATATCATATCTCACTAAGCTGACGGTAATCCGTAGGTTCGTTGTTCATCAAAACACCCTTGTGCTTGTATTTTGTCAACACAAAGTGAGTCGCCGTTCCGGTCACTCCGTCGATGACGGCCAATTTTTCTCCTACGAACCGGGCAACGTCCCGAAGGGTCTTTCCTTCAATGATAACCATTAAATCGAATCCGCCGGACATCAGAAAGAGGTCTTGCACTTCTTCATAAGCGCTGATCCGCTTGGCGACCTCTTCAAATCCTTCGCCGTGGTGAATATGTACTTTTATCTCAATTACGGCACAGGTGTGTTCCCGGTCGGTCTTATCCCAATTTACAAGGGCGTGATATCCCCGGAGCGTACCGTCGGCTTCCGCCTGGGCAATCATCTCCGCAACCTGGGATTCTTCCAGATTCAGAGCGTCGGCAATGTTTTTGGGGGTCAGTCGAGCATCACTTTCTAGATAGTGAAGAATTTTTTCTTTCTGAGTCATCTGACACTACTCCTTTTTCCTTATTGGCAGGCGTGTTTGAGAGCATCCACTTTGTCACACAGTTCCCATTTCACACCAAGGTCTTCTCTGCCCATATGTCCGTATGCGGCAAGAGGTCGGTAAATGGGCTTGCGCAGATCCAAAGTTTCAATGATGCCCTTGGGAGTCATATCGAAAACTTGATACACCGCTTCGGTGAGCTTGTCTTCCGCCACCGTTCCCGTTCCGAAGGTATCTACCATTACGGAAACCGGTTCTGCAACGCCGATCGCGTAAGCCAACTGCACTTCACAACGATCGGCAAGACCGGCACGAACGATGTTTTTCGCAATATAGCGGGCCATATAACAGGCAGAACGGTCTACCTTCGTGGGGTCTTTTCCGGAGAACGCACCGCCTCCGTGACGGGCCGTCCCTCCGTAGGTGTCCACAATAATTTTCCGGCCGGTCAGTCCCGTATCTCCCTGAGGTCCGCCCACGACGAAATTCCCGGTAGGATTGACCAAGATCTTGGTTTCATCGTCCAAAAGATAGTCAGGAATGATGGGCGTAATTACGTGCTGAACCAAATCGGCACGAATCTGTTCCAACGTTGCCTCGGGGGAATGTTGAGTGGAAATGACGATGGTATCAATGCGGGTGGGCTTTCCGTCCACGTATTCCGCGGTAATTTGCGTTTTTCCGTCGGGACGAAGATAGGGCAACGTTCCATCTTTCCGTACCGCAGTAAGCCGTTTTGCCAACATATGGGCGTAATAAATGGGAAGGGGCATCAACGTATCGGTCTCGTTACAGGCATAACCGAACATCATCCCCTGGTCACCGGCACCGTCCCGGTCTACCCCCAGAGCAATATCGGGGGACTGACCGTCAATGGCGGAAAGTACGGCACAGGTATCACAGTCAAATCCGTATTTGGCCCGGTCATATCCGATCTCCCGGATGACGCCCCGGGCAATCTTTTGAAAGTCCACGTAACAAGAGGTGGTAATCTCCCCCATTACGTTGACAAGACCAGTGGTAACGAAGGTCTCGCACGCCACACGGGCAGCGGGGTCTTCGGCAAGAATGGCATCGAGGATGGCATCGGAGATCTGGTCGCAGATCTTATCGGGATGTCCCTCGGTAACCGATTCGGAAGTAAAAAGCTTTTTCATAAATACACAGTCCTTATGGTTTTATTATTCTTCGATAAACAAGACCCCGAAGGTATCCTTTCCGCAGTGGGAGGTAACGGTACATCCGGCTTTGGAAACCAGAATCTGGTCAAAGATGCCCATCGATTCCAGAATCTGTTTCCCCTGATTGGGAATGGTGTCTTCAATGCAAGACGTGGTGAAGTAGACCCGATCGTGCAACACCTTTTTGCCTTTCAACCGTTCCGCAATATAGACCTCGTTGACTTTGCTCAAAGGTCCGCGGAGCTTGTTGGAAACGCCTAACTTACCATCCTTCATTTCCAAAACGGGGCGAAGTTTCAGAAGGTTTGCACCGAACATTTCCACAGCGGAGCAACGGCCACCCTTCCGCATATATTCCAAATCGCCCAAAACGAAGGATACGTTCAACTTATCCGCAAGATTTCGGCAGGTCTCGGCAATCGCCGCGGCATCGGCATTTTCTTCTGCGGCCATTTCCACAGCTTCAATGGCCAAAAGAGCCATCCCGGTGGAAAGGGATTTGGTATCGACAACGTAAACGTTCTCTACTTCTTCTGCGGCAAGGCAAGCGTTCTGATAGCAGGAAGAAAGAGCGGAACTGATGCAGAAATGAATCACGGCATCCGCATCTTTCAACTGTTCCCGGAAGAAATCTTCAAACTCCACGGGAGGAATGGCACAGGTCTTGGGAAGAATTCCGGTGCGGGCAACGAAATCGTAGATCCCCTGAGCATCCAAATCTACGCCGTCGGTATGAGTCTCTTCTCCTAACTGAACCTTCAAAGGAATTTTTACGATCCCGTACTGTTGCAGTTGTTCCTCGGTCATATCGAGGGTGCTTTCCGCAGTAATTCTAATCTTCATAAATTTCTTACTCCTTTCGGGGCACTCGCGTGGGAGCGCGCGAAATATTATTTATTATAATACTATATAGTATTATATCACACTTTTTACCTTTTGTAAAGAGCGAAAAGCGAAATTCATCAGATTTTCGGGAATTTTCACATTCTTGACTCTAAATTGGATAATCATTCCCCTTGCGGAAGAGTTTTCCACAGGTTCATTCCCTTAAAAAACATTGAAAACAACTGTTTTTCCCCGCTCTCCACAGGGTTTTCCACGGTTTTATACCGTTTTGGTGTGGGGCAGGCGGGAAATATTTTTGCATATATTTCCCTGTTACAAGGCATACAAAAAAGTTGGACAAACTTTATTTTTCCCCTTGTATCAAGGTTTTTTCGTTGTCAATGTCTTTTTTCGGAACATTTCCCAAAATTTCCCAAGATGGAAAAAAGCCGTTAAAACCGGGGTTTTGCACATTTTCCACAGGGTTTTCCACGCTTATGAATATACAACGGTGGAAAACTATTCGGCATTTTGCACAAGAGCCAAAATTTCCCGATTTTATCATCTTTTTTGACATTATGCGACAAAAAACGAACGTTCGAAATCAAAACGGGGGCATTAAAATTCAAATTTGCACAAGAAAAATTTATACGTTTCGTAAAGCAGTTAACAACAAGGCCTCCGCAAGACGGTCCAAGGCAAAAAAGCAATCACGCCCCCGGGGAGAGAGTCGCTGTAAATCGCCCCATATCCCCCACAAATCTTCCCGGCGTCGGAAGGGCGTTTCATCGAAGCGAAAAGGGTCGGAAGACAGCAAAACAACCGACTGCTCCGCCCACTCCCGCTCCGGAGAAGTAAGATAAAAAACCGTTGGAAATACCGAAAAAATCGAAGATGATATTTCATACAAATCTTCCCGTTCTATGGGAGTAATAAAATCCCGGAGCAGATGCATACACAACCCTTTGTGTCGGTGAAAACACGATTCCCGAAAAGCCTCGGCCCGGTCTTGCGAGGGAGAACGAATGGCAGACAACAACAATGAAAATTCTTCCAAAACCGTTGTATAAAAATAATTTTTTTTCATAAAAACACCTCCCCGAAGAGTTTATGCTCCGGGGAGGGAAAACAGAAGTTATTTTAAATCAGACCCAACAGCATCAAAATGGGACGGGCGGCAAAAAATCCAAGGATAAACAAAAGGATTCCCGTCACAATTAACCAAGGAAGATGCTTTCGCACCCCTCGGGTGCGATGAAACGACCATTCCCGCCTCATTGCGCCGTCTCCGTCTCCAAAGACACACAACCGTCGAGAATGATTTTTCGGGGGCATTTGGAGGCACACAGGCCGCAATGATTACAGAGAGAGTAATCAATGTGGGCAATGTTATCCACGAAGGTAATGGCGTTGTTGGGACAATTCTTGGCACAGATACCGCAACCGATACACCCCACCTGACAGTGAGACCGGACGGTAACGCCCTTATCTTTGGACTTGCAAGCCACCCAATACCGGGAATCAAAGGGCACTAATTCAATCAGATTTTGAGGACAGGCGGTCACGCACATTCCACAGGCACGGCACTGGTCGTATTCCACGAACGCGGCGCCGTCTTGCAGTTTAATGGCGTCAAAAGCGCAAGCATTCACACAGGACCCCAATCCGATACAACCGTAACTGCATTCTTTGGGACCGTTCCCCAAGCGGGAGACCGAGTGGCAATCGGCAAGGCCTTGATAAAGATATTTGTAATTCGCCGTTCGGTTGTTTCCGCTACACATCACCTGTGCCCGCATCCGAACCGGTTCTTTCACTTCCACTCCCATAATTTCCGCAATCTTTTTGTTGGCCTCCGCCCCGGCAACGGGACAACGTCCCACGGGAGCAGTTCCTTCCACGATCGCCTTGGCGTAAGCTCCGCAACCGCTGTAACCGCAGCCGCCGCAGTTCGCTCCGGCCAACTGCTCGGAGATCTCGTCAATACGGGGGTCTTTTTCCACGGCAAATTTCTTCGCGGCAAACGCCAACAGAACGCCGAAGAGAAAGGCTACCGCCGCCAGAACCAAAATAGTGATGGGAATTTCAAGATAAACAGGCATTGCTATCATATCATTCCTCCTTAAAACGACAAGCGCAATCCCCCGAAAGCAAGGGCCAAAAGACCGCCGGCAATCAGGGCAATGGGAACCCCACGGAAGGGCTTGGGAATTTTGGCAAACTCAAACCGTTCCCGAACGAGAGAAAGCAAGAAAATAGCCAACAGGAATCCCAGTCCGGCGGCAA
This sequence comes from Eubacteriales bacterium, assembly GCA_045542115.1. Taxonomy (GTDB): domain Bacteria; phylum Bacillota; class Clostridia; order Oscillospirales; family UBA644; genus RGIG995. The sequence goes on from JAZQKK010000014.1 coordinate 256,622, forward strand.
AGCCGTAGACGGTAGATTCGATGAAGTTGTAATCGTTCTGCACGTTGAGAAGGGCAACCCCCAAAACGGCGCAGTTAGTAGTAATCAACGGAAGATAAATTCCCAAAGCGGAATACAACGCGGGGATGGCCTTCTGCAAGAACATTTCGATGAACTGTACCAAGCAGGCAATCAGCAGAATAAAGGCAATGGTCTCCAAATATTCAATGTGCAAGGGTTTGAGAACAAAATGGTACAAAGGCCAGGTCAGGGCGGACGCAATCGTCATCGTAAAGGTGACGGCAAGCCCCATTCCCACAGCCGTTCCTGTTTTTTGGGATACACCTAAAAATGGGCAGATACCGTAGAATTTTACAAACACGAAGTTTTCAATTAAAATTGCGGAAAGAGCGAGTAAAAACAAATTTGCCATAACTCAGTCCTCCTTCTTTTTAGAACGGTTTTTCAGCCATTGCACAAAGGCAATCAAACCGCCCAGAATCAAAAATCCACCCACGGGAGAAATCACCAAAACCGCGGGAGAATAGGCCTCGGGAAGGACTTTCAGTCCGAGAAGGGTTCCGCTGCCGATCAATTCCCGAATCGCGGAAATAATGACCAGCGCAACCGTAAATCCAAACCCCATCGCAAGACCGTCCAACACCGAAGGTAACGGACCGTGCTTGGAAGCAAAGCTTTCCGCCCGGGCAAGAATCACGCAGTTTACCACGATAAGCGGGATAAACAACCCCAAGGATTCCGCCAGCGACGGAACGTAGGCCTGCAACACCATATCCACCACTGTAACAAAGCCGGCGATGATAACGATATACGATGCAATCCGAATTTTCGAAGGAATAAAATTCCGCAAAAGCGAAATAAACAGATTAGAAAGGATAAGAACAAACGTCACGCTCAGTCCCATTCCGATCCCGTTGATGACCGTGGTGGAAACAGCCAACGTGGAACACATCCCCAAAAGTTGAACGAAAATGGGGTTCTGGTCCAAAAGGCCGTCTTTAAAAATTTTACCCACCGATACGTTGTCTTTTGCCATCCTTTAATCCCCCTCTCCTTGCAGAATGAACTCACAAGCCCGGACGGCGGACTCCACGCCGGACTGGATGCCCTTCGACGAAATGGTAGCCCCGCTGACCGGAATGATGCTTTCCAAATTCCGAGAAGGCAGATTTTTGAATTGAGGCAGATACGCCCCTTGTTCATCCACCGCCTTCGAGCCGATTCCGGGGGTCTCCGACTGGGAAAGAATCTTGACACCGGTAACAATCATCTCGGGATTTACCCCGACAATCATCGTAATGGTGTCATACCCTTTTACCGTCACGTCAAAGCAATATCCGGTAACGGAACCGTTTTCTTCCCCTTGATAAACGGCAGTAATCATCCCCGATTCAGAGGGGGAAATATAGTCTTCGGAAAGCTGTGTAAAACTTCCGGGAAGAAGTTCTGCCCGAGCCGCCTGACCGGCTAACCTCTGACGCTCGGCGATGGTATTACGGGTGAGAATATTAACCACCGAAAGCATAGCAACCACGGCAGCAACGAATAAAGCGAGGCGAAATCCGAGAGAAAAATACTTTTTCATACGTTTTCCCCTCCGATTCCGTAACGACGGGGCTTCAAATACCGGTCAATGGCCAGCGTTGCCACGTTCATAATCAAAATGGAATAACTGACCGCTTCGGGATATCCGCCGAAGGTACGTAACAACACCGTTAATCCGCCGCATCCCACGGCATAGATAATCTTTCCTACTTTGGAAAGAGGGGACGTGGCGTAATCGGTCGCCATAAAGACCGCCCCCAGCATCAGACCGCCGCTGAGCAGTTCGTAGGCCATATAAGTAAGATTTTCCATTCCACCCACGGGGAACAGATAGGTCAAAAGGGCCACCGTACCGATGTAGCAGACGGGGATATGCCAGGTAATGACCTTCCGGCAAAGCAGATAAACCAAACCCACAAGAATCAGAAGCGTAGAAGTTTCCCCGATACATCCGGGCATATTTCCAACGAACATATCCCACAGATCCGTTTCGGGAACAACGCCGTTTTTCAGACTGGCAAGGGTGGTAGCACTGGTGATAGAGTCCACGGAATCGGAAATGACACCGTCGGTAAACATTGGCTCTCCGAAAATGAACGACGCCTTATAATAAACGTCACTGAAAGGCTTTGTAAAGGTGGTCATAATCGTAGGCCAGGAGAAGAGAAACGCTCTTGCGGCAAGGGCAGGATTCAAGAAATTCTTTCCCAATCCCCCGAAGAGACATTTTACCACGACAATGGCAAAAAATCCGCCAACAGCAACCATCCAATAAGGGGTCACCACCGGAAGATTCAATCCCAGAAGCAACCCGGTGACCACCGCAGAAAAGTCTCCGATGGTATTCTTGCGTTTGGTCAGCCAATTAAACAAACTTTCAAAAGCGACACACGACCCGACCGAAACCAACGTAATGCTTAATGCTCGGAAGCCAAAATAAATGGTACCGGCAACCAACAGAGGAAGCAGGGCAATCACCACGTCCCGCATCAAGGTCATCGTAGAATCCTTGCAACGGTAATGAGGCGAGGAATTGACTAAAAGTTGCTGGCTCATTTCTTTCCTCCTTCCCGGGGAATCTGACTTTTCGCCATCCGCATTGCCTGAACCAAGTATAATTTCGCAGGGCAAACGTAGGCACAACAACCACATTCAATGCAGTCCTGAACGTTCAACTTTGCGCACTCGGAAAACCGGTCCAACACGGCGTTTTCATAAATTTTTGTAGGTTGCAACCGCATCGGACAAACCGAAACACAGCGGCCGCACCGGATACAGGTATCCGAATCGGGGAACGACTCTTCTCCCCCGTCGGGAGCAAAGGCCAAAAGGGAAGAAGTATTCTTAACCACGGGGATATCCAAGGAATGTTGGGCAAAGCCCATCATCGGACCGCCGGTCACAATCTTGTAAGGTTCCGCCGTAAAGCCGCCGCAATGCCGGAACAGTTCCCGGTAAGGAGTTCCGATACGAACCAACAGATTCGCGGGATTTGCCACCGCAGAACCGCTGACGGTCACCACCCGCTTCGTCAGGGGCTGCCCCCGATAAATAGCCCGGTACAACGATGCACAGGTATCCACGTTAAACACGGCACAACCGATATCCATCGGCAGTTTCCCCGGAGGAACTTCCCGACCGGTAACGGCACGAATCAGTTGTTTTTCGCCCCCCTGGGGGTATTTCGTGGGCAATTCCAAAACGGTGATTCCCGTACCGTCGGCGGTGGCCCGCATCGTAGCAAGGGCATCGGGTTTATTGTTCTCAATACAGATAACAACGTCGTCCACACCCAGGCACTGACGGATCAATTCCGCACCGGTAACGATAAACCGAGGATATTCCACCATTGCCCGATGGTCTGAGGTAATAAAAGGCTCGCACTCACAACCGTTGATGATCACCGAAGTGACTTTGCGATCGATAGCGGTACGCAATTTGGCGTGCAACGGAAATGCCGCTCCCCCCATCCCCACGATACCGGCTTCCAGAGCCAGAGCAATAATCTGCTCGGAAGAAAGGTCGCAAACGTCCCCCTCATAAGATTCCAGTTCCACCTTTTCGTCGCTTCCGTCATTTTCAATGACCACCGACGGAACCTTGATACCCGAAGAAGTCCACCGAGGTTCGATAGCCTTCACGATTCCGGGAATCGAAGCGTGCACCGGAGCGTAAAGTCCCGATTCACACGTCCCGATCTTCTGCCCTTCCAACACCCGGTCTCCTACCTTGACGACAGGTTGGCAGGGAGCACCAATGTGCTGAGACAGGGGGATGATCACCTGCTCCGGCTGAGGCAGATTGCTGACGATGACGCTGGCGGCGGTTTTTTCTTTTTGATATTCCGGATGGATTCCGCCGCGGAAAGAAAACGCCATAGAAGATACTCCTCTCTTTTTATAACGTTACCGGATGCCCCTCGCATCCGGTCGACTGAATTTCACAAGATATATAATAATTATATAATAAAATCTTAAATATGTCAAGAGGGTAATTTAAGTAAAAACCCCGAGAATCATCTCGGGGCAATCTGACGGCCGATTTCCTGAAAAACGATGGAAATATCCTCGGACAATACTTCTTTCAGAGCGCAAAGAGCCGGCTCTTCCGAACGCATCGAGAAAACCACGTTATCCGAAAAAGAACGGTCCAAAATGGGAATATTCAATTTTTCTCCGTGATATGTTACCGTCCCGGTCTTCGAATAAGGGAAGGTCACGGTAAAATCAATAAATTCAGCAGTCTCGGTCTTTTCCGCCGCTTCCAGGGCTCCGGCGGCGGCTTTGGCATAGGCCCGCACCAACCCTCCGGCACCCAACAAAATCCCCCCAAAATGCCGGGTGACTACCACCGTAACGTCTTCCAATCCGTTCTTCTGCAATGCATTGAGCGTCGGGGCTCCTCCGGTCCCGGAGGGTTCGCCGTCGTCGCTCATACGGACGATTCCCCCGTGAATAACGTAGGCAAACACGTGATGCCGTGCTTCCGGGTCGGCGGCACGGATCTGAGCAATCACCTGCTTGGCCTCCTCTTCGGTAGGGGTATAAAAGGCTCTGCCAATGAAGGTGGATTTTTTTTCGGTAAATTCATATTCTCCGCTTCCGCGGAGGGTTACGTATCCCATAGAGAACACTCCCATATCGGTTCTTTCTTCCATTGTATCACATTTTTCAGAAAATTTCCACCTCAGATATGCAACTTTATTTTAACTTTCGGTAAAATTTCTTGCAATTTTTCTTCATTTGTGTTATAATAGAGAAAGAAATATACAGAGAAGAGGGGTCAACGTGTTTCGACATATCGTGCTGTACCGCTTGAAAGACCGAAGCGAAAAAGCTAAGCAAGCCTTGAAAAATAAGTTTTTGACCCTTCGGGGAAACGTCCCCCAGATTCGGGAAATAGAAGTCGGAACCGACTGTCTCTATTCGGGACGGAGTTATGACGTGGCCCTGGTCATCACCTTTGACAAAAAAGACGACCTTCCCCTCTACAAGGCTCACCCCTTCCATTTGGGGGTGGCGGAATACGTCCATTCCGTGATAGAATCGGCGGTCAGTTGTGATTTTGAGGCAGACCTATGAATTTTTCGGGATTTTACGGGAACGACCCCATCAAAACCATCCTAAATTCCCACCTGTTCCACGCCTATCTGATCGAAGGACCGGAAGGGTCGGGGAAGCATACGCTCGCAAACCTTATCACCAACGCACTGGTCTGCGACGGAGAGAACCCCCCTTGCGGAACCTGTCGGCAATGCTATAAGTTTCGGGAACGGTGCCATCCGGATATTATCGATATTCCTTCCGACCTTCCGGTGGATGAAATGCGGCAAGTGTTGGCGGGAATCGTACTGACCCCTAACGATGCAAAGCACAAAGTCTACCGCATCGACAAGGCGGAAAAACTCCACCCCGCAGCCCAAAATCTGTTGTTGAAGACGTTGGAAGAGCCGCCGGAGTACGCCGTTTTTCTTTTGCTGTGCAATGCGAAAGAAGGGGTGTTGGAAACGGTGCGTTCCCGGTGTCAAACCTTAACGACGGCACCTTTGCCGGAATCGGTGATTCGGGACCATTTCATTAAGACCTTCGGTTCTTATGACGAAAAGGCACAAAATGCGGCGCTGCTGTCCGCGGGATTTTTGGGGAAAGCCGTGGAACTGTATCAATCGGGAGACGGAGAAGCGGTGGAACGGTGCAAAGCGCTGATTGAAGCTCTGCAAAAAGGAGATGTTCCCTGCGTCTTTCGGATTTTTAATTTCAAAGACCGGGAACAGTTAACGGCCTTTTACCGAGCCTTTTCCCTTCACGTAAAACGCTGTTTACGGGATTGCACCCCTTCGCAACGCCGGTTTTTCGCCGACTTGGCCCAACGGTGGGACGAAATGGAAGAAGCAATGCAGACCAACGTAAACGTGAAGCTGTGGAATACCAATCTTGCCCGGCTCTGCCTGAAAGCAAGAAGATAATTATTTTTTTCAAAGAAAGGATCACTCCAATGATTGAAATCATCGGAATCCGTTTCCGCAATGCGGGAAAGATTTATTATTTTGCCCCCAACGGCGTTGTGGCCGAACCGGGACAGAAGGTCATCGTTCAGACCGTCCGGGGAATCGAAATCGGCACGGTAGCCCTTGGGAATAAGGAGATTGACGAATCGGAAAATATCAAAGACCTTTCCCCCGTGCTTCGTCTTGCCACCGAGGAAGACCTGCAACGGGACAAGGAAAACCGGGAAAAAGAAAAAGCCGCCTTTGACGTTTGTGAAGAAAAGATTAAAAAGCACGGCTTGGATATGAAGCTTATCAGCGTGGAATACACCTTCGATTGCTCGAAAATCGTATTCTGCTTTGTTGCGGAAGGTCGGGTAGATTTCCGGGAGTTGGTCAAAGATTTGGCCGGCGTGTTCAAGACCCGAATCGAACTGCGGCAAATCGGCGTTCGGGACCAGACTAAGACCATTGCGGGATTGGGACTGTGCGGACGAAAGGTTTGTTGTGCCGGATTTTTAACGGATTTTGACCAGATTACGGTCAAAATGGCAAAAGACCAGGGATTGTCATCCTCTCCTCAAAAAATTTCCGGTCCCTGCGGGAAATTGATTTGCTGTTTATCCTTTGAACAAAAGGCTTATGAAGCGGACTACAAGGAACTTCCCAAGATGGGTTCCTACGTTAAGACCCTCAACGGTTGCGGAACGGTCTGCGAAGTGTCTGCTCTCAAACAAGGGGTTCGTGTCCGTCTGGAAGACAAGCCGGACGAAGCCCCCGTCTTCTATAAAAAAGAAGAGTTGACTGACCCCAACGAGCCGGAACGGGAAACAACCCAAAAAGAAGAAATCCCTGCTCCTATCCTTCAAGAAAGCATCGAAGAAAAGAGCAAAGAACCGGCGAAAAATCCCCGTCCGAAGCATAAAAAGAAGCCGTTCTACAAAAAGCGCAAGCCCCAGCAAAAAAAGGAAAACGGACAATAAAAAAATGAAATCCCACCCATTCCGGGTGGGATTTTTTCTTTAATAACGATATTTTTTCCGTAACAAAATCAAGAACAGGATTCCCAGGAAGAAGGCCATCAATTCCGCCCCGACGATAGACAACCAAATCCCGTCAACGTCAAAAAATAGCGGCAACAACAAAACCGCTCCGACCTGGAATACCAGGGTGCGGGCAAAGGAAAGCAACGCGGAGATCGGACCGTTATTTAATGCTGTAAAGAAGGAGGAGGAAAAGATATTCAATCCGGCAAAGAGGAAGGTGAAGGAATACAAAGTAAATCCTCTCCGGGTCAGGTCAAACAGAGACGGGTCGTACCCTACGAACAGGCGGGACAGAGGAAGGGAAAGAGACTCGGAGAGAATCAGCATTATCACAGAAGAAATCCCAATAATGACCAGACTTTTTTTCAGAATATTTTTCAATTCGTCGCAATTTCCGGCCCCGTAATGAAAACTGACGATGGGAGCCGTTCCGATGGCATATCCGATAAAAATCGAAAGAAAGAACAAATTGATGTACATCAAAACGCCGTACGCCGCAACTCCGTCTTCTCCGGCATATCGCATCAGTTGAATGTTATACAAAAGCCCCACCAAGGACATTGAAATATTGGACATCAGTTCCGAAGAACCGTTGGTACAGGTCTTCCAGATGGCAGACCCATCAAATTGGGTCTTTCCCAAATGTAAAATAGAGGAATTGGGGACAAAGAAATACACCAGGGGAATGATTCCGCCTACCACCTGGCTTGCGGCAGTGGCAAAGGCGGCACCCTCAACACCCCATTGAAACAATCCCACAAACAGGGCATCCAAGACCATATTGGCAACCCCGGAAGCCACTGTAACCCACAGTCCCAACTGAGGTTTTTCTGCGGCGACAAAGAAGCTTTGAAACTCCATTTGCAGAATAAAAAAGGGGGTTGCAAGCAAAAGGATCCTTCCGTAAATCACACAGTATTCCAACAATTCCCCTTCTGCACCAAGCAACGTGGCAAAGGGACGAAGCAAGAAAATTCCAAAAAGAGAAACGGCAATTCCCACCCCGAGAGAAACGTAAACGATCAAGGAAAAGACCCGGTTGGCTTTCTCCGGTCTTCCCTCTCCCATAATCTTGGAAACCAGAGCACTGCCCCCCGTGCCGAACATAAATCCAAGCCCTCCGAACATCATCAGGAAAGGCATTATGAAATTCACGGCGGCAAACGGGGTCTTCCCCACAAAATTGGACACAAAATATCCGTCTACAACTCCGTAGATCGAAGAAAAAATCATCATCGCAACCGAAGGAAGGATGAAACGAATCAGTTTTGAATAGGTAAAATGGTCAGACAACCGAATGGACATAAAAACTCCTTGAAAATGGTATCGGGCATTATTATATCACATCTGTTCTTCCTTGTCAAGAATCCGCACCTTTTTTCTTCCGCCGTACTATGATGGAACGAACCGTTTTTTTCTTTCCGAAATTTGGGTTGATTAAAATCAGAAGTTTCGGAGGAAAATAATACTGTTCCAAGAAAATGAAAACAAACTTACATCGAAAATCATAGGAGGAAAAAGAATGCCGCTGATTCGTCGAGGAGACATTTATTACGCGGACCTAAGCCCCGTCGTGGGGTCGGAGCAAGGGGGAATCCGACCGGTTCTTATCGTACAGAACGACGTGGGAAACAAGCACAGTCCTACGGTGATTGCCGCGGCAATTACCAGTAAAATCAATAAAAACCGCTTACCAACCCACATCGAAGTCGATGCTCGAAATTACGGTCTTGCCCGGGATTCCATTATCCTGCTGGAACAGATTCGAACCCTGGACAAACGCCGGTTAAAAGAACGAATGGGGCATCTGGACCGGGAAGCGATGGACCGGGTAGACCGGGCAATTTCCATCAGCTTCGGATTGGAAACTTCGCCCGTATCCCGAGAAGAACGGGACGCGTAAAATACGAAAAAACCGCCTTTTCAGGCGGTTTTTCTATGTGGGATCGAGAGATTAGCAGCAGTGGTCGTTGTCGCAGCCGCAACCGTTATTACCGTAAACGGCGAAGATAATCACAGCAGCGATAAGGACGGTCCAGAAATAGTAATTGGAATTGCAGTTCATCATAAGAAAGCCTCCTTAAATTCCGGGGGAATCGCGTTCCCACCGTTCATTGCCATCTTATGCAACAAGGAGGTGATATGTGAAATCAATCGGCAGTACGAATCACGGCAAACCGCCCCGTTTCGGCAGAAAGGGTGGCGCGGTCTTCGGAAATTTCATTGCTGATCCCCAAGGGATAATCGTATGTAATCCGCGCATCGGTCAAAGGATAGCGAAACCCTTTCATCGTAAGCCCCGTCACCTGTTCGGTCAGGGCCAAAACGGAAAAATACCGGGAATCTTGGAGCGTATAGGTTTTCGTCACGGGGGCAGAAAGAACTTCAATCCATTGTTTTCCGTCGCTCATCGAAGCAGAAACCCCTTGGGAGACCAGATAATTCAAGGTCTGAACCGCTCCTAAGGTATGGTCCAGACGGCCTCCGATGCCTCCGGCAATCAAAAACTCCGTGATACCCCGTTGGAGTCCCAAACGGACGGCAAACATCGTATCGGTATCGTCCTTTTCTTTGGGAAGGCGAATCAGTTCCGCATTGGGCGGAATTTGGCCGGTATACGAGTCGAAATCCCCCAAAACGATGGATGGGGTAATCCCGCACCGACGGGCGTATTCCAGTCCGGAATCGGCACAAACGAACACGTCATCGCAACGAAGTCCGGCAGGGGGTTGTTCAGACTTCGACCAACAAAAAATGACCCATCTCATTTCCGAACCTCCCAAGGACGCAACGGACCGATCTCCTCATACATCCGAAGATAATTTTCATAGCGGGAAGCGGGAATTCTTCCTTCTTCCACAGCCATTCGCACGGCGCAGTTTTTCTCTTTGCCGTGCGCACAGTCCCGGAAATAGCAATCTCCCAAATAGGGCTCAAATTCCGGGAAATATTCAGGCAAAAGGGAACGGTCATACAACCCACAAGGGAGAAACTCCAATTCGGAAAACCCCGGCGTATCGGCCAAAAATCCCCCTTCAAAGGGAAACAGTTCCACGGCACGGGTGGTGTGTTTGCCCCGTTGAAGTTTTCGGCTGACCTCCCCGGTCTGACGGACCAGATCGGGGGCAAGGGCATTGACCAAAGTGGATTTTCCCACCCCGGAAAGGCCGGCAAAGGCATTGGTCTTCCCCTTCATCTGTTCCCGTAAAACATTCACATTTTCGCCGGTCTTTGCACAGACCGAAAAACAAGGATATCCCAAAGACGAATAGGTTTCCCGCACCGACAAGGGGTCCGAAAGGTCGGTTTTATTTAACACCAGCATCGGCGTTACCCCGCAATGCCGGGCAATGACGGTCAACTTATCCAACGTATACAAATTGGGCAAAGGGTCACACAAGGCAACAACGATAAACAAATGATCCAAATTAGCTACCGCAGGTCGAAGCAACACGTTTCGCCGGGGAAGGATTTCCGAAATAGCTTCGCCGTCAAATTTCACCCGGTCCCCTACATATAATATATTGCGGTCCCGTTTTAGACCGCCTCGGCCCCGGCATTGATAGACCTGTCCGTCACTCAAAACCTCATACAGGCCGCCAAGCCCTCGAATTACGATTCCTTCCATATTATTCCTGCGGCTCCACACCCTTGCTCACCGTTACGGTAATGGTCTGGGAAAGAGGAATGACCGAATCGGCAGGAGCGGACTGAGAAATAACCTGCCCCTCGGGAACGGTTTCGCTAAACACTTCGTTGATGGAAACGTTGGTAATTCCCTTTTTATAAAGAGCAGTAATGGCAGTCTCCTTGGCAGAACCCACCAAATTGGGGACGATAGCCTCAGTCACCGCGGCGCGGACGTTGACGTAAATGGTCACCGTCGTACCTTCCGTAACTTCCGTTCCGGCGGCAGGTTCACACCGTAAAACGATTCCTTCATCCACGGCAACATTTCCGACTTCTGCCTGACGAACGTAAGTAAGCCCCACGTTTTTCAAAGCGGCAATAGCCTGCGTCTCGGTTTTTCCCGCCAACTCAGGAATCGCAATACTGCGGCCGCCCTTACTGATAACCAACGTAATTTCCGACCCGGACACCACAGATTCCCCGGAATTGGGAGACTGCTCCAACACCACACCGGATTCTACGGCGTTGTCAAACTCATATTGAAGATTGAAACGGAAATTCTTGGCCACTTCGTAATTAGCTTCGATATCGTTATAAGACATTCCTACGTACTGGGGAACGTTTACGTATTCTTGATAGAGATTGGAAACGATAGCCACCATCGTACCAACCCCCGCAAAGACCAGCAACGCGGAAAGCAACAAGGCACAAACCATCGCCAGCTGGGTGTTTCGGACGTGGAGATAGGTATCTTCGTCATCGGGATACATTGCCCGCAAAAAGCCCAAAAATCCCTTGCGCTTTTTCGCCTTTCGGCCGGGGAGGCGGTATTCTTTGGGATACGGAAAGACCGTCTCGGGATTCTTTTCCAATTTTTCCAAGTCATTGAGCATCGCCTTGGCATCCTGATACCGATGAGAAGGATTCTTTGCCATTGCCCGGAAAATCACTTGTTGGAAGCCCACGGGAAGATCCGGAATCAACTTACAGGGAGGATAAGGGGGCTTTTCCACCTGCATCCGAGCCACGTCGACGGGGGAAGATGCATCAAAAGGTAATTTTCCCGTCAGAAGAGCATACATCATTACTCCGACGGAATACAGGTCGGATTTATTATCAGTAACGTCGCCCCGTGCCTGTTCGGGGGAAATGTAATGCACCGAGCCTACCGCTTCGTCGGAGAGAGAATCCCCCTCAAAATTGGGGACCGATGCAATGCCGAAATCAGTCACTTTTACCGAAGCGTCGGCCAAAAGAAGAATATTTTCCGGCTTGATATCGTGATGGACCACACCCCGTTCGTGGGCGTGGGACAGCGCGCTTAAAATTTGACGGAGATAATGGATCGCTTCTTCCGAAGAAAGGGCACCCTTTTGGTCCATTCGGTCTTTCAGGGTCACGCCGTCCACGTATTCCATTACGATATACTGCAAGCGACCTTCAAAATTCACGTCGTGAACGTTGACGATATTGGGATGGGACATTAAAGAAATGGCCCGGGATTCGTTATAAAACCGGCGCCGGGATTCCTGGTCGCCCAATTTGTCGGCCCGGAGGACTTTCAGGGAAACTTCCCGGTCTTCCATTAAATCGTAGGCGCGGAACACCACGGACATTCCGCCGACCCCTAAGGTACTGCGAATCTGATACCGGTTATTTACGATGCTTCCTATCAGTTGTTTCATCGGTCTTTCCCCTCACTTTCTTCCCACAGGATTCCTACGGTCACGTTATCCGGACCGCCGCCTTCCAAGGCGGTTTTTACCAAAATCTCCGCAACTTGTTCCGGAGGAGTAGTTTCAAATAAGCGTTGAATCTCAGACTCCGGAACCGGAACGGTCAAGCCGTCGGTACATAAGAGAAAAATATCACCTTTTTTCACGTCGGAAAAGACGATTTCCGGCTGAGAATCTTCCGCATACCCCAAGGCTCGGGTAATCACGTTGCGGTGAGGATGGGTCTCTCCTTCTTCCGGCGTAATTTCTTTCCGGTCGATCATTTCCTGGACCAGCGAATGGTCTTTGGTCAACCGGCGAAGAGTTCCGTTACGGAATAAGTAGCAGCGGCTGTCCCCCACGTGGGCAATACAGATCTTTTCGCCCGTGCCAACGGCAAGAACCACAGTAGACCCCATTCCGGCAACGTCGGGGGTTACGGCAGACGTCTCTGCAATGAGTCGGCTGACCCTGGAAATGACTCCGCAGATCACGTTTTTCAGTTCTTTGGTGCGAATTCCCGCGTGCAGACGGGTAGAAAACAGTTCGTAAAAACTCCGTACTGCAATCTCCGCGGCAACGTTTCCGCCCCGATGTCCGCCCATTCCGTCGCAAAGAACGGAAAATTGAACGCCGGGAAGGCGGCCCTGACAGAACGCATCCTGATTGGTGGCCCGCTTTTTTCCCACATCGGTCATCATATAACTTTTCACGCAACAATCCCTGCCTTTCTTGAAGAATGGGGACGGATTTTATCCATTACCGGTTCTTTTCTTTTTCAAACCGGGCTCGCAATTGTCCGCACGAAGCATCGATATCTTTTCCTAACTTCCGGCGGCAGGTCACGTTGATGCCCTGCTCGGAAAGAATCGACGAAAAACGGCGGACCCGGTCGGGGGTGGACGGCTCAAAGTCCCGTTCTTCCACCCGATTCATCGGAATCAGATTGACGTGAGCCAATTTCCGATGGAGGTGCCGCGCCAACAAACGGGCGTGCTGAGGAGTATCGTTGACTCCGTTGATCATAATGTATTCGTAAGAAATGCGGCGACCGGTGGCGGCGGTATAACGGTCACAGGCGGCCAAGACTTCTTCTACGGGATAAGTACGGTTGACCGGCATAATCCGGTTTCGGGTCTCATTATCGGGAGCGTGGAGGGAGACCGAAAGAGTGATTTGGAAATTCTCTTCCGCCAGGCGGTCCATCTGAGGAACCAGCCCGCAAGTGGATACGGAAATATGCCGCTGGCTCATTCCGAATCCTTTGGGAGAGGTCAGATTCCGGATAAACGTGACAAGGTTATCGTAATTATCCAAGGGTTCCCCGACCCCCATCACCACTACGTGGGAGACCGGGTCGGTGCGGTTGATATAAGAAATCTGGGCAAACATCTCCCCTGCCGTCAGATTCCGGACTTTGCCTTTGAGGGTGGATGCGCAGAAGCGGCATCCCATATTACAGCCGACCTGGGAAGAAATACAAACGGAATTTCCGTGTTCGTACCGCATCAAAACCGTTTCGATGTGATTCCCGTCCCCAAGACGGAACAGGTATTTTTTCGTTCCGTCGGAAGAAACGCTGCACGTTGCCTCGGAAAGCGTGGCAAGGCAACATTGCTCCGTCAAAGTTTCCCGCAGGTCCTTGGACAGGTCGGACATTTCGTCAAAGGACTGCACGCCCCGGGCAAGCCACCGGTAAATCTGACCGGCACGGAACCCGGGAAGACCAAAGGTTTTGACCTGTTCGGTCAATTGGTCAAAAGTGAGAGAAGACAAGTCAATCTTTTCCAAAATTTTATCTCCTGCGTCTTGAACCGAAAATCATAAAAAAGTACCGGAACAACTGCCAAAGAGAGGTCAAAAGGGCCACCACGTAGGTCATTGCGGCAGAAGACAGAACCTTTTTTGCCCCGGACAATTCGTCTTCGTCCAGATATCCGCCTTCCAACACGGCAATCGCCCGGCGGGAGGCGTTAAATTCCACGGGAAGAGTCACCAATTGGAACAAAACCGTAACGCCGAAAAGAATCACGCCCGCCAACGCTACGATATCACTGAGCAAAAATCCAATAAAAATGAGAATCCAGGAAAACTTGGATGCAAAGTTCGTAACAGGCAGAATCGCCGTACGGAACTTAATGGGAGCGTACCCTACGTGGTACTGCACCGCGTGACCCGCTTCGTGGGCAGCGATCCCCAGAGCGGCGATGGACGTAGACCCATAGACCCCTTCCGAAAGACCGATATACTTTTCCTTGGGATGATAATGGTCGGACAGATTTCCGGTAATCTGCTTGACGGTTACGTCGTAGATTCCGTTGGAATGGAGAATCTGCTCCGCAATCTGCGCTCCGGTAAACCCCCGGCGGGTCTGTACTTTGGAATACTTATTGTAATTCCGCTGAACGGCGCCGGAAGCAAGGGCTGACAGAAGAATCAAGGGCAACATCCAGATAAGATATCCGCCGTACCCGGAATAATAGAAATAATCGAAGGGCATACAACAACCTCTTATTCAAATAGATCGTGGCGGTTTCCCGCACAGAAACTCTCGCCGGACATTGGCTTTTTTCCTTCCGGCTGAACGGTTTTGAGGCGAAGGCCGCCATCGGCGACTTTGATGATCAAATGCTTTTTATCCACAATCGTACCGCAAGCAGCGTTCCAATCTCCGTCTACCGGCTCGGATTCCAGAATCTTGACGTTCTTTCCGCCGCAGAAGGCAAACGCACAGGGCTCCGGAGCCAATCCTCGAACCCGGTTATGCAACTCGGTCTTCGACCGGGTAAAATCCAATTTCCGGGTCTCTTTGGTAATCATCGACGCATAACAGGTGGGGCCTTGTTGGGGAATCCGGGGGGCCGTACCGTCGGCAATCAATCCCACCGTTTTGACCAACAATTCGCCGCCCATCTTCGCCAGACGGTCGTGAAGCGTACCGAAGGTATCGTCGGAAGTGATGGGGGTAGATGCGGTCAAAATCATATCTCCCGTATCCAGCCCTTCGTCCATATACATTGTGGTAACACCGGTTTCGGACTGTCCGTCCATCAACACGTGATTGACCGGCGCCGCACCCCGATACATCGGCAACAGAGAGCCGTGCACGTTGATGCAACCGTATTTGGGATAATTCAAAACGTAAGCCGGAAGAATTTTGCCGTAAGCGACGACGATGATAAGGTCCGGGTCGATTTCCCGAAGCAACGGAAGAATCGCCTCATCTTTCAGTGTTTCCGGAGTTTCCACCCGGTATTCCCGTTGCAGAGCAAGTTCTTTCACGGGAGTACAGGTCATTTTATATCCTCTTCCCTTGGGACGGTCGGGCTGCGTGACAACGCAATCCACCGAAATTCCGGCGGTTCCCAGGGCGGATAAACTTTCTACGGCAAAGGGAGAAGTTCCCATAAACAAAATTTTCATAATGGTCCTCAATCATCCAACTGAACGTATTCGGTGACGTGTTCCCGGTACAGGTGACCGTCCAGATGGTCGGTCTCGTGGCAGAAGCAAACGGCAACGATGCCGGTGCGGGTATATTTCACGGGGTTTCCGTATTCATCCTGGGCCTCTACCGTCACTTTGGCGGGGCGAACGGTCTTTCCCCAAACACCGGGGACGGAAAGGCATCCTTCCGTGGGAGTTTGCGTTCCTTCGGTATGGGTAATCACGGGATTGACCAGCACCAAAACTTCGTCGTTGTCGTCCACCACCAGGGCAAGGCGCTTCAATACTCCCACCTGCGGGGCGGCAAGGCCGGCGCCGTTGGCCTTTGCCAACGTATCCTTCATATCTTCCACCAACTGACGAAGACGGTCGTCAAATACGGTAACGGGACGGCAAACCTTTGCCAAAATTTCGTCCCCTTCTTTTACGATGTTACGAATAGCCATAATTTATGCTTCCTTTCGGGAAAATCAGAGAATGTTAACGGGATTCATATCAGCGATTACGGTAACGTCCCGGTTTTCTTTGCGGGCACGGAATTCTTCCAACAATTGAGAAATCATCTGCCGTTGAGGTCGGGTATCCTTGCATTTCATCAACACCCGAACCCGGTTTTTTCCGCCTACCAGCGGTACGGCGGTTACTTTGGGCAAAATCAGGCGAACGGGGAACGATGCGGCATCATCCCGGGTCTTTTCCTGAATCTGCCGGGAAAAATCTTCGGCGGCGCGGAAGGCCTCGGCCTCGGAATCCGCCAAAAAACAGAACTGACACAGGTCACAATACGGGGGGTATAGCAGGGATTTGCGAAGGGACATTTCTTCGTTGTAAAATCCTTGATAATCCTGGGCAAACGCGTAGGATAAAACGTAGTGGGTGGGAGAAAAGGTCTGAACCACGGCTCTTCCCTCTTTTTCCGCCCGGCCGGCCCGGCCAACTACCTGGGTGAGAAGGGAGAAGGTCTTCTCAAACGCACGGAAATCCGACGTATACAGAGACATATCGGCATTCAAGACCCCGACCAACGTTACGTCGGGGAAATCCAATCCCTTCGTAATCATCTGAGTCCCTAAAAGAACGTCGTATTTTTTGTCTCGAAAATCATTTAAAATTCCTTCCCGGGTATACTTGCCTCCCACCGTGTCCGCATCCATCCGACAAACCCGGATACCGGGAAAGAGGCGAAGCAATTCTTCTTCGGCTTTTTGCGTTCCAACGCCGCTGTACAACAGGCGTTTTCCACCGCAGGAAGCACAGGACGAAAGATAGCCGGTGGAGTATCCGCAATAATTGCAGACCACCCGGTTATTGTAAGAATGATAGGTCATTGCAATCCCGCAATGGGGACATTTGACCACGGAATTACAAGAAGTGCAAGTGATATGGGACTGATACCCCCGACGGTTCATAAACAGAATTGCCTGTTCTCCCCGTTGGAGATTCTGCTCCAACTCAATGCCCAGCGTCCGGCCGATACAGGAACGGTTTCCCGACATCATTTCCCGACGCAGGTCCGCCACCAAAACCTTCGGCAAGGGGCGGCCGTTGAATCGTTCGGTCAACTGCTCAAAACCGATAATACCGGACTTGGCCCGATAATAACTTTCAAAGGACGGCGTGGCGGAAGCCAGCAACAGCAATCCTTTGCCACGAGCCACACGAAAAGCGGCCACTTCCCGGGCGTGATACCGGGGGGATGCTTCGGATTTATAGGTGTGTTCCTGCTCTTCGTCAATCAAAAACAAAGACCCGGGAGAAACGGGAGCAAACACGGCGGAACGGGTTCCGATGACCACCTTTGCATCTCCGGATTGAATCCGGCGCCATTCGTCAAACCGTTCCCCCATCGAAAGTCCGCTGTGGAGAACTGCAAGAGATTGAGCGTAATGAGCGTAAAGCCGATTGACGATCTGCAACGTCAAGGAGATCTCCGGAATCATCAAAACCGCCTGTTTTCCCTGCTTTAACGCTTCGTCGATAAGGCGGATAAAAACGTGGGTCTTTCCGCTTCCCGTAACCCCGTACAAAAGATGGGTCTTTCCGCTGTTCAAATCGGAAATCAGCGGCTCTACCGCGTTCGTCTGTTCTTGGTTCAGACAAATTTGAGGGGGCGTTTCGGGGATAGGCCGGTCTTTGAGGGGATTGCGAAGCACCTCGGCCTTTTCCAGCGTGACGAGGCCTTTTTTTGCCAAAGTCTTTACCACCGATTCGGAAACGCCGGCCATATAGGTCAATTCTTTCAGCGTCATCTGACCTTCTTCCAGCAAGAATCCAAGCACGTCGCAATGTTTTCGGTTGGCGTAATTAGTCTCCATATACAAGGCGGCGGCACCTTCATCGGCAACCGATACGGACAAAACCGACTTTGCAGAGCCACCGAACACGCCGGTGGGCAGCAAACAACGGGCCGCTTCAAACCAGGTGCAAAAATATCGGTCCCGCAAATAGCGGATGACGGCAAGAGCCTCTTCCGAAAGATAACAATCCCCCACGGAAAGGAGGGTTTTGAGTTTTTCGGGGGGCGTTCCGTCCTTGGAAGCGTCCCCTAAGACGACCCCCCGCACCGGTTTATTGCCTCGGCCAAAGGGCACGGTAACGATACTGCCCACCGGGGCTTTAACTCCCGGGGGAAGCAGATATTCGTACAGTTTATCCGCGGAGCGGGGAATCCCCTCCACGGCAACGCCCACAGAGACCATACGGCAAAAACTCCCGTTTCTTATTCTTCGATTTCCGTCCCGTCAGGTTCGGAATAGACGGCTTTTCCGTCTGCAAAAGCGTTGACAGCCATTTTAATGGGCTTTTCCGAAAGACGTTCCTTGTTATTGTTGGCACGTTCGGCGATGGTCCGGGCTTCCTTAGCCACGGCGATGACCAAAGAATAACGGCACTGCTTTTTCTGTCTGATAAGTTTGCTGACTGCGGGGTAAATCATAATAAAAACTTCCTTTCGAAATGTGAAAATCAAATATTAAAGGTCGGCGGTCTCGCGCAAGAAGATTGCATCCAGCTCGTCTCTTGCTTTTTGCAAATCGTCGTTTACTACGGTATAACGGTAATCTCCGCTGCAAGCCATTTCTTCTTCCGCCTGCTTCAAACGGCGAAGGACCACGTCTTCCGGCTCGCTCTTGCGCCCCCGGAGGCGTTGGCCCAAAAGTTCCAGGGATGGGGGCGAAATAAAAACGGTGACGGCGTCGGGATACTGAGCGTAAGCGTCCTTCATCCCTTGGGTCTCGATTTCCAAAATTGCGCTGCGGCCGGCGTTCAGAGCATCTTCCACCGGCTTGCGGGGGGTTCCGTAAATATTGCCGCAATACCGCTTGTATTCAATAAAGGCGTTGTCGGCAATCATTTCTTCAAATTTCTCGTGGGTGAGGAAATAGTAATGGACTCCGTCCTGTTCCAACCCTTCCCGAGGGGCGCGGGTGGTAGCAGAGATGGAATAAAACACGTCGGGATGGCGCTCCCGCAAATCGGAAAGCAAGGTCCCCTTTCCGCTTCCGGAGGGTCCGGAAATTATAAACAAACGGGGGCGGCTCATTCTTCTTCTCCTTCCGGTTCGTCGTCAATGGGATTCATCGCTCCGGGCACACGGTTGACGATGGTTTCGTGCTGCAAGGCACTCAAAATCACGTGGCCGCTGTCGGTAATCACCACGGCACGGGTGCGGCGACCGTAGGTTGCATCCACCAACGTTCCCTTATCCCGGGCGTCTTGAACCAAACGTTTGATAGGGGAAGAATCAGGGGAAATGATAGCCACGATGCGGTGGGCGGCAACCACGTTGCCGAATCCGATACTAATCAACTGCATTATTCGTCCCCCTTATTCGATGTTCTGAATCTGTTCCCGAATTTTTTCGATGACCGATTTCATTTCGATGGCGATGCGGGTCACGTCCAGATCTCCGATTTTAGAGGTCAGGGTATTTACTTCCCGGTTCAGTTCCTGGACGATGAAGTCCATTTTCTTCCCGTTGGAATCACCCTTCACCAGCATTTCCCGCAAAGCAGTACAATGAGAGCGGAGACGGACCAATTCTTCGTCTACGGCGGTCTTGTCCGCCATCACGGCTACTTCGGTCAAGATCCGGCCTTCGTCCACGGTATGTTCGCCCAGCAATTCCTCCATCCGGGTGCGGAGCCGGGTCTCGTAGGCTTCCATCAGAGCGGGAAGATGGGATTCCACCTGTTGGGCGTACGCCGTCAATTCTTCACACTTGGAAACGATGTCGTCCGCAAGGCGCTTTCCTTCCGCTTCCCGTTGAGCCAAGAAAGATTCCAAAGCTTCTTCTACGACCGATTGGATGTCCTTCCAGGCCTCGGCGGCATCTTCTTCTGCCGTATCGGCATTCACCACCGAAGGAAGACGAAGCAAGGTGGAAACGGTCAAATCGTCTTTCAACCCCTCTTCTTCCCCGGCAGACCGAAGAGCGGTAAGGTATTTGGTCAAAAGTTCCCGGTCAACGGAAACGTCGGTATCATTTCCCTGCTCCCGCTTCACCGAAAGATTCAAATCTACTTTTCCCCGGACGATGCTTCGACGCAACTGGGCCCGAATAGGGTCTTCCAGAGAAAGATAGGCACGGGGAATACGGGCGTTCAACTCAAAATAACGGTGGTTGACCGCTTTAATTTCTACGGTGATGTCCCGGGACCCCACCGCCCGTTGTGCCCGGCCGTAACCGGTCATACTGCGAATCATAGCGTATACCTCAATAATTTATTATATATTTTGTCTATATATTATAGTCCGCAAACCTCGGTTTGTCAATCCCTTTTTTCCGATTTTTCACAAACATTTCACCCTTTTGAAACATTAAGGAGCGTGGCGTTTGAGAAAAAAAATGTAAAATAGAAACAAATAACATAAAAAGAACCCTTCGGAAGAAGAGTTCTTTTCTTTTCATTTTCGTTCTTTGGATTCTTTTTGCAACCGTTCAAAGAGACGTGGCATAAACTCCCGGAAGGCGGAAGGCAAAGCGTAGACCGACCGCAAGTCTTCCGAATCTGCCCACTGCCAATTTTCCGGTAGGTCCGGAGAAGAAAGAACCAAAACTTTGGATTCCATCTCCCACTCAATATGGGAAAATACGTGTTTTGCCCAACCAAACCCGCCTTCTTCCCTGCCGCAGAATCCTTCGGGAAGAACCGGTTCATCGACAAGCCCATTGGGAAATTCCCACATTCCGGATAAAAGTCCCTTCTTGGGGCGACGGCGCAAGGCGACCCGGCCATCGTACAGAAGGAAAAACACCGTGCGGCGTTCCACCCGGCGGGGCTTTGCTTTGCTTTTTACCGGAAGGACCGCTGTCAAAGATTTTGCTTTTGCAACACAATGACAAGAAACAGGACACTGTTCACATAGCGGAGTCCCATTGGGCAGACACACCGTGGCTCCCAACTCCATCAAGGCCTGGGTATATTCCGACGTTTTCCCTTCCGGCATTGCTCCGCGCAACAACTCCCGACAAGTCTTACGGGTCTCGTCTGCCATAATATCGGAATCGTTTCCCGTAATCCGGGACCAGACCCGAAGAACGTTTCCGTCTACGGCGGGCTCCGGTTTTCCGAAGGCAATGGAACAAATGGCACCGGCGGTGTAATCTCCGATTCCGGGCAGAGAGCGAACCGAAGCGTAGTCCGACGGGAAAACGCCCCCGTAATCTTCCATAATCTTTATTGCGGCTTTTTTCAGATTCCGGGCCCGGGAATAATACCCCAAGCCCTCCCAGAGTTTCATCAACTTTTCATCGTCACAACGGGCAAGAGCGTCTACGGTGGGAAGCTCTTTCAAAAACCGTTCGTAATACGGAATCACCGCCGAGACCCGGGTCTGTTGGAGCATAATCTCCGAAATCCACACGTGATAGGGCGTAGGGTCACTTCGCCAGGGCATCGTCCGGGCGTGACGGGAAAACCATTCCAGCAACGGGACGGTCAGGTAATTCCAACGGTTCATAGATTCCTCCGTATAATCAAGCAAAAGGCTACATATAATTAAAACATCCTTCGTTCGGTATCAGTATACCATATTCTCAAAAAAAATTCAAGAGTTTTCCACACAATCCTATTGACAAACCTTGGAAAAAATGGTAAAATGATACGGTAAAAGGGAGTAGCCCGAAGTTTAATGCTTCTTTGCGATTCGCCAATACGGATATTTTTATCCCGGATTGCAGGGTACTGTAATGTATCGGCAAGACTTTTGCAGTATCGACTGCAAAGGTCTTTTTGTTTTTTGCAGTAAAAAATTATATCATATCAAAGAAAGGTCTGTGAAAATGAAACACTATTTTGAAACAGCACAAGCGGTCTTAAAAGAAGTGAAATCCACGGAAAACGGATTGACTTCCCAGCAAGCCGCGGAACTGGGAACCGGCAAAAACAAGCTGGCTGAGGGGAAAAAGATATCCGTTCTGATGCGGTTCTTTAACCAGCTGACCGACCCGATGATTATCATTCTTTTGGTGGCAGCGGTGGTCTCCGGGGTAACGGCGGCCATCTCCCACGAATCCTTTGCCGACGTGTTCATCATTCTGTTCGTCGTAGTGCTGAACGCCGTTTTGGGCGTAGTACAGGAAAGCAAGGCGGAAAAAGCTCTGGAAGCCTTGAAAGAAATGACGGCAGCCACCTCGAAAGTTCTGCGAGACGGGGAAATGGTCCACGTAAAGAGCGAAGATTTGGTGGTAGGCGACGTTATCCTGTTAGAAGCGGGGGACGCCGTTCCCGCCGATGTACGGATTCTGGAATCCGCCTCGATGAAGGTGGAAGAAGCGGCTTTGACCGGGGAATCCAATGCCATTACCAAAACCTCCGACGTGTTGCCCCAAAGCGGAAAAGACTGTCCCTTGGGCGACCGGAAGAATATGGCCTATATGGGAAGCACCGTGGTATACGGACGCGGAAGAGCGGTAGTCACCGCCATTGGGATGGAGACCGAAATGGGCAAAATTGCCTCTGCCCTGTCCCAGACCGAAGATTCCCAGACTCCGTTGCAAAAGAAGCTGAGTCAGCTGAGTAAGATTCTTACCTGGCTTGTGCTTGGTATTTGCGTATTCATCTTTGCCTTTACCATTCTTAAAGACGGAGATTTCGGATTCAATCATCTGTTGGAAACCTTTATGGTCGCCGTTTCTTTGGCGGTGGCCGCCATCCCCGAAGGATTGGCAACGGTGGTTACCATCGTGTTGTCCATCGGCGTGACCAAAATGTCCAAGAGAAACGCCGTTATCCGCAAGTTGACAGCGGTAGAGACTCTGGGATGTACCCAAGTTATCTGCTCGGATAAGACCGGGACTCTGACCCAGAACAAAATGACCGTCGTGGACCATTACGGGGACAACGAAACCCTTTTGGCGGAAGGTATGGCTCTTTGCTCCGACGCAGAATGGACCGAACGCGGTACGGAAGGAGAACCCACCGAATGTGCTTTGGTCAACTATGCTGCCAGCCTGAATCTGAAAAAGCCCAGTTTAAAGGCCTCCTCTCCCCGTATCGGAGAAGCACCCTTTGACTCTTCCCGGAAAATGATGTCCACCGTTCATAAGACCAGCGGCGGAATCGTTCAATACACCAAAGGCGCTCCCGATATCGTGCTTTCCCTCTGCACTTCCGTTCTAAAAAACGGACAGCGGGTCCCGATGACCGAAGCGTTGAAGCAAGAAATTTTAGCGGCACAAAAGGAAATGTCCGACCGTGCGCTGCGGGTCCTTGCTTTGGCAATGAAACCCCACGGGGATGCACCCACTTCCTATGAGCCGGAAGATTTGGAACACGACCTTGTTTTCGTGGGACTGTGCGGGATGATCGACCCGGTCCGTCCCGAAGTCAAGGCTGCAATTGAAAAGTGCCGTTCTGCCGGCATCCGTCCCGTAATGATTACCGGGGACCATATTGATACGGCAATTGCCATTGCAAAGGAACTGAACATTCTTTCCGATGCTTCTCAGGCCATCACCGGGGCACAGTTGGACGAAATCCCCGAAGAAGAATTTGAAAGTGCTGTGGAACGGTATTCGGTCTACGCCCGGG
This sequence comes from Eubacteriales bacterium, assembly GCA_045542115.1. Classification (GTDB taxonomy): domain Bacteria; phylum Bacillota; class Clostridia; order Oscillospirales; family UBA644; genus RGIG995. The sequence goes on from JAZQKK010000014.1 coordinate 280,524, forward strand.
TACAGCCGGAGCACAAGGTCCGTATCGTGAAGGCGTGGAAGGTAAAAGGCAAAGTTACCGCAATGACCGGCGACGGTGTCAACGACGCTCCTTCCATCAAGAGTGCGGATATCGGCGTTGGTATGGGTATCACCGGAACTGACGTTACCAAGAACGTGGCGGATATGATCCTTGCCGACGACAACTTCTCCACCATCGTTACGGCGGTAGAAGAAGGGCGGAAGATTTACGACAACATCCGCAAGGCCATCCAATTCCTGTTGGCGTCCAATCTGAGTGAAGTTATCTCCATCTTTACCGCGACGATTCTCGGATTTACCATTCTTCATCCGGTGCATATTCTCTGGATCAACCTGATTACCGATACCTTCCCGGCGTTGGCGTTGGGCGTGGAAAAGAGCGAACCGGATATTATGCAGAGAAAACCCCGCAGTTCCAAGGAAGGTATCTTCTCCGGCGGCGTTGGATTTGACGTGGCATATCAAGGCATCCTGGTCTCCATTTTGACCCTTGCATCGTATTTTATCGGTCACTTTATGGAAACCGGAAACTGGGAGATCACCACCTCGGAACACGGCGTTACAATGGCGTTTTTGACGATGTCGATGGCGGAAATTTTCCACTCCTTTAACCTGCGGTCTCAGAGAAAATCCATCTTTGCCCTGAAATCCCATAACGTAATGCTGTTCGGTGCAATGCTGGCTTCCTTGGTTCTGACCACGGCGGTCATCTATATCCCCGCCCTTGCCACGGTCTTTGAATTTACTCACGTTTCTCTGACCGAATACTTTACCGCTATGGGGCTTGCCGTTCTGGTCATTCCCGTGGTGGAAATCGTTAAATTCTTCCAGCGGAAGTTTGGAAAATAAAAACCGATCATAATTTACTTCCCATTCCTTCGGACTTGACATTTTTCTGAAAATGTGGTATACTGTTACAAATAAATCCATTGGATTTACAGAGGAAGTTTCATTATGAAAAAGTTTTTTAAACTTCGCACGATGTTGTGTTGGATCGTCTGTGTGATGGCGTATTGGTTTACTGCGCTGTTGTATCCCTATAATTTCTATTACAGAACAACGTTTCTGCCCCAGATGTCTTTTCTTCAAATTCTTTTGTTTGCGGGAATTACGCTGCTTTTGGGGACGGTAATGTTCCTAATTATGCAAGGCGTCGGTGCCGTAGGCAGATATATCGGAATGAAGAAAAATCTTATCTTCTATTTTCTCTACTATTTCGTTATTTGCACGGCCTATGCCTGGGGAACGGATAAATTGCTGGATGCGGTAAAAATTGAACCTAACGGAATTTATCTTTTAATTGGATTTTTACCCGCAATGCTCTGCTCTATCATCTATTCCTATCACAGAAGCCACCGCAAAGTGAAAGGACCCAAACAATAATCATACGAAAAAACACCGGACGGGAATCTCTCCCGTCCGGTATCTTTATGCACAAAAACCTCCTTGGGGCATATAAATGGAATGAGCAAACGTGGTTTTGCCATTATGATTCAAGGAGGAATCGAGAAACGATGCCGACAACCAGAACGACGACTCCCCCGTCGGAATTCCGGGAAGCCGTCTGCGTGAACGTAGACCGTATCTATGATTGCTGTAAAGACCGAGACTGTATGCAGGACCTGCGGGTTTATCTGTCGGAACAAGACCAACAGATTTTGGAAAACGCCATCAGCGTAAAGCCCGGGAAAACGGAAATTTTGTGGTCCTACATAGACGTAGAGCCGCTGGCCTTCAACAACGGATTTTACACCGTTGACGTTCAATTTTTCATCCGGGTCTGCTTCGAAGTATGCCTGGGACAGGGGCGCCCCCAACATATCGAAGGATGCGTCGCCTTTACGAAAAAGGCCATCCTTTACGGAAGCGAAGGGGGAGCCAAAATCTTTACGTCCGAATATGCACCCCACAGTTGTGACCGCAATTTGGAAGTCAGAAGCAACCGCCCCAGAGTCACCGTAGAAGTACTGGACCCCATCGTCCTTGCCGCCCACATCAGCGACCCCTGTGACCGCTGCGGATGTGACACGATGGATATTTCGTCCATTCCCGGCTATATCAACTCCTATTTCGAAAACGACCTGTGCGACCGGGAAGGATGCCGCCGCCTTTACGTGACGCTGGGAATCTTCTCTATCGTCCGTCTGATGCGGGAAGTACAACTGCTGATTCCCGCCTGTGACTTCTGCATCCCCGAGAAAGAAAGTTGCTATCCCGACGAGCAAGACCCCTGCGGACTGTTCGGAAAGATGGAATTTCCTTTGGACCAATTCTTCCCGCCCAACAAGAACGGAAACTGTTCCGAAGGCTGCTGAGAGATGCAAAACCGCCTTCCCATCTGTTTGGAAGGGCAAAAAACTCCGGCACGGAGAACCGTGCCGGAGTTCTATTTTTATTCATCCAAAGACAGTACGTCTTCCGGGGCTTCCCGGCGGACGGCAAGAGAAACGGTATTGCCATTCTCGGAAACCATCACCACGGGGGGACGGGGAATCCGGTTGTAATTGGAGGCCATCGAGTAGTTATAGGCTCCGGTGGTGCAAACGGCAATAATATCTCCGCGGCAGGTAGTTGCGGGAAGGGTTACGTTTTCTTGGAGAACGTCGCCACTTTCACAGCAGCGCCCGACCACAGAACAAAGAAAATCATTTTCTTCGTTTAACCTCCCGGCATTGAGCACGGTATACAACGAGCCGTACAGTGCAAACCGGGGATTGTCGGTCATTCCTCCGTCCACGGAAACGTAATTTTTATATCCGGGAATCTTTTTCACCGTTCCGGCGGTGTACAGCGTAAGGCCGGCATCGGCAACGATGCTCCGCCCCGGCTCCATCCGGATAGCAGGCAAGGGCAAGGCAAGTTCTTCGCATTTTTTCTTCACCGCCAGGGCCACCTGGGCGATGTTGGCGGGGATATCAATGACAGGGTCAGCGTCTACGTATCGGACACCGTACCCGCCCCCTAAATCCAAAATTCTCGCGGTAAATCCGAAACGGTCCCGCATTTCGGCGACAAACTCCAACATAATGTCCCCTGCCCGCAAAAACACGTCGGAATCAAAGACCTGAGACCCCACGTGACAATGGAATCCGGCAAGGTCGATATGCGGGAGAGAAAGGGCATATTCAGTAATCTCTGTGGCCTGTCCCGTTTCAATGGCAGAGCCAAATTTGGAATCCACTTTCCCCGTAGCAACGGCGGCGTAGGTATGGGGGTCAATCCCGGGCGTCAACCGAAGCAAAATTGACTGGGTCTTCCCTTTTTCCCCGGCGATGCGATTGACCGCTTCCACCTCTTCCACGTTGTCGGCAACAAAATACCCAACCCCACATTCCATCGCATAAGAAATGTCGGCATCGGTCTTGTTGTTGCTGTGAAAATAGGTGTGTTCCATCGGAAAACCGGCCTTCATCGCCGTGGCGATTTCCCCGGCAGAAACCACGTCTAATCCCAACCCTTCTTCTTTTATTAAGCGAATCAGGGCGGTAAAAGAACAGGCTTTTCCGGCATACAGAGGCAAGGCATTTTCTCCGAAATGCTCCTTCATCGCCACAAGATACGCCCGGCAATTCTGACGGATACGGTCGGCATCCATCACGTACAGAGGCGTGCCGTATCGTTCCGCAAGGGACAAGGTGTTTACACCGTTAAAATGCAAAACCCCGTCCTTTTGAGAAAGGTTGTTACAAATCATAAAATCACTTCACAAATTCTTTGTAGATGGCTTCCAGGGCAATTTCGTAATCCCCGGCATTGATACCGACGATGATATTCAATTCGCTGGACCCTTGGTCAATCATACGAACGTTGACGTCCACGCCGGCCAATGCCTTAAAGACACGGTAGGCGGTCCCGTGGGCCCGGACCATTCCCCGGCCGACCACGGCAATCATCGCTAAGTCGTCAAAAATATCAATCTTATCCGGGTCAACCGCCTTTTTCAGTGCGGCAATGACAGCATCCCGTTCCGGCTCCAATTCTGCGGTATTCACTACCACAGACATCGTATCGATCCCGGAAGGAAGGTGCTCAAAGTTGATATTGTGTTCTTCTAAAATTTGAAGAACGCGGCGGCCGAAACCCTTTTGTCCGTTCATCATCGATTTTTCCACGTAGATGGCGGAAAATCCCTTTTTCCCGGCAATCCCCGTGACGTGATGGGGCGGCTTGGAAGCCACTTCGTCGGAAGGGACAATCATCGTTCCCGGGTCTTTGGGACGGTTCGTGTTGCGGATATTGATGGGGATTCCGGCTTCCCGAACGGGGAAAATGGCATCTTCGTGCATTACGCTGGCACCCATATAGGAAAGTTCCCGCAATTCCCGATAAGTGATACAGGGAATGGGTTCCGGGTCATCCACGATGCGGGGGTCTGCCATCAGCATCCCCGAAACATCGGTCCAGTTTTCATACAAATCGGCTTTGGATGCCCGGGCTACGATAGAACCGGTAATATCCGAACCGCCCCGGGAGAAGGTCCGCACGGTTCCGTTGGGCGTAGAGCCGTAAAAACCGGGGATAACCGCTCTTCCGGCTTCTTCCAAAAGCACCTGCAAGGATTCGTCGGTGCGTTTTAGATCCACCGTTCCGTCTTCACCGAAGAAGATGGCGTCTTCCGCATCCAAAAAAGCGTAGCCAAGATATTCTGCAAGAATCATCGAATTCAGGTATTCCCCACGGGAGGCAACGTAATCCCTGCCGGCCCGATTATTGATGACCAGGCGAATGGTGGAAAATTCCGACTCTAACGACATTGTCAACCCCAGGTCGGCAATAATGCCGCGAAACCGGTCTTCCACCTGAGAGAACACTTCGTCAATAGACTCTTTCTTCCGGGCAAGACGGTAACATTCCAATAAAAGGTCGGTAACCTTAATATCCTCCGCAAACCGCTTTCCGGGGGCCGAAGCCACCACGAACCGGTTGTCGGGGTCAGACTGCACAATAGCGGCTACCTTACGGAACTGTTCCGCGTCGGCCAGGGAGGAACCGCCGAATTTCAACACTTTCAACATAATATTTAACTCCTTATTCGGACAACATTCGATTCATATCGTAAATTCCGGCGGGTTTTCCGACCAAGAATTCCGCGGCGGAGAGAGCCCCTTCCGCAAACAGGGCACGGCTGTGGGCTTCGTGTTTCAGGGTAATGGTCTGATTGTTGGTGGACACGTGAACTTCGTGGATTCCTACCACATTTCCCATCCGAAGAGAATGGATTCCAATCTCTTCTTTCGTCCGCTTGGCTTGTCCACTGCGGCCGAAGACAAAATCAACTTTTCCCCGGACTTCCCGGAGAGCTTCCGCAATCAGAAGGGCGGTCCCGCTGGGAGCATCCAGCTTTCGGTCGTGATGCACTTCCACGATCTCAATCTCCGCGTCAGGCAGAGCGGCGGCGGTCTTTTTGGCCAATTCCACAAGCAAGGCAACCCCTACGGACATATTGGCGGAGAGGAATACGGGAATTTTGGTTCCCGCCTGTTGAATCAACGCCTTTTCTTCTTCGGTATGACCGGTGGTACATAAAACCACCGGAAGACGGTGTTCCACCGCATATTGCAGCAGAGAAGGAGTAGCGGAATGATGGGAAAAATCTACGATACAGTCGCACCGTTCGGTCACCTGTTCCAGGGAAGAGTGGCAGACGGCGTTGCCGTCGTATCCGTTCACGTCCACCCCACAGGCAAGACTGCATCCCCGGTATCCGGCAAGGGCAAGGGTCGCAACCTCCCGCCCCATATGGCCTCCCATACCGTATACTAAAATCTCACAGGACATCATTTTTCTCCTCTCACACAGAAAGGCCCTGTTCCCGCATCAAAGAAAGCAGAACCGCTTCGTTTTGGGGTTCCATCGGCGTCAAGGGAAGGCGGAGATAATTTTCTCCAAATCCCATCGCCGCCATCGCCGCTTTTACGGGAATAGGGTTGACCTCGCTAAACAGGGCGTTGGTCAGAGGAAGAAGGTCTAACTGCATCTCCCGGCTCTTGGCCAAATCTCTGGCAAAGAAGGCATTACACATCTCTACGGTCTGCTTGGGCAAAACGTTGGAAAGAACCGAAATAACGCCCTTCCCACCCAGCGAGAGAACGGGGACGATTTGATCGTCATTCCCGGAATAAATATCCATTTTTCCCCGGACGAGAGACGCCAATTCCGCAATTTGAGAAATATTGCCGCAGGCTTCCTTGATGGCCACGATATTGGGATGGTCCGCAAGGACGGCACAGGTCTTCGGCAACAAATTGCATCCGGTCCGGGAGGGTACGTTATACAAAATCACGGGCTTTGTGGATGCGTCGGCAATATCGGTAAAAGAACGAATCAGACCGTTCTGGGTCGCCTTGTTGTAGTAGGGAGTGACGACCAACATTCCGTCGCATCCGACCTTACAGGCAAACTCGGTCAAATCAATGGCGTAAGCAATATCGTTGGATCCGGTTCCGGCAATGACGGGCACCCGGCCTTTTACCGTTTCCACGGCAAATTTTAAAACTTCCCGGTGTTCCTCGTCGGACAGTGTAGACCCTTCTCCGGTGGTTCCGGCAATGACGAGGGCGTTGATCCCCTGGTCAATCTGCCAATTCAGCAACCGGGCAAAAGTGGGATAATCCACACCGGCTTGGGTCATCGGGGTAACGATGGCGGTTGCTACGCCCTGAAAAATCGTTTCTTTCATCGGAAAAACTCCTTTTGGAATAAAATAAAAAAATGACAGTTTGCGCAAGGCGGCAAACTATCACAATAGGAAAGGAAACGGCATTTCCGCACCAATCAATCTTTTGTTCCGATAGCGCTCCGCATTGCTGCGACAACAAGGGGAATCTTATTTCCCGTTGCCAGAGCGACCCCGTTCCACGAGCCGTCTTCGGCACCCGTCCCTTTCTTCTGCCCCGCTTCGGACAAGCGTTTCCCAGACAAAATACTGATGACAAAATGCACCTCTACCAATAATATTATCGATTATAGCATATTTTTCCCTGTTTGTCAAGGGGTTTGCGGAGAAAAAGAAGGATTTTTCAGCAAAAAACGACGTTCTTCTCTCCGCAAAGAAATTATTTTCGTTTTTGCCCCAACAACCAGGTCAAAAGTTCCTCGTTATAGGCGTAATTCCAGGCGTCGTGCCCCACGCCTTCCAAACGGGTAAAGGTGATGTCTTTGCCCAATTTTTGAAGCATTTCCACCATATCGTAAGAGTTATGAGGAAGGACCACGTTATCTTCTGTTCCGTGAAACGCCCATACCGGCATATTGAGGACCCCGGCATTCCAAGGCATCCCACCGCCGCAAACGGGGGCAATCGCAGCAAACGTCTTCGGCATTGCCATTGCAGTATACCACGTGCCGAAGCCGCCCATACTAAGACCGGTCAAATATACCCGGTCTTCATCAATGGGATAATACGCCTTTAATTGGTCGATAAAATCAAGGATCGATTCCACCCGAGCGGCCCAAAAGGAATCAACGGGACATTGGGGCATAATAAAAATACATTCGTATTCCCCGTCCTTTATCATTTTGGAAAAGCCGTGGACGTCCACCTTACTCAGGTCTTCTCCGCCCTGTCCCCGTTCTCCTGCGCCGTGGAGTTGCAGGATCAAAGGTAATTTTTTTCCACTCTTATTTTGGGGAGAGTATTCCACAAAGGGAAACTTCCACTCCCGTTCACGATGTTCAATACGGTTCATAGTACAGGCTCCTTGAAGCAATTTTCAATTTTTCTTAGTTGGTCATAATAGATAATTTAACTATACGATAGGATCACGACTTACATATTTGAGAACGTTCAGGCGGTTGCCAAATGCATCTTCTTTACATTCGCTGGAAAACCGTTCCGGATGCATTAAATAGATGATTGCAACTAAATCATAGACATAGCAGCCCTCTTCCTTACGTTCGTTGGACAATTCAACGTATCTCTTTACGGCTCGCTCAAACAATCCGTCGTTTTTCAGCGTAATATAGTTAAAATCGCAAGGACCGCAATGGCAGGTGTCGAGTGTTGCAATGGAATGGTTGAATTTTACACATTCGGAAAATGCAACGGGGTCCATTCCGTGATTAAACTCATACGCTCCAAAATTTGGTCTTTCAGAGATATTTCCACCCATCATAATGACGGAGTTTACTTTACATTTTTTCAAAATATCATACGTCACCGTGCAGGGCCCAAGACTTACTAAAACATAAGATTCATCAACACCGTCAATCCAGGCATCATAGCTCTGTATCTTTTCTGCATAACACGGTTCCTGGGGCAAAAAATCTCCCATTCCGTCCGCCCCGTGAATGTTGGGCAAACAATCTCCATTTTGCGGAACCGAGGACGTGTCAACCAAAGTTACATTTTTAGGCAACGCCTCAATCTGTGACAAAATTCTCTTCGCATTGTTCATCGTCATTTGAAGAGAAAAGTTTCCTCCAACCGGAAGAATATCAATTTGCTCATACTTTTCGGCATTTTTCAGTAAATACAACGTTGCTATTGCATCGTCTAGACCGTAATCACATAGTAAAGCAATTTTCAAAATTATCTACTCCTTTACAGAAACAAATTCGCCAATCGCAATTTCAATCTTCTTTAACAGCATCGTTCTTGTATTGTTTTGCAGCGTCCATTGTGTATATTTTGTGATTATCTCATTTTCAATCTCTTTTTTGACGTTACAATTCTCTTCCAAATCATATTTTTCAGCCAAAGAGAGAATATATTCCTGCGTAATGTAGTCGTTGGTAAGGGTTTTCGTTTTTCGTTGAGATTGATAATGGTCGTACAGTTCTTTGCGGTTGTTGAAAGTGATAAGAATGTATTTATGAGACAGATTGAGGTCTTCCGGATTTGAAGTTATGTTATACAGACCTTTGTATATTTGGGCAATGTTGCGGTTCAGATAGGAACGGTACAGAAGTGCAAAATTTTTGTCGTTCCCATTCCTCAACACCTGAGTATCAAGCAATCGGATACATTCGTTACATTTAGCCAAGGCTTCGTTTAAAATTACTTTCTTTTCGGCGTTCTCCAAAGTCTCGGCATAAAACTCATACGCCAATTCAAGCTTATCGTTCCTCATAATCCGGCACCAAGCCGCCAAATTTGCATTGCTTATTCCTTCTTCGTACGGAACGGTCAGTTTCTCCCGAATGGCATAAAAATCTTGCGGACTTAACGGTTTTGTAAGTCTTTCGGTTTTATAGAAAACTTCAAGAATTGACTGGGCACATAAAAGAACGTTTTTCGTTTGCGGATTTGAATATAACTTTCTTTTTAATACGTCTTCAATACGGGCGTATAACTCTTTTGTTTCCTCAATAGTATACGTAGCAGCCTGTATTCCGTATAACAGCGGATTTTCAAAAAGAGACATATCTTCACATTCGTAGATATCCGCCTTGTTTCCATCCCAAAAATCAATATAATCCAGCTTGTCCTTTTTTTCCGAAAACCGGTCTTTCAAGTGGTTGACGGCAACGAACAGTACAATAAACACCATTATCGTACTGAAAACATCTTTAAGAACACCAAAAAGAGAGGCCGTAGAATAATCAAAAACACAAGACAGAATCGCACACAGAATCGCAGCCGCTCCAAAGACCGCCTGCAACACGACGTTGGAATCAATATACTTTGAATACCTTTTAAGAATTGAATTCATCTTTTTAAACACGACATCACCCCAAAAATCTCTGATTTTGAAAAGCTTTCGTTCACAACCTAATGTAAAAATTAAATTTACGGGAACACCTTAGATACGGATGAAAACTGATACAGCTAAGAATCTTCCGCAATAATTTTCCTCAACTTCTTCTCACAGTTTTCAAGGAATTCGAACCAAATTTTATCGTCGATAAAATCATTCCCACCCCCTGCCAGAAGTTTAAGAGACTTACCGTACGTATCGTTATTCCACGTATGGTTGCCAATAAATACGTCCACCTTTTCTTCTTTCAGACGTTTCACAGAAGCCAGATATGCTTCACGGCACCCATCAAAATCGAATGACCCTTGAACCATCGTGTTCAACCCGGCGCCACCGAACATACCCACGCGATAGGTCGTTCCGTTCTCCTCGGTATGGAAGAAAAAGGAGATCGTTCCCTTGGTATGTCCGGGAGTATGCATAAACTGGACCGTCGTGTTGCCGAGGGTCAGCGTGTCACCGTCATCAACGAGGATATCAGGTGTAAAATACCTTGCCGCATTCTGTACATCATCACGCCCTAAAAGTGTTTTTGCACCCGAGAGGTCAGCAAACGCTGCGGTTGCCTCGGCGTGATCCCAGTGCCAGTGCGTGTTGATGATATATTTGATATCCTGGGGGCGGAATCCCAACTGATCGATCGAATCCAGCACCAGATGTGCCGTACAAGAAAGGGCGGGATCGATCATAATGAGTCCTTCACCCGTGTCGATCAAATGACAAGAGGCTTGATACGTTCCGACAAAATAGACGTTTCCTACGATGCAAAAGGGACGCATTTTACCAAGACTCGGATCGACATCCATATCATTTAGCCGCTCGTACATTTCTCCATATCGAAACATAATATACGCCCCTTTTATTATTTATCCTTGGTCAAGAGCTTAATAATAGCGTCTCCGACCTCGCTCGTCTTTGCCGTTCCCCCCAGGTCACAGGTGAGCGTTTTTCCTTCTACCATAAGCGCTTCGATCGCATCGATCAAACGGCATCCCCATTCTTCATAGCCAAAGAAGTCGAGCATTTGGCTTGCCGACCAAATAGATGCCAGCGGATTTGCAATCTGCTTGCCCGCAATGTCAGGGGCAGAACCGTGGATCGGCTCAAACATAGACGGGAATTTTCTCTCGGGGTTAAGATTTGCCCCGGCAGCAAGGCCCATACCTCCCGTAATCGCGGCTCCAAGATCGGTCAAAATATCCCCAAAGAGATTTGACGTTACCACGATTTGGAATCTTGCAGGGTCTTTTACGAAAAACATACTTGCCGCATCGACCAGATAAGACGCCGTCTTCACATCGGGATATTCCTTTGCCACCTCGGAAAACACGCTGTCCCAAAATACCATAGAATAGTTCAAGGCGTTTCCTTTGGAAATACTTGTAAGCGTTTTCTTTTCCTTCCGCGCAAGGTCGAAGGCATAGCGGATAATTCTCTCCGTGCCTTTCCGAGAGAAAACGCCGGTTTGAAGCACAACTTCGTTTTCCTGACCGCGGTACAGCCAATCGCCTGCACCCGCATATTCGCCTTCACTGTTTTCCCGAATAACGACCATATCGATATCATCACAGGATGCGTCCTTTAACGGACAGGGCGCACCTTTCAGAAGCTTGACGGGACGAACGTTGACGTATTGGTCAAATTCGTGGCGGATTTTGAGCAACAGGTCCCAAAGAGAAACGTGATCGGGCACACCGGGATATCCCACGGCGCCAAGATAAATGGCATCGTACTGTTTCAACGTGTCGATCGCGTCATCGGGCATCATTTTTCCATTTTTCAGATAGTACTCACAACCCCACGGAAAATGCGTAAATTCAAACTGAAATCCGCCGTCGAGTTTTGCCACGTGTTCCAACACTCTTACGCCTTCGTTAATGACCTCAGGACCGATTCCGTCTCCCGCAATAACTGCAATTCTGTACTTTTTCATAATTTTCTCCTTTTTTTACAGTAGGTTGTGTTTCGTTATCTATATTTTATCACGTTTTTTTATATTTGTAAAGTACATTTTGGATTGACAATTATAGTTTTTTGCTATATAATATAGGAAATCGGATTTTCAAGGAGAACAAAATGAACATTACTCAACTCAAATATTTTTACGCAGTGGCGACCTACCGTACGGTATCCCTTGCAGCGCAACACTTATATATCTCTCAGCCTTCCCTTTCCAACGCTATAAAGGAACTCGAAAAAGAATTCGAAGTAAGTTTGTTTTATCGACGGTATAACGGAATGTTTCTTACCCCCGCAGGAACGAAGCTTTTTAATTCAACGAAAGAACTGCTGACACTCTACGACGAGGTAGAGCGAATGATGCATCATCTGGGGAGAAACACCAAGCAACTGCGCCTCGGAATCCCTCCTATGATCAGTTCGTTTATCTTTGCCGACATTTACAAAAATTTTATTCTCCAAAATAAAGACATCGAGCTTATCATTACGGAAAAGGGCAGGTATGAACTTTTGGATAAGCTCAACGACGGACTTCTTGACGTTGTTTTACTACCCCATACGAAGCCCTTTGACAGCAGTATTTATACCAAGAAAATAGGAATGCTTGAAATCGTATGCTGCGTGGGTAAAAACAACCCGTTATTAAAACATAACTCGGTTAATCCAAAAATGCTGGAAGAGCAGCCACTCGTGCTTTTCTCAGATAGTTTTTTCCAGACGAAAACCATTAAAAATTGGTTTGCAAAAGAAGGCATTGAACCCAATATTTCAATACAAACCGAGCAGTTGTCAACCGCGCAGAATATGATAGAAAACGACCTGGCAATCGGTTTTATGTTCAAAAATCTCGCCCCAAAGAATCCCTCAATTGCAACCATCCCACTCGATACTCCCATTATCGTTGATGTCAGCATATTGCGGAAAAAGGATTCTTACGTCTTTGACAGTATAATGAAATTAGAGCGTTATATTGCAGAAAGCAATCCATTTGAAAAATAAATCCGGTATTATAAATAAAAAAATCCAAGCTCTTACGAGTTGGATTTTTTGGCTGGGGAATAGGGATTCGAACCCCAACAAACAGAGTCAGAGTCTGTCGTGCTACCTTTACACAATTCCCCAATATTCAATTCGCCTCGATTGAGACCTTGGATATTATACCACGACTGGGCGCAATTGTCAACGGTGTTCACAAAATGTTCAAAGGTTTTCGTTGGGAATCGAAAAGTTTTTAAGGTTTCTTTCATTTTTCGATTTTCTATTATAAGAATTACTGCTTTGATTTTGGTTTTCCCAATAGTATCCCTAGCTGCCCCGAAAAAACATTGACAAACGGGGAAATTTGTGTTATAATCAACATAATGACATTGTAAGGAGAATCTGGTTATGAGACTGACGTTTTTGGGGTCCAGCCACGGCGTTCCGGAATCAAGACGGAAATGTTCTGCGATTTTAATCACGGTGGGCGAAAATCACTATATCGTGGATATCGGATGCGACGTTGTCCCGGAATTGGTTACCCGAAATATCGATATGAAAACGGTAAAAGGAATCTTTGTGGCTCACCCCCACGGAGACCACTGCAACGGCATTTTTGCCTTTGTGGAGCTGGCGAATTGGTATGCGGTAAAGAGCAATCCAAAAATCCTGTTCCCCGTGGACGGCGTCAAGGAAATTCTGCAACAATGGACCTCAATGATGAGCGGCGGACGGGAAATGCGGCCGATGGAGATTGAAAAATACTCCGCCGGTGAAATTTTTAACGACGGCGTTCTGAAAGTTACCGCGATTCCCACAAAACACTGCAACGATTCTTACGCGTTTCTGTTGGAAGCGGAAGGAAAACGGGTGCTATATACCGGAGATTTGACGGGGACGGCGGAAGATTTTCCCCACGAAGGTCTGAACGGCGGCGTGGATTTCCTGATTGGAGAATCTGCCCACTTCTCCACGATGAAATACGTGGAGATTCTGAAAGACCGGCAGGTCAAACGCTTTGCGGTCACCCACCACTTTGCTCCCAACGAACAGTTTTTGGAAGCGCAAAAAGCGTTAAAACCTTTGCCGATGACCCTGATTTACGACGGAATGGAATTTGATATTTAACAAAAAGCGGTGCTTGTTTTAAGCACCGCTTTTTGTATATAAAAACGGCGAGACGTAACGTCTCGCCGTTTTTGGATTGAGGTGAAATTACTTCAATTCAACCTTAGCGCCGGCAGCTTCGAGAGCTTCCTTAGCGGCATCGGCATCAGCCTTGGAAACCTTTTCCTTGACAGCCTTGGGAGCACCGTCAACGATTTCCTTGGATTCTTTCAGGCCCAGACCGGTGATTTCGCGGACAACCTTGATAACGCCCATCTTGGAAGCACCAACGTCAGCCAGGATGACATCGTATTCATCCTTTTCAGCAGCAGCGGCAGCGCCGTCAGCAGCGGGAGCAGCAGCAACAACAGTTGCAGCAGCGGCGGAAACGCCGAATTCTTCTTCGATTGCCTTTACCAGTTCAGCAACTTCGATGATAGTAAGAGTTTTGAGTTCTTCAACAATGTTAGTGATTTTTTCGCTAGCCATTTTCATTTTCCTCCTAAATAGTAAGTTTGTTAATTTGCGTGATTATGATATTCTCACGCTTCTGCAGATTCTTCTGCGGGTGCAGACATTTTTTCCACGTACTGATTCAACACCACAGCCAGGTTGCGGGTAGAAGCTTGGAGCACGTACATAAGGTTGACCAGAGACTGTTCCTTGCTGGGAACCGCCGCGAGAGCCTTAACGCCGTTTTCGTCCATTACTTCGCCTTCACAGAAGCCGGCTTTGATCTTGAAGTTTTCGTGATCCTTCGCATATTTGCAAAGAATCTTTGCGGGTGCAACCACGTCATCGGTAGAGGTAGCCAGAGCGGTGGTACCTTCCATATGAACGTCAAGAGCTTCGTAACCAACGTTTTTCAGAGCAAACTTGGTCAAAGTGTTCTTTACGACGGTGTACTCCACGCCTGCGGCACGAAGTTCACGACGCAGCTGCGTATCATCAGCAACGTTGATACCGCTGTAATCAACGAACACACCGGCCTTCGCATTGTTCAAACGATCGGTGATCTGGTTGACGACCTGCTTCTTGGATTCAAGAATCTTTTCACTTGCCATTATTTTCACCTCCGAGAAAAGACATAACAACAAAAAATGCTCTTCTGCACCTATGAGGGCAAAAGAGCATAGTAAGCCGCGGGGGCTTATGAACTTTGTTTGCATCCTCGATAGGCATATTTCAGCATAAAGCACCTATTGTCTTAGGAACTTGGTTATTATAGCACAATTTGGGGAAAATGTCAAGAAGGTTTGTCTTGATTTTGATTTTTTGTCACAATCTTTGCGGTTAAAGGAATTTTTTCAAAGGATAGACGGAGCATTCCCTCTGTTTCATCTTCTACGGAAGATACTTTGTAATAATACCGGGTGGTATTTTCCAACTGCCCACTGTCTCCCAGAGAAACGAAATCCCCCTGTCCGTCGAAGATAAGATGGTCCAGCAGTTTGGCTCCGCATTCAAAGATAAAATCCCGAAGCCGGTCGGTGGTGACAAAATCTGCTTGGGAAGGAAGGGCAATTCCGGAAGGATGGTTGTGAGCAATGACGATTTTACAGGGGAACATATCCTCAATAAAATTGGACAACGCCCGGGTATCGATCTGAGAAGAAGAAAATCCACCTCTTCCGATAAAGAGGTCTCCTTTCACCGTATAATCCCGTTGAAGAGCAATCGCAAGAACCGATTCTTCTTCCCTTCCGAAGAAAGTAGATAAATACCGGGCTCCAAGCTGGGTGGGGTCATAGGAAGAAAGGGGTTTTTCCTCCACGGCATTGTGAAAATACCGGCGAAGCATCTCCAACAACACGGGGAACATCTGTGAGGACACCTCGCCCATTCCCGGGACGGTCTGCAACTGTGCCGGAGTAGCGTTTAAAACACCGTTGAGCGACCCGAAACGGATAAGCAAATCGTGAGCCAAGGCATTGGTATCTTTCTGAGGAATGGCGTAAAAGAGAACCAATTCCAACAATTCGTGGTCTTCAAAAATTTCGGGAGCCCTGGAAAACCGTTTGCGAAGACGGGCACGATGTCCGCCGTGTGAATGATTCAGTCCCATAGAATATCCTTATTTTACCGATTTTAAGAAACGCATAAAGTCCCGTCTTCCCTGCTCGGTGCATTTATAAACGCCGGCATCTTCCAACACCTGATTGAAAACGACGCCGATTTCGTGATGCAAAATATCATCCACTGTCTCTTCCGTAACTTTGGGATAACGGGGCAAAAATTCTTCCACCCAATCCGCGTGGGATTCCGTAAGGGGATTGGTCCGCATATCCGCGCCGGAAAGAATCGCCTCGGCCACGGCCGCCATCTCGTTTTTCAGGCGGGAAGGAAGCACCGCAAGTCCCATTACTTCAATCAAGCCGATATTTTCCTTTTTAATATGATGCAACGCCTTATGGGGATGATACAGTCCGTCGGGATGTTCGGGCGTGGTAATATTATTACGAAGGACCAAGTCCAACTCGTATCTTCCGTCCCGCATCCGGGCAATGGGCGTGATGGTATTATGAGGCTCGCCGTCGGTCATCGCAAAGATTCCTGCATCCGCGTCGGTGTATCCTCTCCAACAGGTAAGAATCTTGTCTGCCAACTCCACGATGGGGGCAGAATCTTCCCCGGAAAGACGAACGACCGACATCGGCCAATGCACGATTCCCGCCCGGACCGTTTCGTAGCCGGGGAAGGAGATTTCCCGTTCGACGGGGGCTTTTGCCATTGCAAAATCGTAGTTCCCCCCCTGAAAATGTTCGTGACTCAAAATCGAACCGCCTACAATGGGAAGGTCCGCATTAGACCCGACGAAATAGTGAGGGAATTGAGAAACGAAGTCAAACAGCTTTTCAAAGACTGAACGGTCAATCTTCATCGGAGTATGTTCACCGTTGAAGACAATGCAATGTTCGTTATAATACGAGTAGGGAGAATACTGAACAAACCAGGGATTCCCGTCGATGGTCAAAGGGATAATGCGATGATTTTGACGGGCAGCAGCGTTCAAACGACCGGCATATCCTTCCGTTTCCCGGCACAGGGCACACTTGGGGTAGGAAGATTGGGGGGCATTCTTCGCGGCGGCAATGGCCTTGGGGTCCTTTTCGGGCTTGGAAAGATTGACGGTAATATCCAAGTCTCCGTATTTCGTATGGGTGACCCATTTCAAATCTTTGCAGATTCGATACCGGCGGATATAGTCCGTATCCCCGCTGAAACGGTAATAATTGTCCGTAGCGGTTTTGGGAGAAACGGCGTAGTCTTCCCGGAATTTGGCAATGACCTGGGAAGGGGGCGGTGTCAAAACACCCATCAACTTGGTGTCGAACAAATCCCGCTGTACGATACTTTCCCCATCCAAAAGTCCGCGGGCGGCGGCATCGTCAATCAAAGCCTTTAAAATCTTTTCCAACCGTTGGGGTTCGTCAGACAATTCTACGTCTACGTATTCGTCCAACTGCATCACTTCCAGAATACGGTTGGTGGCCCACGTAACGTCGCAGGGTTGAATCAACCCTTTTCCTACGGCATAACCCACTAATTCTTTGATGTTTCTGTTTACCATAACCTTTTTCCTCACTCTTACAATATTCCACGTTCTATTGTACTACACGAAGGGGAAAATTGCAAGAGGTTAAGAATCTCGAAAGAAATAGTTCACAAAAACGTTAAAATTCTCCCCGACACAAGCCGGGGAGAATTTGTTTCATCAGTCAATGTCGTGTTTGTCTTCAAAACAAACTTCCGGGGATGTGACGGCATCGTATTCCAGGACGACGATTTCGTTCTTCCCTTGTTTCAATACGGGAGCAGGAACGTAAGGGGTACGTTGAGGCCCTTGGGAATTCCAATAAAGTCCCAAATTGAAACCGTTGCCCCACACGGAACCGTGTTCAAACCCGGTCAGACGCAAATAGGTTTCTTTGGGTTTCTTAGCCCAAGAAATCGTGATTCAAGGTAAGCTTGAAGTCTTTTTCGATGGCCAGAAGATATTCGTCGGTAATGGTCTGCAAGATGGGTTTGCCGGTGTGGAGAATGTTCAGATAGATCTGCGCGGATTTTTCCACGGTGTGCATCAGACCGAAGGTGTTGTCAAAATCTGTGCTGGCGGCAAAAATACCGTGGTGAGCCCAGATAGCAACGTCAAACTCCTTCATATAATCACTGGTGGCTTTCGCAACATCCAGACCGCCGGGCATCATCCAGGGAATCACGGCGACACCGTGGGGGAAGATGATGGGGCATTCGGTCATCGTGCACCAAAGAGCGCGGGAGAAGGTCTTGTTATCCAAGGGAAGAACAAAGGTCAACGCAATTACGCCCACGGGGTGGCAATGGTAAATGGTGCGGTAATCGGGGTTGGCGGCCTTCTTGACGGAATGGTTCATCAAGTGACTGGGGAATTCGCTGGTGGGACGGTCTTTGCCGTCGTTCAGACCCCAAACCAGACGGTAAGCGTCACCCTTATCGTTGATTTCGGCAATGCCGATCGCCAATTCGGGAGAGACGGTAAAGTTCTGAAAGAATTTTCCGGTGCCGGTGGTCATAAAGTATTCCCCGGCCAGATTGGCAACGGTCATACCCAGAGAAATCCATTCGCCGGGAGCATAGAAGTAGGGACGGCAGTCTTCCACTTCCTCGGCCTTCATACGGTAGGTCAGGTTTCCGCCGTTCCGTTCGTGCCAGCCTTGTTTCCAGCCTTCGTTCCCGAGACGGATAAACCCTTGCATTACGTTGGTATCAAAAATAGACATTATTTTACTCCTCCTAAATCTATTAAACACGTTTCAAAAGAACGTTTTCTTCATATTCACGAACTTGCTTCAACCATTCCACACCTTCGGGAACGTTGTTACGACGGCAATATTCTGCCCAAACGTCGCCGAACGGCAGGGTCTTGGCTTCTTCCTGACGCACCAGAATGTCCGTAAAGTTGCCTTCCTCCTGAGCCTGCTTCAAGTTGGGTTGCAAGAGGGCAAACAACAGGGCCTTCTGCATATTCCGGGTACCTACGACCCAAGCGGCGATACGGTTGATGCTGGCATCAAAGAAGTCCAGACCGATAAGAACCTTTTCGGTCGCGTCGTTGCGAACGATTTCCTTGGCAATTTCCTTCAACTCATCGTCGAAGATGACCACGTGGTCCGAGTCCCAACGAACGGGACGGGAAACGTGGAGAGGAATCTTGTCAAAGAAGGGCAGCAGGGCGGGAATCTTGTCGCTGACCACTTCCGTGGGATGGAAGTGACCGTTGTCCAAAAGATAGTAAACGCCGGGGTGAGATGCCGCATAAGAAACGTAAAATTCACCGGAGCCGACGGTGTAGGATTCTACGCCGATTCCGAAGACTTTACTTTCCACACAGTCCACAACGCCGTCCAGTTTTTCGGCAAAGATTTGGTCCAGACTTTCTTTCAGACGCATCCGGGGACCGAGGCGGTCTGCGGGAATATCCTTGTAACCGTCGGGAATCCAAACGTTGACCAGACAGTGGGTATTCAGTTCTTTTGCAAAATAGGCGGCAATGCGGCGGCAGGCAATCCCGTGACGAATCCAGAAATCGCGGATTTCCTTGTCGGGATGAGACAACGTCAGACCGTCGGCAGCCTTGGGATGGGAGAAATAGGTGGGGTTGAAGTCCAAGCCAATATTGTGCTTCTTGGCAAATTCCACCCATTTAGCGAAATGCTTGGGTTCGAGGGCATCCCGGTCTACGGGTTCGCCGTCGAAAATAGCGTAACTTGCGTGGAGGTTCAAACGCTTTTTCCCGGGAATCAGTTTGTAACTGACTTCCAGGTCTGCCATCAGTTCTTCGGGAGTTCTCGCCCGGCCGGGGTAGTTCCCGGTGGTCTGAATTCCGCCGGAAAGTCCGGCATCGGGACGGTCAAAGCCGTTGACGTCATCCCCTTGCCAGCAATGCATACTGACAGGAATGGTTCTCAGCAGTTCCAGAGCCTTTTCAGGGTCGATGCCCAGAGCAAGATATTGTTCTTTTGCACTTTCGTAACGGTTCATATTATTCTCCTTTGTATGTTTTCAGTTCAAAACTATCCGCAACAGCCTTGCGGGCACTTGTAATATCGGTGTAAACTCCTTCGCAAATCATCTGCGCTAAAATGTTGCCGATGGAAGAACACTCAGTGGGACCGGCAAGGACGGGAACACCGCAAATCTTCGCGGTCATATTGTCCAGATAATCGTCCTTACTGCCGCCGCCTACAATATGAATGGCATCGATGGAGCGTCCGGTAATTTCTTTCAGAAGGGTAAAATACTTCCCGTAAGCGGAAGAAAGACCGGCGTAAATGGCCTGCATTATTTCTCCCACGGTGGAGGGAACGGGCTGACCGGAATCCCGGCAATATTCCTTGATTTCGGTCATCATACTTTCGGGGGCAAGGAAACGGGGGTCGCAGACGTCTACCACAGAGGGGAAATCCTTGGCTTCCGCCGCCATATCCGCCAACTGACCGAAGGAATACTTCTTATCCAACTCTCTGCGGACCGATTGAACAAACCACATTCCGTTGATGTTGCGAAGGTAACGGATCTTTCCGCCGCAACCGCCTTCGTTGGTAAACATCGCTTCGAAGCCTTCCTTGGACGTATTGGCCCGGTCCAGTTCCGTTCCGAAAATCGACCAAGTACCGCTGGAAATATAGACCACGTTATCTTTGGTGGTGGGAACGGCGAGGACCGCAGATGCAGTATCGTGGCTTGCGGCAAGAATCACGCGGCAAGAGAATCCGACCTTCTCGGCGATTTCGTCTTTCAGAACACCCACTTCCCGGCAGGGCTGATGAATGGTCCCAAAGGCTTCCTTGGGGAATCCGATGGTTTCCAAAACCTTTTCGTCCCAGGTTCCGGTCTCACAGTTGAGCATATTCGTGGTGGAACTGTTGGTGTATTCGTTCATCTTCACACCGGTCAACAGGAAGTTCAGATATTCGGGGAACATCAAAAACGTCTTGGTCCGGGCGGCAATCTCAGGTTCCCGGAGTTTGGTTTCGTACAACTGGAACAACGTGTTGATAGCCTGCGCCTGACAACCGGTCCGGGCGTACAATTCTTCCTCGGGCATTACCTCAAAGAATTTTTCGGGAATTCCCACGGTACGGCTGTCCCGATAGGCGTAGGTCTCCCCTAAAACACGGTCTTTTTCATCCAGAAGAACGTAATCCACGCCCCAGGTGTCAATGGCCATTGTGGCAGGAATTTTTCCGATGTCCTTACAATGACGAAGACCGTTGATAATTTGGGTAAACAGACGGTCGTAATCCCAGCACAGATGTCCGTCCCGACGGACCACGTTGTTCTCAAAGCGGTATACCTCTTCCAGAACGATTTTTCCGTCTTCCAATCCGCCTAAAATCAGCCGTCCGCTGGACGCACCGAGGTCAACGGCAAGATGATACTGTTTCAATAAATTCCCTCCGTATCCTTCGCTTTTCCACACCGCCGCCCGGTACTCCGCGGGGGAAGTTTTCATCACCCGGCGAAAGGCGCGGTTAAAGCTCGATTTTGTATTGAATCCGCCTTGCATTGCAATGTCAAGCACGGAGACTTTCGTGGTTTTTAAAAGGTTTGTGGCATAGGCGACCCGCTTCAAAAGAACGTACTCCCAGGGGGAGATTCCGTTCAAATCCCGGAACACCTTCATAAAATAACTTTTGCTCATTCCCGCGGCACGGGCCATATCGTCCACCGTAATCTGTTCCCGGAAATTTGCGTTGATAAACCGCAAGCCCCGTTCCACGTCGGAAACGGTGGTCCGCTCCGGACGGGTCCGGTCAGGATAATCGTAGTGACGCAACAAAAGAGCCAAGACCTGCATCGTCAAGGCCCGGGCTTCCAGGTCGGAAAACGGTTCTTCCTCGGAAACCGCCGCCGCAATGCGCTCCATCAAGGAACCCACCCCGGCGTTGGCCGGGTTGGCTCGGGGCAACCGGGCGGAAATTCCGGCAGTAGGACGAAGCAAAAACGAAACACAGCGAAAATCGTAAGACCCTTCTGCCCCATCCCAAATAAAACGGGGGTCAAAGCGAATCTGCAAAAAACGAAATTCCGGTTCTTTTGCCCGAAAAGAGTGGGCCGCGTGGCCGGGAAAGACGAACAGATCCCCGGGAATGGCATCGGCCTCGGTCTTGTCCGAACGACAGACCCCCACACCCGATAAAATGCGGACCAATTCAATCTCCGAACGGGAAGGCAACGACAGGTCTTTGTCCTGGGGGGTCAAGGAATGTTCGCAGACTTTGACCAAGAAATTTCCGTCGTGAGAGGCAATATGTGATTCCCGTAAAACCATACCGGGACCTTCTTTCTTCGTTTATTGTATCATATTAAAGAAAACGATGCAACCGAAATAATATCAAATAAGGTGCAAATATTATTTTTATAAAAGTATAAAAAAATTTAAAATTCTCGATTTTTCCGGTAAAATTAGGATTTTTTTATTCTACAAAAAGGAGAAAATCTTCTTTTACCATATCATACCACATTTTAAGAAATTTGTCAAGAAAAATCCCCGGAAGAATTTCTTCTCCCGGGGGGAAATCCCATCAATTGGAAAGGTCGATTTTCGCAGGATAAAGGTAGAGGGACCCGTCGGTCATATGCTTGATGCGGTAAACGGAGCAATCCCGATTCCAGTTGATTTTAAATCCGGCTTTCTGCAACTCCGAAACGATCAGATAGTGCCGCGACGAGATGATGAGATAGTCATACAACTCCAACATTTTTACGTCCGTGGGAATGGAATATTCCGGACTTCCCAAATCCAAGTCAAAGCACACGCGCGTCTTCAATTCATACATCATCAGATAATAATATAAATCCCGTCTTCCCCGTTCTCCGTTGCACATCGCGACTTTGGAATTACGGGGGATGATTTGCGCCGCTTCCTGCAAAACGTCCATTACTTTTCCCCGTTCGGTCGTGGCGAAATCGGGGCGGAAAATCAATTGGCTTGCAGGTCCGATAACCAAGGAAAACAGGAACAGAGATACGCAGATGGGAAGCAGTCGCGTGGCAAAAGGCCGATGTTCCAAAATATGAGAAAGGGTGGTAATCATACCCTCGGCGAGCATCGCCACAAAGAGAATCAACGGCGTAATCATATATCGCTCAAAGGCCGCAAGATAACGGGCTTCGCCGATGGCCATAATAAATCCGTACATAAACAACAGAGCAAGGGCATACCAGACCATCAATCCGTTGGCAGAAATCCACGTCCGGAAAAGATATTTGCAGTTCTTTTTCCGGTGCCGAAGAAGCAACAGCACCCCCAGAACAAAGAGATTGAGAACCACGAAAAAGACCACGTAGATTTTGGAAAAATCGGTAATCTTATCCCAAAACAACCGTAAAATTTCTTGGTAAAACGAAAGGGAACGGTCCCGGAAGGTCTGGATAAGACCACCGTAAGAATAAGAATTCGTGGCCGTACCATAGGTCAGATCCCGATAGACCTTCCAAAGAGAGGTCATCAAAAAAGCCCCTGCAAACGGAGTTAAGAAGAGCAACGCCTTCCGTTTGAGACCAAAATTTTTCAAAGCATCATACAGGAAAAACAATGCAAAAAATGCGATAAGCAATCCGGCGTTGCTCTTGATCAACATCAAAAGAGCCAGGATGGGCGTCATAAACAGCCATCCGAAAATCGGACGTTCCCGATACGCTTCCCGCAAAAACCAAATATCGACGGCAAGAAACCCCATCTGCGCGTCTACCAAAAGGTTGTAGACCTGCAACGTTCCGTCATCAAAGACCAAAAGGCACGTAAGTACAACTCCAAGAATCGTATAGGCGATAAACCGGAAGGAGACCGTCTTTTTAATTCGGAAAAACAAAGCGGACAACGCGGCACAGGAGAACAGTGCCTGCCCCATCAAGGCAATATCTTCTCCCGTTCCAACCACGTTACAGAACCAATATAAGAACGTAGTAGTGCCGGGGGCATAATCCCGGAATACAACCACCATACGGGCATTGGGAAAACTGTGGAAATCCAGCATTTCGGAAAGAATCGTTCCCCAATGGGAAAAATTATCGTAATGATAATAATGGGCCCCCCACAGGATGGGAATAAACGCGGCAGACATTACAAAAAAGAAAACAAAAGCCGGGGAAAGCAAAAAAGACAAGGAAACTTTTTTGCGAACAGCCAACACACAAAAGAAAATCAACAATACAAATCCAAGAATAAATAAGGCCCACGCCGCCGGTTGAAGGATTTGCAAAAGACCGCACAAAAAGAGGGTAAGCGTAAGGGTAGCAACGGTAAAAATGGGGATAAAAGCGGATTTTAACTTCGTCAAATAAGACACGAGACAAAACCAACCGCACAAAGATACGACAAAGGTAAGCCAACGGAAGACCGTCCAAAAAACCGTCATAACATCCCCCTCCCTCTTTTTTATTATTGTAACACAGAACCGGGAAATTGTCAACCAAAAAAAATAAAAGACCGGAGATTTTCTCAAAACAAAAATCTCCGGTCTTGTTTTATCGGTAAATTGCAGCAAAGCTTTCGTGGGGAAGCAGGGTAACGGTCAGTTGTTTGTCGGTCAAATCAAAGGGTTTTTCCGAACACAGGGGCGTTTCGATTCCCGGAACGGTTACGGTTCTTGGAATCTCTTCCCAATTCACCACCACAAGTGCCTTATCCCCCAAAAAGACCGAGGGATTTCGGTAATCGTCGGACAGATACTTCGGCCGAAGGGATTCTCCCGCAAGGCGGAAGGCGTTTTCAATGATTTGAATTCCTCTTTCGTTGAGAACGGACATCCGGTCAGAGAGGAAAATATTCCCGCCGGACAGCGCCACCAAATTGGCCCAGGTTTCCGCTTCCAAGGCATTGAATTGGTCGCCGTGACGCCAAATAAGCTTCATTCGGTCTTTCGACGTTTGTTTTGCCCGGGGCGGCGCGGGGTAATCGTTTCGATCCCCCTCCCAGATCAGAGGTTCATCGGCGGTTTCTTCCCCTCGAACCACTAAGAAATCCGGGTCAACACGGGTAATTTTATTGTTGTAAACCGAAGACCAGGCAATGGAACGGGCGATGGCTTTGACGTGAGAAAAGTGGTTATGGATATCCAAGCCCAATCGCATCGAAGGAGCAATATCCGCCCCACATTCCAAGGGAAGGGAACATCCCAAAATCACCACATCGGGACCGGTATACGCCTTCACGTCGTTGACTAAGTCTGCCAAAACACCGTAAGGCGTTGCGGTTTTATCGTAAAAATCCTTAATTTCCAACAACGGGGAAACGTAATCCATTTTAAACAGACGGAATCCGGCACGATATTGATAGAGGTATGCATCCAAAATAAACTGCCGGGCATCGGGGTGAGTGGGGTCCAGGTAATATAAGCCGGAAGTTTCAAACAATTCTCCGTCTTCTCCGCGGCAAAACCATTCCGGATGCGCCCGGAAGACTGCAACGTCGTCCCGGACGCCGACGGGAGTCATCCAAATTCCGGGGATAAATCCAGCCTCCCGAATCCGACGGGCAACTTCGCTTAAACCACAGGAAAACTTTTCGTTTTCCACCCAATCGCCCCAGCCTTTCTGCCATCCGTCATCAATGACGATGTAATCCAATCGGTCGGCAAAGGACATTGTTTTTAAGGCTTCTACGTTTTCAAAAACGTCTTCTGCCGTAACCCGGTCCAAATAATAATCCCACGTATTCCATCCGGTCAACTTTGGCATTGGGAAACTGCTTTGAGGTAACAAATCCCGATACAAAGTATAAAATTCATCAATGGAGACGGCTTGGTTTACGTAGGCACGTTCCGCATCCAACCGGGTCGCCTGTTGAAGGCTTTTGGTATATTCGGTCTTCACACAAAAGGTGACGCATCCGTCTTCCCCTTTGCAGGCCGTTGCGGCACAGATGTTCCGGAAAGGCGATACTCCGGCGACCAAACTTCCGGACAGGGACAGGTCTTCATACCAACCCATTGCGGTTTCACAATATTCCGTATTCACCCCAAGTTCGGAGGGAAATCGAATCTCATTTTCTGTGGTGGCTCTGCCAATCAGGGCAATATGGTCGGTCATTTTAGGGAAACAGGGGTTGCAAACCACACTGTCAATCCGTCGAATCCCCAAGGGAACGTTGGAAGAAACGCTTAAATCCACCAAAATGCCGCCGGCATACGGGGTATGGGTCCAAGTCACCTCCGCATTGTCCACAGACGCACGGTAAACCGTCACGTCTCCGCAGACCTCACCTTGCAAATCTGCCGCAGAAACCGTTACGGTTTTTTCGGCAAAATAAAGTCGAAAACTAAGGGAATTTCCAAAATGCTTCTTCATTAAAACCACCTGCTTTTTTGTATTGGGGAAAAGATGATGCTATTTTATCACAATCGAAAGGCATTGTCAAGAATTTTTTTTAAGTTTTTCATAATTTTATGCTACAAAAAAACAAACTTTATAAAAAAACGACCTGTCGAAACAGGTCATTTTTTGGGGGGGGTTGTTTGAATTTAGCGGCACGAATATAATATGCCTGAAAACTGAGGATTTTCTTACATTTCTTTAAATTTTTTGTAAGTTATGCAGTTAACATAATTCTCATCATATTTTTTTGAACTTCGGAAAATGCCATTATCTAATCCCTCATCTCCGCCTGGCGTTCCCCTTACAACAAATAAAGTGTTCAAAACCTTTCCGTCAAATTTATAAATTGGAATTTTATCACCATAGCGCCTACCTGACAATCGCCAAAAACGAGGGACTTGTTCCCAACAAATCGTATTGTCGATAAAATGTATTACCGTATACTTGTTCGCAATTTTTATAGGAATAATAACCGTGTATTCTTTATCACCACAATTCACAGAATAAACATTTACAAATTCTGTTTGTTTAACAAGTTGTTTTTTGGATTTGAAACAATCAAATAGTTTCATAATGTTACATCCTTCTACTATTCATCGTTTGTACGAAGCACAACTCTGTTTGCCGAGGGCAACCTCGTTTTGTGTCTGCAAGCGTAATGATGTTTTCGCTCTGCGAAAAATGATGCTTGCAACTGCGTTGCAAAACGATGTTTTTACACCACGAAAATGCAAACCGGTAAAAAAGACTTGTTTTTAGTGAAGTATCGGCTGTGCCGATGTGAAGTTATGGCTTGCGCCATAGTGAAGTTCTGCGCTTCGCACAAAGTGAAGTTAAGTTTGCCAAAATACACTTGCGAAGCAAACTTCACTACGAAGTAACTTCACTGCCGAAAGCAACTTCACTTGCCCATAAGGGCAAACTTAGTTGAAAAAACGACCTGGCGAAACAGGTCGTTTTTTTTGGAGGCACCATCCGGATTCGGACCGGAGCGTGGAAGTTTTGCAGACTTCTGCCTTACCACTTGGCTATGGTGCCATAGGACGGTTTTTGTCGTAAAAAACCGCTTTTAAGAAAAATATCAAGTTCATAGTCGAACTTGATATCTTTCGTGTGGAGCGGAATACGGGGCTCGAACCCGCTACCTCAACCTCGGCAAGGTTGCGCTCTACCAGATGAGCTAATTCCGCAGATATCTTGTCGGGTCCGACAAGAGTTTTGGTGCCTCCGGTCGGAATCGAACCAACGACACGAGGATTTTCAGTCCTCTGCTCTACCAACTGAGCTACAGAGGCATAAATGGCGACTCAGAAGGGACTCGAACCCTCGACCTCCGCCGTGACAGGGCGGCGTTCTAACCAACTGAACTACTGAGCCGTATTTGGTGGGAACTACAGGGCTCGAACCTATGACCCTCTGCTTGTAAGGCAGATGCTCTCCCAGCTGAGCTAAGCTCCCAAAATCTGAAGCGAGTTTCTCTCGTTGTCAGCCTAACTATAATACCACACTTTCCCCAATTTGTCAAGCGGTTTTTTTAAAAAAAATCCGGGTTTTTTAAGGTTCGTGCAAAACTTACCATAAAATCACTAAAATTAAAGTTTGTTTTGTAAAAACTGCACACATTCAAAGACAAATCCCTTAGAATCGATAAAAAAACAGGCTTGATTTCTTCTTTAAAATGTGATATACTGAGGGGGAAATGAAGGAAAGAGGCCTGTTTATGGACGACATTATATTGGAAGGTTCCATTTCCGTCAAGGCGGCGTTGGAAGCCGGACGGCGAGAGATTTTCGAACTTCTTACCGACGGAAGAAAATCGGACCGGAACCGTAATTACATTCTTAATTTGGCAAAGAACAAAGGAATTCCCGTAACCACAGTATCGCCCGAAGAACTTTCCCGGCGGGCGGAAGGGACCTCCCACGGAGGGTTGCTGGCACGAGGGTCGGACCGAAACTACCAACGTCCGGAAGAACTACTCTCCCATCCCCTTCCCTTTTTGGCGGTATTGGAAGGCATCGAAGACCCATATAACTTCGGAGGCGCGTTACGTTCTCTGTACGCGGCGGGAGTAACCGGCGTATTGGTCCCCGAACGAAATTGGTGCAGTGCCGCAGGAGTGGTCACGAAGGCCTCGGCGGGAGCCTCGGAATTTTTAGA
This sequence comes from Eubacteriales bacterium, assembly GCA_045542115.1. Classification (GTDB taxonomy): domain Bacteria; phylum Bacillota; class Clostridia; order Oscillospirales; family UBA644; genus RGIG995. Next base: position 308,806 of record JAZQKK010000014.1, read on the forward strand.
CATTGCCGCGGTCGACGATTGGGATGCCGTTTTGTCCGATGCCTCGGCCCGGGGAATCCGAATCCTATGTGCAGAGCGAAAAAACGCCGTATCTTTATATGAAAGCAATCTGACAGGGCCGGTAATGTTGGTCTTCGGCGGAGAAATGCGGGGGATTTCTTCCAAAATTGCAAAACACGCCCATCAGAATGTTTTTCTACCTTATGGAAGAGAATTCCGCAATGCGCTTTCCGCAAACTCCGCAGCGGCGGTTTTTGCATTTGAAGCCTATCGGCAACGGAATTCCGAAAAATAAGATTAAAAAAATGACCTGACGCTTTGTCAGGTCATTTTAATACGTGCAAATCAGATACCGGTGGAGACGATGATGTTCATCGCGAACACGGCAACCACGAAAATCAGACCGAAGATCACAGTAAGGCTCTTCAAAAGAGCGTCACGTTTCGCTGCCTGACCTTTTCCGGAAGCATTGCTGTTCCGGCCGGTGAGGGCGGTCATTTCGCTTCCGCGGTTGGATTGAAGAACGACCACGGCAATCAAAGCCACCGAGCAGACCAACAGAATGATAGCAAAGATAATCATAGGAATACTCATAGTTTATAATTCCTCCGTTTTATTACGAATTACGATTTATACCGAACTATTATACCACAACTTTTTCCTTTTGGCAACCCCTAAAAGGAAAATTGTTACGAATTGTTCAATTTTTCATCGGTTTTCAGCGTCAAAACCAAAATTTCCGGGCGGATAAACCGAATCGGAAGGATTGCAAATCCCAACCCCTGCGTCACGGCCAAAACGTGCTTTTTCTTAAAATAGAGGCCTCTGGAATATTTGGGAAAGAAAAACCTGCGGGCAAACCGTTTATAAAGGGGGGCGCCGTTTCCCGGAGCAAAGACCGGACCGATCCAGGGAAGCCGCAAAATTCCACCGTGCACGTGGCCGGAAATCATCAAATCGGGAAGATTGGGAAGGCGGTCAAACTGCATCGGGTCGTGACATACGGCTATGGAAGGGAAGTCGGGCACAAACTCCGGAAGGTTACCCTGCAACATTCCCCGCCAGGACTGACCGTAAATTAAAATTCGTTTTCCGTTGCGTTCCACGGAAAAGACCGTATCGTTCAGCAGGATGGCACCGTTCTTGGAAAGATTGTCAAGATGACGCAAATGGTCCTCTTCCGTAACGTCACATCTCCCCCGGCGAAGGTCGTGATTTCCTTCGGTATAAGTGATGGGAACGGTTTGAGAGATCCCCCGGAACAGAGCGTAGACCGGCTCGGGCGAATGAGGGTCTTCGTGCAGATCGCCTGCGGTGACGACAAGGTCGGGAGCCGTGTCAAGAACCGCAGAAATCAATCGGGCGTTCCCGGTTCCGAAACGGCGGTCGTGCAAATCGGAAAGAACCGCAATACGATATCCGTCAAACTCTTTGGGAAGTTCCGGGAGAATCACTTGATGGGAAGACACCCGAAAAGTTCTGCCCCAAAGGTTCAAAAACAAAAGAAACAACGCCACCGCTCCCCCAAGGGAAAGCAAAAACCAAAACCAAAACACGAAAATCCTCCTTTCCAAGCCATCCGAAACGGCGGTTTTCCTTTTAAAATATTATATCATTAAAACATTTTTGTGTCAAGCCCCCGAAAATTTTAAAAATCTCTTTACTTTTTTCTTTTTTTCGTGTATAATAGTATTGTATGTACATAATGTAATTTGATTTGAGGAGTTTCTTCCTATGCTCATTGACTTTTTGACCCAACGGTTCTGCTTTTCCCGGGAAGGCGGAATCATTACGGCGGTGTGCTATTTTGCAGCTGCGGCGATTGCATTGTTTCTGCATCGGTTGGGACAATTTCAAAAAATAAAAAAATACACCGCTGCTCCCGTTTCCCTTGGAGCGTTTTTACGCCAGCGCCTTGGGGGAAATCTTTGGGGGATGTTCTTCTTTCTTGTAACGGGCTGCTTGTATCCCGCACCTGCGGAAGTTTCCGAAGTACAAGACAAAGGAGCAAAAAAGAGCATCTTTTGGGGCGGGGTCCGCTCCACGTTGTACGCCACCACCGCATTTTACACGTTTTATACGGTGTTTCAATTGGCGGACAGTCTCACCGAGTGGTCGGGATGGTGGATTTTTCTGTTGATAACCAAGGCTTTGACCTGTGCCAATCTTTCCCTTCTGTGGTTTTCGATTCTGCCTCTTCCCTGCTCGGAAGCAGAAATTCTGTTGCGGAAAAAACCCTTTGGAGAAAAGGGTATCGCCTTCCGGAGCAACGGGACGATGCCCTTCTTCGTCTCTTGTCTTCTTGGGCTTCTTTTGGCCTGTATTACCCTGCCTTTCCCCGGTGGACAGGTTTGTTCTCTCAGTGGAATTCTGACCCTGTTCCCCGTACTTCTCATCGGAGGATGACAGAATGTTATTGGATTTGATTTTAGAATTGATTGGGGGACAAACTCCCGTTCCCGTGCTTTTGGTACAGATGCTGTTCTCCGTGGTGGCATTATTATTAGTCTTCCCCGTTCACGAATGTGCCCACGGTCTTATGGCGCTTGCTTTTGGAGATAACACGGCGAAATATCAGGGACGCCTGACCTTAAATCCCCTGGCCCATATCGACCTGAAAGGTTTCTTGTTTTTGATGGTCTTCGGATTCGGATGGGCAAAGCCGGTGCAGATTGACGCCCGATATTTTAAAAACCGCCGGTTGGGAACCATTCTTACCGCCGCAGCCGGGCCCTTGTCCAATATCGTTTTTTGCTTTATCACCTATTTGATCTACGGCATCCTTTCGGTGTATGCCTCGCTGAACGGCATAGAATGGCTTTCGGTATTTTCGATGCTGTTTTTGTATATGGCGCTGTACAACGCCACCTTTGCAGTCTTTAATCTGATTCCCTTTCCCCCGTTGGATGGATCGAAGATTTTGGGAGAACTGCTACCTTTCAAATTGAGATATCAATATTATAACCTGGAACGCTATTCCTATATTTTCTTTATCGTTCTGATTTTGCTCTTGAACCGCACCGGCATCATCGGATCACTCTCCAACGGATTGATGAACCTGTTCACGCCCTTGGTCAACGGGATTTTGGGAGGTATTTTCGGATGAACGAACCGACCTACCGCCTGGAAGGATTTGAAGGACCTCTTGACGTTCTTTTGTCGCTGATTGAACGGCACAAAATTGATATTTATAATATCGAGATTTCTCTGTTACTGGAACAGTATCTGAAATGGATGGACGACGCCCGGGAACAAGATCTGGACATTACGGCAGATTTTTTGGAAATGGCATCCCGGTTGGTGTATATCAAATCCTGCTCCCTGTTACCCAAGACCGACGATGAGGAAGAAGACCCCAAGTGGCTGTTGGAGCAGATGTTGATTGAATACGCCAAATATAAACGGATATCCCTGCAAATGCGTCCAAAATATCAGGGAAACAAAATCTGGTTCAAAGAACAACTTCCCACAGACCTTCCCAAGCCCGATTACGAGGGGGGCAAGGAATCGGCATTGCTGTTAGACACCTATTTGAAATTGATGAAACGGCACAAAGACCGTATCCATCCTCCCAAAGAATCCTTTGACCGCATTGTAAAAACCCAATTTATTGCGGTAGGGACCAAGATCGTATCGGTGATGCGGGTATTGGTGAAAAAATCCCGGTCGTCCTTTAAATCGCTGTTCCGGGGAGCGAGATCCCGGTCGGAGATCGTCGCAACCTTTTTGGCGTTGCTGGAACTGATGCGGAGCGGACGGGTGGAAGTACGGGACACCGACGACCAGCACGACCCGGAAATCCGTCTGATTCGGAATAAGAAACAAGGGGAGGAAACTCTATGAAGAATATTACCGCCCTGATTGAGGGAATACTCTTTGCCTCGGTGGAACCGGTGAGCAGTGAGCAGTTATCCGCATTTTTGGGCATCGAGGAAGAAGAGATTCTGACCGAACTTATCGCATTGCAAAAAACGTACGAAAAAGACCATCACGGATTCCGGTTGGTCCGTCACGATAAGGATTTTCGCTTCTCCACAAAACCGGAGTACGGCGAAGACGTGGCCCTGTATCTGGCAAAAAAACGTCCCCAACTGTCCAATGCGGCTTTGGAAGTTCTTTCCATTGCGGCCTACAATCAACCGGTGACAAAGCCGTACATTTCTCAGATTCGAGGGGTAGCCTCCTCGGAAATCGTGGAAGCCCTGGAAGAAAAAGGGCTGTTGCAAGAAGACGGCCGATTAGACCTGCCGGGACGTCCGATGTCGTACGTGACCACCGATAAATTCCTGACGGTGTTCGGTCTGGATTCTTTGGCAGATATGCCTCCGTTGAATCCGGAAGACGAAAATCTGCCAGCGGCCGGAACGGAAATTCTGTTGACCGAAGCGGTTCTGGAAGGGGACGCCACCCCGACGGAAGAGCCGGTCCCGGAGGAAGTATGAACCCGTTTTTGTGGGTACTGACCGTCTTGGGCGGACTTGTGGGAATCGTATTGCTTTTGCTTATTCACCTGATTTTCGGGCGACTTCGCCTGGTAGTAGACTACCGCAAGGGGGAGTTAAAATTGTGGTTACAGTGGTTTTTTCTAAAATACCATATCTACCCCGACCCGGAAAAGCAGGAATACCGGAAAGCCCGGCGTAACGTATTCAAAACCAAGTGGAAAGAAAAAAAGGAACGCCGGAAAGCACCGTCAGCCCCTTCCGGAAATGACGTCCCGCAAATGCCCCGGCAACCCAAGAAGAAAACCGGCCTTCGGGCGGCGGCTCAAAAAGAAGTTCGAAAAGCCGTACAGTCAGTGCCTCTGAAAGATTATCTGAAAACGTTGCGAATCATCGTGACGGAATTTATCGCCAAATTTCATTGCAGATCTTTGGTCCTCTACGTTTCCTTAGGGGGCGGAGATGCCAACGACATTGCAATGGATTACGGCACGGTCAATGCTCTGTTATATCCCGTTCTCGGTGCCTTCTCGGCCGCAGGACGGTTACACAAATGTGACGTACAGATCACCCCGGATTTCACATCCGAAGAGACCCACGCAGAGGGGCGGGCGGTATTTACCTTCCGTCTGTATCAGGCCTTCGGATGTATCTGGGAATTGTCTGAACAATTATATGATTAAGGTGGTATAAAACAATGGAAGAAAACAAAAACACCAACCAAGCCGGCGTTAAGAAGCCGGAACAGACCCGCAGAGTCTCCCCCGTGGAAACCGTCACCGACAACGCGGTGAAAAATATCCGTTCGATGGTGGACTGTAACACGGTAATCGGGGACCCCATCACCACCCCCGACGGTACGATGATTCTACCCGTCTCCAAGATCTCCATTGGATTCGTTTCCGGCGGTTCGGATTTTGCAACGAAACAAAATCCCAAACTGTGCTTCGGCGGCGGAAGCGGCGCAGGTCTTACCGTAACCCCCGTATCCTTCCTCGTCATCTCCCCTTCCGGAACGGTGAATACCTTGCCGGTCAATCAGTCTTCGGTAACGGCGGTGGATAAGATTATGGACCTTGCCCCCGGTGTCATTGAAGAAATTCGGGACTTGTTTAAGAAAGAAGACTGAAAACAGTAAATTTTGCCCCCAAATTGGGTAAAAAATTTCTATTTTGTGCATAATAACCAAAACAGGGTAATCTTTAATGGTTATTTTCTACAAAGTTTTTGGCAAGAAATTTTGAAAAAGTGCTTGCGAATGTCACAATTTTGGTTTATAATATAATCAATAATAAAATATTTAGGAGGAATTTCCAATGTCCGTAAAAGTTGCCATTAACGGTTTCGGTCGTATCGGCCGTCTGGCGTTCCGTCAGATGTTCGGCGCTGAAGGTTACGAAATCGTCGCCATCAACGACCTGACCAAACCCAGTATGCTCGCTCATCTTCTGAAGTACGATACCGCTCAGGGTCGTTACGACGGTCACACCGTTGCTTCCGACGACGAAGCCGGTACCATCACCGTAGACGGTAAAGTCTTGAAGATTTACGCGGAAAAGAACGCTGCTGACCTTCCCTGGGGTGAACTGGGCGTAGACGTAGTTCTGGAATGCACCGGTTTCTACTGCTCCAAGGAAAAGAGCCAGGCTCACATCGACGCCGGCGCTAAGAAGGTCGTTATCTCTGCTCCCGCAGGCAAAGACCTCCCCACCATCGTTTACAGCGTTAACGAAAAGACCCTGACAAAGGAAGACAACATCATCTCTGCTGCTTCCTGCACCACCAACTGCCTCGCTCCTATGGCTAAGGCTCTGAACGACTACGCTCCCATCCAGAGCGGCATTATGACCACCGTTCACGCTTACACCGGCGACCAGATGATTCTGGACGGTCCCCACAGAAAGGGTGACCTGCGTCGTGCCCGTGCCGGTGCTCAGAACATCGTTCCCAACTCCACCGGTGCTGCTAAGGCTATCGGTTTGGTTATTCCCGAACTGGACGGCAAACTGATCGGTTCCGCTCAGCGCGTTCCCACCTGCACCGGTTCTACCACTCTGTTGGTTGCCGTTGTTAAAGGTAAGGACATCACCAAGGAAGGCATCAACGCCGCTATGAAGGCTGCCGCTTCCGATTCCTTCGGCTACAACGAAGATCAGATCGTTTCTTCCGATATCATCGGTATCCGTTACGGTTCTCTCTTCGATGCCACCCAGACGATGGTCGCTAAGATCGACGACGATACCTATCAGGTTCAGGTCGTTTCTTGGTACGACAACGAAAACTCCTACACCAGCCAGATGGTTCGCACCATTAAGTACTTCGCTGAAATCTGAGTTTTCACGAATTGAACGCAATAAAGTCCTGCTGAGAAATCAGCAGGACTTTTTGGTTTTCCTCATTTTTCCGTAGGGATTTAAATACTTAGTATCTGCTCCCACGGGTTTGAGTCCCCAATTCGATTCAACACCAAAAAGAACTACCCATCCGAATGGATGGGTAGTTCTTTTTGGTGGAGCGTAGGGGATTCGAACCCGAACTGCACCATTGATATTATCAACTTTTTCGCCTTCCGTGGCAGAATTTGTGTCATATATCCTCATTTTATCTTACAAGATTGACTTGACCTAATGCAACTTAGCAGATATTTATCCTCCACCTGTCAAGATTTGTTCTTATCTCCCCTACAACAGAAGGAACGACAACACATTTTATTGCACCCCCTACAATTTGCAGGAACACCTTCTTCTTCCTGAGAAGATTCCATCGAAGAGACTTGTCCTGTTTTTTGGTTTCCAATTTTAACTTTTTGATAATTCTCGATAATGTTATTAAGTAATTCTACAATTTTGGTTTCATCTTTTGAGGCAAAGGCAAAAGCAATCATAACACCCATCGCAGATAATGTTTCAAGGAAGACAGAAACGATGTATAACTTAAGAAGTTCTTCCGACAGAGAAAAGGGACAACATTCAAGAGCATTTAACGAAATGAAGGCTACAAGACACACATACTGAATGCTAAGCAATATTGAAAAGAATATTGTAAAAGTCTTCCGCAAACCACACTTACTTCTTTGCTGTTTTTCTAAGTGATCCGCAGACTTATCAATAATCTTATCCGTTACCTTTTGATAGCCTTGATCAGATTCGTATTCAGTCTGGGCACGATCTCTTGATGCACTGTCCAACCCATTAGTATAATTTCGAGTCCGCTTATCTACTTCAACCTTCTCAATCAAGTTCTTTGGAAACACTAATTGAGAATTCAAAGGTGACCCTTTATCAGAAAGTATCGGATCACTCTTGTCTGTTACCTGCTGGGGAGAACACTCTTTGTCTGGAATTTCACTTTTTTTAGCAGATTCAATATGTTGTGTTTTATCTTTTTCCGACATACTATCAAGCTCCTATCTGCATTCTCGAAATAACAGCCTCTGGTGTAACCCCAAAAAAAGCAGCAATGGAAGCTATATTTTTCAATTCAAGAGCTTTGTCATAAAAAATCTTTGATGGCATTAAAACTCTCAACGCGAATATATTTGCAATTTGCTCACGTAATAAATAACTACTGTCTCCATAGTCTTTTTCGGATATATTTGTAATTTTATAATGAATATGAGTGCTGACAATATAATTATCCTTACGCTCAGCCATCTCCTCCTTGCTCATCGTGGCAAGGTGTCCTAATTCGTGTAACAAGGAAAAACGCTGGAATAATTCATTATTATCGGTATTTAACACGATGGTCGCACTATGCGCATGTTCACTCTCATCTATCTCAACAAGCATCATTGCACCATACTTTTCCTCAATACCTAAACCTTCAAAGGAGTGTGGCATAACCTCGATTTGCATGTCAAGGCTTCTTTCAAGATACTCTAACACACTTGATGTGCTAACAATTTGATCCTGAGAAAGCGGAATACAGCTTAATACTTCATCCGATTTCTTGTACGCTACACTTAGATTCTCATTATACACAAAACTCACCCCTGCTCACCTCGGCGCTTTCTTTGAAAAACTCAACTTTTAAAATTGAGAGTTGTTGTTCAAAACTTTAAACCGAGACTGACTTTTTATGGAAAAAACTTGTTTCCTTTCTACAATTATATTATATCACAGAAGGACTCAAAAGTCAATAATGAGTTTTCCACAGATTTCATATGGTTTTCCACAAACTTATCCACAATGTCAGTCTCTTCAACATCAATAGTATGCCTCGGATAGCAGCAAAAATGTCTTATCCAACTTCTCTACAAACTTAAAATTGCAAAAAAAATAATCCCTCCACGGCTCAATTTCCGTGGAGAGATCTCTCTATTTACTCATTTTTTGTTGTTACTCTTTCAATTCGGGAAGACCTGCCACGCTGGTAAGTAGGGAGATGATTCCTGCCAGCACCGCAGTGCCAAGCACAGTAGCCCAGCCAACCTCTGTGATACTGATACCGACAGGAATCATAGCTACGGCGGTCTGTGCCATCGTCCTGAGCGCCCGCACTCCGGCGGCTTTGATCCAGTTGATAATCTTTTCTTTGTTCATTTTTACATCCTCCTTATTCTTTAAATCCAAACTCCTTCATTTTAGCGAGGGTGATGTGGTCGATACTACCATTCTGTTTGAGTCCGGTACGGCGCTGAAATTCTTTTACCCACGCTTCGGTATTTGCCCCGAAGAGGGGGCCGCGGACATCCTTGGCGTTCCGCTTGAGGACGGTTGCGTAGGCAGGGAAGGTTTCATACCAGAACAGATTGATCTTTTCGACCTTTTCCCCGGAGTCTCCTTTGCGGAAATACCCCCGATCCGGCAGGAACGATTCTTTCGGTTCCTCTTTCTTAAAACCGTTCAAGCCGGCGGCGCGGATCTTGGTGGGATAATCGATCAACAGGTAGTTCTGATCCACGACTTGTCCAGCAACAATGTTGGAGCGGATCTTGTTGGTTTCTCCGCCGAACTGCCAAAGACCGCACACACCTTCGTTTCCTTTGTAAGTGAGTTTTTTCGTCCACTCTGCAACCCAGTGAGCATACCGTTGCAGTTCGTTGTCGTTGAGGTGGGTCTCGAAGAACGATCTGCTGGCGTAGATACCTACCCAGTAGCCGCGGCTTTCCAGATAATCACACCACGTCTTTGCCACACGTGTGAGTGTATTCCGATTTACAGCCTTCTGCCAGGCGTCTTCCATATCGTAATAGACGGGCAGGTCAAATTTGCGTCCGCAGAGAACCTTTTCTTCGAAGTATTTCGCTTCAGCCAGGGCTTCCGCTTCGGTTCGAGCCATACCGTACTGATAAGTACCTACCGGCAACCCGGTTGCAACGGATTTTTCGTAATATTCCACGAAAGCAGTATCTCGGCCGCCGCCGTTGATTACTGCAGGGGCAGAATAAGCTCCTCGGGGAATAATGAATTTCACCCCCTCGGCAACCGCCTTTTTAAAATCAAAGTTTTTCTTGTGAGCGGAAATGTCAATTCCAAATTCTTTCATTTTGTATACCTCATTTCTGAATTAAGTAGGTTTCCATCTTGTGTTTTGCAGACCTTAAACGTTCTACGCTGTTCCCATCCAGTTCGTGGTCCATTAGAGCCAAGAGACATTCGCAGATTTGCTCGTTTCCGGTTTCAATTTTTTGGAGCTTCTTGTGGTCGATATTCTGATAGGACTCCAATTGATCAAAGCGCTCCTTCAACGCAAGAAATTCCGTCCGGTCCACCTTCCCATCTACATCTTTACGAAGCTTCCGCGCAGGCGCTACAAACTTGGCAATCACCGCCGCAGCACCTCCAAGGGTGATGATCGCAGCGCATAGCCAAAGGAGCCCTTCCACCGTTATGACAATTTCATTTCCCATATTCATCACCTCCTCACATCAAAGCGCAGAGGATACCAACAACGACAATTCCAGAACTACCTTCGGGGGAATTGTTTAAAGTAAAGGTGTGGTTCACAACAGAGACGCAAGGCGCTTTTCCGTTGAGAACGCCTGATGAGTCATTCACCGTCTGTACAGACAACACTGCAAGATTTTTTCCAGCCAAATACGAAAGTGTAGAATCATATTGATCCGTTATTTCTTCAGAGAAAAATTCGGTACCAGCATTGAACCCCATCTCGATATAGAACAAATGGCCATTGAGCAATGCCTTTTGAGATTGTGTTGCATGACTATATCCCATATGGAATGTCTCTGCCGTGATATCTCTCCAATCCAACTCTGCCGTATCCGTGCTTGTACCCATACCTATAAGACTCTTCGTGCCCGCGGAATAGGCGTAGGTAACTTCCACAAGAATGGGAGTACCCCAAGAGTCACATTGAATATACAGAGTCCCGTCTGCTTGCAGGGAATAATTCGGCTGTTGATAATACTCACCACTTCCGTCCGCAAATACTGACTTTACCGAAACAATCTCGGCAATAGGATATCTCGGCTTGAAATACACCTCGCCACCGTCCATCGTAGGAATCGGTAAATCCGTAATCTCCGTGATAGTTCCGGCCTCATAGTCGCAAGAAGTGACTACATTCAGCTTCCCCGTATCTGGGTCTGATTTAAGGAATTCTCCGGCAATGTCTTCTGCAAGGATTTTGGTACTAGCGTATTGGTAATATACTGTCACGGAAAATTCAGTCGAAGAAGGGCCACTTTCTAAGACGCACAATCGTCCGTCACTTATTGCTAAAGAGAGGTTGGAAGTGTAATCACCGAAAAAAACGGGGGGATCAAAACTTATAATACCTTCATATGTCGTCGGCAAGATGCGACCGATGGATTCACAGGGAAGACTATACATATCCTCGACGTAGATGGTTTCTGAGTACCAACCTGTTTTCTTTTGAATCGGTGTTACATTCAGGGTTCCTTTCGAAGACATCTCCAAATAATCACCAAGATTATCTGAAGAGATACCACCCTCTCCATCCATTACATCGACCTGGTGCACCCCAAAGGCATCGATAATGGTAATACGATGCCCACCTTGGATATCAGAGATGGACACCTTAGGAGAATAACCGTCTTCGCCTTTAAGGGATGCTTTCTGTTCAGGGGTCAACTCCTCAAAGGTCATCGTTCCGTCGGCACCCTTTTCCCCGGGGTCGCCTTTTTCTCCGGGCTCACCTTTTTCTCCAGGATCTCCCTTTTCTCCGGGGTCGCCCTTTTCCCCTTTCGGCCCTTGAGGCCCTTGGGGGCCAGTTGCACCAGTCGCCCCTCGTAGACCTTGCTCTCCTTGAGGACCTTGCGGCCCAGTGGCTCCGGTTTTTCCTTGCACTCCCTGTTCACCTTTTTCCCCGGGGTCTCCTTTTTCACCGGGGTCTCCTTTTTCACCGGGGTCGCCCTTTTCCCCTTTTTCGCCTTTGAGTTCTCCGCTTTCCAACTTTGTCTGCACCTCGTTCATCAACGCCGCCGCATCGGTCATTGTTTTAGTGAGTGCAGTATACTCATCGGAGGCCTCGATTTCTTGGTCGGATCCAATCTTCTCCAATACGTTCAGCGTGAATTTTGGAGAAATCAACTGTCGTCCGTCTCCACCATACAAGGTGATTTCACACGGAAACATCCCGACGGCGGAAACCATTCCGGAAGTGATCTCAGTCTCGATCCGATTCTCCGAGATCTCACAAGCATTGAACAACACCGAACCGTCCGGCCGCACAGACCGGAGCGTTGCGAGGCATTCCGGCGTAATCTCGTAAGGTCGATGTCGATCCACAAACGAGATCTGTAATTTCCGTCCGGTGTCGCTCTGTTTGATAGGAATTACGATGCGGGTTACAACGTCCTTCACGTCCAGCGCAAAGGAAAAAGTGGATAGATTCATATCCTACCTCCTTCAATGTTTCCGGCGCAGGGGATTCCTGCGCCGGTGATGTATTATTCTTTTTCGTTAAGCCATCGGTTACAAGTTTTGATCAGCTCGTCCACGTTCCCGTAAAGACCGGTGCCTTTTAGGATATAGCGAATTCGCTTCATCTCTTCCTGGTTCTCGTTTTTGTGGGCTTCCTTGTACTTGGGCTTCCAGTATTCGGTCACCAGGGATTTTACGGAAGATTTCGCAGCCTTTTCCTTGTCCTCGGCCTTTTCCTCGGTACTGTTTGCTGTCTTGACGCGGACAAGATCGTTGATGATCTCAAGAGCGAGCTTCTCGTCCCCGGAAGCGTAGGCATCAGCAACGTCGGAGGATTTGTACCACGACGTGGCTTTCTCCCCTGCTTCTGCCTCGGCTTCTCCCTCCTTCTGCAACGCCTCGACCTTTTCTCCAACGTATTTGGAGATGAGGTCGTCCGAATACCCCGCTTCTTGAAGTTCCTTTACAATCTTCTCGTATTCCTTAACCCTGCCGGTCTTCTTCGCCTCGGAGGCGGTGCGAATCTTGGACTGGAAGGATGTCACCAGCCCGTTGGTCGCCGTCACGATAAGATCCTGAGAGAAGTTTCCTTCCCCGATGACCTCCTTCTGGATGCGCACCCGTTCCGAAGCATTCCCGTTCAGCTGCGCAATGGCTGCCTGCAGGATTCTCGGATCGTTCTCCTTGAGAGCCGTACGCACGGCCGCCGTCCACTTCTCGTCAGAATCGTAATTACTACGATACCGCTCGATCTGTGCAGCATCTCCGTTGACGTAAGCGTTGTACAAAGATTTCCGCTCCTCTGCAGAAGTCGCTTTATTCTTCCGTATTTTCAAACTCGGATTAACATACTTGAAAATATTATTCCAAAGAGTTACGATTTCCCTCATTGCGTTAGACATCGGAATACCGCTCGTCTGAGAAAACGCCTTCACCGTATTGTTGAGTGCATTATAAAAAGTTGTATCCGATTCCGAACCATTTTTGATAATGCTGACCCATCCTTGGAGCGCCCTCCACATCGAGGTAAGGTATTCCGAATCCATTCGGCTTACCGAAGGCTCGTACACCTCAACACCAAAAAGCGAAAGCATCGCATCCCACACAAAACCCGAAAGTTCCGACACAATGGGAATATTATTCAGCGGATTCAGATTCTCTAAAAAAGATTTCGCAATTTCCAGAGGTTTCTTTTCTTCCTCATCATCGTCGCTGCGAAGATCTTCAAAGAGCATTTCCACAACCGTAGCAAGAAGTACCGTTGCAGTCAGGGGGCCAAGTCGCTTGAAGATATATTTTCGCGTCCTTTTCCAAGCAACGTTCGCATTGCCGGTTCTCCGCTTCTCCAAAAGGAACTCCCAACGACAATCTTCTACGATGCTGTGACTCAACGTCGGCTCACCCATAAAGGCGCTTACCTCTTGCCACATTCCCGTTTTCTTCCGCATCGTTTGGGAACGGGTGACGACGCTGTCCACAACTTGGGTCTGAACGATCACCTCGTTCAGCTTCTGCCCGACAGCCCGATAGAACTCTTCGCTTCCAACCTCAAAGCTTCCTTTTTTCTGAACTTCGTGCTCGCAGGCATTCCAAAGCATTCCAATGGTAATCTTGTCGCCCCATTCAGCACCCTTCAAAGACAGTTCAATGAGTTTTTCCCGAAGGTTTTGTCCGTCTTTGATCTGTGCTTCAATGCTTCGCGTTACGTTGGTATCGTAGAAGCCCAAGAACTTCCACGCTGCCATGCCGCTATACTGTTCTGCTTGGCGAATGCCGTAACCGATCTTTGCAAGGTTGTCCGGTCTTGATCCAACCGACAGACTGTTCCAATCAAGAACTGCCGCTGCCTTGGGATACGCAGTTAGCTGCAACGCCGCAACGCGAAGATTTCCACCAACAGCCGCAGTCTTATAGGCGCGAATCATCTTCATTAGAAATTCGCTTTCCTTCGCAGCATCACCGGAACCGTTCACATCGTCAATAAAGGCTGAAACGTAGGATTCAGCAATTTTGCCGAAGGCATTCCCCATAGATTCCCGGACACTTCCGGTTTTGGTTACCTTCTTGCCATCAACCTTCACTTCTACGTGATTGAACCATTTCATAAAATCCAAAAGCGGCATCCCGAAAGCGTTCATCCGCGCCATGTCGGAAGAGTGAGAAGCAAATACGTCGAAGATATTTCTCACGTAAACGGAATTTCTGGCATTGACATCCGTATCTTTGGTTGCGGAAATATTCAACAGCCGATATACGTTGTTGCGCTTTGACCCCGATCCGAGCTTTTTCTCAGACTCTTCGTTGTATACGGTCTCTAACGGAAAATAAAATTGTTCCGTGTATCGCCGCTCCAGGAAACGCTTCATAGAGATCTCATTCCCCCATTCGGCACATTCCGTCGCAAAAAACTGCTGAATCGCATCTGCGACTTCGATCTGCCGTACGGAAAGTTGCTTTACAATTTTCTCCACGTCGGCTCTCTGAAGCTTATACTTCGTATCGGTTTTTTGGGACAAGACCTTTTCTTCTCCGGCAATAACAATACCGTCCCCATACAGGTGCCGTTCTGCCTGATATCTTCGGCTGAGGCAATAAATGCTCATTGCTTCCACCGCAGTTGTACGAAGCTTCTTTCCGTTTTTCAGTTCAACAAGAATTTCCTGGTGTTCCCACTCGGACACTTCCTTCTTCGTCCAGTTTTTTTCTTGGAAAGCCAGAATCGTCTGAGCGTGTCGGGCCATCTTACCGTGAGCATCCAAGAAAGAATTGAAGATTTCAAGACCGCCTTCTCCGAACCGTTTGAAGATATAAAACGGCGTTACGTTCTCCCAATCAATAAAATTTCCGATCTTTGAAGTCTCATCAATTTTTCCGAGGGCATCAAGAAACGCCATCGTCGCCCTTCCCATCTCCTCGGCGTTGGCAAAGCGGGAAATTGTGTGAAGCTTCTGTGTCTCCAAGGCTGCGTGGCGGAATTGACGAATCGTCTTCGACAACGCTTTAATTTCGGTCGACGACAACTTGAAAACCTCGTGACGTTTAAGGTCTTCTTCTTCGATCCTCTTCATCAAATCCCTTGCCATACTGCGCAGATTTTCGACGAAATCGTCAGGAAGATCAAGGTATCCCTGCGTGATATACTCCATAGCGGCTTCACTCTGTTCTTCCGCATTTTTTCGCCCCGTTTCAAATGCGTCTGCGAACGAACCCAAAGCATCGTACACCATCCAGCCGTCACATTCAACAATACCTTTTCTTTCCCCTTGAATCCCTTTCAGCAAATTCAAAAGCGGTTGCTTGAAGATGTCGGGGCAATGTGTCTGAGACTTTGTCGGTTGCTGAATCCATTTTCGAGTGCTCTCAAGAAAGTTGTAAAGCTTCTTCCTTGCATTTTGCCTTTCGATCTGCTCCACACGGGTCTTGACCGCATTGCGTGTCATTTCCCGGCCCTTCTTTTCAAGTCGTTTTCGAAGCGCAGCCTTTTCCCGAACCACAAGATCTTTCAAAGGAGACAGTGTCTCAATTTTCAAAATCTTTCGCTCTAATTGATTCAGGCGAATCTCTGCTCGATTCCGCTCCTCAATCAACTGATTATATCTTTGAACATCTCTTTTTCCCGAAGAAAACATAATAGCCTTAATCTCCACAGAGAACTCGCGAATCTTATCTTGCAATTCTTCAATTTCTCCAATGTGAGATCTGTATTTGTTTAAAATCTCAGCCTGTTCACGTCCCGCCCGAGTTTGCGTGTTAATAGAAGCCTCGATTGCATCTATTAAAACGTGTCGGTTTGATACGAGCTTTTGCTGATAGTGAACATCACCCCCGTATTTCTTCGCATCTTTTTCCAAGGCAACCTGCTTCGACCGTTTTTGAGAATCATTTAAAAACTCATCGGGAATATATTTGAAGAAATTTTGATCTTTGGGGTTGATTTTTTCTGCAAATTGTGGTATACTATACTCAGAGGCAAGCAACAGGTGTGTCTGACCACCCTCCTTGGGGGCAGTATCACCCATGACGCTTGTCTCTATTTTTGTTAGCGCGACCGCTAAGTATAGTCTGTTTTTCTCGTCCATGTTCTGCTTTATTTCAAACTGAACAGGGGTTATATATCCCCCCTCACGATACGCGCTTAGCAACACATAGACCTGCATCAACATTGAATTTTTTTCATTCTTTTTATTGCGGTGGATCTCCATCAAAACAGCATTATCAAGCAATTCTTGCAAATTCAAAACTACCTTTGTCAGATCAGCAAGACTGCCACCGTAATCACTCACCTGAGAATTCATACTCTTGCGAAGCCCAGTCCCGGTAAACTCAAACGAAACATCAATTCCATCCGTTTCATAAGACTTTAGAAACCCAAGATCTTTCAGCTTTTTAATGAGTGGCTTTTCTACAATACTCTTTCGATTTTTCTCAAGAGAATCCCAATCAAAAGAAGAATCTTTTTCCACAGAAATTGGAATAGGGCTTATCGTCTCTGTCCTTAAGAGGTCTGCACGCTGGGCTTCAGACATTCCGACGGTTATATTGCTCTTCTTCGCCTGCTCCCGAACCTCGGCGGAGGCAAGTTTTCCATCGGCATCCCGGTAGTTTTGGGCGGCATCGGTGAGGGCGTCTTCGAAAAGGGCGTAGAATTCAGAGAGTTTGTCCTCCATCTTCTGCAGGAGCTGGGCTTCCTCCCGGCCCTTGTATTGGGCGTAGGCCTGCCGGATCTTCTTCAGAGTGTTGGCAAGGAAGGCTTTGATCTTCGCCACAAGCCCGCTGTCGGTCTTATTCAGCTCCGCCAGTTTCTCGGAAGCGTTGCTGTCCAGGAGCATCCGCTCACAGGCATCGGCCACCAGCTCGCTCATAGCGTAATCGTAATCGGTGGTCTTCAGCTCCGCCATCTTACGCTCCAGTAGTTTCTGGGTAGAAACACCGTGTTCTGCATAGTTCTTCAGCAAGAAATCCGCAAACGTCTGGTATTTTGCCGCAGACCAGTCCTCGATGAAGTGAACCAACTCGTGAGACAGGGAGAAGAGAACCGATTTCTCGCCGTTTTCCACCTTCGCAATATCCAGATGAATACTGCCGTCGGACGAGTCGTACCAACCGTTGGTTCTGGCTTCCCGGGAATCTGCAGGAACGTGCCGGGAGTCGAAGAAGTGGATCTCGTTGCCGATCACGGCGGAGATCACGTTGCCGGCGTATTCCACCTCGGCTCGCTGCTTCTTCGTCAGCTCGGACAATTCTACGCTGTCGTCGAAGAAAACTTTCCCCTCGGTCTTGACAATTTCCGAATTTTGTGCTATACTATTATCAATGCCAGCCGATATATAGGGTTTGTCAACACTGTTTTTTGTGTTCTTACGCCGTTCGGTGGCATTTTTTTGTACGTAAATGCTGTGTACCCAGAACTTATTCTTCTGTTGAGATTTTTTAATGCTTAACTTAAGAACAACTGGGGAACCATCAATCACTGTTTGGTATTCAATATAAGCAAATCGCTTATTAAAATCTTTCGAATCGTGTTCATTCGCAACATCATCCTTCACCAACTTGCCTTTCTCTATAGCCTCATCAATCTGACGGATGGTAGCAAGTTTTGCAATACGGATGAATCGCCCCCTTGATCCAAAATTCTTGTGGTCGAACGTTTCCTCAATCCCCGAACGGTTAATTTCGACTTCCATACCGGAATCTTTATTAACCACAACAGTTCTTCGATGTTCAGCATCTTTGAAAAACCCCTCTTTAACAAGAGTTTTCATTACTTGCTTCTGAACGTGAACTGAATCTCTCGGTTTTGAAATACCAAAACTGTCATTCGTCTTCTGTTCGAACTCGGAAGAAAAAGAACGCTTCTCTTCACCGCCATCTTCGGCGGTATTTTTTTGTGCCTCGGCGTCTTTTTTTGCCTTGGCCCGTTCAATGGCTTCTCTCACCCGAGCGGTACGCTGTCGGGTTTCCTCGGCCCGCAGTTCCCGGCCGAGCTTCAGCGCCGTCTGCTGATCCGTTTCTGAGAGCCCGGCGAAATAACCGTCTTCGCTGATGTCAGC
The DNA here is from genome assembly GCA_045542115.1 of Eubacteriales bacterium. Classification (GTDB taxonomy): domain Bacteria; phylum Bacillota; class Clostridia; order Oscillospirales; family UBA644; genus RGIG995. The sequence goes on from JAZQKK010000014.1 coordinate 327,145, forward strand.
GCCAACGGTCTGGAAGTTATGCTTTCCGTAAAGAAGGATCCCTTCCAGCATCCCCTGAACGTAATCCTGCGCAGACAGTTTCTGCCCATTCCCGGAAGGATCTGCGGTCTGATCCTTGCCGTTATACCCGGTAACAACCAGAGATGCCGTCCCGGCATCAAGGCCGGAAACCGCCTCGTAGAGATACAGCTCGTCCTCATTGGCGAACTGAAGATCTGCAGTTTCCACCACGCCATGGTCGGTATTCAGATAAACCGTGTCGTTTTCGATTTTTGCAATGGGATTCTCCCGGTCGATCCGCACCGCCTCACCGGTAGTTTCCAAACGGGTGGAGCCGTCGGAAGAAACCCGCCCCTCGGTTTTGATCTCCTTCTTCTGGATCTCGCTCAAAGTTTTGATGTCTTCCGGATCCACGGAGGCGGCGCCCACTCGGGCGTTCATCAGATCCCGGAGCCGGGTTTGAGAGGCATTTTGGGGATTCTGCACCATATCCATAGCAACCAAGGATACGGCGTGTTGCGTAGAATCGTCAAGTTGCAGATCTTCCATCGCTTTCACGAATCCTTCCCACGCCGTAAGGGTGGAGCGCTGACTGTCTCCCTTAGAAAGGTTCTTTTCCATCTGCAGAATGGCATCGTATACTGCGTCAGCCTGCTTCTTGGAAAGACCTTCCTTTTTCAGCCGCGATACCGATTCCTTACGATTCTGCTTCTGTACAGATTCGCTTATGGCGACAGAAAGGAGTCCTACGTTCTTTGCGGAGGGATTATTCTGCACCTTTTTCAGCTGCTTCTTAATCTCCCAGGCGTTAGGCGTATTCTTGTCCTTGATCATTTCCTCGGCGTGTTTCTGCAAAGAATCCACGTCGCCGAATTTGGAGATCGCCTGCCCGTGAGCTTTCACGCCGGCTTGATATTGCTTTGCCTGTGCCGCCCCCTGCAACGCTACCGTACCACCGCCGGCGCCGCCGGAAATAAAGCCTCCCAAGGCAGCGTTTACCACGTCGCTTGCAAAGGTAGAGGCGTCACCCCAATCCAAAGTTCCGTATTTGGATTGATCGCCCATCACCAGAACCTCGTTGATCGCATTTGCTATCTCCGTTCCGGTTTCTTCAAAGGCTTCTACTCCAGCCTGTTTCAGAGCGTTCCCGACGACCGCCTTCAGGTTTTTGGCTTTTGCCGCTTTTAACAATCCGTCGAGACCAATGGATTCAAAGACTAACTCTGCGGCGCCGGAGAGAAGCGCCCCGGTAATGACTTGCCCTTTTGTTGCTCCGCGTTCATACAGTTCCTTGGCTTTGGAAGAGGCGGCACCCATCCCCATAAGAACGGAATACCCTTTCCCAAACGCGAGAGCACCGCCCACGGAATCGGCGGCGGACATCAAAGATTGATACACGTCCCCGGCCGAAAAATCCAGCCAAGGGATGGCTATGTTACTGGTGGCTTCGTCCCAATCCTTGGCAGTTTCTTCCCGAACCGCCTGCCCCATATTTTGCCACAGGTGAGCCTTGGAATAGGGGTTTACGTCTTTTCCGGAAAGAACGTTAATCGCGTCATCTATAAAAGCGGTAGCGCCGCCAATCACGTTCATAGGGATAGAAGCAACGTTCCAACCGAACCACTCCCCGCCCTCAGAATTGCGGATGTCCTCCTGCTTTTCCTGCGTAGCCCTTTTGTTGAGCACATCCTTCATATCGCTGAGATACTTGTAAGCAGCTTCCTTTCCTTGGGTTTTATAGAGATCGTAATAGATATTGATCTCACCCTCGGTCAACTGTTCCCAAGCACCATTCTCCGCATCGAATATCATATTCTGATAGGCAGTCAAATGGTCAGTATTCGTAAACTTCTGTAATTCGTTCTGAATGGCAACCCGGTCTTCCGTGGAGGTATTCAGATAGGCCCCCAACTTATCCTCAAGAGCGAATGAGAAAGAGTCTTCGCTCTTCCCGACGACATTGTCATCTTTATCCCGAAGATTTCCTTCTTTATCCCAATATCCACCACTGGAAAGGGTGTTCCACGCGGTGTCCTCATCCACGCCGTACCCCACAGTATCGCCGACGGCGATATTTTTATAATCCCGATACGCCGCATTCTTCTTAAACTCCTCAGTCTCGGGTTTGTAATAGTCGTCCAACGTTTTCTGCTCGTTTTCATACCGATTGTTTTCGGCGATGAGAGAATTTCGTTCCGATTCAAGAGTTCTCAACAATTCGTTGTTTTCTTTTGTGTCGCCGGTGCTGACGTATGGAGAAAATCCGGACGAAACGATACGGCTTCCGTAGATGGTCGATTTCAGATCTGAGATCTTCTGATCCAGCTCGGCAATCCGTCCTTGATTCTTCTCATAATTAGCTTTGCGCTTTTGGGAAGATTCCATATCTACGGTGCTGCTTTCCGCGAGCCAACCCATATCCCACTTATCATAATCTTCACGGGAGGCAAATTGAGATGCAAACTTATCATCTTGCAGGGCACGGTTCGTCACCGTGGATTGCGCACTTTCGCCCTGAGAAAGAATATTTTTGATTACTTTTGCAAAATTATCCCAACTATCGTTTCCCAGACTGGAATACTGATCCAAAATGGCAGTAATATTTTTAGCTTCTTGATCAAAATTTTGTTTCTGTTTCGATACGGTAGAATACCACTCCGCACTGTCACCTCGATACTTTTCATCTTTAGAGTATCGGTCTTGATAGTTTGCAATATAAGTAGAATGATTTTTCAGCCACGTATTTGTGCGGTTTTTCACATCTTCGGCAAGAGTGTCGAAATCAGTATTCTGTGAGGTGTAGCGCTGCCGGAAGGATTGCGTTTTTCCTTCTTTATTTTTTTGCATTTCTGCGTAACGTTCCCGAAACGTTGCCATAGAAACCTCCTAACAGTGATTACATAGCCATATTCTTGAGATTTTTTCTCGAAGGATTAGATGCTCCGTACTTTACGGAAGAATTGACGCCCGTTGAGGTGATTCCAGGCACATCAATGCCGTATTTTTCCTCAATCATATCTGCATACATTTTCAGAATCGGATCAGAAACTCCGGCAGCTTCCATCATCTCAATTTGTTGCCAGGCAGCTTCTTTCCCTTCTGCCAAAGCAGTTTCAAACTTTTCGACACGGCTTTCTGAAGGGTAGATAATCTTTTCAGAACCACTTCCCGAAGAATATGCCGCACTCTTGGAAAGATCAAATTCTTTCTGCCAGCGATCCTGTTCGATTGCATCCTGCTCCATCTGATACGTATAGGAATTTTCTTCCGAAGCATCCGCCCGGTCGCGGTCGATGGACGTATTGAGATCATTTCTCACCCATCCCATCTGGGTAAGCCAGTCGTTCTGCTGATCCTCCCAAGCCTGACGGCGCAGGTTTTCTTCATCCAAATAGCGGCCGTATTCGGCGGCTTCTTTGTCGGCGAGGACGCCGTATTTTGCATACAGCTCGCTGCCCTCGTCGTCGTATTTGTCGTAGGCCATCTGATACAATTCCGGGATAATATTATTCACCTCTGCCAGCGAATTGTTATACACTTGCTGACCGACGGTCTGGGCCCAACTGTTCCCGAACCCGCCGGTCATAGAAGAGGCCTGTCCTATGGTATCCATCATTGCCATTTTGCCTTGGCGCTGTGCATTGTCCTTGTACTGCTGGTACAGTGCGTTTCCATTCAAATTAAACTTAAAAGGTTCCCGATTGAGGTATCTGTTCAAGTATTCTTCGCTCATCGCCGCGGCCGTACCTGGGACATAGTTCCGGGCAACAAAAGCTGAGGGTTTCGCCTCTTGAAGTTGCTTTTCCTTCTCCCGGTAAGCCTTTGTCAGATCGCTATCGGTTGGTTTTTTATAAGTAAATGCCATAGTTTGCTCCTTTCTATCAGGTCAAGTTCGGACCTGAATTCAAATAATAAATTCCACCGTTTCCTATGGTTGTCGTAGGACTCAGAATATTCGGATATTCCGTTGTCTCAATGTTTTTGCTTTCCAAAAACACCTCTGCGGTATATGGGGCACTGCAACTTATTTGATAGGAAGATCCGCCACCCCGAAGATATGCAACCACCCCGGCGACAGACTTCATCAACCCCTTAAAATCCGCAATCAACTTTGCATAGTCCTCGGATTTATAAAGAGTGTTGCAAAAACTTCCATTTCCATCCCATCCCCCGAATCGAAATATCCAAGCAATGGAAAGAGAGGAGGATCCTGATGAATGATTTCCGGTCCACGCAGGGGAGCTTGAACGGAGCTTTTTCCCAATTCCTAAAAATGTTGGTTGTGTATTTTGATAATAATATGGGTAAGACAGAATTATCAAAACAGGGTAATAAGTATCCTTATCCCCACCAACAAATATCTCCTCCTCCTGGAAACGAAAGCCAGAATCAAACTGTGTCTCAAATGCAATCTCCAAGCCAGCTTGCTGACACCACATCCCAAAAGCGGCTCGATCGCCATTCGGTCCAAGGTGGAGATTTACCAAGGTGGTCTTGACATATTTAATGACACTACTCGATTTTCCCACGCTGTCCTCGACACCAATTTCTACGGAATACGCACTCTTTTTTTCCACCGAAGAGATGATATCTTCATAATAATTTGTGCTAATATCACCATTTTCGATAAGAGTATTCCAAGGTGCAGACGACGAAAAAGAAGTTCCGTCATATTTTTTAATACGATACCGCAGAACACATTGGTTTTTCCCATCCAACGGAGTATACTTCCTGGATGCGGCAAGCTTCAATTTGAGCCCGTTTTTTCTTAAAATTCCATCATCCGAACACCGTTCACAGATAGAAACCGCAACCGAAGGTGGTGAATATGAATGTACGTAAATTTTTTGTTCTGCATATACCGTTCTACTGTTTCCCCGACTGTTATAAGCTGTTACCATAAGAGTAAATTCACCGGAAGCAGAAATAATTCCGCTTTCAGCAGAACTCCAATCTCCATAAAGACGGCAGACAGTATTTCCAGATGCATCAATTAGCGACACGGAAAGGGAATTGTAATTAGAACAAGGCATTTCTACCGAATAGGCTATTCTTACTTTTGAAATCCCTTGTAAATACATTTCACCAAATAAGTCCACTCCTGAGACAGAAGATATCGTAATTTTTGGTTTTGTTGCATCGCTGTCGGGAACGGTCAGCGTAAACGGTACTGTTTTTATTCCAATGGAAGTCCCGTTATGAAAAGTTTCACAATAAATCGTTCCGCTCCCAGACCATACGGATGGAATCTGAGCTGCCAACGAAACATCGGGATACCAGTCCGCATAGTCTCCGGCTCCCTCGCTAATTACTCCGGAACCATTTCCGAAAGCCCACGTGATTCGATGTGTAAACGCTGTAGATTTCCGATTGGTATACACTCGTATCAAGTTTCCCATTACTGCGGTAGAAACGGAAAGAGTGGGAATAGACACCCGAGGAATTGGATCCAAGTCCACCGTAACAGAGGCTGTGATGTTCGGAACGGAAACACCGTTCATCGTACCGGAATATGGAAACGTTACAGAAATATTACAGCTGTTTTTCGATCCATCGCTATTGTGAGGAACGGATACTGTAACCTTTCCCAAATAGCTCTTAGTCCAAACACCTGAAACCCCGCCGTTCACACTGGCAGATACAAACTGAGCAGAAATTCCGCCTACGGACACCGTGCAAGTCTTAGCGGAAACTCCTACTCTTTGATAAGATAAATATACGTTTATTGTAATATCAGTGCAGTTTTTGTCTATACTTTGCACTCCACTCCAAGTGCAATACAGACCAAACTGCTCCGCCCACTGTATGTGCGTTGTATACCCTGTAAATTCACCGCTCAATGCCATCCAGAATCACTCCTTCCAAACAAAAGCAATACCGTCATTAGAATCTACAACGTATCCACCAAAAGTCAGCGTACCGCGAATCTCCACGTCTTCAATAAATAACTTACTCTCTCCAAGAGCGTCTGTTGCAACATATGCAATTCTGCGTCCCTGATCGTCAAAGAAGTCCACCCCGTCCGATTTATACCGAGCACTGGTGGTATAACTTCTTGTCCCGTTGTGCTCAACGACCTGCCCGACAGAAACACCATATACTTCTCCTTCATCCGCGGGAAGCGTAATTTTTCCGAGCCGAATACATCCACGATACTTCCACTCTTCTCCCTGACTGTCCACCTCAACACGTTGTTCCTCTGTCATAAGAAGGGTAACACCATTCTCTGAATCTGCATCCAAAAGAGTCCGCCTCTTCTCCTGATAATCACCAAAGTCCGACCTTGCAACATAAAACCCGTTCCCGTCAAAAATTCTTTTTGTTTCCGAGGCGACCGACTGAATGATATCCGCAGAAGAAATAATCAGGCTTTTCAGTTCTTCAAAAGTAGACACCTCTTTTACTTCAACCGACCCAGCATTCATTTGTTCAACACGAATTCCACTGGAAGTACCGTTTTTTTCTAACGTAGAAACAATCCAACTCAAACGTTCCGCAAATTGATACAAATACCGACGAACTTGTTCCATCTGTCCAGGGAGTGAAGTGGCGTTAATTGCTGGATATTCCAAATTTGCCATCAAATATCACTTCCTTGCTCCATAGTCTTTGTGATAGAATATATTTTCGCATCTCCTTCCCCCTCAATGCGAAGACGCAAATGGTCGTGCCTGCGGGTACGGATGGGAACTGTTACACTTTTCAGCGTTGCGGTATTTAGAGAAAAAACACAAACCCATTCTCCCGCAGAATCATAATCTGCAAAAATTTGAACTTCGGACCCTGCCTCAGCAGATAACCGAACTGAAATGCGGGAAAGCCTCTTTTTATCAGGAGAATCCACACCGATTACACCGGTCTCCGCCTTCCACCGAACCCGTTCTTCCCCAGAATTTCCTGTAGCGATCAGGATCATACCGCCGATAGCAAGATACAGAACATTGTCGCAGGTGCAAAAATGTTCTACCTTACTTTGGTCTTCCCGGTGCCATAATCCCAGTTTTGCATCATATACGAATAAATGGTAGTTCTCCGTACCGTCTTCCCGCATTGAAATATAATACTTATTCCCGATACTGCCTCCGCAGGCTCCAAATACGCCCAAATTTCTCTCAGCAGGAGAGGTATACCCGTAAGCGACCTCACCCAAATTTGCAGAAATCTCCACAGGAAACGCCCCGTCATACACGCAAACGCCGGTCTTAGACTTGTAGTAAACAGTCTCATTCACGATGGCAAGAGATTTCCCACAACCTTTTTGTACTCCTCTGCAGGCCAGCTCCTGAATTTGGAAATTTGCGGGATGATTCCCGAAGACTTTATGTAAACATTCTTCCTTGAAAAACAGCGGGAAACCCAAATAAGAAACCGCCCCGGTAAAGGGTCCATCTGATCCCACAGATGCGGCATAACTGTCCGTGGAAATGCCCATAAAGCACATCCAATTCTTAAAATCCCCCTGCTTACAGGCGTAAATTTCGTTGACGGTTTTCCCGTCCACAAATCCGTACTTACATCCCCAAAGGCGGTTTTCCGATTCCACCACGAAATCCATTTCCGGCACTTTCCGCCAAATCGTTACGGAAGCACCATCTACCGTCACTGCCTCATCCAGAAGACCTATGATCGTTATACTTTTCTTATCCTCGGCCACACCCTGCAAAACAAAGTTTCCGGCAATCTGCACCAGATTCGGATTCGACTGTCCTTCAAGGCCGGAGATTTCCACACCATCGTAAGCGGAGAAACCGTACCCGATGCCATCCTCTTCTCCCTCTCCGGAAGATATACGGATATAAGACGTCGCAACCTGCGTCCACATCCGGTTGATTTCGGACCATACCTTCAAAGCGTTGGGGGTAACAGTATCGTCAAACCAATACTGACCGTCTTCCGGATTCTCCGGCTCAGCTCCCTTGACAGCGTTCAAGTCCGACCCATCTTCCAAACAGGGGGTAAAGGTCACAGCAGCAGTGCAAACCTTTTTGTTCCCCATAAACCCGCAGTCCGAATGGTCTACGGTATTGATATACATTTGATCCGGAAAAATGCAAATATATGCACCCATAGAAACCAATTGCTTTTCTCCCGTTGCGGAAAGAGAAAGCCCTACGTCGCTTCCGTTGATGTAAAGCCGCCCGTCTTCCACATAGCACAGGTGATCTTTTGCAATCATTCCCTGAATATTGCGGCTAAAATATTCTTCAGTTTCCTTGTCTTGACGCAGGGGGAGGTATACCCCCCGAGAAGGCCTGGGAGAAAGAACGGGATAATACGAAGAAGTCAGATTCTCCATATCGTAGAATTCACCCTCGGCACTGCGGAGATTGTGATTATACCCCCGGAACACGTCGATCATCGTCCGGGAGGTTTGTATTTCGTTCAGATAAGGACGCTTCACGGCGGGCCTCCTTAAAAATATTTAATCTTCACCGATTTTGCCTTGTGGGTGCGGTTGTACTGCTTCCGAAATCCCTCGTAGGTGTCGTTGAAGAGAGTAATCGCATTATTATATCGGGTCATTTCCTCGTTTCGATAATGGATCATCGATTCAAGATGATAGAGATACAACTCGTCATAAGGAGCAGGAACCAGCAGTTCCGTGTCCCCGGGGGTATCTTCCGTATACCCGTCAAAGAGGATATCTTTCGATCCTTCATACTGATCCAGAACCTCGGTCTTGATTTTGCGGTCCAGATTGGAAAGCCATCGGATCTTTTCCTCTGGACTTACGTCGTTTTCCCGCAGTTCGTCCACTGCGGCGATTGCTTCACAAATTTTCATATATTCCCTCCATTTGGAGAAAAGCCGGAGGCGCTCTCGTCTCCGGCTTTTCTTGTGCGTGTTACAGATCTTCGGGGGCGGAGATCGATTCCTCGTAGTCCATAGCGTCGTTTTCCGCTTTAATCATACGAGCAACGATCTTTGCTACTCCGACGGGAACTTCCACTTCCACACCCCGTTTGATCACGTATTTGTGACCGTTAAGGCCAACCCAGAGAGGCTCTTTGTTCTCCCGGGTTTTTTCCAGTTTGATAATAACGGTCTTACCGCGCTTCTTTTTATCGGAAGAAGCGGCGGTTTCCGCTTTGGGAGAGGTGCTTTCCAGCAATTCGTCTGCCAATCCGACAGTCTCGTTTTTGTTTTCGGCCATAATATTATCTCCTTTTGTAATAGTGGGAGAGGGGTTACCCCTCCCACGCATTGTTAATTACCAGTTGCCTTCAGCATCGGCAGAGAATTCGCCGCAGGATTCCACCCGGACAAGATAAGCCTGAATAAGAATCTTTGCGGTCTTCATCCCCTTCCAGCCGACGGTGGCTCTCTGGTTCAGGGGGTCGGAAGTGCCGCCGGAGCCCAACTGCTTGATAATAGTCTGGGCACCGTTGCCGTCCACCTCGGTGGTACCGTAGGCACCGTCCGCAATAAAGAGGGTGCCGAATACCGCAAGGCCGGAGGGGCAATCGTTTCCGGAGCCGGTGTAAATGGCAGCTTCGGAAGATTCCACGAAGCGGACGCCGGCAATGCGGCCCAGCTCACCCTTGTAGATGGATTCAGCATCGGTGTACTTGTGTGCCTCTTCCCATCTTTCGTCCTGCATCAGATCGTAGGCAGCGTAGGGATGAATGATGGCCACGTAGTAGCCACCGAAGGTGGGGGCATTCATCGCCCGGAGGAAGGCAACGACCCGTTTGACCATATCCACGGAGAGACGGCAGGTTGCGTCCATTTCGGAGCGGTCGGTGACGACGGTCTTCGCGCCGGTACTGGAGACCTTGGGGCAGTAGAAGACGTTGGTGCCGGTCTGCAGAACGTTTCTCGTAACGCGGTCGAGAGAGACACCCATCTGACGCCCGATGGCTTTGGTTGCTTCCATCAGGTTATTGTCGATGCCGGACGTTTTCAGAACGTCGGTGATGGTGATGTAACGGCCGTACTGCTGCAGCTCGGCGGTTTCAGCGGTAACGACCAGATTCTGACCGTCCGGGGTAACGCCTTCCGTCAGGGGGGCAGTTACGGGAGGAAGGGAGGCGTATTTGCGGAAGTTGATGGTGGTCCCACCGTTCTTGGGAACGTTCCGCTTTTGGGCGAACTGATCGTGAACTAGATAGGGACCGGCTTCTTCGATCAGAGTGCGATCATAAAAGATCTTGTTTTCGTTGGAAATACCGCCTTCACCGGTCAGGGTGTTGGGGTTCAGCTCAGCAAACAGCTGAAGGTTGAGTTTTACGTATTTTCTCATAGAGTTCATATTGAGTTCTCCTTTCGTTTGGGAGGAGAAATCAACGTCTTGTAAAGTCGACGTGTTCTCCTCTTGATACTTTCTTTTGATATTCGAACAGTTCTGCCCGGGACAACTTGGACACGTCCACTCCCGTGGCAGCGGAGGCCTGTGCGGACGCTCCGTTTTCCGAGGGTCTGGCACCGTTGGCGATTACGTCGTTGGCCACCTGTTCCTTTGCCTTCTGCGAGGCATACTGCATCGCGCCGACCATAACCTCGTCGTGGTGTGTTACCTCGTAGGCCGTACGCACGTCGACGTTGTTTCTCAGCAGGCTCATAAACTTCGGATTCTGGGTCTCTGTTTCGAGATTGAAGTTGGGGTAAATTTCCGCAAGTGCGGCTCCCTGCCGCATCCATTCGGCATACTGCCGGGCGCGGTATTCTTCCCGCTGGGTCATTTCATTCTGACGCTTCAAGGAATCCCGCTCCCGCTGTACCTGCTTCAGCGCCTTCAGATGCTCCACGGACATCCCTTTTTCAAGGGCTTCCTTTTCAAAGTTGGAATCATCTGCCTGCACCGCGTCGTACAATGCCTTTACGTTGGCGGGATCTACGCCGTGTTTCTGAGCGATGATCTCCAATACTGGAGTGAGCGCTTCCAAGCGCTCCAGAGATGCCTTCGTGCCTTTCAGCCGCTCCTGCACGATCCCCTTGGTTTTTTTACCGAACTGATCCTTGTACTTGCCTTTGATGAGCTCCTCAAATTCAGCGTCAAGATCTACGATTCCGGAGGAATCGGCGTTCGTTCCCTGCGCAGCGGCGGCCTGCGCCGAGCCTTCCGCCGTGGCCGGAGCGGAAGAGTTTCCGTTTACACCCGATTGAGACCCGGCGGCGGTCCCCGTTACGCCCGTTGTCCCGCCGGCAGTACCCTCGGATCCACCTGCAGCGCCTTCCGCAAACAGTTGGAGATTCAGCCGGTCGAGATAGATTTTGGATTTCATAAAGATTCCTTTCTGCCCGTAGGTGGGCGATCCTTTTTGGTTGTATTTTAATCCTTTCGGATTACCAAACGTTTGTTATTTTCACGTATTCGGGGTAGGCGTCCTCCAACAGCCCAAAACCCGTCCGTGCAAATTCATAAGCGCAGGCCACCTCGGCCTCGTGACCTTTGGCCGGTCTGCAGGAAATAACGGCATCCCCGGAGTCCAGGCGGACCGTGGGTAACCGTTTCAATTTTTTGGAATCGTGCAAGAACAATACTGTTTGCCCCAGGGTCGTCGCTAAAATCGACGCTGCGGCGCATACGATGTCACATCCGTGCACGTTTTTGCCGGCGTGTCCATTGACAGAAAAAAGCATCGTTTTCCCGTCCGAAGAACGCTCGAATCGTACCTGTATCATTTTCGGCTCCTTACTTCGGCGAGGTGGATTCCGCCACCTGTTGCCGAGCTTTTTTGGTAGTAGAGGATTCTTTTGCGTCGCTTCCACCCAGCGCTTCGGTTTCATCAACCTTTGCCGGCGAGGCCCCGACAGGAGCCACCGGTTGACCGCCGCCGAATTGTGCCGCCAACTGTGCCGTTACGTTCGATCCCTCGTGCTTGTCCACGATCTGTGCAAGCATCAGCATCTGCTGCATCATCATCTTCATCTGCTGGAACATCGTTCCGTTCTGCTGAACCTTGTTGATTACGGCTTGCTTCCGGTCAAAATCCATAATGTCGAGCAACGCCAACGCCTGATCTGCCATCTGAGGATTGAAAATGCCGAGATTATACAGTTGGATCGCCAATTCATTCTGTGCCATTTTACTGTATGGAGAGGCTTTCTGCACCGAAACCTCAACGTCGAATAGTGGCTTGCGAAAGCCTTGATCTTCACCGAACGCCGTCCCCTGATTCTGAATCCGGATCCGCCTGTTGTCGTAGCTTTCGAACCGGTATTCACCGTCGTCTCCAAGAATTCGGAACTTCCGGGGCGTGTTGTAAAACTGTCGGACCAGCTCGATGATCATCAGGCACATTCTGCGAAATGCCCGATAGGACCCCTTGTTATCGTCTCGGGAGAGCTTACTCCCGGCCTCCTGCATCGCCGCCAGCCCGGCCGCCGCCGTGACACCGCCGGTAGTACCGCCGTTGGAAACGTCCCGGTTTCCGGTGGTCTCCTTCAGTGAGTCGATCCAACTCTGATGCACATTAACGTAGACCGAAGACAGAGGTTTGCCCTGTATCGGAACGATGCTGTCCTCTCGGAACTCCCCGGAAACCTTCACGAATTGCTTGGACTGGTCTGCATATTCGTTTAGGTCAATCTCACTGTTTTCTCTGCAGAAGAACCTCGGCGCCGTGTTGGCAAGCATATTCTCCATAATCGCCTGATTTCCCCGGTCGATATATGCCTGCGTATCTTTGCCGGCATCCATATACCCGAAGCCGGCAGGAGTGCCTTCCACGGGGATTACAACGTCGAAAATGAAGGGATAATCTCCGTGCTCATACCAACCGCGATCCGCACAATTCGGGTCGTTTTCGCTGGCATACAGAACAATGTCGTTGACGTATTTGCAATAATGCAATACGGTTCTGTTGCCGATACGCTTTTTATAATACCAGTCGACGACGCAGGATTTCTGTTCCGTGTCCACGTTGTCGTCATAATGGTACCGGGAAACCTTTCCGGTATCGCTCCCCAGTTTTCCCTTCAACTGAGGATACTGCGATTCCAAAAGGTCATTGTCCCGCAATTCAACGTGATACAGATTCCGGGATTCCTGAATATTGGTAACACCGGGTTCCCAAAACAGATTCAGAAGATCTATTTTCCGGATTGCAATATCACCAAGCCCATTCAGCTTCGATCCATCCCAAAAGACTCCGTAAACGCCCGTGCCGGCCTTTCCCTTGTACCGCATCACGTCGGAATAAACCTGCTCAAAATCGTTCTGCTCCAAAATAACGGGGATAATCGACGTCAGCATTTTCGCCTCGTCTTTATCCCCTTCTTCCCGGGGGAGAACGTTGACGGAGGGATAGTTATCCATCGCGTCGGCGTGCTTATTCAAAAGGGTATTCAGAAGCCATCCGGAGGTGGGCTTGATTTCGGAATCCCGCCCCTTCATACACTCCCAATGCCGCAGCTTGAACCACTGCTCGTTTTCGATGATCTTGGCATCAAGATTTGTCTTCCCGTCCTTATACCTCTGTAAATCCTTATCTGCTTTGCGAACCTCGTCTGCGCCGATCATCTGCCTTTTTCCGGTAGCATTCTCCGGAGATTTCCCCTGCGGCTTCAGATGCAGAAGGGTCGCAATCCCGGAGCCCTGCGGATTCTCCGCGGGACCCAGGTCTTTCTTTTTTCGGTCAAAAATCCCCATATCCCTTTACCTCCATTCGTTGGTGTTTCTTTCGGGGTAATATATCCTTTTTCGGAATATCAAGCGCCGTATAAAGCGGCGATTCGTAATACTTGTCCGGTTCCGTAGGCCGACGGGGATTGATTGGACGAGACATACAGAAATACCGCATTTCATCGGCAATATGGTCCTCCCCTTCGGTGTCAAGATCTTCCACACGACTATCGTCATAAATCAATGCGGGAACGGTGCGGATAAAGGACTTGCAATTTCGAAATACGTACATCATCGGGTACCCGCTTTCATCGAAAGCCATTCGATAATGAACCTGCATCCAGCCCGGAATCCGTTGGTTATCACCGGGAGAGAAATAAACGCCACATCGAGATGCAGTCTCCGAGATGGATTCCCCGCCGTCCGCCGCAAAAATCGCGGGATCCGCCACGCCGTAGATGGTCTTTCCCTTCAGCCAACGATGCTCCCGCTCCACCTTTGCAATTTCCTTGAACACCTGCGGAGCGTTCCATTTCAAGCCCTCATTCGGTGTCTTTGTGCACCCGTACAGTTCCAGGATCCGATAGGCAACGCCGTCGTAATCCACGGCCCACCAACCACAAGAGAAGGGCTTGTTGTAGCCCCAGTCGAAGGAGCGATAGATTCGCCAATTCGGATTGATTTCAAAGGGATCAATCACGTGAGTCCAGCGTCGGTCTTGGTAGTGGGTCGGATCGTTCCGCCATTCGGAGAAGAATTGCCCTGAATAGCTGTCCCAATCCCCGTATAGCAGGGCCTTCCGCTCCGCTTCTGGCAACGCAGCCAGTCGAGTGAGGTATCCGGGGTCGTTTTTCAACAGAATTTCGTTATCAAATACCGAAGACGGGACAAAAATCCGGGACTTATATTCCGTCGTTTTTCGCCCGTCCGGGTGTTCCACCGACACCTTTTCCCAGATGGTCGTCATAGGCTCTGCCGCCGTAATAAAGCGGTCTTTTACCCAACCGTGGCCGATCCCACCGGGGTTTGCCGTGGATCGGATATAGCATCGAGTCCCGGGGCCGTTGGGACGGTTCCGGGACATCAGATAAATATACTCTTCAAAGGTGAAATGAGTCAACTCGTCAAAGGCGATAAAATCGTAGGCTTTCCCCTGATAATTGATCTTGTCTTTGGCGTGCTGCATCGAGCCGAACACGATCTTGGCTCCGCTTGGAAACCGCCACGTATGATCCCCGGCGTTATATTTCGCACCAGGAAAGGCCGCAGAGTAATACGCCAGCGATTTATCAATCAGTTCCGTCAGCTGCGGATAGGTCTTTCGTAGGATCAGCCCCTTATAATGGGAAATCTGCACCTGCCGGGTTGCCTCGATCACGAGAGCGTCGCTCTTTCCGCCGCCGGCAGCACCTCCGTATAACGCCTCGTCTTCCGGACGGGACATAAACGCTAACTGCCTCGGCTGAGGAGTCCAGACGACGTTATTCATTCTCTTCCTCCGGGGGCTTCAGTTCCTCGGCCACAGGGGGAAGCAAAATGACGCCGCAAGCATTTCCTTTGGTTTCGACCTCTTGCTTTTCAGTCCAGCCCTCAAAATTGTTGGAGAGGTTGAATTTTGCGCCGTTGCAGGTCTCTTTGGAGTATAGAGCCTCTTCGTTGTATTGTTCAATGCGCGAGCGCGCACGCGTTACCGTGTCAAGAAACTCCTTCTTGCCCCGATAATTCAGCAAAGCCTGCCGGCTGGTGAATCCAAGGTGCAATGCAAGGCCCGTAACCGTTGGAGGACGGGGTTTTACGCGGTAAATGATGCCCTTTTTGTTAGTCATCGGCTGGCCGTCTGGCTTGAGAAGCATTTCGCCTTCGCAGATTTTGAAATATTCGTCGATTTTCGCCTGCATTTCGCTCGATTTTTTATATTTCGGTGGTCTACCGTACTTTTTTTCGTACTCTTCTTTACGTGCTTTTACGCGTTTCTTTTCATCCTCGTTCATACCCTAAAACTCTCCTTTCTCCAAATTTGCCATGCAAAAAGCCGCCGGCATTTCTACCAACGGCTCACGGTCTTTTATTTTCTTCCGTCGAGAAATTCCCCACCTACGGCTTTACCCCGACGTTCCTCGCCCGCCAAAATACGACGCACCCACGGAAGAGAAAAAAAACAGCGGCCCGAGATTCTCGGTCGCTGTTCTTCACAATACCATTATAGCACACCTTTAGGGTGACATACAATGACATCTTTTTATTTTTTTGGCTTGATGTGTGTTAATGCTCTGGCATGGAACCGCTTTGAGTGGCGTACGGAATAATGCATCTTATAAGCCGCCTGCTCTGCAGTCATTCGGTCGCAATACCGATACAGGATCACGTCCCTCTCCCTCGGGTCTTTTAACTCATTGGCTGCGGAGCGAATGTTTGCTGAAAGCAATTCCTGTTCCTCGATGGCGGCGGCAAGACGGGCGAGGATTCCGTCCAGTTCTTTCTCTGTCCGAGCAATGATATCCACGTAGCGAGCGTTCCCCGAGGAATTCCTCGGGGATCTCATCTCATTGGGAGCCATAGACGGCAAAGAGCACCGAAGTTCTTCCACCCGTCTCTTTTCGCCTTTCAGCCATTGAATATACTCTTCCAGATGGTATATCTGCCGGAGCCACGTTCTCGCATCCATAGGTTCACCTCAATACTTCTTCTTCATAATCCAAGGGCGGAAGCTTTTCCGTTCTCTTTTCTTCCTGACCGAGAAAATCGTCCACCCCGGACAGAATCATTTCCAGCATCGAAACAAAATCTTCCGACGGCGTGATCGGATCAATTTCCGCAATCTCCGAAAGTCCCGCACGGAACACCACCGACGGCTTTCCGAAAGTGTCCCTCTTCAGTACGCAAGAAATTTCCCTGTCCTTTGCGAAAGGAGACATATACTTCTCCCGTATCAGATAAACCGTACCGTCCTTTGCCTTAAAAGGAACGACCGTCGCCTCGGCCTTCAGGTTGAGAGGCAATTCCACCAAGGGCTCGTCTCCCGTCAGCTCAATTTTCCCAAAGATCTCTTCCACGGAAAAACCTTCCTCTGGCTTCAGATCATACAAGGCGCACAATCCGCCCATTGTAACGGGAGGAAGCCCGACCAAAGCGTACCGGGCCTGAGCTGCGGCAATGTACTGAGGTCCTTCTTCGGGAGTGAGCAGAGATAATCCTCCCTCTTTTTTGCAAACGTCTATGATTTTCTTAATTTTCACCGGACAACCTTCTTTCTTCGATATTCTTCACAGCCTGTCCGTACTGACAGCCGCTGCGAGCCATTTCGTCCAACGTTTCCGCCCAGGCAAGCCCTCGGGCGGAGCGGCGGGGATCTCCCCGAGATAACTTCTTCCCGCAATTCACAACCTCGGCAGGCGGTTTAAGTTTTGGCATAGTAACCCTCCGCTCCTCTTTCGGGCAACCAAATATCAAACGACCTCTTAAATTCACTTGGACTTAGGGAAACTTCAGGAATAAAGCTTAGAGAAACAAGATGCATCTTAATCCCATATTCCTCCGCAACCAGCCTTTCAACCTTACATCCAGAATAATTCTCATCGTCTTCTATGCCGACAAAATAGTCCGCATCTGCCATTTTTGAAATAGCTCTACCCAGAAAAAAAATGCTCGGATTTTTCCCCGTTTCACAGTCCGCATCAAGAAAACTATCAATCACTTCAAGATCTTCCCCGAATGAGAGCTCCGCAATCTTGTGCATTATTTCTCGTGTTTTAAGAATATTTTTTCGAGTTCTACCTCTCATCGGACAGCTGATAAAAAGTTTTTTCATCTTTCCTTCTCCTTTTTTTGAAATTCTATCAATAAATCCGGCAGATCAGAGATTGGAATTACCCCCCCTCGGAACGGTCGATCAGGAATTTTGCAAACTCTTTCAAGATTTCCTCCGTGAAGAGATTTCGGTTTTCATTCAACCCTTCTTGAAATGCCTCGTCGGCGTTTTGTGAAAGGATTTTGTTTTCACTCTGTAATCGTTTAATCTCTGCCTCGGCTTTTTTGAGGTGCATTTTCAGCGAATTCCCCGCCGACCGAAGCGAATCGTTTTCGACCTTCAAATCCTCAATCTCTGCCTTTTGGCGGTTGAATTGCTCCAACCTATCCAACCAACCCATTTGCCAAGCCCGAAACAGAATGCTATCTATCACATTCATGCGGTCTAAATACGGTGGATAATCCTTTATAGGGTTCAATTCTCGATGGGTTCTTTCGTCCTCTTCCAAAAGATGAACGATCTGCAATGCGATTCGCTTGGAATTGAGAATCAGTTTTAATTCCCCATTTTCAAAAACTCCATAATCGCATACAACATCACGCACCTCATATTTATCCATCACTCCGCACCGCCTTTCTCTTCACGATGTCCAATGCCAATTCCCATTGTCATGTCGTCTGATTCTTCAACCGCATCTTCTTTATGTCCGATGCCAATACCCAATGAATCCTCATAATCAACAGTATCATTATCGTCAAAATGGATTCCAATAGACATACCTCACTCACCTCATTTCTCGATTTGGTGGTCTTCTTCTCCGAAAAGCAATTTACACATCAATTTCAACTCAAACTCTGGTAGCATGCCATGTTTGACAAGCGAAAACAATTCAATGATTTTTGCATATACATTGTTGAAATCTTTGTCCTTTTCAACATCATCAAACCTTGACACCTTATAAAGAGAATTGCTTAAACATCTCAATTCGTCATAATCAAGAGTAACCGTTGCAGATTTGCTATTCGTATTTATTTCTCGTATAATCATTTCTCCGCACCGCCTTTCTCGGTTTCGGGCGGTTCGGTCACACCTCGCATATCTGCTCCGCAATAAGGACAAGTTTCTTCACAAGATTCTTTATCAACAGAGGGAAATGCGTGCCAACAGTTGGAGCATTTATAAAACTTCTTACCATTACGCACACAGGCAAATCTCCACTCTCCACGCTCCCGAATCGTCACTCCGTTTGCGATAAGGCTTTCTGAAAAATTCTCCCAATAATCTTCGTTATCAAGAGTCATTGCGTGTCTCTCTGCTTTTCTCAACAACTCAATCAGCCGTTGTTTCAGTTCTTCTCTCTTCACGATACTGCCTCCTTACAATGCTCCGGGAGATTTGCCCGGACTAGTTCCGCCGGTACGGGTGGCGTATCTACGAACAATTCTTTCATTCGCACACCGCCTTTAAGCACGGCATTTCGCTTGTTGCCAGATTGTAGAAGTTCCGATCTACTTCGAAACCATATGCCCGTCTACCCAGCTCAGATGCTGCCTGCAGAGTAGAGCCACTCCCGGCCACCGGATCAATAACGACGTCTCCTTCGTCGGTGAAGATCTCAATCAGGCGTTTCAATACGGATACCGGTTTTTGCGTGGGATGGATTTTGGGATAGTCTTTCTTACTGTCCCGTTTCCACTCAAACCAGTTGAAGATCATATGTTTTTGTCCGTTCTCGTCGGTGTTGTTAAATTTGGGCAATTTGTCCCGATACAGAACCACGGCAAATTCCGTAGCCCCGACGATTTTCATATTGGCCTTTAAGACCTGGGCGGAATAGTTCTTAACAAAGAACAACGGATAGGAATTGACAAATCCATACCGTTTCCCGTATTCGATTACGGTTGGAATCTGCTCGAAGGCGCAGAAGACGATCATCGCCGGAGCCTTCCCCCGTTCTTTGGGTTCTTTGATAAGTAAGCGGTTGCAGAAGTGCATATACTCCGCAATTTTGAATTGCCCGTCTGTATTAAAGAACGAGGTCTTCGCCAGTTTACTCTCCCCGTTTTTGTTGTCCCCGTCCTTGTACCACATTGGATTCGACGCATAGGCATCCACACCGATGTTGTAAGGAATGTCGGCGATTACCAATTGGGCGCGGGGAATATTATATCGCTTGAAGTTTTGGAAATTGTCGTGATAGAGTTCGACAGACTTCATTTTCTTTTCCCTCCCGTTTTCTGCTTGATTTCGCCGCATCGAATCACGGCATTTGTCAAGTCCCTATCAACGACTGCACCGCAAACGTCAAAAAACGGACACCCGCCGCATTTGTCATCCCAAAACAGATTGTAGCACGAAATCGCAGCCTCGGCGTATTCATTCATATCATCGTATACGATATACATCTCAATTACCTCCAACGCTCTCAACGATCAGCCGGCTACGGCAGGCAAGAACACATTCAAATGCCTTGATGGCTTTCCCATCTTTGGTAATCAGAAGTTCACGACGGAAGCCGGCGCAGGTCTTTCTGCTGCCGATGGTTTCATTGCGCAGGGCTCCGCAGTTGTCACAGGTGTATCCGTCCGGGACTTCACGGGCCGGATCGGTGTAAGTACGTATTTTCATATTCGTCATATCCTCTCGGTTTAAATGAGTCTCCTTCAAAGGGGATGATCTCGGCGGCGTCGGTCTTGTACATAACCACCGACATATACCAAAACCCATTATACTCATCGTATCGTGGGTAGGTGCGCAGAAGCCGGTACCCGGGCGCTTTTGTCTGCCAATATCGGGCATCGTCCATCAGCTTGGTAGCCATCTTCTCTACAGTGGCGGCGGAGATTCTTCCGTCCTTTTGAGAGACGTCTGGTTTTTTCATATTTTTGGAGCAGCTGAATTTCTTTTTTCCCCGGGGGCACTTAGACATATATCGGGCGGCGGCTTCCGGACCAAACCGTTCCGGCTGGAAATAATCACAGCTTACTTGAACGCCTTTCTTCCAGATTCGCTCCATCGTCCGCGGATCCAAGCCCCCGGTAATGAACAAATGGGAGTGCCAGTTCGCCCGTCCCCGATACGGGCCCCGCTGGTACGTAATCCGCTCCAGGGTATACGCCGTCTTTATTGGTTGGCGCAGCCGGCGCCGCTTTGCCATCAGCTCCCGGCGAAGCTCTTTCAGAGAGCTGTCGGGCGGCAATGCCCTTAACTGCTTTTCCACCTTCTTCAGCTCGGACGCACGTTTGGTTCGAATCCGACGGAAGTAGTTTCCAATGTCTTTCCGAGCCTCTTCCTCTGACTGAGGAGCAGCCTCGGCGGCGTAGGTGATGCCCATAAAGTAATCCTGCGTGTCAAAATTGGCGTTGATTAACCGCACGAACCGCTTAACCGATTCTCGTTCATTGTACAGCGCCTTTTTTTCGGGGGGCGGTTTCTTTCTGGGTACCGCACGACCCGACGGGGAGAACACAGGGTAATAATCTATTTCGAGAAGCGGCCCGGACTTGGTACGCTTCTCCCGTATGGTCTGCATCGGTGCCTCCTTTCGCGTCGGAATGTCTTTGGGGTGCCGGGGGAGCAGGGTTCTGTCATCGCCCCTTCCCTACTCCCCCGGCTCCCCCTCTTCCCTTGGAGGCGATAGAGAAATAAGAAAAGGGCATTTTTGAATACTTTGCACCCTGAATATCGTCGACTTATAGGGATACATTTCCAGCTCCCTAAGGGGTGGTCAATCCCTTGTTTTTTTTAACGACCTTGACAAAGCACCGATATTATGTTATAATAAGGATGGTATTTGGTGTGCTTTGTCACATCCGTGGAGTCCGGCTCGTCCGGGCTCCTTTTTTATACGTTCGTTTTGATTTTGTCGGGATCGAAGGTCGAATACTTCGGATAAGCCAGAAAGCATTCTTCCTTGATCCGCACAACGCCCCCACCGTGTTTAGCAAAACACCAAAGCAGTTGCTCGTCCGTAGGGTATACGTCGAAGATTTCCTGGGTAACGTATTTCGCTCCCTCTTTCCCGGGAGTTTCGCTCCATATTTCAACCACGTACCGACGACCGATGTCAGCATCTTCTAAGCGTTTGGGAAACTCTACCACATCCACCGTGGGATCGTTATCGAAAAACTCACCGTCTCTTTTGATAAACATTCTGTTCACCCCATTTCTTTTCAAATTTTTCTATCACAGGTGCAATCAGCCAAACAAGACCGTACACCACATAGAACAAAAGAATCATTCCTCCCAGAAATGCCAAGGTATATCCGAGATCGCTTACCATTACTTCGTTCATGTTGAATTCCTCCTGTTTTTAGGTCCGGGGCAGTTTTGATAATGCAGCCGATATGCCAAGCCGTCCGCAACACCCATTCCGATATAAGTGGTACCGCGAATCCTTTGCCCCGTGGAAAGCATCAAAACCTCCCGTCCGTTTGGAATCTCTCGATAAGGGACCGCCTCTGGGTCACACTTTACCTCGTATCCCTCGGACATTATGTAGATTACCGGAGCTTTGCACCACCGGCACCGCATATCCTTACTGGCCATGACTATCTCCTTTCCCGAAGATCCAGCTTGAACAAGTTTTCGATCAAGTCAATCTTGTCATCTCTCGTCCAACGCTGACCGGCACAGATATCGTTCAGCTCTTTTACCGTCAGTTCCTCAGGGTGCCGCATACGGTCATACAGCTTCGTCTGTCCCATCCCGCCCATGGCGGCGATCTCCGGTACGCCCTTGCCTCGCAGATCTGCATACTTGCCGACCAGGGCTTTGAATAACGTTCCTTTTTGCATCGGATCACATCCTTTCAAATTCTTATACGTTTAGGATTTTGTGACATTCTTCCAGCACCCGTTTTGCCTTGGGAGAAACCAACACGCCCCGAAGGGTGCGGGACATTTCCGACGGCGTCACGTGAAGCCCTCGCTCCCGCAATTCCAAGATCAGGCTCTCCTGGGTGATCCCTTGACGCCACATCATTTCTCGCATATCTTGATTCGGCACCTCAACACACTCCTTTCCTACTTAAATATCCTGCGTAACGCGTATGACAAACCCGATTCCAAAATCCCGGCTTGCACCCGACCTTCCAATACCGATTCCGTCTTGCTCCTTCTTCGGCATACATCAGATCTAACTGATCCTCGGACAAACCGTCGTAGATCGTAACGCCCAACCGTTCTTCCAACTCTTTGTTTCGGTTCATTTCCAATCGATCCCGATACGTAACGACCCGCCCCAACTCCGCTTTCAATTTCCGATTCACAACTCTACTCATATCCAAAGTTCCTTTCTTGACTTTTTTCGATTTATATGTTATACTACGTTTAGGAAACATCGTGTTTCCTGTTTGTGGTATCATTATATCACAGAATTTCGGTGATGTCAATACTATTTCTGTTATTTTCTGTGATTTTACAAAATGTTCACAGAATTTTAGTGAAAGGATGATCTGCGAAATGTTCAATCGAATTAAACACTTGTGCGATACAAAAAAAATTTCCCCTTCAAAATTAGCCATTACACTCGGATATAGCAAGAACATATTTACCGAATTAAAATCCGGACGCACAAAATCTTTACCCCTTGAAAAAGTCACGAAAATTGCGAATTACTTCGAAGTATCTCCCCAATACATTCTGTTTGGGGCATCTCCCGATATAATCAAACTCGGCGACGACGCGGCAGAAGTTGTAGGTAAAGAAAAAAGCGTCCGCCAACCCCAAGGGTCAGCGGACACAAACACCGTTACCGTAATAGATTATTCTGTTATAGGAAAAGTTCGTGCCGGATACGGCGGAATGGCACAGGAAGAATACACCGACGAGACCTGCCCTATCCCTTCCGAATATATTAAAGGACACGAAAAAGATGAATTCTTCGTTCTGCGGATCTCCGGGAACTCCATGTACCCGAAACTTTTAGACGGAGACAAGGTTCTCGTTCAACGTTGCACTTCCGTAGATTCGGGCGCCGTCGCCATCGTTTTGTATGATTCCGAAGAGGCAACCGTCAAAACCGTTCGCTATGCCCCGAACCAAGATTGGGTCGAACTAATCCCCACGAACCCCGAATACCAAACCAAACGCATCGAAGGTCCCGACCTTCTCAAAGTGCAAATCCTCGGCAAAGTCACAAAACTTATTCGAGACATCTAAATAAGAAAGAAGGCTCTAAAAAATGGGGGCTTTAATTTTAGTTATATTTATTGCTATCGTTATAATCATCTATCTTATAAAAAAAATTAATGAATTATCTTCCGACAATACAAATCTAAGATCCACAAACTTTGAAATTACAAAAAACCTTCGTGAACAAAAAGAACAGTTTGAAGAGAAAGAAAAACTGTACAAAAATCAAATTTCAAAAAAAGAGATCGAACAAAAAAAATTGCTAAAAACTCTTCTTGTCGCAAAAAAGAAGTGTGACATTGAAATAGATGATCAAATTGAATCCCTTATAAAAGAAGACTACTCAATACTCGGAACTTCTACATTTTCAGTCGAAGAACACATAGCCACCCTCATGGCTGATTATTATACTGCAGAAATTGAATCAGCGGAACAAACCCTTCGAGAGAACAAAAAAATACACAGGTCTCTCCTTGTTGGAGAGATCCGAAAAGATGCTGAGGACAAAATTAAAAAAAGCCATTTTCGATACTACACAACTCATCTTCTGTTGTCAACAATATTACTTGACCACCCGGAAATTGATATTCTAAAATATCAAAACGTAGGGTTCGGTATCGATAATTTAGGTTTTAATATTTGGGAACAAGAACCTCATATCGAGTTTCAGGTTCTACTTGAAAATTACACAAACCATATAGACAAATGCATTGGAGCACTGAAGGACTCCGTTGATGAATATAAATCTCAATATAGTTCAAATCTTACCGCTATTCCTTGGATGGCAAGATTTGTGGCTGATATTTCAACCATAGACCTGGAAAGAATTGCTCTTTCTCTTTCTTGGGGAGAAAACCAAGAGAGAAAAAAGAAAGTTGCCAGTATTAATGAGTTGAAAAAAGAGACAAGAGATCGTATCGAAAATATGAAGTGGGCAGAATACCAACTCGCATATCTGCTTGAGCTATATCCAGCATTACAAGACGTGATAGAAACAGAATTCAACGAACTTTCAGTTTCTTTCAATGAAATAACAGATTATGACCCTGTAAGGAAGTACTTATCACACGAAGAATGGATCAATTTATCAGAGTCAGAACGAAATCAAATGGCACTGGACCGCTATGTTGAATCTCGAAAAAAATCAAAATGGCAAATTGGTCGAGATTACGAATTGTATTGTGGGTACTGTTATGAGCAACAGGGGTATGAGGTTCAATATTACGGAACCCTCAAAGGTATTGACGACCTCGGAAGAGATTTAATTGTAACCGATGGAGAAAAGACCATTATAGCACAATGCAAATATTGGTCTCAACACAAGGAAATTCACGAAAACCACATTATGCAACTCTACGGATCCATTGTTGAATACAATATCGAAAACAGCGCTAAGCCAAAAGCAAAGGGAGTTTTAATTACAAACATTTCACTTTCTGAAAGAGCTAAACAATTTGCGGAAGCATTAAATATAACGTATGCCGAAAATATCCCCATGAAAAACTTCCCTCGAATCAAATGCAACATCGGAAAAGATGAAAACGGAAAACCCACCCGCATATACCACCTGCCAATGGATTTGAATTATGATCAGACTGTTATCTGCAATCCGGGAGAAATGTTAGCAATGACAGTAAAAGAGGCGGAAGATGCAGGTTTTCGCCGAGCGTATAGGTGGCATGGGGGAGAGTCCATCTCAACCTAACACGTTAGCGGCAAGTTACCGGCAAGTTACCGGCAAGTTAAATTGAAAGGAGCCGACTATGGCATACAAAATTGAAACACTTCCCTCCGGCTCCAAGCGGATTCGGATCAGTTACAAGGATGAACTCGGGAACTACAGACAGAAATCCGTTACCGGAAAGACCGAAAAGGAGGCCCTGCAGAAAGCCCTCCAGTTTGAAGAAGAGGTAAAACACACCGAATCGCCGGACGGAATCTCCGTGATCGACGCCGTGAAGGAATATATCAACCTGAACCGCCACGCCCTCTCCCCCACCACGATCAGCCAATACGAGAGTATGGTAAAGAACCGTTTTGAAAATCTGAAAAACGTCTCCGTGGATCGGATCACAGATCGCATCGTGCAGAACTGGATCAACGATATGATCCTGCGGGGGCTCTCCCCGAAATCCATCAAGAACACCTACGCCCTCCTTCTCCCTGCAATCCAAAGATACACGTCATTCGTCCCCCGGATCTCTCTCCCTCAAACCCGAGAATTCATTCACCAATACCCCCAAGACTATGAGGTGGAAAAAATCATTACCGCCGCACGGGGAACCCCATTGGAGCTCCCGATCCTTTTGGCCGCCTTCGGAGGAATGAGAATGTCCGAAGTCCTCGGCCTGAAATGGAGCGACGTCAAAGACGATCATATTATCGTTCAACGGGCGAGGGTCTACGTAGACGGATTTGAGGTGGAGAAGATTACCAAGTCAAAATCCGGCACCCGATATCTTCCCCTTTTCGCCCCGATCAAAGATGCGCTGGACAGAACCGACCGAACCGGAGACTATATTGTCAACCGAACCGCCCGCAGCATTAAGAAACGGTACGAAACCCTCCTTAAGAATCTCGACCTTCCGCCCTACCGCTTCCACGATCTCCGGCACCACGCCGCATCGGTCGGAGCAAAGCTCGGAATCCCCGACGATTACATGAAACAATATATCGGCCACTCCACCGTCAATATGCTGAAACGATACCAGCATCAAATGGAATCCGCAACATCCCAATACGCCCAGACACTCAACACCTATTTTACCACGGCAAGCACCGGCACCGACGATGAATAAAAAAGCCCCCGAAGATCGTTCCAGAAAAGAACCTCTCCGGGGGTTTCGTGTCAGAATTCGTGGCAGAATCGTTCTCCAATATGGCAGAATTTCATACATTTTTTCGCACTATTTTCCACCCTGCCGGAATCTCGAAAATCCAGCAAACCACTGCAAATACAAGAAAATCCCGGAATCGTTGAGATTCCGGGATTTTGTCTTTTGGTGGAGCGTAGGGGATTCGACCCCCTGACCCCAACACTGCCAGTGTTGTGCGCTACCAACTGCGCTAACGCCCCATATTTAATTATGTAAGCAATCAAAGCAAAAGACTGACTGAAACGGCAGTCTTTTGCTTTGGCGGAGATGGAGAGATTTGAACTCTCGCGCCGGTCTCCCGACCTACACCCTTAGCAGGGGCGCCTCTTCACCAACTTGAGTACATCTCCGTACTCTCGACTGCTGATACCCGTATATTATACCCGATTTTAAGGTTTTTGTCAAGAGGTTTCGCCCCTTTATTTGTGACGTTTTTGCAAAACATATTATGGAGCGTTTTGCCAGGCGGTGGTCGTTCCTTCCATTCAGTGCGATTTTCGAAGAAGACCGATTTGATGCAGGCGGCTACGATAATCGCTGCATCGACCGGAATTCTTTGGGGGAACAGGAAAAACGTTCTTTAAAGATACGATTAAAGTAGGAAATATTATTAAAACCGGAACAAAGGGCAACTTCAAGAATACTGTCATCCGTGGTGGAAAGAAGATTTTTTGCATAATCCAGCCGATGCTGATTGACGTATTGACGAAACGAGATGCCCATTTCTTTTTTGAAAATACGACCGATATATTTTTCGTTATAATGAAAGATTTCCGCAAGTTGAGAAAGATGGATCTCATAAAGATAATGGGTGTCGGCATAGTGTTTTAGGTTGCGGACGAGATAGCCGGACCGGTCGGATTCGGAAGGCGCCGACAGGGGCAAAAGAAGGCGAATATAACTTGCGACGGTTTCGGCAACACGGCGGCAATGGGATTTCGATGCGGACGATTCCACCGTATCAAAGAATTGCTCTGCCAATCCGGGGGCGTTTTTTACCCGGAATCGAGCCGGGTCGGGGACGAAATTCCCCACGTAAACGATGCAGACGACCTGTCCGTCGTATTCCACGGGAACACAGTATTCGTAGATACCGTGGATACAAAATCCACCGAAGGGGCGGCGTGTATTTCGTGCTTTTTCGTTCGCCCACTTCTTACAACGAATACAACGGGCGTATCCTCCGGGGCGCGCCTTTGCGGCGTCGCAGAAGGGAGAGGTGTGCATTATCTGGTCAAAATCCAGGGATAGAAGTCCTTTGGATATGGGGGCAAAGCACCATACACTGACGTGGAGTTTGGTCCCGTATTCCAGAGAGGTGATCAATTCTTTTAAAGGAACAAGATCGGACAAGGATGCAGGCCTCCTTTTTGCTCTTTTGATATTTTATTACTTCTATTATATCATAAAAGTATCTTTTGTGCAATAGATAATATCAAAAACAGTAGAAATTTAAAGAGATATATGTTATCATAGACGTAAGAATCCAAAAGAAAGGGTTGTTAAACTATGAAAAAATACCATCTTATCGTGGTCGGCGGAGGGCTGACGGGAGTTGCGGCGGCGGTTTCGGCGGCAAGGGAAGGATTGAGCGTGCTTTTAGCGGAGCGAAACGGTTGGTTGGGGGGCGCGATGTCCAACAGCCTTGTCTACCCTTTTATGGGATGGTGGACGCGGGAACAGGGAAATTCGGTGAAAGATTTATCCGACGGAATCTTTACCGAAATGCGGGGACGCCTTTCCCAATATAAGAAAACAGACAAAAAAAATCACTACGACCCGGAATACTTTAAATTTGTCTTTGACGATATGGTGGAAGAAGCCGGGGTGGAAGTATTGTACCACGCCTGTCTCTGTAAGGTAAACACCGAAGAAGATGCCGTCACGTCCCTGGAATTTGCAACGAAAAGCGGTATGATAGAATTGCAGGCAGAACTTTTTATCGACGCTTCGGGGGACGGCGATTTAATGGCGTTTGCCGGATGTGACTATCAGTTGGGACGGGACGAAGACGGTCTGTGCCAGCCGATGACCACTTGCTTCCGCCTTTATAACGTAGACGTAAACGCTTTCCGGCAGCAATTACCGGAAATGCAGGCATTGTACACAGAAAAGCAACAGCGGGGAGAACTTACCAATCCCCGGGAGAATCTTCTTGTTTTTTACGGAATCGGCGACGGCGTGGT
This sequence comes from Eubacteriales bacterium, assembly GCA_045542115.1. Lineage (GTDB taxonomy): Bacteria > Bacillota > Clostridia > Oscillospirales > UBA644 > RGIG995. The sequence goes on from JAZQKK010000014.1 coordinate 355,656, forward strand.
CCACTTCAATACTACCCGGGTCATTCGGCACGACCCCACCGACCCCTTCGACCTTTCAAAAGCGGAAATTTTGGCAAGAAAACAGATTCGGGAAATGGTAAGATTCCTGAAAGAAAACTTTTCTTCCTGTCAAGCGGCGGAAATTATGGCCATTGCTCCGGAAATCGGGGTTCGGGAAAGCCGAAAACTGCGAGGCGTTCATATTCTGACCGAAGAAGAATTGAAAAACTGCACAAAATTTGAAGATGCCATCGCCTTGGGGAATTATGATATTGACATTCACAATCCCGCCGGCACGGGAACGAGTCACTATTATTTTTCCGATGGGGAGTATTACTCCATTCCGTACCGGTCGCTGGTGCCAAAAGAATACGGAAATCTTTTGGTAGCCGGACGGTGCATTTCCGCAACCCACCAGGCCCAGGCCTCCATCCGCATTATGCCGATTTGTGCCACCTTAGGCCAGGCGGCGGGAACAGCAGCCGCCGTAATGAAGAAAAGCGGCAAGAACAACAAGACCGTAGACGTGAAAGAAATTCAACGGATTTTGGAAGAACGGGGAGCCGCCATTCGGTAATAAGTAATAATAAGTAAAAAGAAAGACCTGATGAACTTCATCAGGTCTGTCTTTTTATGTATTACGATTATTTGGATTTCTTCGCTTCGACCATACGCCGCAAGGTCTTGGTAACGGTAGCCATATAGGTAGCGGCGGCCTGGCAGGTTTCCAGATCTCCCACCGGAATCGAGCCATAGAAGGTATCGGCCTCCAACGTCATATCTCCGGAATAGTTGATGTCGGCAAGGGCCTGGGTGACCTCTTCCCAATCCGTTTTACTCTGGAACGGGAGGGTATGAAGGTCGGAACAGGTATCGGTATCGTGAACGTGGAGCGCTTGCAGACGGGGCCCTAACTTATGAATCATCTCGGTCATATCTGCCCCCACCAAGGTAACGTGACCAATGTCCAGACAGGCAACGATCCAGGGAGAATCAATCATATCCACGTATTCACAAAACTCATCGGGCTGAGAACAAGCACTGTCTACGATGCGGTTGCCGGACTTATCGTAATAGCGGCGCCACATATTTTCTACGGCAACTTTGATGTTGAATTTTTCACAATACGGAATCAGACTGCGGTAAAATTCCCGGTTGATTTCTTTGAGCGCTTCTTTATTCTTATGATAATACAGATGATGCGCGGGATGAACGACAATGATTTTCGCTCCGAGAATCGAAGAAATCTCCATTTCCCGAATCAGCGATTGGAACCGGGCGGGGTCGGATTCATCCCCCCGAATGGTGGGAAAAACACCGTGGGCCTGATTGCAAACGATTCCGAGAGAATCGGCGTATTTCCGGATATCCCGGGCAATTTCCCGGAAATCATCCCCGTTAAAGGGGTCGTCCGGCGTGGAGAACAGGTTATACAGAGAAATATCGTAGGCTTCAAAACCAGCCTCGGCCAAAATTCGGATAGCTTCTTTTTGTCCGTAATGTTTTGCAAGATAGCCGTTTTGTGTCGACGTGAGCATACTATTTACCTCTCAATGTGTTTTTTATTTATTTTCATCAGGATTCAAAGAATCGTAGTAATCACTGAATTCTTCGTCCCGGTCAAAATGCAACGGAGGAATCTGGTCTTCCTCGGGGGTGGGTTGCAGTAACGGATCGGCAGGGTCCGCATCGGTGGAGAAGGTAAAGACCAGCAAATTAAACGCCAGAAGTGCCGCCAACAAATAGATACCGAAGGAAGTAAAAATCTCTTTTAATGCAATCTTATTGGGGGTAATTTGTTTATCCGGTTCTCTGCGGGGAAAGAAGAGAAAATAAGCGGCAGCAACCCCAAACACCAAACCGATAAGAATCAGAAAATTGACGTAAATAGTGTATTCTTTCCAAGAAGCAATCAGCCACCACACCGAAAGAGACAACTGGCTTGCGGCATTCAGAGCCATACAGCACCAGAAATTCCGTACCCGCAGATAAAACCAACCTAAAAGGAATCCGGTAACAAGGCGGATAACGATATGATAGGGATGTCCGTCGCTGAACGCGAAAGCAACCGTAGAGACCAAGACCGCGGCAAGGGTATTTTCCTCTTTCATCCCGTTCAATGCAATGCCCCGGAAGGCAAATTCATAGGAAAAAGAAGAAAGAAAGGTGGACAGAAGAAGGTAGTATCCCATCTGTAACGGGTTGTTTCCCAAATTCGGGACCGTGATGGCGGAATGAACCCCCATCCCTTCCAACAGGGACAAGCCGCCGTCGGTCAGTCCGGCAAGACCGATGGTCAGCCCCGAAACCGCCAAAACGCCGAGAAGGGTCCGCAGAAGAGGATGTTCCGAACGGGGCGTTTCCCGAAACAGGGGTAATACCGGGTCTCTGCGCAGTTTCTGAAATACAAAAAAGGGCAAGATAACTGCCACGGCGTTGGACACCAGCGTCAGGGCCGTGGAGAGATAGTAATTCAAATAGGGAACGGCAAGGCCGGAAAGTCCGCCCAGAACAAACTGCAACACCCAAACAAAGACCGTAACCACGAAAATACCACAGTATAAGTCCCGCAAGCGGGTACGATGCGCCTGTTCTTCCAGGGTCAATTCTACACGTTTTTTCATATTCTAAAAGACCTTTCCCTCATTCTTATTTCAGTATATCACATTTTGCGTTCAATTGCAAGAGGAAATGAAAATTTTATACAATTTAATTTTACGGTTATCCACAAATTTTTCCACAGTTTTTCGAACGATTGTTCAAAAGTCACACCACCAAAGAATGGAAAAATATGGTACAATAGAACCACGGTGAGAGACGGGCGGATACAGGAGCAGAAATCAAAACGTTGCTCCTTCCCAATCCACCCCAATCCATCGAACACAAGAAAGGAGGGACGGTTCTGAACGAATACGGAACACTGCAACAGCAAATCGTTCGGTTGGCATTGGAATATATCAAAGAAATCCTAAGCGACAACACGGCGGACTACGGCGACTACCGGGTAGAAGACGGGGAGTTTCGCTTTTGTCCCCGGGAAGGAATTCATATTCCCGCCGACCGGGTCAGCGAATGGAACATTTCCAAAAGCGGCGGCGGAAAGATACGCTTTTTCGATAAAGCGGCGGCCATCGCTCTGGCAAAATCCATCGGTGTTTTTAACCTTACCCAAAGTGAAGAAACGGAAGACCTGAGTGACGATGCCCTGTTCGGTGATTCTGACGCCGAAATATGATTAAGAAAAAGACCATTCCTTGGAATTTTTCCGAAAAGCAGAAGACCTATTTAAACCGCTGTCGCACCGCCACGTATAATTTCGCGGAAGGAGCGGTTCGGTCGGGGAAAACCGTCTGCAACGTTCTGGCCTTTGCCCGAGCCTTGGAGACCACCCCGGACCGGCTTCATTTGGCTACGGGAGTAACCATCGCCGCGGCAAAACTGAACTTAGGAGACTGTAACGGCTTTGGGCTGGAACATCTGTTTCGGGGACGTTGCCGCTGGGGCAGGTATCACGAAAATCCTGCCCTTTACGTGGAGACCAAGACCGGTCCGAAAACGGTGCTTTTTGCCGGAGGCGGAAAATCCGACAGTTATAAACGAATTCGGGGAAATTCCTACGGATTATGGATTGCCACCGAGGTAAACAAGCATCATCTGGCCGACGACGACACCTGCTTTTTGCAAGAAGCCTTCAATCGTCAGTTGGCGGCAAAACGGCGGCAGGTTTTTTGGGATTTCAACCCCGACTACCCAAAACATCCCGTCTACGTGAAATACGTGGATAAATTTCGAAACGACGGACTGGACGTAAATTATATGCATTTCACCATTTTTGACAACCCCGCCGTTGGAAAATCGCAGTTGGAAAGCATTTTGCGGCAGTATCAAAAGGGGAGCGTGTGGTATCGGCGTTGGATTTTGGGGGAACGGTGTGCGGCGGAAGGGTTAATATTTCCGGAATTCACGGAGAATTCCAAACGCTGGACCGTACAAACCCCGCCCGAAGACATTGCGTTTATCACCGTAGGCTGTGACTACGGGGGGACGATGTCCCGAACGGTCTTTACTGCGGTAGGCATCCGGGAAGAATACCGCGGCGTCTGCGTGCTTGCCTGTCGGCGATTGGAAAAGGGAAAAGGGAAAATCACCCCCGACGACCTGGAACGGGAGTTTATTCAATTTATTTTTGACGTGGAACGGCGGTTTCATAACCGTCCCCGGTATGCTTTTATGGATTCGGAGGGGCAATACCTGACCAACGGGATTCGGGCCGCTTGTGCCAGGGCGGGACTTTCGGTTGCCATATGCGACTGCAAAAAAGTTACCATCGCCGACCGTATCGCTTGCAAGATGCGGTTGATGAACGAAGGGAGATGGAGCGTTCTGGAAGACTGCACCGAAGTCATCTCTTCCACGGGAGAATTGGTCTGGGACCCCGATGCCCCCGACCGGCGATTGGACAACGGAACCACCGACGTGGATACCGCCGACGCGGAAGAATACGCCTGGTCCTGTTGGCTCAAAGAATTTTTAAACCCTCCGAAAGAAAAGAGGTAATCAATGGAAACCATACTTTCCTATCTGAAAGAACGGTTCGGATATGACAATATCGACCGGGGTTTTTACCGGAAGATAAGCGAATGGGACCGCTGGTACACGGGGAACGGCACCGATTTTCACCGTACCCGGGTCAACAACGGACTTTCGGTCATTGAACACGATTTGAGTCAGATGAATATGGCCAAAAAGGTAGCCGAAGATTGGGCAAACCTTTTGATGAACGAAAAGACCCGTATTGACACCGACAACGCCGCAGCCGCAGAATTTTTGCGGGGACACAATGGCAAAGGCGGGGTTTTGGGAGAGAACGATTTCTGGACCGGAATCAATCAACTGGTAGAACGGTCCTTTGCCTTGGGAACGGGGGCCGTGGTGCTTCGATTGGAACAAGCCCGTATCGACGGACAACACCGGCTTCTCCCCTCTCCTGAGGGAAAGATTCGGTTGGAATACGTCACCGCACCCAACATTATTCCCCTGTCCTGGCAGGGAAACGACGTGACCGAAGCGGCCTTTGCAGGTTCAATGACCCAGGCAGGTCAGAGCTTGACCTATTTGCAGATTCACCGAAAAGAAGCCGACGGCTACGTTATCGAAAGCGTCTGCTTTTCCAACAAGACCGGGAAAAAAGTTCCCTTACCCGACGGCATCTGCCCTACGGTACGAACGGGAAGCAATACCCCTTGGTTCGTACTGATAAAACCCAATTTGGTAAACAATCTCACCGACCTTCCGATGGGGATTTCGGTCTTCGCCAACTCCATCGACATCCTGAAAGGGTTGGATCTGTGTTACGACAGTTTCCATATGGAATTTTATCTGGGCAAAAAGATGGTCTTTCTCCGAAAAGACCTGATGATGCAAGACCAACAGGGACGGTTGTATGCCCCCCAGGATTGCAATCGCCAACTGTTTATGTACATCGGAGACAAGAACGTGGACGGAGACCTGCTTCCCCAGGAATTCAACCCGGAATTGCGAGTCAAGGACCACGCCGACGCCATTCAGCAGCATTTGAATTATCTGTCCTGTAAATGCGGATTCGGAGACCGGTATTATCGGTTTAACGGAAACGCCGCACCGGCAACTGCAACGGAAGTTATCTCCACCGACGCCGCCCTGTACCGTTCGGTGCGCAAGCACGAAATTCTCTTGGAGCAACCCCTTCTTCGTCTGACCGAAGCGATTCTTTCCGTCGGACGGGAGATTTTAGGTCGCCCCATTCCCGAAGAAGTTGCTCTTTCGGTCCACTTCGACGACAGTATCATCGAAGACCGGACGGCAGAGCAAAAGCGAGATATGGAGCTGGTTTCTTTGGGATTGATGCTAGATTGGGAATTCCGGATGAAGCATTACGGAGAAACCGAGCAGACTGCCAAAGCACGGTGTAAGGAGAAACGGCAATGAGCGAAGAAAACAAGCAAACGCCCCTGTCGGTGGAAGAATTGTCCGCCCTGATTCCCGAAGGGTACGCCCTGGTGGAAAAGGACGGCTGGATTCCTCGTCAGCAGGCGGAAGAACAACTGCGCAATCTGTCCTTTGACCGACAGATCGACTTAGAATTGACCCGATGCGGAGCAAAAAGCTTGACGGCCGCCCGGGCGCTTCTGGACCTGAATCACTTACGGGAAAATCCCGACGGAGTTTCCGCTGCCGTGGGCAAGGTCCGAAAAGAAAACGACTGGCTCTTTCAACAACAGTCCACCTATTCCAGCGGCGGTGTTTTGGCCCCCCGGCGGTCGGTGGACACCGAAACGATGACCGATGCGGAATATTACGCCTATCGGAAACAAATGAAAGGATAAAAAACGATTATGAACAACTTTTTGACTACCAAAACTATTGCAAGAGAAGCCCTTCCCATTCTGGAATCCAATCTGGTCTTCCCTGCGCTTATCTACAAGGATTATTCCGAAGACTTCTCCAAGCAGGGCGACACCATTCAGGTTCGCAAGCCTCCCGTATACAACGCCTCCGAATTTGACGGAGAAATTGATATCCAGGATATCAACGAAGGGGAAGTTCTCGTCAAGCTGGACAAGATCGCCGACGTATCCGTGGAATTGACCGCCAAGGAAATGGCCTTGAACGCGGAAGATTTCACCAAGCAGGTGATTGAGCCTGCGATGGTTGCCATTGCAGAAAAAATCAATGCCGACGGCCTTGCCCTTTACAAAGACGTTGCCAACATTTACACCCCCGAATCGGGCAAGCCTTCTTCCCTGTCCGATCTTGCAGGCGGTGCCAAGATTTTGAACGACAACAAGGCTCCCCTCGTGGGCAGAAGCGGCGTTTGGAACACCGAAGCGATTGCAAACTTCCAGGTTCTTCCCGCTCTGGTCAATGCGGAAAAATCCGGTTCCACCGATGCTCTGAGAGAAGGGTCTGTCGGTCGGGTCTTCGGCGTAGACCACTTCTTCTCTCAGCAGGTTCCCGAACATACGGCGGGGAATTTCTCCGGAAAGGCAACCGTTGATACCGTAAACGCCTACGGCTACGTTTCCATCTCCGGTGGAAACGGCTCTTTGTACTGCGGAGACATTCTGCAAATCGGAGAGAAGACCTACACCGTAACGGAAGACGTGAACAGCGACGGAAATACCGTCACGGTTCCGGTTTCTCCTCAGGCCAAACAGGAGGACGTCGTCGGGAAGGACGTTACGGTCCTTGGAAACCATACCGCCAATCTGATGTTCCAGAAGAACGCCTTTGGCTTTGTGACCCGTCCCTTGGAAGCGGCCCGCGGTGCAGACAGCTACGTGACCAATTACAACGGTCTTTCCGTCCGTGTCACGATGGACTACAACATCGCCACCAAGAAACAGACTCTTTCCATTGATACGCTGTACGGCTTTAAGACCCTGTACCCCGAACTTGCCGTCCGCGTTGTTGGCTAAGAAAACCGTTTTATATTCTGCGTCTCTCCTTCGGGAGAGACGCCCAGACAGGAGGCAAACCTATGCAAGCCATTACCAAAACGGAATTTGACCTGACCCACCGGTCGGAGAATCTGGAAGAAGAGGAATTTGACCTGCTTTCTCAGTTAGCGTTGGACCTGACCAATCTGTTGTGTTTTGGCCGAGCCGACCGAGACGAAGGCTCCGCCCGGCGCGCAATGAAAGAAATGATCGGCTATTGGGTCGCCCGGGGAGGGATGTCCGCCGTCAGCGGACAGGCAACCCCCAAAAGCGAGAGAATCGGGAATTATTCAGTAACCAATCGGGAGGAAAATGCCGTTACACTCAACGGCGTCTCCATCGCCCCCCAAGCGCTGTTGATTCTGGACAATGCAAATCTCCGCAACCGAAACCTGTAAAGGAGGAATGGGATGACCGTAACTATTTTTAACCGTTTGGGAGAGGACGAGCAGGGCAACGGAAGATACAAACCCTGCGTCTTCCGAAACGCCTATATCGAGACCAAAAATGCGGCAAATCCCGTCTATTCGGGGGAACGGAACAACGATAACTTCCGCTTGTATCTGTTCACCGACCGGGGATATCTGCCCGGGGAGGAATTTCGAAACGCGCCGGGAAGCCATTGGACCTTGGAGCCGGGAGACCTTTTGGCGTTGGGGATTCACAAAGAAATTCCCCAAAACCCGTTTCGAATCAATACAATAAACGTATTTTATGCCCGAGACAAATTTCATCACTGGGAGGTGAGCGGCCGTGGGCAGTTGCTGGAATCGTAATTACCGCCAGGCAGTCATCGACTTTTTATCCCCCGTTACCGGTCCTATTGCCACGGAGTATCTTTCCAACGCCGACGGAAGTGTGGCGATGGAAGAATTGCGGGGAGAACCGAATTTCATCTGCTTCATCGACGGAAGCCGCCTCTCCCGATACGACTTTAATCTTTACGTGCGGACTCACGGGCGGGATACCGCATCCCGAAACAAAGCCGTGGACACTCTGATGCGGGCAGCCAACAAATGTGCCGCGGAACGTCCCTTTGAAGGAGCGTATCTGGAAATGACCGAGTTTCCCTATTTATTCAACCGCAATATGTCGGGAAACGAAGAATACAAAGCGGAGTTTTCCCTCTTTTTTCGCACCCAAAAGCCCGGAGAAAACTCCACACAGGAGGCTGAGGTATGATAGAAAAAAGCGACGACAGAGTCTGGATTTACAGCAATATCAGTAAAAAATATCATTTGCTGGGAGCGGGTATCACAAGTCTGCGGGAATCCTATCGGAGCACCCTTTTGGAGACGCCGAATATTCATACCGGATTTTGCGGAAGAGAGATCCTGTATCATACGGGACAATTGGAATTTGACGGTTTCTGGGTCCAAGACACCGCCCAAGAGGTTTTGCGAAGCAAAGCGCTAAAACGAGGAGTCCAAGAATTGGTCACCGTCATCATCGCCAACAACAACGGACACCTCAGCGATACCTATTACGATGCCCGCAGGGTGCGGGGTTACGTCTGTCTGGAAAACCCCGGCTCGGGGGAAAGCCCCTACGGGTCCCGCATCAAAGGGAAAATCGTATACGCCGAAGCACCGGAGGAAGGAATCTTCAATGAATCGACCCAAAACTTTGGCTGACCTGCTGGACGGAACCTATCTCCCGAAAACCGTGACGGTAGCAGGGATTTCTTATCCGATACGTTGGGATTTTTCCACGGCGCTCCGCTTTATGGAATACGTGGATACGTCCCGGGATGATGACGAAACTTTTTTGAAAACCGTCTTAGAGATATGGTATCCGAAAGTCCCCGAAGATACTGACGAAGCATTGACCCAGGTGATTCGTTTTTACTGTGGCGGAGATTTGCCGGGAGAAGGATATTACACTCCCCTCTTCCCTCCATCGGAAGACTGTACCCCTCTTTACGGGGAATTTACCCGACAGTTTGGAATCGATTTACAAAGAGACCCGGTTCATTGGTGGGTCTTCCGCCGGTTGCTGGGACTTTGGAAAGAAAGGAGCAGAACACTGTGAAACAAGAACAAACGCCCACACCTTCCATAGAACGGGTGGAATTACCCCCGTTGACCTTTCGCCGTCCCGACCCCGCCGACGAGACCGACCGCATCGGACGGGAGATCGTGCGAAGAATGATTGAAGCCGGGGTGGTGGAACCGTGATAACGTTCCGTATCGGAGGGATCGACCACACCGCGGCTCTGCAAGAAGGAACGTTGGTAATTCGCCATTACGGGGCCTTGCGATCTACCTTCCGGGCCACCCTGTTTTTCCGAAAGATCCCAAGCCAGATTCCGAAAGCGGGGCAGGAAATTCTCGTGTCGGAAGACGGAGCGCTGCTTTGGGGCGGAATTCTGGTGGAGACCGAACAGGTCTGCCACAGCACCCAAAGTTGTTCGATAACGCTGCGGGGCCAAGGATATGAACAGATCTTACAACGATACTGTCTTCCCGGGATAGTATTATCCCATCAAACCCCGTCCCAAGCCGTGCAATATCTGTTTCAGAATTATCTCAACCCCGCAGATAATCTGATTCTGGGCGAGGTAGAACCGGGGATTTCCCAAACCTTTCCTTACACCTTTTTCCCCGCAAAAGCCTCTTCGGTTTTGGACCGATTGGCAAAAGAAAACGGGTTCGTATGGTGGGTGGATAAAAATAAGACCTTTTATATGAAATCTAAAATCCCCCAATGGAGTCAAACGCTCTCCATTGACCTGACCCAAACCGAGCCCAATCGAATCAACGATCTTCAAACCTTCGTCTACCGGGAATCTACGGCGGATTATAAAAACATTCAGCGGATCTATAACCGAGCCAACGGCGTGGAAGGAGCATATCTCCACGTAGACCGGCTACGGGAAATGGGTCAACGTTACGGAGGCGGAGAGTATGGAGGAGCGGCGGCAAACTCTGCGGTAACCCACCAAGACGAAGCAAAAGCGGTAGGGGGACAAATGATGGAATCCAGTCCGGGACTGGGAGAAATCGAATTTACCACCGACCTGAGCGGCTTTGCTCCGGGACAGGTGCTGGGGGTCACTGCTCCGGTGTGCGGAATGGAAACAAAACGGTATTTCTGTATTACCGAAATTCGCGCCGTCTATTTTTTTGACCGTTTCCGTTATACCGTAACCGCAAAACAGACCGATTCCGGCCCCTTGGCAACCACTTGTTGGGAGGCGATATTGGCAGACGGCGCAACCAATTGAAGAGGTGAAAAACGATGATTATCAAACAATACTTACCCTTCCGGGCTTCTCGGGAGGGATGGATTCCCGACCGACTGTACGTGCAGTTTATCCCACAGGATGCAACGCAGCTGTCCGAAGAATTGACTCGGCGCACAAAAACCGTCCATTACCATTTAAGCAATGACGGCACGGTAACTGCATTAACTCCCCTGTCTGCCGCCGCAACTTATCTGAACCAAACGGAAGACACGGAAGATTCCCCCGCAAAACGGGGAATCTTGGTGATGATTCAGGGGGAAAAAATTACCGAAGAACAACGGGAACCTCTGCTTCGGCTGTTGAAGGGAATCCAAAAGGAGATTTTACGTATCTACGGGGAAGCCTTTCCCTTTTGCCGGGAACGAATCCGTTCCGACCGGGAGCTTTCTCCGGAAATTCTGGAATTGGGGTATTTGGAGCCGAAAAATCCCCTGCTTTTCCGGGTTCAGACCGGAAATTACCGTACTCGAAAAGACGCGGAAGATAGCGTGGAACGTCTGCAAAAAGCGGGAATCGCAGCCTACATTACGGAGGTGAGATGCTCGTGATACAAACCTTATATCTCACCTTGTCCGGGGGATTTTCCGAGGAAGAAGCCTTTGCGGTTAAGTCCGACAAAGACCTTTCCACCTTGCGATGCGTTCTGCGGGGATACCGATACGCCCCCTACGACACCGCCTTACTGCGGGCAACGAAACCCGACGGGACGGTCTGCTATCTTTCGGGCATCAACGACGGAGAAAACGCGTTTCGTTTCACCCTGACCGAGCAGATGACCACCGTTACGGGAGACGTTTTATGTGACGTCAGCGTCTGTCGGGGGACGGGAACGGTTTCCAGTGACCAATTTATTATCAAAGTGCGCCCCCCTTCGGCGGCGGGGGCGATGACCGCCAGTGAAAGTGAATATTTGGGATTTTCGGATTTGATTCTCAACACCGTAGCGGCGGAAGAAATTTCGAACCAAGAAATCAATTCTATATGGGAGGAGGTTGAAGTATGAAATATTTGAGCGAAAGCGGATTGCGTCATCTTATCAGCAAGATTATGGCGAAATTTACAGAACTGGAAAACACTTCCGGCGGCACGGAAATTTCCACCAGTGAAATCGATACGATGTGGGAGGATGCAGCGTAATGAAATATCTTGGCGAAACCGGTGTAAAACACCTGATTGAAAAAATGAAACGGGAAATCCGGGACTTACAGGATTTGATTCTTCCGGAAGAAGACCCCCTTCCCTCCGACCCCATCCAACCCGTAGAATCCTGGTCGGAAGTCAAGTCCATCGTACAAAGCGGACTTGCTCCTTCTACCTTTGCTTTGGGAGATTTGTTTCAATGCGAACACCAGAAGTTTGGAACACTGACCTGGCAAATCGTAGGATTTGACCAAGAGTCGATTGCAATGGGAACCGGCACGGAGCACAGTATGACGCTCCAATTGGTCGATCCGTTGCCTTCAATGCCCTTTAACTCCCCCCACGTTCTCCACGAAAATCTGTACACCGTATCCCCCGGAACTTATACGACTCAACTTCCCAGCGGATATTTTCCTTCCAATAACGTATCCTTCGTTTTAGACCGGGAAATTCCCCCGAACAGCAAATTTATTCTTCGGGTTCCCGACGACGAGAATCTGTCAGAAGTGAAAATGTACATTCATACGTCCAACGACGAAATTTTTCATTATCCCGTCACGTGGGAGAACAGCGGAATCGCATTGGAAATGATGGCGTTTGACGAACGGGCTTATTGGGGATGGAATTTTTGGATTGATTGCGATATCGACCAATATCTGAACTCGTACGAAAGTGCGGGAAACGTCTGGAATCAACTGCAATATCCCTTTGGATGGCCCTTGTGGAAAAACACGGAAGACGGATTTATCCGGGGATTGGAATCCTCGTTCTGCGATGTTTTGGCCAACGTCAAACAACCTTTTTACGACCAAGACCTGGGGGCTGTGGATTCGAACCAGAGCAGAATGTTCTATCTTCCTACCCTAACGCAGGTATATGGGGCGAGCACCGATGATTACCATCCCTGCCCCGCCTATTCCTATTACACCACAGATACAATTCCCGGAGACTCGGAACAGGAAAACCGGAAAAAGACCCGGGACGGCCAGCCCTGCGCCTGGTGGCTGAGAACGCCCGTATCCGGGAAAAATACCCATCTTTATGTCGTGGATACGGACGGCTCGATTGTTGAAAAACCCGCGTCCAACGATTCGGTAGGCATTGCACCGATGTGCTGTATCGCATAAAAGGAGAGGAATCAATGTTTCACTATCAACAAAATCTTTCCTTTCGGGCAAAATTGCTGAAAGAAAAGAAGCGGAAAAAAGCAGCCTTAAAACAACGGTTGGAAAAGGCGAAGACCGTAAAGCAGCTCCGTGGAATTCTGATGCAAGCCCTGGAAGAAGGAATCTTATGATTTGGCAATCCATCATCACCGCAGCGGCGGTGGTCAGCGGACTGACGGTCCTGGGTGCCGCGGCAGTCAAAATCGTTCGATTTTGGCTGGACCAAAAAAATCAGGACCGGGAAATTGACCAGGTCAAACGGGAGATGGGGCTAATTTGTTACGGCGTTTTGGCCTGTCTGGACGGATTAAAGCAAATGGGTTGCGACGGAAACGTGACCCAGGCAAAAAACGACCTGGAAAAGTATCTGAACAAAACCGCCCATCAATAAGAAAGGAGTTTCTTCGATGAAAGAATGGCTTTACCGGGCATTGCGAACCTTCGGACAGGCAATGCTGGGGTATTTGGCCGCCAATCTGTTGGCGGTAGTGACCCAAGCCGACGTGAGTGACCCCACCGGGTTTGCAAATACCCTGTTGGGGTTGTTTGCGGCGGCAGTGGCGGCAGGACTTGCCGCGCTAATGAACCGAGGAAAAGGAGAACACACCGATGACCAATAAAGAATTCGTGGCAAAATTGCTGGACATTGCAAAGAATCACAAGACCGTCTATATGATGGGTACCTTTGGGGCTCCGGTCAGCGAAAATCTGATCGTGCAGAAAACCAAACAGTATCCCGATTATTATTCGGCGGGTCGGCGAACTCTTCTGAAAGGAAAAATCCCCTTAGGAGCTTGGGGATTTGACTGCGTTGGCCTCATCAAAGGTGTGCTCTGGGGCTGGACGGGGAATCGGAACGCCTCGTTCGGCGGTGCAAAATACCGGTCCAACGACGTTCCCGACATCTGTGCCAATACGATGGCAAAACGTTGTCTGGACCGAACAGAGACAATGGAACACCTTCTCCCCGGAGAAGCGGTTTATATGAACCGGCACATCGGCATTTACGTGGGAGACGGGAAGGTGGTGGAATCCACGCTGATTGGAAAATACGACGGCGTGGTAATCACGGACCTGTCCTTCCGTAAGTGGCTTGGCCACGGAAAATTGCCTTGGATTACCTATGAACCGGAAGATGAATCCACCGATTCCGAAGCAGAAAACACACCCATTCAAGTAGGTGACACCGTCATCTTTTCCGGGGGAAAACATTACGTTTCTTCCAACGGAAGTTTGGGATACAAGGCAAAACCCGGCCCCGCAAAGGTCACAAAATACCTTCCCGGAAGGAAACATCCCTATCACTTGATTCACACCGATAAAACTTCTAACGTTTACGGCTGGGTCAACGAGGAAACCGTTTCCAAATAATCGGTCGGGGCGGTCTGAATTTCAGACCGCCCCACGACTTGACAAGAAAGAAAAAAAAGGGTATAATAAAAAAAACGAGGTGATTTTTGTGGAATACCGATTGCTTCGCAGCAGACGAAAAACCATTGCTTTGCGGGTCTGTCCCGACGGAACGGCAGAAGTGCGGGCTCCCTTGACAATGAGCCGAAAACAGATTGACGCCTTTGTACAAAAGCATCAGGAATGGTGGAGCAAAACGATTCAATCCACCCAACGGCGAAGGGTTTTCGAACGGGAAATCGACGAAAAAGAACCTTTTCTGCGAAAACAGGCGGAAGAATACCTTCCCCGACGGACGGCAGAATGGGCGGCCGTGATGGGAGTACGTCCCACAGGAATCAAAATCACCTCGGCAAAGACCCGGTTTGGGTCTTGCAGTCCGAAAAACGGCATTTGCTATTCCTGGCGGCTGATGGCTTACCCCCTCAAAGGGGTGGATTACGTCATCGTGCACGAATTAGCCCATATTTTACAAAAAAATCACTCGGCAAAGTTTTACGCCGTCGTTCAAAAATACCTTCCCGATTGGAAAGAACGAAGGAAATTATTGCAAAAATAGAACGCGAAAGAATTTCTCTTTCGCGGTCTATTTTAATTCTGGTTTTGCACGCTTTTGTATTCGTCATACCAACGAAAATAGGGACAGGTCGAACCGGGACGGGCGTAATGCAACGCCTCGTCTTCGTCCAAGGTCAGACTGCAAGCCATACAGTCGAAGGCTTCGTCGAATTCGTAATACAAACAACATTCACAACGGCTTTGGAGCTTTTTCTTTTCCGACATCGTATCCCCCGAATTTTACAGATTTTCCCGAACGAAGGCTTCAAAGGCGGAGGCACCGGCGGAATCTTCGGAAAAGACGGCGGTGTTTTTGAGAATTTCAAAGCAAACTTCGTTGATTCTTTGACGGATAGCCTCTTTTGCGGCGTCTTCCGAGAGTTGATTTCCGTGGCGTTCCAGCAACAGAGAAATCATATCGGCGTGAACCTTCATATCCTCCGCCAATTCTTCGGGACGATAGGGTTTTCCGCAGAGATACTGTACCGCTTCCCGGAACAGCTGGCGGTTGAGGCGGGCAGGGAGAATATACAACCCCATCGCTTCAATTAAACCGATGCTTTCTTTTTTGACGTTATGGTATTGGGGATGGGCGTGGAAGATCCCGTCGGGGAATTCTTCGGAAAACCGGTTGTTTCGCAAAATCAGATCGATAATGTAACCGGATTCTGTCTTGCGAACCACGGGAGAGCAGGAGTTATGCAATTCCCCGTTACTTTCAGCCAAAATCCCCAAGGCAGGATTACTGTACCCCTTCCAAGCCTCCACAAACTTACAGGCCGCCAAAAGGATAGCGTCCCGGTCGTCGGATTCCAAACGGACGGTGGAGTTCAACCATTCCAAAATGCTGACCTTTACCGGGGCATTGGGAGCGGAAAGAACGATGCGGTCGGCGGCAAAATGCATCGGCATTTTTTCCAAACCGCCCTGATAATGGTCGTGAACCAAAAGAGAACCGCCAATCCGGGGCAGTGCGGCATTGGAGCCGATAAAATAATGGGGATATTCATCTACGAAATCCATCAACCGGCGAAGGGCGGTGGCGTTGACGATCATCGGCGTGTGTTCCGTGTTGATGATGATCGCGTGTTGATAGTAATATGCATAGGGAGAAAACTGCCAGAAGCAAGGCTGGCCGTCCAACGTCACGTCCATCGTCCGCAAGGTATCCCGGACGGTTCCGTGGCCGGAAAACCCTTCATTCTGCCGACAAATGACGCAGGACGGATATCCGCTGGGTTTTTGTTTCAAAGCGGCGGCGGATTTTTTATTATCCACCTCGGGCTTGGAAAGATTGACGGTGATGACCAGATTCCGCTTTCCGTCGGTAGCGTCCCACCGCAGATTTTTGGCAATAGCGGAGCGTTTTACATAATCGTTCTTTTCGCAGTAATCGTGGAACCAATCGGTGGCTTCTTTCACGTCAACCGCCTTTTTGGCCTGAAAAATTTCCTGTAACTGAGAAGGCCGCAGAGATACCGTATCCATCACCTGAGCACAAAAGGCTTCGGTCTGCCCTTCTTCAATGATATTATGCTGCAAGGCATACTCCACAAGGGGAGCCAATATGGAATCCGGACCGGTCAGACCTTCCACGGAAGGAACCGGCTCGTCACTGCCGCAATCGTCTAACTGAAACAAAAACAGAAGACGGTTAAACGTATAATATTCATCCCGTTCCGGGAGCAAGAGATATGCTTTGGCATACTGAATAAGTTGTTTGAGATAGGTTTGAATCATCGGAACAATCTTCCTTTCGTTAATACCTTTTTATTATACCGCACTTTTCTCCGTTTGTCAACGGAAAACAGAATATTTTTTTGATTTTTCCAAAAGAAAAAGGAGACGCTCCGTCAAGAAGCGTCTCCCTCGAAAACCATTTTATTAAAATCAGTCTTTATTCCGGTTGGAAAGGAAGGTAATAAACCAAAGAACCACCAGCATCAGCACCAGGCTGACTCCGAGAACGACCCAGACGTTCTGAACGAATCCGGCCAACAGATAACCGACCAAAGAAACGCCCGCCACCGTCAGCACATAAGGCAACTGGGTGGAAACGTGGGTCACGTGGTCACACTGAGCACCGGTGGACGACATAATGGTGGTATCGGAGATGGGAGAACAGTGGTCTCCGCAAACCGCACCGGCCAAGCAAGCAGAGATGCAGATGATAACCATCGCAGGAATTCCGCCCGCATCGGAAACGGAGGCAAGGTCGGCTTCAAACACACCGGTAACGATGGGAATGAGGATTCCGAACGTGCCCCAAGAGGTACCGGTAGCAAAGGACAGAAGCACGGCCACCAGGAACAAAATCGCGGGAAGAAGAATACGGATAGCAGTAAACTGTTCCACGACGCCGGCAACGAAGGTGGATGCCCCCAAAAGACCGGTCATACTCTTCAAGCCCCAAGCGAAGGTCAGAATCAGAATTGCGGGAACCATCTGCTTAAATCCTTCGGGAATCGAAGCCATACACTCCTTGAAGGAAAGAACCTTCCGGCACAGGAAATAGATAACGTTGAGAATCAACGCCGCAACCGACCCCAGAGCAAGACCGTAGGATGCGTCGCAATTTGCAAAGGCGTCAATCAGAGAAACGTCTCCGCCGAACAGCCCGCCGGAGTACAACATCCCGGCAACGCAGAAGATAATCAGAATGACCACCGGAAGAATCAGGTCGATGACCTTTCCCTTGGCGTTGGCGTTGGCGTGTTCGTCTTCGGTAACGTCTGCGTGAATTCCGGAGAAAATATCTCCCTTCTTAGCATTCAGCTCGTGCTTCCGCATCGGTCCGAAGTCTTTCCCGGAAAGAGCAATAAACAGAACCATTGCAATGGTCAAAAGTGCATACAAATTATAGGGAATGGTACGGATAAACAGGGCAATCCCGTTGATGTCCGCCCCGTTGGCATCCTGCACGGTTCCGCTGACGGCGGCCGCCCAGGAAGAGATGGGAGCAATAATACAGATGGGAGCGGCGGTGGCATCGATGAGATACGCCAGCTTTGCCCGAGAAACGTTCTGCTTGTCGGTCAAAGGACGCATCACGCTACCCACGGTCAGACAGTTAAAGTAGTCGTCTACGAAAATCAATGCGCCAAGGCCGAAGGTGGACACTTGCGCGCCTCTCCGGGACTTGATACGCTTCGAGGCCCATTCCCCATAGGCCCGGCTTCCCCCGGCCCGGTTCATCATCACGACGATGATGCCCAAGACCACGAGGAAAATCAAAATCCCCACGTTGTACGAATCGGACAGGTTCGCAATAAGTCCATCGTTCAAAATAGCATTAAACGCTTTTTCTCCGTCAAAGCCCGTATTGGAAATACCATACAAAATCCCCCCGGACACGATTCCGATAAACAGGGACGAGTAGGCTTCTTTGGTAATCAAAGCCAGGGCAATAGCAATAATGGGAGGCAAAAGAGCCAACGCGGTTTCATTGAATCGGCTTTGATATTCTGCGGTTTCTTCGGCGACGACCGCTTCGGAGTCGATCACTTCATCGGCGGAAAAGGTCAATGCAAACGAGCCGACGAGGGCAAGACACAAAAGCAGGATCCCGAAAATGCGGGTCAGTTTTTTCATACGGTTCCCTCCAAAATAAATTTCAAACAAAACGTGCCGCGAAGATGCTCCGCGACACGTTATTTTTGCAAAATCACGATAGCTCTCCACAAATACTGTGACAGTACGGCACATCTTCTGTACCGTCCCGGAAGCGGCTGAAAGGCTCTCACCGCAACCTCGGCGATTCCTCTCTTCTGCGCACCCGCCTCGGGCGTTTTTTCGCAGTCGGTAGAAACCGCACCTCTATCTTCGGCCTATTCTGTTTTTATTAGTATACCATTGATAGCCACAACTTGTCAAGCCCATTCGGGGGATTATAACATTTTTTTCACATTTAAAACGGAGGACTCGAATGAACCGGGGAAACACCCTTGATTTTTAGAAGGGATTGTGTTATAATGAACCCATAAGGAAGTGAGATTATGGTCAAGACCAATGCAATGCGGATGCTGGATAAGGCGAAAATTGCCTATGAGCCGAAAGAATACATTCCCGACGAAAACGACCTGCGGGGCGTTCATATCGCCCAGCAAATCGGTCTTCCGGCAGAGCAATGCTTTAAAACCATCGTGACCAGGGGGGACAAGACCGGACCGGTGGTCTTTTGTATTCCCGCAGACCGGGAAATCGACCTGAAAAAAGCAGCCAAGATTACGGGGAATAAAAAAGTAGAACCGTTGCACGTAAAAGACTTACCGGGACTGACGGGATACGTGCGGGGAGCGTGTTCCCCTTTGGGAATGAAGAAAAAATTTCCCACCTATTTCGACGAAGCCTGTCTGAAATTTGAAAACATCACCGTCAGCGCCGGAATCAAAGGGTGTCAGTTATTATTAAAAAGCACCGACGTTATCGCCTGTGTTGGGGCGACGGTGTGTGATTTGACGGTCACAAAATAAAAACAGGTTGGAAGGAACAAAGCAAAATGGAAGCTCTTTATCAGGCGTGGAACGCCGCGTTTTCCCGCTTTTTCTGCCCGGAAACGGAATTGTTCTACGAGTTTATTCCCGAAGGAGATTTCTCCGCTTGGTCTCATCTTCCATCCGTGAAAGAAATACGAAACAACATACCAAACCCTTGTGGATGGGGTACGGGAATGGAGGATTCGACCCTGAACGGCGCCAGCGCATTGGATGCGGTGATCTGCGCGTACGAACTGACCGGGGATCCAAAACTCAAACCCCTTGCAAACGCACTGTTCCGTGGGCTTCTCCGGTGCTCTCTGCCCAACGGTTTTATTGCCCGCAGCATTTCGCCCGTGGACGGCCAAGCGCACTATATCGAAAGCTCGCGGGATCAGTATACCCATTGGGTCTTTGGAGCATTACGGTTGTACGAATCTTCCCTGTGTGACCAAGAACAGAAAGCTGAAATCAAACGGGTTTTAACCGAAATCGCGGCTCGTTGCGAAAAAGACACGGACGAGAATGGAGAATGTCATTTACTGCGGGAAGACGGTTCGGTCGGAAAGGTCGGAAAACTTTGGGATGACGTTTCCGTTCACGAATGGTTTCGTCTGCCTATGTTTTATCTAGCCGCGTATCACGTTTCCAAGGATCCCCATTGGAAAGAACTTTATCTCCGTTACCGGGACAAAGCTTTTTCCAATTCTCTTTCACCGATCCCCGAACGCTATAAGTGCTACGCGATTCTTCAAATGCAATATTCCCTGGGGGCAGCGTATGACTGCGAAGACGATCCGGTCTTCCGGGGAAAACTTCTGAAAAGGATGCAAATACTCGCTCAGATCGGGGAACAAAAAGCACTTGCCGCGGCGGAATATATGCGCAAAGAAGAACATAGAAACACCGTTTACTATTCTTTCCGAAAATGGGACGAGATTTCCCCCTTGTACTGCGAAGATTTCAACGGATACCGTTACGAAAATCCCGGGCAAAGCGAACGAAAAGAAAATGCGGCGTTCTACCCTATCCGCTCCGTGGGAGAGGGTGCTTGCATTGCCGCCCTCTGCCCCGGATATACCGTTTCGGAAGGTCTTTTTGAATCTTTAAGTTTTCTCTTGAATGAACTGGATTTTTCCAGATATCCAAACGTGTACGCCCCCCTTCTGCTCTCCTGCGGATACATCACCTGTCTAAAACACAGAAAAAGCAGCACAACCCCTTGACAAACGATGAAAAGCGTGATATAATATATGATATATTTTTAAAATTAAAAAACTGAACCGAAAAGCTGTGACGAAGACAGTAATTTCACACGGAAATGGAAAGCGAGCCGGGGACGGTGTGAGCCCGGTGCAGAGTACCGTGAAACGAAGATCCCTTCCGAGCTGCGTGCCCAACGGGTCGCAAACCTGTGACCTCAGTAAGTTCCGCCGGAATCCCACCGTAAAGGGGAAGCATATGCACGTATGTGAAATGGGTGGTTAAGCGAAGTTTCCCTTCGTCCCGTTGCTGCGGGGCGAAGGATTTTTGTTTTTCGGGAAGGTTAAACGACTACGGAGGAAATGCTATGTACGAAAAAGTCTCGGGCGATTTGAATTTCGTCGACAGAGAAAAGAAAATCGAAGAATTTTGGGCGAAGAACCAGATCTTCGAAAAAAGCGTGGACCAGCGGAAGGACGGAGAATATTTCACCTTCTACGACGGCCCCCCCACCGCCAACGGCAAACCCCATATCGGTCACGTTTTGACCCGGGTCATCAAAGACACCATTCCCCGCTACAAGGCAATGAAGGGGAATTTCACCGTCCGGAAAGCCGGATGGGATACCCACGGTCTGCCCGTAGAATTGGAAGTGGAAAAGAAGCTTGGTCTGGATGGCAAAGAACAGATTGAAGAATACGGTCTGGAACCTTTCATCAAAGAATGTAAGGAAAGCGTCTGGAAATATAAGGGAATGTGGGAAGATTTCTCCGATACCGTCGGCTATTGGGCGGATATGAAGGACCCCTACGTAACCTACGACAACAACTTCATCGAATCCGAATGGTGGGCGTTGAAGCAGATTTGGGAAAAGGGCCTTTTGTATAAAGGCTTTAAAATCGTGCCCTACTGCCCCCGTTGCGGAACCCCCCTGTCCAGCCACGAGGTCGCACAGGGATATAAGAGCGTAAAAGAACGGTCCGCCGTGGTCCGCTTTAAGGCGGTAGGAGAAGACGCCTATTTCTTGGCCTGGACCACCACTCCCTGGACGTTGCCTTCTAACGTTGCTTTATGTGTCAACCCCGACGACACCTACTGCAAGGTCAAGGCCGCCGACGGTTACGTTTATTATATGGCCGAGGCTCTGTTGGATACGGTTTTGGGCAAACTGTCAGAAGACGGTCCTGCCTATGAAGTTCTGGAAACCTATCAGGGCAAAGACCTGGAATACAAGGAATACGAACCCCTCTTCGCCTGTGCCGCCAACCTTGCGGAAAAACAGCATAAGAAGGGCCACTATATCACCTGTGACGGCTACGTTACGATGGCCGACGGTACGGGTATCGTTCATATCGCTCCCGCCTTCGGGGAAGACGACGCCAAAGTCGGTCGCAAATACGACCTGCCCTTTGTTCAGTTTGTAGACGGTGCCGGGAATATGACCGAAGACACCCCCTATGCCGGGAAATTCGTCAAAGACGCCGACCCCTTGGTTTTGATGGATCTGGACAAAGAAGGAAAACTCTTCGACGCTCCCAAATTTGAGCACGAATATCCCTTCTGCTGGCGGTGTGACACCCCGTTGATCTACTATGCTCGGGAATCTTGGTTCATCAAGATGACCGCCGTAAAAGACGACCTTCTGAAAAACAACGCCACCATCAATTGGATGCCCGAAAATATCGGCACCGGTCGGTTTGGAGATTGGTTGAAGAACGTTCAGGACTGGGGTATCAGCCGGAACCGTTATTGGGGAACGCCCCTCAACATTTGGACCTGTGACTGCGGCCACCAACACGCCATCGGCTCCATTGAAGAATTGAAATCTCTGTCGGACAACTGTCCCGACGACGTGGAACTGCACCGTCCTTATATTGACGCTGTGACCATCAAATGTCCCCATTGCGGCAAAGAAATGCACCGGGTGCCCGAAGTTATCGACTGTTGGTTCGACTCGGGGGCAATGCCCTTCGCCCAATGGCACTATCCCTTTGAAAACAAAGAAATCTTCGATAAGACCTTCCCTGCTGATTTTATCAGTGAAGGGGTGGACCAGACCCGTGGGTGGTTCTATTCCCTGCTGGCTATCTCTACCCTGTTGTTCAACAAGGCCCCCTACAAGAACGTTATCGTTCTGGGACACGTACAGGATGCGGACGGTCAGAAGATGTCCAAATCCAAGGGCAACGCCGTAGACCCCTTCGACGCCCTGCAAAAGCACGGGGCCGACGCCATTCGTTGGTATTTCTATTCCAACTCCGCGCCCTGGCTTCCCAACCGGTTCCACCACGCCGCCGTCACCGAAGGACAGCGGAAATTTATGGGAACGCTTTGGAACACCTACGCATTCTTTGTTCTTTACGCCAACATCGACGGCTTTGACGCCACCAAGTATACCTTGGATTACGACAAACTGAGCGTAATGGATAAGTGGATGATTTCCAAATTGAATACCTTAATCAAGACCACCGACGATTATATGAGCAACTACAAAATTACCGAAGTTGCCCGGGCAATGCAATCGTTTGTGGACGATATGAGTAACTGGTACGTCCGCCGCAGCCGGGAACGGTTCTGGGCTAAGGGTATGGAACAGGATAAGATCAACGCTTATATGACCTTGTACACCGTTCTTACCACCTTCTGCAAGCTGGCGGCTCCCCTGGTTCCCTTCGTCACCGAAGATATTTATCAAAATCTGGTCCGCAGCATTGACAAGACCGCTCCCGAAAGTATCCATCTGTGCGATTATCCCGTGGCCAACGAGGCTTGGATCAACGCCGATATGGAAGGAGAAATGGACGAAGTTCTTCAAGTGGTCACTTTGGGCAGAAACTGCCGGAACGCCGCAAACATCAAGAACCGTCAGCCCATCGCCGCAATGTACGTGAAGGGCGACCGGGAACTGGGCGAAGATTACAAGGCCATCGTTGCCGATGAATTGAACGTTCGGGAAGTGAAGATGGCGGAAAACGTGAAGCAATTCCTCTCGTATTCCTTCAAGCCCCAGTTGAAGACCGTCGGTCCCAAATACGGCAAATTCCTCAACGGGATCCGCACCGCATTGACGGAACTGAACGGTTCCGAAGCAATGGAGGAACTGGAAGCAAATGACTGTCTGAAATTGCATCTGGACGGCACGGAGATCGTACTGACGCGAGATGACCTTCTGATTGAATCGGCTCAGACGGCGGGGTACGAATCCTGTACCGACAACGGCGTTACCGTGGTTCTCGACACGACGCTGACGCCGGAACTGATCGAAGAAGGCTTTGTCCGGGAAATCATCAGTAAAGTTCAGACGATGCGGAAAGAATCGGGCTTTGAAGTGACCGACCATATCGCCGTTTACGTCTTCGGAAACGACACCATCGCCGACCTGTTCCAAAAGAACGAAGAAACCGTGAAGGGTGAAGTTCTCGCGGAAGAAGTCCGGTACACCGAACCCACGGCCGAGGAACACGCAAAGGCCTGGAACATCAACGGAGAAAACGTGACTCTGGGCGTAAAAGTAATCTAAACGTCTCTCCCCCGGCCAATTGACCGGGGGAGTTTTTCCAAAGGAGAAGGCTATGCCAAAATCCAGAAATCAAAAATTAAAATTGCCTTGCCTGATTCGGATTTTGAAAGAAAAAACCGATGAAGACCACGGTCTTTCCGCAGAAGAATTGATTCGAGAATTAAACCGATATGGTATAGAAGCGGAACGAAAAAGCATCTACGACGATATCGCACTGCTGCAAGACGGCCTTGGAATGGTCATCGAACACGACCGGGCCAAGGGGTATCGGTTGGTCGAACAGGAATTGGATCTTCCGGAATTGAAAATGCTGGTGGATGCGGTGCAGTCCAGCAAGTTTATTTCGGTCTCCAAAAGCGAAGATCTGATTCGAAAACTGAAAGGGCTGACAAGCGAGCACAAGGCCCGGCAGTTGCAACGGCAAGTCACCGTAAAAAACCGCATCAAATCAATGAATAATACCACCGTCTATTCCATAGATACCATCCACAACGCCATCTTAAACGACCGGCAAATTACCTTCCAATATTGGGGCTGGACCCCAAACAAAGAGCAAGCGGCTCGCCACGGAGGGAAAAAATACCGGATTTCCCCCTGGATGCTGTTATGGGACGACGAATATTACTATTTGGTGGCCTACGATGAAGAAAAGGCACAAATTCGCCATTACCGTGTAGATCGGATGCGAACCGTCACCCAAACGGAGCAACGCCGAAACGGCCGGGAGGCATTTGAAAAAATCGACGTTGCAGAATATTCCAGCGGCGTGTTCGGAATGTTCGGAGGCGAAATTACCCACGTAACCTTCCGTTGCAAAGATTCGATGGCCGACGTTGTCCTGGACCGATTCGGCCAAGACGTGATGATGACACCGCAACAAGACGGATTTCAATTCCACGCGGACATCAACGTTTCCCCGCAATTCTTCGGGTGGGTGGCATCCTTCGGCGGAGATATTCAGATCACCGCTCCGAAAACGACCGTAGACGCCTTCCGGCAACATCTGGCCGAGGCTCTGAATCAATATCAATAAAGAAAAACTCCGCAAGAACGAATCTTGCGGAGTTTTTTACGATCTTAGTAACCGACTTTTTCCCAACATTCAAAGGGTGCAGCCAATTCTTCGGAAATGTAGACCTGCGTTTTCTTGGTCTGCAACATCGAAGAAGGAACGTAAGGCGTGACGGGACCGTGGGTAACCAGACGAGAAGTCATTCTCTGCCAGGAAGAGAAGGTTCCGTTGGTGGCCAGGGCGTGAACTTCAATGCGTTCTTTCGCCCGCATTACGTCGATAGGACCGATGGTTGCGGCCTTAGGAGGCACGTTGGCGATATCCCCGGACTGGCCAAAGGTACCGTTCAAAGAGTTCTGCAAAATGGTCATCGGATGCAGGGTAACCAACTTGGCGGGCTGATTCAGCCATTCTTCAATGTCGCCGCTGCCGATAAATTCGGGGATGGGGTCGACGAAAGCCACGTGGCCGGTCCAACCGGGAGAGGTGGAGATAATGTCCGCACCGCCGCCGGAAATATCGTTGATAATCTTGGAATAATCGTTGATATTCTTATTGGTGGGGTAGTGAACGTTTTCCATCGGCATCCGCAGTTTGGGGTCGATCTGCATCACCAAATACTTAATCATCGAATGAACGAAGCCGGCTTCATAGGTTTCGGGGGCAATGTTGCCGTCCTGGTCGGCCCATTCGTCTTCGGCAAAGATATGAACCTTGGAGCAGTCCACCTGGAAATAGTTGATAAGCTGAGCCAGGGGGATATAGGTGTCGGGTTCGGGGTTGCCGAGAATCATCGTGAAAGTCTTCCCTGCTTCGGAAGCCGCTTTCAGGCGGGAGAACAGGGTGGCGATCAATACGGGATGGGGATTCATCATTACCTTGACGTCAAATTCGGGATGCC
This sequence comes from Eubacteriales bacterium, assembly GCA_045542115.1. Taxonomy (GTDB): domain Bacteria; phylum Bacillota; class Clostridia; order Oscillospirales; family UBA644; genus RGIG995. The sequence continues at coordinate 381,766 of JAZQKK010000014.1, forward strand.
ACCAGGGTTCACGAATCTCCAATTCTTTTCCGCTCATTTTCCGGACCCGTTCGCAGACTTCCTTGTCTTTGAAGGGGACGAAATCCGCGGGGTTAAAATTAAACTTTCCGGCGGGTTCAAAAATAATGTTACTCATACTTGAAACTCTCCTTTTAATATTACATTGTGTACTTTCATTCGATAATCGACTACAACAAGGTCGGCCCGTTTTCCTACGGCGATCTCGCCCCGGTCGGAAAAACCAACGGCGGTTGCGGGGTTATACGACGCGAAACGGAATACGTCTACCAGAGATGCACCGGTGTGCTTTATCATATTCCGACAGGAAATATCCAGTGTCATTTTCGACCCGGCGATTTCTCCCGCGTGGTCGAAATTGATGTCGTCCACCCCTTCGTATCCCGGAGGAATGGGGCCGTCACAGGCATAGGCGTCGGAAATCAGAATGATACGGTCATCCCCCTTGATCTTACGCACCAGACGGAGCATATAGGGATCCACGTGAATCCCACGGCTGTCGCAAATCAACTCTGCGTAGATTTCCCGGTTATAATTGACGGCTTCATCCACACAGACCCCGCGACATTCCGGATATTTCACCCGGTCACCCGTGGCGTTGGTGTGATGGGTCCCGATGCGAAGACCGTACGGCATCAAAGCCTCAATCTGTTGGGGGGATGCCTCACTGTGGGCTACGGTAAATACTGCGGAGGGATTTTTCGCTTTCACGTCCAGCACAAATTGGAGAATGTTTTCCCGTTCCGGAGCTACGGCCCACACCTTGGCGATATCCCAGGCAGCGTCAATGACCGGAGCGTATTTTTCCCGGTTGACCGGGTCTTTCCAAGGATTGGACTCCCGTTCACACCCGAATTTGGGATTGAGATATGGACCTTCCATATAGACCCCGGCGATGTTTTTGCATTGGGGGTGGTTCATTGCTTCCCGGATAATTCCGGCGTTTTTCACGTATCCGGCAGTATCCCGATTGAAATACAACGCAGGCAATACCGTCGTCGTTCCGTGTTTCAGATGATGCTGAGCCGCACGAACGGGGTCTTCTTCAAAAAACACCGTTCCGTCGGAGTGGGTATGGATATCCACAAAGCCCGGGCCGACGTACAACCCTTCGGCATCAAAAACCTCGCATCCTTCGGGAATCGGGAGATTTCGCATTTCGTCAAAAGCGACGATAACGCCGTTTTCCACCAGCAACACGGCATCGGGAATAAAGTGGTCCCGCATTACCAACGTTGCATTCTTAATGGCAAGCATCCGAATACCTCCTTTCGGGTACGAAAATGAATCAAACGTGAGCAAGCCAAGAGATTCCGGGCCTGCTCACGAAAAAATCAATTAAACTTCGGGGTATTTAATTTGGATGGGCATATGCTTCTGGGCAGATTCTACGGTAGCAACGGCTACGGCAACGGTAGAAGCGCCTTCCATCGAAGAAACGGGCATATCCGAACCGGCCATCAGAGCTTCGACGAAAGCGTCGATTTCAGCAGTGATGTTGTGGTTGTTGACTTCTACGTCCAGTTCCTGAGGCTTGGTAAAGCTCTTCGGTTCTCCTTCCACTTCCTGGAAGAGGGTGATTTTGGGAGAGGTGTTATCGCAGATAATGGTACCCTTCGTGCCGTAGAAGACGGAGCGCATCGTGTAGTCACGCTTACAACCGATAGAAACGAAAACCTTACCCATCACGTTGTTGGGGAACTGATAAATAGCAATGGCGGTATCGTCTACGGGCCAATCGTTCAGAATCTTGTGATTGGCGTAAGAATATACTTCCGTGGGGTTGCCGGCAATCCAGCGCAAAAGGTCGATAGCGTGGCAGCCACCGCCGATAACGCCGTGACGGTCGGGGTCTACGCGCCAATCGTCTACACCGCGGGCTCTCTGATAGCAGTGGGCGTATTCGCTTTCCACAAAGGTCAATTCACCGATGGTGCCCTTGTCGATCATATCCTTCACCATAACGAAGGAAGGAGTGCAACGGCAGACCTGACCGATCATCAGTTTGCGGCCGGTTTCTTTTTCCACCCGCATCATATGTTCACATTCTTCCACGGTCAAAGCCATCGGCTTTTCGCAGAGGACGTCTTTTCCTGCCCGCAGGAAAGCTTCGGTCATTTCCAGATGCAGTTTGTCGGGAGTAACGATAACCGCAGCGTCGATCGCGGGGTCGTTAACCAATTCCCGGTAATCCTTCACGGCAATCTTTACGTCAAACTGCTTTTGTCTTTCTTCCAAATATTCTTCGTGGGGGTCGCAGATGGCATACAGGTTTGCACCCTTATTGACAACACCCTGCATATGCAGACTGCCCATATGGCTACAACCGATAACCGCAATGTTCAGTTTTTTTTGTTCCATTTTGTTGACTTCCTTTCGGCAGTTTATTTCTTGCACTTCATTATAACACGATTTCTTGTTTATCGCAACCTTGATTTATGTGTTGTTTTCTTCATTTTGTTTGGTATAATGTTTTTTTGCAGAGAGAATCTTTGGGTGGAAATTAAATCTCAAAAGTATATTTTCGTCCACAGGCGTTGCAATACGTCACGATTTTCCCGTTTTCCGAAAGGTCTTCCCGTTCTTCCGGGGGAAGGGAGGAAACGAAACGCATCAACGCTCCGCGGGAACAGGTACAACCGAAACGAAGTGGGGAAGATTCCAAAAAGGAAAAACTTTCTTCCGGTTCTTCTTTGGGAAGGGACAACGATGCTTGCCGGCACAGTCCGGCAAGGTCGCAGGGGGCCCCGGGTAATTGTTCCGCAACAATGCAAAAAAACCCGCCGTTTTCTTCAAAAACATTGCAGACGGCGGCAATTTGCAGCGATTGGGCAAAATAAGCGGAAAACAGTCCGTCCAGACCGACGCCGGTCACCATTCCCGTGTAATTTCCCCGAAGGGGCAACTGCAAGGTGACCTCCAAGGTGTCTTCTACTCCGTCGCAGGATTCCTCTTTCCGCCCCCGGATGATACCGTCCCGGTCCGCAGTTGCGGAAAAGCACCCTTCTTCGGGCAAAGACAACCGAACGGTAACCGAGGCTCGCTCGTCTTTTTGCAGGGCAGCGATGCAACAGGCGAAGACTTCCAATTTTCCTAAAATCGTCTTATCGTTGCCCGCAAGCCCGTTCAATTCGGCGGAACGTTCTACCGCCCGGTCAAGAAAAACACAGAAAATACGGGCGTTTTGTACCATATATTTGGATACTTGCTCGGTCATAACGGTCTCCTTACAATAACGATTTTTCTTCCCTGATACGAAAGGGTCTTTACGGGGACGAATCCCACCTGTTTCAAATATTGCTTTAACTCGGAAACGTCGTACCACCGTTCCCAGATTTCTTCCTCTTCCCGACGGTAGGTATCCCCTTCCTTCCGGAACACCGTTAGGGTCTGCCCCGCATACGTGCCGTCAAAGGTCTTTTGTAAAATCAGAACCCGGCCGTCCCGTTCTTCGGTCTGGGGAGCGGTATCGGAAAACAATTTTTTATCTTTCAGGTCAAAAATAAAATAACCGGAAGGTTCGGTGAAATTGTAAATACGGCGGAAAAACCGCTTCACGTCCCGCTTGTCCAACAAATGATTCACCGTGTCCATCGACGAAAATACGGCGTGATAGGCTCCGTACAAATCAATCTCCGGAAGGGATTGACACATCAAGTGAGGGACGATACCGGCATCGCTCAACTTTTCAAAGGCAGCGTCCAGCATCTGCTCCGACACGTCCACACCGCTGCAATCAAACCCTCGGCGGGACAATTCCAGCATCAAAGACCCCGTACCGCAGCCGCAGTCCAAGGCCAAAGGGGTCTCGGGCAGGGAGAGGTGGGGTAAAATCCGGTCTAAGTAATGACGGTAATCAAATCCGGAATTGAACCGGTCGTACTCCCGGGCTATGACGTCGTAATCCATAAAACCTCTTATACAAATCAAAATGTTACAGTTTTTTCAAAAAACACCCTTTTCATTCGGGGGCGGATATGTTATAATAGAATATATACACAACAACGGAGGAATGAAATGAAACATTCTCTCAGGCTCCTGGTCAGAATCTTGGCCTTTGCCCTGGTGCTTCCCTTATGGAGCGTTTTTGCCCGGGCGGAAGAAGAACCGAAAGAAGAGTTCCCGGACATCGGGTCAGAATACGCGGTAATCTTCAACGCCGATGACGGAGGGGAAATTTTATACGGAAAAAATGAAACGAAACCGGTCTACTGCGGCTTTTTGCCCAGAGTAATGACCTGCATCCTCATTGCTGAAAGCGGAAAATGGGAAGAAACCGTCACCGTGACCCGAGGAATGTTGGTCAACACTCCGCAAATCTCCAACGCCAAATTAGAAGCGGGCGACACGCTGACCTACGGCGACTTGGTGTCCTGCATTTTGGTGGCAAATTCCCAAGAAGCGGCGGTAGCCGCGGCTACGACCCTGGGCGGAGATTTAAAGACCTTCGTCCGGAAGATGAACGAGCGGGCCAAAGAATTGCAGGCAAACGACACGTTATTCACTAACGTAACAGGGAATTTCGTTTCCAATACCAAACAGATTTCTACCTTGTCCGACTGTGCTAAAATCATCAGCGCGGCACTGAACATAGAAGAAATCGCGAAAGCGGCTTCGGCAAGGACGGCACAAATCACCGTCAACGGAAAAACCAGAAATATTTACACGCGCAATATGCTCATCGAAGGAATGAACGCAAACTACAACTCCGCCGCAAAAGGATTGTTTATCTACTCCCAGGAGAGCAGTAATTCCTCCATCGCCACGTGCCGAAAGGATTCCGACCGGAATATTATTTCGATGGCAATAACCACAAAAGGCCTGGACGCCTTGTATCAAGACGCGGGAGTTCTTTTGGGATACTCCAAAAACCGCTATGTGTCCCGCACGTTAATCGCCCGCGGCAGTACCTTGGCGGAAGTCACGGTGAAAAACGGAAAAGACGTGGACTATGCGGTCTTATCTGCGGCTGAAACCGTCACGGCGATGATTCCCAAGATCTACGGAGACGCAGACCCGGTGTTGACCTTCAACCTCCCGGAATCGGTGGATGCTCCCATCGAACGGGGAACGGTGCTGGGAACCGTTACGGTATCCTGCGGGGGAAAAGAATACGGCACGGTGGAATTAAAGACCGAAAAAACGGTGGAATTGGACCACTTTGAACTGTATTCTTCCAAACTGATGCAATTCTTCTCCAACCCCTGGCTTTGGGGTATTTTGGGCGGTCTTCTGTTCTTGGTGGCAGGATATATTTTCCTTGCCTATCGAATGAATAACCCGAAGAAAAAGAAAACTCCCGCATCCCACACCGGCGGCCGCATCCGGGTCTCCGGCGGGGACGATGACGACGAATAAAAAATTTTCAGAGAAACACTCCGCTGAGCGGAGTGTTTCTTTTTATCGGTCGCAACCGATAATATCTTTTACGCTGTCCAAAATCACGTCGGGATGGACGTCAAATTTTTCAATATCTTCTACCGTGCCTTCCCCGGACAGTACGAAAACCGAGGTGATTCCGGCGTTCAGGCCGCACTTCACGTCGGTATAGAGCCGGTCTCCCACCAAAGCCGTTTTAGCAGGGTCTCCCCCCTTAAATTTGATGGCGGCGAGGGCCATTTCCTTTCGGGGTTTTCCGATATAGAAGGGGGCTTTTCCCGTGGCCCGTTCCAGCATATCGCACATCGTGTGGCAGTCGGGCAGATACTTGCCCTTTTGTGCCGGGCATACCCAGTCGGGGTTGGTGGCATAAAAAGGAACGTCCCGGGTGAGAAGTTCACAAGCGACCACCAATTTTTGATAGGTCAGCTCCGTATCGTACCCCACCAACAGAAAATCAATATCGTCTTCCAGTCCTTCCGCAACCACAAAGCCGTTGGCCCGCAGTTCCGCTTTCAATGATTCGGTTCCCACCACGTACAGTTTTGCACCGGGCTTCAAATCGTTCAGAAAAATACAAGCCGCCTGACCGGAAGTAAACATATTAGACCGGTCGGCAGGAATATTCAGGCGAGCCAATTTTTCCAGATAGGCGTCAGCGGATTTGGAAGAATTGTTGGTCAAAAATACGTAATCCCGTCCCGTATCCCGCAACCACTGAATAAAGTCAGCGGCTCCGTCAATCAGGTCGTTTTCCAGGTAAATGGTTCCATCCATATCCAAAAGATACAGCGTTTTGTCAGCCAAAGGATGCTTCATCGTCTTACTTCCTATTCTATATAATGATTTATGTTTTATCGGTTTTAAACCCCTGTTGTTCCAACTGTGTCAAAACCTTCCCGATGCAAGAGTGCAAAGAGCGGTTGTTGGTCACCCGGGCATCAGCGATAGATTCGTACAACGGAATCCGTCGGCGGGCGATGGGATAGATGCGGTTGGGGTCGTCGTGAAATACGGGGCGTTTGTCGGTATTCAGCGTGGTGAGAATCGACCGGGGATGACGAACGACGTAAAGGACCTTCTCCTTGCGGAGCAATTCCACGTTTTCCGGACGTTCCACGATGCCGCCGCCGGTAGCAACCACACACCGGTCCAGGGTTTCGTTGACCCATTTCAAAGCGGCGGTCTCTTTCTCCCGGAAGGAATTTTCATCCTGATACAATTCCCGGATCGTCTTCCCTTCCCGTTGGATAATCAGGCGGTCTAAATCCACAAACCGTAAATTGAGCCGGCGAGCAACAATACGCCCGACCGTGGTCTTTCCGGCACCGGGAAGTCCCACCAAATACAGATTTGCCATACACCTCCGCCTTTCTTTCTCTTGTAAGTATAGTATACAATAAAATAGAAGAATTGTCAAGTAAAAACGGCAAAAAGAATCTCCCCACTTTTTTCGTGGGGAGATTGCATTTCATTTAAAACGAATTATTCTTCGTCTTTCTTTTCTTCTTCGGCGGGAGCGGCTTCTTCAACAGGAGCAGCTTCTTCAACAGGAGCAGCTTCTACTGCGGGAGCAGCTTCTACTGCGGGAGCGGCTTCTGCGGCAGGAGCTTCTACTGCGGGAGCAGCCTTTTTCTTCTTACCGAGGACAAGAATCAAAACAACGACGACTACGATTACCACGACGGCAGCAGCGGCGATGATGATCCACAGGAGCATCGAAGAATCCTTCTTATCGGCAGGCTTCTTATTGTTGTTATCGTCGCCAACCGTGGGGGCGTCGGTCTTCACGTCGGACTTATCGTCTTCCTTATCGGAAGTCTTATCGTTGTCAACCTTGGGAGCCTTGGGGGTCTTAAAGGTTACGAGTTCAGACTGAGCAGATTCCTTCCCGGCGGAGGTAACGCTGGTAATGGTCAGGTCGTACAGAGTGCTGGGTTCCAGACCGGTAATGGTGAACTTGGTGTCGGTTACGGGTTCGTCGTTAATCTTTTCGGCTTCTCCGTCAGCGGCACTTTCCTTCAAGTAGAGGTTGTAGCTGACAGCGTTCTTGGCAGCGTCCCAAGTAACGTTGGTATCGGTAGTGTCTTTTCCAACCTTTTCGGTGATGATGTTGGCGGGAGGATTACCGTTGGGGTTACCTACGGTCTTGCCTTCTGCTTCGTGATAAGTAATGGTGGGATACTGAACCAGGCAGGTACCCTTAGAACCGTTGGTGCCACCGTAAGGCATAACCAAAAGACGGATCTTATCGCCTTCCTTAACTTTGAAGGAGGGATAGGAAACCTCGAAGGGTTCGGACTGGCTGGTGTTGTGAGAACCGATGTGGTTCAGTTCCGGGTCAGCATCCGCAACGGGGAATACCTGATTGTCATTCACGTACAGGTAAACCAAGTTACCCCAGGTATCGGGGGAAGTTTCAGGGTCGGTGGTTCCGTAGCAGTACAGAGAAGCATCGTAGGAGATGGTACCGGTGGCGGGAACGATATAGGTTACAGCCGGACCGGCAGCAGAACCGGGATGCAGATACTTACCGGCAGACATAATGGAGCAGTAAGAATAGCCGGATTGTACCCAAGCGGATTCCGCAAAGGCGGTGTAGATGTTGTTCCAAGTACCGTGGACCCAACCTTCTTGTTTGTCTTTGAAGTAGGCCGTCATCGGTTCGAAGCCTTCGATTTCGGGATCCCAGAATTCATAGGTCCAAAGTCCGTTGGCCAGATAGAAGCCTTCAATGTAGTCGAAGGAGCCGTAGTCTTCGGAGATTTCGACTTCTCCGTCACCGTGGGTGCCGACATCTGTCAGGGCATCCTCGTAGGTGTAAGTTTCTTCAACCCAGTCTTGTTCTTCCGCGAACGTAGTAACCCCAAAGCCAACGATGCAGGACAGCACCATTGCCAGGGTCATAAGCAGCGCAAGTGTTTTCTTCATAAAGATTCTCCTTTTACGTGAGATTTTTTGATATAAATATTATATACTATTTTCTCGGGATTGTCAAGAAGATGTTTTTTCGGAAATTTTCTTTAAAAATTCCATTTTTCCTTGATATTATCGCGTTTTTTTGAAGTTTTTGCCTTTGTTGGGCAAGTGCGACAAAAAATCAGCCTGTTTTTTGTGCAATATTACAAAAAAAATCGTGGGGAGCCCTGTCGCTCCCCACATTTTGTTCTTTCCAAACGTTATTTTGCGTATTTTCTTACGATTGCCTGCATTTCATCGAACCGTTCTTCCATCTGCGCAACCAATTTCATCTGGGTATGAGTACGGTCGAGATTGTGCTCCGGATAATCGGTATGGAAGTACCGGTCGCCGTCGATATAATCCAACAAGAACCGGCAACCGCATTCCAGAGTCATAATGATGCAACCCCAGACCATACTGTCCAATTCCGCTTCGGTGAAAAAGCCGTCCGCACCGCCGATAAATCCTTTGGTAAAGGCCTCGAATTTATCCATACAGAAATAGACCTTCGACAGGTCTTTTTCGTCTTCTGCGGCGGAATTGGCGCAGAAGCGAATCGCGTCCCCGAAATCGTAAGCGGCAAGGCCGGGCATAATGGTGTCCAAATCAATGACACACAGAGGCTTATGCGTCGCTTCGTCGATTAGAATATTGTTGAATTTCGTATCGTTGTGGGTAACTCGAAGGGGAAGTTCGCCCTTTTCGATCTGTTCCACAAGGCGGTTGGCCGTTTCGGTACGGGCCCGGAAAAATTCCACTTCCTCCAAAACGTTTTGCAAACGACCGGATTCGTTCCGGGCAATGCCTGCTTCCATATTTGCGTAGCGTTGACGGGTATTGTGGAAATTGACGATGGTTTCGGCCAGGGTCGAGCCGTCGTAATCGGAAAGAAGTTTCTGGAAATTTCCAAACGCTTCCCCGGCGTCGGTCAAAATTTGAAGGTCGTCGGCAATGCTGTACGACAGGGCTTTATCCACGTAATCGTACACCCGCCAATACTTGCCTTCTGCGTCCTTCCAGTAGCCTTTTCCGCTGTCGCCCCGGTAGAAGTGCAACACCTCCCGGTTCGGGTCTCCGCCCCGCTCCGCGACTTTTTTCCGGAGATGTTCGGTCACCGAAAGGATATTCCCCATTACGCCTTCCGCATCGGGGAACACGTAAGTATTGATGGTCTGAACCGTGTAAGACTTCCCATCCACGCAAACCACGTAGGTCTGATTGATGTGACCGGTCTTAATGGGACGGACCGACTGAATCGCTCCCTCAATGCCAAAATGAGAAATCACCTGGGAAAGAATCTGTTCCATAATGAAATTCCTTTCTTATTCGGACGTTCCCTCTTCCCCGTCGGGACGGGCGGAAGAGCCGAACGTAATAATATGTTTTCCAAACCGTCCCCGAAGCCGGTCCATTGCAAGTTCCACTTTTTCCTGCTTTTCACTGGTTCGGTCGGTATCCGAAGGGACGAGAGAATACTGCAACGGAAACTCCCCTTCCTCGGAAAGGTCGCTGACCGTGACGGTCAAAGAGCGAATGGGGGAAGAGCCTATTTTCCAATTCTGCTCCAACAATTCCATCGCAACGGCGGCAATCTCTTTTGCCAGATGGGTGGGACGTTCCAATTTTTTCTGCCGCTGCAAAGTCGTAAGCATCGTATCTTTCACGGAAATCTGAACGGTGCGACCCTTTTTCCCTTCTTTCCGAAGGCGGCCGGCTACCGAATCGGACAACGCCAAAAGATTGGAATAAATCTCGCTTCGGTCGGTAAGGTCGTGGGGGTAAGTCACGCCGTTCCCCACGGATTTGACCGGTTCCCGTTGGGTTCGCACGGGAGAATCGTCCAGCCCCCGGGCATAAAGGGAGAGGGTCTGCCCTGCTTTTCCGAACCGGCGGGCCAAAAATTCCGGGTCTGCCGCAGCCAAGTGACCAATGGTGCGAAGGCCCAACCGTTCCAATTCCGCTTTCATTTTCCGTCCAACCCCGAACAAATCTCCTACGGGAAGGGGATAGACGATGGTGGGAACGTCTTGGGAGAAAATGACGGTAGTGGCGTCGGGCTTCTTGTAATCGCTTCCCAATTTTGCAAAGATTTTGTTGTAAGAAACCCCCACGGAAATGGTGACGCCGATTTTTTCTTTCACTTCCCGGCGAAGTTTATCCGCAATGGTTTTTCCATCCCCGAACAACCGCTGGCTTCCGGTGACGTCGAGCCAGGATTCGTCGATGCTGAACGGCTCCACAAGGTCGGTATAATTCCGATAGATCTCATTGATACGAAGGCTGACTTCTTCGTATTTTTCGTGGTGCGGAGGCACCAACAGAAGGTCGGGACATTTTCGCTGGGCCTGCCAGATGGTCTCCGCCGTCTGCACGCCGAAGGCTTTCGCCTTTTCGTTCTTAGCCAAAATGATGCCGTGACGCCGGGAGGGGTCTCCCGCTACCGCCATCGGTACGGAACGGTATTCCGGATGGTCGATGGATTCCACGGAGGCAAAAAAATTATTGCAATCGCAATGAAGGATGACCCGATGTTCCATTCTCATTCTCCGGAAATCCGACCGGAAAGAGCCTTCTCCAAGGACGTTTGCAAGGCAAGGTCTTCCCCGGTAATTTCCCGGATATACCACGCCCCGTCTTGCTCAGTCACTAAAATCTCGCTTCCGTTGGCATAGAAGGGGTCGTTATATCCCTGACGAGTCACGGACAGGGTGACGGTAACGGTAAATTCTCCGTTCTTCTTGGCCACCTTTAACCGGGAAAAACCGTTCAGGTAGGTATTGTCGTTCTTTTTCAGGTCCGAAATCCGGTCGGTCCACGCCGTCCGAAGAGCATCGGTTTTTTCCACCGCACCCGCCTCGGAGTAAAGAAAAACACGGTCGAAGGCGTCGTCCAAACGTTGTTTTTCCACATCTTTCAAAAAATCGGAAACAGCCCAACGGAGCCGAAAACACTCGTAAGAAAACGAAGTATTATCCCGGGGAATAAAAAATAGCACGCCGGTGACGATAAGTCCCACAACAAGGACTGCTCCTACCAAAGCAAAAATGGGTTTTAACCGCCGATTCATAACAAAACTCCTCTTGGGTATTTTATCACGGTCGTTCGTAAAAGACAAGAGATAAAAAATTCTCCTTTATGGAGAAATCGACCGGGATAACGAACTTTCTACCGAGAGTATACCATATTTTTTTCGTTGTTGCAAGTAGATTGGGATATTTTTTATAAAAAAGACCGAAACGGGGCGAAATCGGGGGTTATTATGACATTTCTGAAACATTGGTTGACTTTCCGGGGGAAGTATGCTATAATTGAAGAAATTCTGAGAAAAGCGAAGTGAACGATTCCGTGGGCGACCACCCTCGAAGTAGTCAGACTGACCCGGTAATTGAAGATTGTGTAAGTCACATAGGACGGTTTTGATCAAAAGCGTCTTATGTGTTTTTTTGCTTTTTTTGAAAATTTGAATGATAAAACAAGACAGGAGTTTTTCGTATTATGTCCGACCCGTACCCTCAAACCGTGATAGCGGTACTTCTTCTTTTGCTCAATGCATTGTTTGCCTTGGGAGGAGAATCCTTTAAAACGTTGAACAAAGCCATTTTGAACCGGAAGGCCGAGGAAGGCGATCCCACCGCCCGGAAAATCACGAAAGTGATGGAACGCCCCGACCTGTTCCGAGCCGCTCTTTCCACGGGAAGAGCCTTGTGCAAAGCCGGAGCCGTCGCATTGATCTTTGCTGCATATCAGTCTCCCCTGACCGCCGCGTTGGGAACGGAATCTTGGGTTGCCCCGGTCTCCGCATTGATTTTAGCGGTAGCCACGGTCCTGGTCTTCGTGTTTTTGGGAGAAATCCTGCCCATCCGCGTAGCGGAACAGAAATCCGACGGAATCATTTACCCCGTTTGGGGCACCCTTCGGTTTTTTGCATTTCTGTTCTACCCCGTTGCCATCCCCGTTAACGTTGCAACCACCCTGCTGATTCAACTGTTTGGGCTGAAACAGACCGCGGACGAAGCCCTTTCCAAGGAAGAGATTCAAACCTTGGTGGAAGAGAGCAGTGACAGCGGACTTCTGGAAGAACACGAACGGGATATGCTGGAAGGAATCTTTGACTTTAACGAAAAGACCGCCGACCAGGTAATGACCCCCCGGACGGAAGTTTTTCTGATTGACGCAGACGCGCCCCTCTCCGAGTATCTGGAAGAAATGCTCAACGAAAAATATTCCCGTATCCCCGTCTACCGGGAAAAGGTGGACAACATCATCGGGATTCTTTATTTGAAAGATTTTCTCTGCGAAGCCTATCGGGTGGGATTTGACAACGTCGATATCGCCCGGTGTATGCACGACGTCTATTTCGTTCCCGAACGCAAGCGGCTGGACGACCTGTATCGGGAATTGCAGAAGTCCAAAAACCATATGGCGGTACTCATCGATGAATACGGCGGATTTTCCGGCGTAGTCACCATCGAAGACCTGATTGAAGAGGTTATGGGCGACATCGACGACGAATACGACGAGGAAGAAGAAGAGATCCGTTCGGAAGACGACGGAACGTTTTTGGCAGAAGGGTCTGCCACCATTGCCGAAATCAACGAACATCTTGGCTTGGAATTGGACGAAGATAGCGAAGATTACGACACGGTAGGCGGTCTTATCATCAAACTTTTGGGATATATCCCCGAAGAAGGAGAAGACCTTTCCCTGGAATATGAAGGCTGTTCCTTCCAAGTGGAAAAGATTTCCGACCGTCGCATTGAATCGGTCCGCATCCGGAAATTGGAACAACCGGAAGAATCCGAAGAAAAAGAATAACTTATACGCCAAGGCCGGAAACGGGATTCTCCGTTTCCGGCCTATTTTTCTTTATTTAGGGAAGAAGCTCAATTCCCGCAAATTCGTAAGGATACAGAACCGTCGTTAAAACGACCTTTCCGTTTTGGAAGGTTCCTTCGCAGTTGATAAACCGTGCCGAAGAATACGTTCCGTTGATTCGAATGGACAAATCGGAAATCTTGTCTTCAAACAAATTCCAAACGCCCACGCTTAGGGACGCCGCATCTTTTTTTACAAGGGTGTAAAGATAAGGGTGATTTCCCTCCGCATAGGCATCCAGGGGCGCCCGATTTAACCATTCTACCTGCGCGAGAAGCATCCGGCGAAGGGCATATCCGTTCAGATATCCGGCATTTTCCATTCCTCGCTGGGAAAGTTGCTGACTTTCCACCAAGAAAATCAAAAACCGCTGCCCGTCTTCATTTTCATAACGGACCCAACCGGGAAGGCGGACATCGTTGGAAACGAATTCCGTCAATACCCGAGCATTTTCTTTGAGAGAAACGGTTCTGGGACAAACTTTGCCGCTGACCCGAACGTACTCGTCTTCCTCCCGAAAATACTGCTGCATTCCTCCCAGATAGGAAATCTTCAACGTTCCTTCCTCGTCTGAGGGAAGGATTCCCACGTCGATTCCCCGTTCTATGAGGATCTCTGCCGCGGTAATATCCAAAATACAACCGCTGTTCAATTCCTTCGCGGGAATATGGCGGGCGTGTTCTCCAAATATAATCTTTGCACCGGTGCCGCCGTACGCCGTGGGAAGGTTATTCATCACGGGAAGCGTAAACGACGGCTTATACCCGCCGGAACCGTAATGCAAAACCTTAAAATTCGGCTGCTCTGCCGCATTTTTCAAATCTCCGTCCCGAAGAATATGTTCCGCAAGATAGGGAACGACCCCCACGGCTCGTTTTTCGGAAAAGGATTTTGAAATAGCGGAATAAAGATTTAAATTCCGGTGCCAAGCATCGGCATAGCCCCGTTCATAATACACGTCGGAGCAATAGTCCAGGGCATATTTTAAAATTCCGTTTGCCTTTCCGTCGGCCCGCAAGACCTGGTCAAAACATTCCAAATAGGAGGCCGGGCAATAGAATCTGGGACGGGGATAGGTATCCCCTTCCGTAATCAATTCAATCTCCCAATCCCGGCACCATTCTATCTGGCAACGTTCCATTTCCAAGGACATTCCCAAGGTACATTTTCCATCGTTGTAGCTGTGATACGGCGCTCCGAACGTCCGCAGGAACGGTTTCGTTTTCCCCGCGAGAATCTGAATCAGCCGTTGCGCACGAATGCCGTCTGCATCCCACAAATAATAGGAGGCACAGACCCCCATCCGTTGGTTTGGATTCACTTCATCCACCGCGTTCCGCAACGCCGTAGCCAACCGATAGAGGGTTTCTCCCTGAACCTTTATCCAAACGTCCCGATACGGGTTTGCCCCGCCCTGAAAGGCCTTCATTTTCCATTCTTCTGCCGTTAAAGTCTCACCGATCTCACGGTTCATCCATTCCACGTGGGTGGAACAGCAGCAGCCGCCGTTCAGTCGAAAATCGTCGTCAAGCATAATCAGGTCGGGGCGCATTTGGGCGACCTTACCGACCCAACGGCAAAGCCCCTGGGTAAACCGTTCGTCCGTGGGACAAAAGGAGGCAACCGTCCCTTTGTTCGGCAGTTGCATTCGGCGGTACGGCTCTTCCCAGCCTTGGGGATATTGGGTAACCTGGTCGTGTCCCAGCGTCTCGCCGATCCAAACCACGACCTCGAATCCCTTTTCCTGAGAAAGAGCGATAAGACGTTGTAATTTTTCTAAATTTTCAGGAGAAGAAAACTCATAATCCAACTCCCGATTCAAGGCAAAAGCTACCCGGTCCGCTTTACAGCGTTGCAATTCTTCAAATAAATGCTCTTCCTGAAAATGAGTATCTACAATAATCGGCACCGTAGTTGTATACATATCAAAACAAATCCTTTACTTTATTGAAGATTCCGCCCCGTAAATGAGCTTCGTGGGTCTGATCGGATATCAGATGAAGCGGTGCAACGATCCGCTCAAACACACCGGGACCGCCGGGCATTCCTTCTGAGAGAATCACGTTGTTCGTTTGTCCTTCCTTGAATCCAATCTTAAAATCCGTTACGATCGACCGGAATTTTCCCTCGGTCCGAAATGCGGTATGGCAGTCCCCCAAGGGAGAGTACCACATACAGTAACAAGAGCTATACATACTGTGGATGTCGTTGTTTTCCCGGTATCCGTAATAGAAGTTGTCGCTGTAACAGACGTTGAACCAATTCGTTCCCCGGTCGTCGAAAAATCCGCAGCTTCCTTCAAACTCGTTAAAATCCAGAGTAAACAGAGGATGGATATTTCGAAGAATGTTCCCGGCAGAATGAATCACCACCCCTTGATAAACGTTGGCGATTCTCATATTGGTAAAGGTATTGTCAAACCCTTCCACCAAAACTCCGATGGCATCCTTCGTTCCGTTTCCCACAATGTTCACGTTCGTAATATCCGCATCGGAGGAACCGTTGTTGGCTCCGAATTTCACGTGGAGTCCCACCGTGGTATTCTTAATGGAAACCTGTTTGACCACGGTTTCTCTTCCGCCGTCGATGGAAATTCCCTTTGCCCTTCCCATTCCGTCCAAGATTCCGCCGGTAAAGGAATAATTACTGCCGACCGTTTCAATATCGTTGGCGGGATGCGTAGCCCCGAGACGAATCATCGCCTCCGTGCTGTCATAGCGGTCCGAAGGACGGATCACCGCGTAATTGGAAAGTTGCAGATCGACGCTCTTTTCCGGATGAGCAGGAGTTAATATCGGCCGGTCCAGCCGGTATTCTCCGTCCGGGAAATAAATCGTTCGGTTTGGATTTTTATCAATAACCTCTTGTATTATCCCGGAAACGTCTCCGGAATAATTCTCCGGAATATAATCCGACAGGTTGATATATCCGTAAATCATAAAAGGCTCCTCGCTTCTCCACAATAGTTCACTTCATTGTAGCATAAACGAAATTGGTTGTCAACCCATATTACAAAAAAATAAACCGGAGCAAAACCGTTCCCGGAAACGTCTGCATCGTGCATTTTCCGAGAAAACGCGGCATAGATTGGAATATCAACGATATTCAACGAAAAAAACGAGGTGCCGCTATGAATCCCGAAATGAACCGTCTGCAACTGCTTTCCTTAGCTCCGGACAAAAAGGGAGAAGCCGGGGCGGAATGTGAAATCATTCTTCCCGATTATTGCCCCAACATTTTACGCATCTTACAATGCACCGCCCATCCCACGCTCCACTCTGCGGTACGGTCGTCCGACCGCGTGAAAGTGGAAGGAAGCGTGGAGTACAAGGTTTTGTATCTGGCGGAAGACGGATGCACCGTACAATCGGTGTGTCAGCAAGCCCCTTTCTCCTGCTCCCCCGAAGTAAACTGCCACCAGGATGCGGAGATTCGAGTGACGCTGACCCCGAAAAATTGCATTGCAAGAGCCTTAAATCCACAAAAGATCCACGCCCGCTGTTCGGTGCAAATCGCCATTAAAATCAATCAAACCAGTGCCGTTCCGTTGCCCGAGCTTCCGGGGGAATGTGAGCGGAAAACCTGCAAAAAGAAGGCAACGAAACATCTTTGCTCCGCCCGAAAACCATTGCGGATTTCCGACGAATGGGAGACCGATGCACCCCCGGTCATCGCGTCGGTACTGCAAACCGAAGTCCGTTTCCGGGAGACCGAACAAAAGCCTCTGACCGACAAACTTATCGTCAAGGGAGATATGATATTCCATCTGCTTTGCGCTTCGGATGACCATCGTCTGTTCCCGGTACAAAAGGTTTTCCCCATTTCCCAAATCCTGGACCTTCCCGGAGTGGGACCGGGGGTCGTTTGCCGGACGGAATTTGAGTTACTATCCGCCTCTGTCACTCTGCGGGAAGAGACGGCGGAACAGAATCGTGCCATCGTCTACGACGTGGAAATTCAGGTCTCCGCCGAGGCCTACGAAACCGAAACGGCGGAATGGACCGAAGACGTTTATTCGGTAAAGAAGACCTTGGATTGCACCCGGGAAGCGGTCTATACGGAACGGTTCACCCAAATCAGCGAATCCGATTCTTTCCGGGAAACGGCGGAAATCGGTACCTGCACCGAAATTCTGTGGGTAGATGCAAAACCGGAATTACGAGGAACCTATTACCGGGAAGAAGACGATAAACTCATCTGCGAAGGCATTTGGGATTGCCGGATTCTGATGACCGACGGAGACGGAACGCCGCTTTGCACCTTGCGAGAGATCCCCTTTACCTTGCAGACCCCGGCAAACGGCTGCAAAAATCCCGTGCGAAACGACACGGTCTTAACTCTGTCAGAATTGTCCTGGTCGCTGATTGACGCAACCCACGGAGAATTCCGGGGAACCTACCACTGGAACGGTCTGATTTTCGGACGAGAACGGGGCGAAACGGTGGTCACCGTTACCGAAAAAGAAGACCGTCCAAAAAACCTCGACGGTATCGTTCTGTACTATGCAAGCAAGGGAGAATCCGCTTGGGACATCGCGAAAGACCACGGCTGCCCCTACGAAGAATTGATTCACGCCAACCGGTTGGAACAAGACGAAATTAACGAGGACAAAATGCTTACGATTCTTTGCTGTTAACAAAAAAAAGAGAGACGAAGAACCTTCGTCTCTCTTATCTTTTGAGATATCAAACTTCTTTTTTTCGCTTCTGGGTCAGGGCGGCGATCAACCCAATCAGAACGATGCCCGCCCACAGAAGAACGACGCCGGTCCAATTCAAGTACTGTGCCACGAACCCGAACACCAAATTGCAAAGAGCGGCGACGATATAGCCGGAGCAGTCCAAAATTCCGTTGATGCTGGATACCCGCCCGGTCTTCCCCATTCCAGGGATGTAGATGCTCCATAAAAGGGCGGAAGCGCAACCGGTGGACATCAACGCCAACGCCAGCAAAATCACGTTTACCCAGGGCATCGATACAAAGGCAGCGCCCACATAAAACAGCGTGGCAAGGGCGAAGAAGATTCGCATCAACAAAATATCGTTTTCTTTGGTCATCCGGAAGAGGGCCAGCGACAGGAATGGCATCATCCCCTTGCAGAAACAAATAACCGCATAAATGGAATTGGCAAACTCCGCAGCAAATCCCAACCGTTGAGTCAGATAGGTGGGAACCCAGAAGGCAACGGCGGTAATCGCAGTCTCGATCACCGCGCCAACGATCATATAAAAGGAGAACCGTTCAATTTTAAAGACGCTTAAAACACCCTTGATTCCGTCTTTCTTCCCGGAGCGATAGGTAATCTGCCCTTTCTTTTCAAAGCGGGTAATAACCGCAAGGGCGCAGATGCAGATCACAAGGGTCATACAGCCGGCGGCAACAAAAACCCATTCCCAATCGAAAAGAATGGAAAGGATGCTTGCCACAAAAGGACCGGCAAAAGAAGCGACGGAGAAGAAGGTACAAATGGTGCGGGAATGATTTTGGCTGGTGTTTTCGGAAATAATTTTTACCAACGGACCGCGAAGCATCGAAAGAGAAAAACCAAGCAGCGCATAGCAGACCAGCCGCATCCAAACGAAGGGAAATAAGGGAAAGAAGATGCTGGTAATCGAAGTTCCAAAAAGACCGCAGGCAATCAACTTTTTCGGATTGAGAATATCTCCCAGAATTCCGTTAAACAACTGCCCGGCGGCATACGTAACCATAAAAACGGAAGAAAGAAGGCCCACAAACCCTTCGGTATAAAGACCGGCTGCAATCATACTCGGAGAGGTAACGCCCAACAGTTGACGGCTGTAATAACTGACCAAGTACGAAAAAATGCAGACGATTCCAATGGAAACCGCGTGTTTAACCTGAGGAGAAACTTTTCCGCTCACAACAATCGCTCCTTCAAAAGAATCACTTTTAACTTGAACATTATAGCGAATCGTCGAAGATTTGTCCATAGATTCGAGAGAAAAAAACGGAGATTTCGTAAAAAATTCAAACTTTTTCCAAACAAAAAGATGATTTTCAAAACACGATGAAGAGCCGGCTCTCCTTGGCAGATATTTCCGAAAAGTTCGAAAAAAATTCGTAATATACACTTTACAAACGGGTATTATTATGTTATAATATACAAGATGCCGAAAATCAGTTGACGGACAACTCCAACCGCAACTTATTTTCCGGTGAATTATTTTAATTGCCGCAGCAAAGCGGCGTAGGAGGAAGCATTATGCTGAAAGAAACCAAGACCCAAGTAATTGAAGCGAACCGCAGAAGTGACGTTGACACCGGTTCTCCCGAAGTGCAGGTTGCCATTCTGACCGCTCGCATCAAAGAACTCACCGAACACTTGAAGGCCAACCCCAAGGATTTCCATTCCCGTCGTGGCCTGCAAAAGATGGTCGGTCAGCGGAGAAATATGTTGAACTATCTGCAAAAGAAGGACATCACCCGCTACCGTGCGATCATCGCAAAGCTCGGTCTGAGAAAGTAATTCGGTCCGTTTCTGACAGAAGAGGAGCAATCCTCTCCTGTCGGGCAGAGCAAAGTCATCCCGGCGGATGGCTTTGTTTTTTGCCACAATACCCCAAAAGAGTACAAAAAAACGCGAAAACAAAAAACAAAGAAATCAAATCTGGTCTCCCTTGCATTCTGGATTCAGCAGTTATGAAAGTTTCCCAGCCGTGGGGAATTTTGATAACTGCCGGAACAGAGGGGAGTCCACGAAAACAGAAAGGACAAGCCCTATGAACATTTACGAAAACTATCGCAAATTCGAGACGACGGTAGCCGGCCGTCCTCTGGTGGTCGAAACCGGAAAATTTGCAGGTCTTGCCAACGGCTCCGCAATGATTCGTTACGGGGAAACTTGCGTTTTGGCCTGCGCCACCGCATCGGAAAAGCCCCGGGACGGAATCGACTTCTTCCCCTTGGCTGTCGACTATGAAGAAAAACTTTACTCCATCGGCCGCATCCCCGGTTCTTTTATGAAGCGGGAAGGCAAACCCACCGAAAAAGCAATTCTTACCGCCCGCGTCATCGACCGTCCCATCCGTCCCTTGTTCCCCAAGGATATGCGCAACGACGTTGTAGTCAGCCTGACGCTGATGGCCGTTGACCCCGATTGCTCTCCCGAAATCACCGCGATGATCGGTGCTTCCGTAGCAATCTCCATTTCCGATATTCCCTGGAAAGGCCCCATCGGCGGCGTGCTTCTGGGCTACGTTGACGGTCAGTACGTCATCAACCCCACCGAAGAACAGCGTGCCGTTTCCGAAATGTCGGTCACCGTGGCCGCTTCCGCCGACAAAATCGTTATGATTGAAGCCGGCGCCAACGAAATTCCCGACGACGTAATGTACGACGGAATCCTGGAAGCCCACAAGGAAATCAAGAAAATCGTTGAATTCATTGAAGGCATCAAAGCCGAAATCGGCAAGCCCAAGTTTGAATACGAAGCTCACACTCTGCCCGAAGGAATGTTGGAAGACATCATTGCCTTCGCCGGCGAAAAGATTAAAGTGGCAATGAAGACCGACGACAAAGACGTCCGGGACGCTCAGGTTGCCGCAGTCACCGCTGAAATCGAAGCGGAATTCGGCGAAAAATATCCCGATTCTTCCGCCGCCATCGGTGAAGCGGTCTACAAAATTGAAAAAATGATTGTCCGGGATATGATTATCAACGACCACGAACGTGTAGACGGCCGCGGACTGGAAGATATCCGTCCCTTGTATGCCGAAGCCGGGATTCTTCCCCGGGTACACGGTTCCGGTTTGTTCAGCCGGGGACAGACTCAGGTTCTGACCATCGCCACGTTGGGCTCCATTTCCGAAGCTCAGATTCTGGATGGCGTGGACGGCGAAACCAGCAAACGCTATATGCATCATTACAATATGCCCGGCTATTCCACCGGCGAAGCGAAATCCAATCGGGGTGCCGGCCGTCGTGAAATCGGTCACGGTGCTTTGGCGGAACGTTCCCTCGTTCCCGTTCTTCCCTCGGTAGAAGAATTCCCCTATGCCATCCGTTTGGTTTCCGAAGTTCTTTCTTCCAACGGTTCCACCTCTCAGGGTTCGGTCTGTGGCTCCACCCTGGCTCTGATGGATGCCGGTGTTCCCATTAAGGCTCCCGTTGCCGGTATTTCCTGCGGACTTGTCACCGACGAAGACCGCTGGATTACGATGGTGGACATTCAGGGTCTGGAAGACTTCTACGGCGATATGGACTTTAAGGTTGCCGGTACGATGAAGGGGATTACCTCCATCCAGATGGACATCAAGGTGGACGGTCTTTCTTATGAAATCATCAAGAAGGCCTTCGAACAAACCAAGGCCGGCCGTGAAATGATTTTGAACGACATTATCCTCAAAGCCATTCCCGCTCCCAGAGCAGAACTTTCTGCTTACGCTCCCAAGATTCTTTCCTATAAGATTCCCACCGATAAGATTCGGGAAGTCATCGGAACGGGCGGTAAGGTCATTCAGAGAATCACCGCAGAAAACGACGTTAAAGTCAACGTGGAAGACGACGGCTCTTGCCAGGTTCTCTACGTGAATAAAGAAAACGGCGAAAACGCGATGCGTATTATTCGCACCATCGTGGAAGGTCCCGAAATCGGAACCATCTACAAGGCGAAGGTTACCCGCCTGATGAACTTCGGCGCCTTTGCGGAATTCGTTCCCGGCAAAGAAGGTCTGGTCCACATCTCCCAGCTGGACGAACACAGAGTCGGTAAGGTGGAAGACGTAGTCAGCGTAGGAGACGAAATCTGGGTCAAAGTCACTGAAATCGACGACCAGGGCCGCATCAATCTTTCCCGGAAGGAAGCCCTTCGGGAACTGTTGGCTCAGCAGAACGAACAGTAATTAAAAAAAACCAAAGGGTCTCCGTTCCAAGGACGGGGACCTTTTTTGCAAGGAATTCATATGAACTTAAACGCAACACCCAAAATCGGGAATTTGTGGCGATTGTACTGCCTGTACCACAAAGCATTCCCTCGCAGCGAGAAAAAACCCTTTGGAATGATGCTCCAAAAACGAAAGACCGGAACAATGGAACTGATGACCGTGGAAGACGATTCGGGAGAATTTCTCGGCCTTGTTATTACCATTCTGCACAAAGATATCGTGCTTTTGGATTATTTAGCCATCTCCCCCGCCCATCGAGGCAAAGGCACCGGGTCGGAAGTGTTGAAACTGTTGAATTGCCGTTATCCGGGAAAACGTCTGCTTCTGGAAATCGAAGACCCGGAAGAACCCTGCGACAACCGGAATGACCGTCTGCGCCGCAAAGCCTTTTACCTGCGAAACGGGCTGACGGTGCAGAATTACAAAGTTTGGCTTTTCGGCATCAAAATGCTGATACTCACCAACGGTACCACGGTGAACTATGAAGAATACCACGAAATTTTTGATGCGGTATTCCCCTCCGGAATCGGGAAAAACATATCTTTTGCAGAACCATATCAAGAATCGGAGGAAACGCGATGAAATTCACAGCAGTCGGCGACGCCATCATTGGACGGCGTATTTGTGATGCGTTTGCGGGGCTGGAAGAACTGACCCCCATTATCCAACAGGGCGAGGTGCGGTTTTTCAATCTGGAAACGACCTTGAACGCAAAAGGGGAATGTTTTGCAGGAGAACATAGCGGCGGAACCTACCTTCGCACCGATAAAGGCGTTTTGGAAGACTTGAAAAAATTCGGCTTCAACGTTACTTCTTTTAACAATAATCACGTAATGGACTATTCCTTCAACGGGTTGTTGAAGACCTTGGAAGCGGTAGAAGAAAGCGGTCTTCCCCGTTTGGCAAAAGACCCCTCGTTTCTCTCCGACTTTTTGCGTCGGTGTAGCGAATGGGGAACAAACTTCACCCGGAACGAAGACGGAACTTTATCCTTGATTCTTGCATAAAAAAGTGCTTACGTTTTTTTCGTAAGCACTTTTTTTATTGATTTTTTTCTTAAAAACCTCTTAAAACGGAATCGTTTGAGTGACACGGGACGATTGCGGAGCCGTTGCCGTATAGGACGTAACGCCGCAAAGGGTCTCCCCGTCAATCTGCAAAGCCCGGGGAGCGTCGAATTCCACGGTAATTTCTTTGCCTTTCAACACCGAAATCATTTTCTTGTGCTTCACGTGTTCCCCCTTAAAAATGGAGGGAAATACCATCAGAGCCTTCAATTTTCCGGAATTATGGTACAACAGCGTCGCTACGGTGTCGTCTTGGCGAGTTTGACCGGGGGTTGGCATCATTCCGCCGCCGTAATACCGACCGAACATCGTGGGAGCGAGCCAAACTTTCCGGAAGAAATACTCTTTTCCGTCCACCGTCACCTTGGCGTTCGTGGGCTTGTAATGGAACAGAAGACCCTTAATTGCAATGGCGGTATAATTTACCGGCTTGTCGCTCTTACTCCGCTGCAAATCGCCCATTTCACAGCAATAACCGTCAATTCCAAATCCTACGCCGTTGATAAAACGGTACCTCGTTCCGTTGACCGTCACCGAGGGGAGATTTTGAACGTATTCTTTTACGGGAATGGGATGTTCCGAAGTCTTTGAACCCAGAACGTCAAAGGCAAAATCGTTGCCTGAGCCGGCGGGATAATACAAGACTTCACAGGGAATCTCCATTCCGTCGGTGTCGTTGACAAAACGATTCAACGTCCCGTCGCCGCCACACAGAATCAAAGAGTCTTCTTCGGTCAAAGAAGACAACAGTTCCCCATATCCGTTCAATCGGGTCACGTCGTAAGAAACACAATCGGGGAAACGTGACTTCATTCCTTCCGGGGTACAGCTCCCGGACAAGGGGTTGTACAAAACGACAGTTTTCGACATAAAAAACACCTATCCGATAAAATTTTTGCGCTAAAATGAAAAAGGATTCCGACACGGTCGGAATATCTTTACGTTCTTATTTTATCATATAGAATCGAATTTGTCAAGTCCAAAAAGCAAAGTCGGAGAGAAATCTCTCCGACCGTTGATTTATTGGGTTTTCTTTTTTCCGAGGGATATTTTTCGCTCCGTTCCCAAAACAATGCGTTTGATGTTTCCGGCGTGGCGAACCCAGACTGAGGCACACATCACGGCAATAACACCGGTCAGCAAACCCCAACCCGGTTGCCCGTAATAGACAAATCCCACGGTAACGGGAATGACAATCCCGCAGATAAGGGAAGAGAGGGACACCATCCGAAACAGAAGAAGAACCAGAAGAAACGTGGCAAGAACGGCAAGGAAGATACGATAATCCAGAACGATCAAAAGTCCGCCCATCACCGAAACGCCCTTTCCCCCTTTAAACGAAGCAAAACAGGGGAAAAAATTTCCCAGAAGGCACCCTGCCACCAAAATCACACCGGCAAAACACGCCCCCACGTTGCCCCATCCAAACAGGTCTCCGGGGAACAGGTACTTTGCAAGCAAGCCGAACACCATACTTTTCAGAATCTCGGCAGCCATTACGGAAATACCCCAACCCAAACCCATCGAACGGGCCACGTTGGTTCCGCCGGCGTTACCGCTTCCGACTTTGTAAATGTCAATTTTGCCGATATATTTGGTGACTACCAGAGACAGATTCACACTGCCAACCAGGTATCCCACCGCAAAAATCAGCGTGAGCCAAAGCCATTTCATTTTTCTTGCTCTCCCCTTTCACGGATAAAGAGACGAATGGGCGTTCCTTCCAATCCGAACACGGCGCGAATTTGATTTTCAATATACCGCTGATAAGAAAAGTGGAACAAAGACGCATCGTTACAGAAAATAACGAAGGAAGGAGGATTGGTGGAAGCCTGGGTCATATAGAGAATCTTCAACCGTTTTCCTTTGTCGGAAGGAGGTTGGACCCGGATGGTGGCATCCGCCAAAATATCGTTCAGAACCCCGGTGGTAATCCGACGGGAATGCTGTTCGTGAACGGAATTGATAAGCGAATACAGTTTTTCTACCCGCTGACCGGTCTTCGCGGAAATGAAGAGCACGGGAGCGTAAGACATATACTTCAACTCTTCTTTGATATCTACCTTCATTTGGTCCATCGTGTAGGAATCTTTTTCAATCAAATCCCACTTGTTGACCAAAATGATGGAGGCCTTTCCCCGCTCGTGGGCAAAGCCGGCAATCTTTACGTCCTGGTCGGTCACACCCCGGGAAGCGTCAATCAAAATCAATACCACGTCGGCCCGGTCGATGGCCATATAAGAACGAACGATGGAATACTGCTCGATATTATCATACACCTTATTTTTCCGGCGTATGCCTGCCGTATCGATAAAACAGTACCGTCCGCACCGATTTTCCTTCACCGTGTCCACCGCATCCCGGGTCGTGCCGGGAATATCGGAGACGATCATCCGCTTTTCCCCGAGAATATAGTTGACCAAGGAAGATTTTCCCACGTTGGGGCGGCCAATCAGAGCCACCTTGATGGTTTTGTCTTCTTCGTCTTCCTCTTCGGGCGCGGGGAGATATTCGTAGACCGCATCCAGCAAATCGCCGATCCCAAGCCCGTGAACCGAAGAAACGGCCACGGGGTCGCCCATTCCCAAATTATAAAATTCGTAAAATTCGGGGGGATTTTCCCCGGGACGGTCAATTTTATTGACACACAGAACCACGTTTTTTCCGGCCTTCATCAGCATCCGGGACACTTCCACGTCCGCATCGGTCACCCCGGATTTGATGTCGGTAACAAAAATTACCGCATCCGCCTGGTCGATGGCAATCTGCGCCTGACGGCGCATCTGGTCCAGAATTTCGTTGCCGGTATAGGGCTCGATACCGCCGGTATCCACCAACGTAAAAGCCCGTCCTCTCCATTCCGAATCGCAATAAATACGGTCCCGGGTCACGCCGGGGGTATCTTCGATAATGGAAAGCCGCTGACCGACGATTTTGTTAAACAGGGTGGATTTCCCCACGTTGGGGCGTCCCACCACGGCAATCATAGGATTGGCCATTCCGTTCCCTCCTTTCAACGACGGGAGGCTCGCATCAGAGCATCCGCAAATCCTTCCGCACTCGGGTCGGTGACAAGAACCTTTACGTTCAGTTCCCGTTCCACGTCCCGAACCGAAATATCATCCAAAAATTTATTATCCCGAAGCATTACCCCGGGAACGAGCAAGCGGTCTCCCAAGGATCTGCCTCGCAGTTGAGCAATCACGTCTCCCCCGGTCACAAGACCGGTGACCGTGACGTCGTGCCCAAAGAAATCATTCTCGATTCCGTAGATTTCGCAAACCAAATCGGTATATTTTTGCCGCAGTTTTTCTACGGTTCGTTTCATCAGGTCTTCCGTAATTTTCCCGGTAATACAAGACACTCGGACGGGTTTTGCAAAGGGTTTTTCCATCAAAGGAATCAGGTCGTCGGTCTCACGGTCGAAAGAAGCAATCATTCCAACACCGTTTTCCATCTGTTCAAACTCTTCGTAATACTCCAATTCCGGGAGAGACAGCCCGGCTTTCAAATACAATTCATCCGCCGCCCAGACCAGCCGGGTTCCCAATTCTTCCAGGCACTGTTGCGCAAACGCTTCCACCTGCGCCACGACGGCTTTACATTCTTCCGGGGTATACACCCGAAGGGGTTCCAGGCCGTCCCGGTGTTTGGTCAGTCCCACGGGGACCACGGAAATACTGGACAGTTGGGGGTGCAAAGTCTTCAAATCCCGCAAAGTACGGTCCAACTCTTCCCCATCGTTCCAGCCGGGACAAAGGACGATTTGCCCCCGAAGATTGATACCGGCATCCCGAAACCGCTGCATCAATTCAAATCCTTTGGCGGCAGCGGGATTCTTCATCATCCTCACCCGAAGTTCGGGGTTTGTGGTATGGACCGATACGTTGAAGGGCGACACCTTCATTTCCACGATTCGCTCCACGTCCTCGTCGGACAGATTGGTCATCGTAACGTAATTTCCGTACAAGAGCGACAGGCGAAAATCATCGTCTTTGTAGTACATCGTCTCCCGCATCCCTTGGGGAAGCTGGTCGATAAAACAGAAGATACATTTATTTTTACAGGACCGCTGGCGGTCCATCAGATAATTGTCAAATTCAAGGCCCGGGTCGTCCGCCGGCTCCGTCAAAAGGGCGTGAAAAATAGCACCGTCCCGGCGAAGAGTTAAATCCGTAACTCCCAGGGCGGTCTGATACATATAATCCAAAAAATCCCGAATCGGCTGACCGTTGACTTCCAATAATTCGTCCCCGGGTTTGACCTTCTTCCGAAAGGGACTGCGTTTTTCCACGTAGCGAATGGTGGCCATAATACAATTCCTTTTTCCGGTAAAATCACAAGATACTTCCTGTTTTTAGACACAAAACGATGGAGAAACATTGTTCTTTCGGCTGAAAGAAGTGAATGTTTCCCCCTCGGATTGATGCAGCAGAAATCACTTCGCTGCTTCGGTGTTCATTTTCAGAACCTGCTTACCGTCATAGTAGCCGCAAGCTTTGCAAACACGGTGAGAAAGAACGTATTCGCCGCAGTTGGGGCATTTCACCATTCCGGGCATATCGAGCTTCCAAACGCTGGAACGTCTCTTATGCTTTCTCTGTTTGGAGACCTTTTTCTTCGGTGCGATCATTGTTGGACACCTCCTATTTCGATGTCAAATTATAAACTCAGTTATTGCATCCGCAATCCCCGTCGTTGAGATTTTTCCCGCAAGACGGACACAATCCCCGGCAATCTTCCTTGCAAAGGATCTGCAAGGGAATGGCAAGGACCAGAGCGTCGTAGGCAGTCTTCTCCAAGTCAATCTTTCCGGCCTGAATCGCAACGGAGTCGTCTTCCGACGAATCCAGCGTAAGTACCGTTTTCAAATCGGCCTGCAAGGAAAGAACGGCATCTTCCAGACATCTGTCGCAAGGTGCGGTACAGACGCCGGAGACCGTGGCGCGGAAGGTCATTACACCGACGACGTTACGAAGTTTCCCGGTAATCCGGACTTCCGAAAAAGCAGGTTCCGTTCCGGACAGGTCCACCACCCGGTCAAAGGGGAGGCTCTCGCCGTCGCTGCGGCTGAAATCGTTAATATCCAAATACCGCATACGGAACTCCTTTCTGCCGTCGGGCAAAGCGCATACTTATATATTATACCACAAATTTTCAGAATGTCAAGTAGGTAATTTGGAAACTTTATTTGACCTCGTGGCCGCCGTCGCAAGCAGAAGAGATATAGAATTCCCCGTCAAACCCGGTGCGTTCTTTATAATTCTTGCTTACTTCCGCAATAAAGTAATCCACGGCGTCGTCGGCAACGATGCTGACCGTACAACCGCCGAATCCGGCGCCGGTCATACGGGAACCGATACAACCTTCAATCTTCAAGGATTCTTCCACCATCACGTCCAGATTCAACCCGGTTACTTCATACAGGTCTCTCAACGAGATGTGGGATGCGGTCATCAGATGACCGAAGGCTTTCAAATCACCGGCCGTCAGAGCATCGATGGATTTCAGGACCCGGTCACATTCGTAAACAACGTGTTCCGCGCGGCGGCGTTCCACTTCGTTGGAAATCAAATGCTTGGATTCTTCAAACTGTTCCACGGAAATCGCCCGCAGACAGTCGGCTTCGGGATAAGCAATCTGCAACTGTTTGAGAGCAGATTCACATTCCGCCCGGCGTTCGTTATATTTGGAATCGGCAAGACCGCGCTTTTTCTTGGTGTTTCCCACGATGATCTTATAGCCGTCCAAAACCAGGGGTACGTATTGGAAATCCAGCGTCTTGCAATCCAGGAAGATGGCGTTATCCTTTTTCCCCATCGCACTGGCAAATTGGTCCATAATACCGCAGTTGACGCCGCAATAAATAATTTCCGCTTCCTGAGACAGTTTTGCCATTTCAATCATATCCACCGGTTCGGTGATGCCCTTCGCCTCATTGGAGAAGGTGGCCAGGGTCAGTGCCATAACCACTTCGATGGCAGCGGAAGAAGACAGGCCAGCACCCAGAGGAACGGTGTCGTGATACAGAATATCGCAGGAGCAGATTTCATAGCCGTGATTCTGCAAAACGTAAGCAACGCCGGCCTGATAATTCCCCCAGCGAAGGTCTTTATAGCTGTCCAATTTATTCAGGTCCAGTTCCACACGGTCGGGAAGGTCGGTAGCCGCCAGACGGATCTTGCCGCTATCGGTCTTACGAACGATAATATGAGAGGCGTGCTCCAACGCCGCAGGAAAAACGAAACCGCCGTTATAGTCGGTATGCTCCCCGATCATATTGACCCGTCCGGGAGAGACGAACATCCGTACGTCGTCGGGTTCCCCGCCGTAGAGTTCGAGGAATTTGGAAAGCAGTTCTTGATTCACAGTACAATAACATCCTTTCTGAACTATATACAGATTTATTATACACTATTCCACGAAAAATGTCAAGATTCATTTGAAACAAATATAGCAAATATCGTCAATCAAAGAATATTTTCCCAGGTGGGACGATGGGTCTCGGACAACTCCTTCAACGTCTTGGACAGATCTGCCAACGCTTCCAGCACGGGAGAGATATCCCCTTCCTCTCCCAATTGCTCCGCCCGGGAAAGAGCCCGCTGGATTTCGTGAATCCGGGCATCGTTGACGAAGACTCCCAAAAAGGGGCGGCGGCGCTCCAATTCTTTCGTCAATTCCTTCAACAGTTCCATTCCCTCGGCCTGGGTAGATTCTTCCGACAAGACGTCGCTGACCCGGTCGGCCCGGCCGGACAAATCTTCACAAACCTTCTGTAAAGAATATTGTCCGAAAAAGACAAAAAGCACCAAGATCGCAGCCACTCCCAAGGCGATAAAAAAACGACTCTTCACGATACCTTCTCCCGGGGAATACAGGTGTAGCGACCGGAAACTTCATAAAGCAAAAATACGTTTTTCGCCTCGCAGACCCCTTCTTGTTTCAGAATGGCCGCCAAGGCGCCGGCGTCAATTCCCCGGCGGTGCAAGTTTTCTTTTACAGGGACCCCGTCGGAAATCAAAATCAGGGGCAAGGTCTTTTGGGATGCTCCTTTTTTGGGAATCACACTGACTTTTCCGTCGGTTTCAAGAACACAGTATTTCACGTCTTCCACCGCCATCAATCCGTTTTGCCGCAACTCTTCCATCAATTCCCCTACCGACATCTGAGACCGTTTCATTTCCCGCTGGTCGATGTTGCCGTCGTCAATCAAAACCGAATACCGTCCCCCCAGCATCCGGCTGAAAAAAGGAATCTTCAATGCAACAAAGGAAAAGAGAATTTCCAATACCACGAGCGTGACCATCGGAACGACGCTGTATACCAACGGCATTTCCAGATCCTGCATACAGAGGGTGGCAAGGTCGGAGATCAACAACGTTATCACCAATTCCGCCGGTTCCAATTCTCCCAATTGCCGTTTTCCCATACAGCGCAATGCAAGAATCGTCAAAAGATACAAAATTGCGGTGCGAATCATCGCCACAGCCATAAAAACACCTGCCAAAACTTATTTTTCTTAGTTTTCACCCCAACAAAAAAAATATGCACCTCAAAACGAGGTGCATATGGAAGGTACAAATCACTTACCGGTTCGCCACGGCCAGGGTCTCTTTGGCAATCATCAATTCTTCGTTGGTAGGAATGACCAACACTTTAATCTTGGAATTCTTACCGGTAATATCCACGGTACCCCGGGTCTGATTGGCTTCTTCGTCAATTTCAATTCCCAAGGGTTCCAGCAGACCTTTGCAGACGTTTCTGCGGGTGGTGGGGCCGTTTTCACCGATACCGGCAGTAAAGACGATGCAGTCTACCCCACCGAGAATGGCAATGTAGCCCGCCATAATCTGCTTACACTGATATCCGAACATTTCCAGCGCCAAGGCACACTTTTCGTCGCCCTTGTCGGCCCGTGCTTCCAAATCGCGGAAATCGCTGTATCCGCCGGAAACGGCAAATACGCCGGACTTCTTGTTCATAATGTTGTTCAGTTCCGTGCCGTTCATCGGACGCATTTCTCCGGTCTTTTCGTCTTTCACAAGTTCATTGTCCAACAGCAGCGGAACGATGGCGGGGTCGATGGAACCGCAACGGGTACCCATCAAAGGACCGGCCAGGGGGGTAAGTCCCATCGAGGTATCCACACAGCGGCCTTTGTCTACGGCAGTGATGGAAGAACCGTTCCCCAGATGCAGGGTTACCATCTTCAATTCTTCCGGTTTCTTGCCCAGATATTCCGCGGTCTTCTGAGATACGTACTTATGAGAGGTGCCGTGAGCACCGTAACGCTTGATGCTGTATTTTTCACACAAATCCTGAGGCAGAGAGTAGGTTTTTGCTACGTCGGGCATCGTGGAATGGAAGGCGGTATCAAACACGGCCACGTGGGGGATGTTGGGCATCGCTTCCCGGCAAGCACGAATCCCGGCGGCGTTGGGAATTGCGTGAAGAGGAGCCAAGGTCTTGCAGGCCTCGATCTTCTCGATAACTTCGTCGCTGTCTACCAGCGTAGCTTCCATAAAGAAGTTTCCGCCGTGAACGATACGGTGGCCGGCAGCACCGATTTCGGAGATGTCTGCAATAACACCGATTTCCTTATCCACCAAGGTTTCCAGAACCTTATTGGCGGCAACGGTATGGTTGGGAAAAGCAACGGCGGTCTCAATGGAAATATCCTTTCCGGGAGCCTTGTAAGAAAAGACACCGTCGATTCCGATGCGGTCGCAATTTCCTTTGGCGATGACTTCTTCGTTTTCCATATCAAACAACTGATACTTCAAAGAAGAACTGCCTGCGTTGATGACTAAAATCTTCATAATTTTACGCCTCTCTATATCTTGATTTTTTTCTCACTTTGTAGTATAATGGTCATACAGATTATATTATAGTCCTTTTTGGGGGAAAATGCAAGCGATTTTACATTTTTTTACCTTTTTAAGGACAAAAAAGGAGACCTGTCGTGAAAATCGCCGGAATTATTGCGGAATACAACCCCTTCCACAAGGGACATCAATATCAGACCGACCTTCTGCGGGAAACGGGATACGAAGGAATCGTAGCGATAATGAGCGGCAATTTCGTCCAGCGGGCGGATGCGGCGATGACCGATAAATACCGCAGAGCCGCGTGGGCCGTGCAGTCGGGAGTGGACTTAGTGTTCGAATTACCCCTCCCCTACGCCGTCGCCTCGGCGGAAGATTTTGCCCGGGGCGGAATTACCCTTCTGTCCGCGACGGGAATTCTGGATACGGTATGCTGCGGATGTGAAAGCGGCGAGGAGAAGAATCGCCGGCAGTACGAAGCGTTGTGCAAAGCGGAAAAAATGGGAAAAATCAAAGAAAATATGCAGCGCGGTCTGAGTTATCCCGCCGCTTGCCGCAAGGCTGTAACCGACTTGGGAGAAGATTGGAGCGACGAGGCAAACGACGTGCTTGCCTTGGCCTACCGAAAAGCCATTGCACAGACCGCACCCCATCTGAAATTGCTTGCCATCCGGCGAAAAGGGGGATTTTACGGAACCGGGAACGACGGGTTTGAAAGTGCCCATTCCATCCGAGCCAGACTTACTGCGGGAGAAGACGTTTCCGAATCCCTCCCCTCGGGGGTCGCCAGCGAAATCACGTCTGCCCCGCTTGCCGATTTAAGCCGCTTGGAGCGGGGGATTTTAGCCTATTACCGCACCGCGTCTGCGGAAGCGTTAAAATCCTTTTACGGAATGCGGGAGGGACTGGCGGAACGCATTTGCAATTCCGCGGACGTTCCCACCCTGGAAGAATTGTATCAACGGGTAAAAACCAAACGCTTTCCCCATTCTGCCGTGCGAAGAGCGGTTTTGTGCGGTTATCTGGGACTGTCCGCAACCTTGCCGGAATTGACGTACCTTCGCGTCTTGGCCTTTAACGAAACCGGGCAGGAAATTTTGAAAACGATGAAAAAAGCGGCGTCTTTGCCTATCCTGTCTTCCCTGTCTCCGGAATGGAGCAACGACCCCCTTGCCCAGGCTCAATTGCGAGGGGACGAAATCTTTGCATTGACCCTTTCCCAACCGGACGTCCGGTATCGGGACCGGGTGGAATCCGCAAGAAAAATATGTCAAAAATGAAAAAATTTTATTATTTTACACAAAACCCTTTACAAAAGACGTATTTTGTAGTAAAATTATAAAAGATATAGAATATAATTATCCGGAGGACTGTATGGAAACGAAATACAAAAGAGCCTTAGTAAAACTCAGCGGCGAAGCCCTGTCCGGCTCGTTGGGTCACGGGATTGATTTCGACACCGCCACGGAAGTGTGCCGAAATATCGTAAAATGTTTAGAGTGCGGTGCGCAGATTGCCATCGTTTGCGGAGCCGGGAACTTCTGGCGGGGCCGCCAAGGGTCGGATATGGACCCGGTTAAGGCCGACCAGATGGGAATGCTCGCCACCAATATGAACGCCATTGCCCTTTCTGAATTATTCCGGCTCGTGGGAGCAGAAGCAAAAGTGCTTTCCGCCGTAGCGATGCCTCAGGTCTGCGAAACCTACACCAAAGACCTGGCAGATAAATATCTCAACGAAGGAAAAATCGTGATTTTCGGAGGCGGCACCGGTTGTCCCTTCTTCACCACCGACACCGCGGCGGCTCTGCGGGCCATTGAAATCGGAGCGGATATCGCCCTGATGGCCAAGGCCGTGGACGGCGTCTACGACAAAGACCCCCGCACCAACCCCGATGCGAAGAAGTTCGATTCCATCACCTATTCGGAGATTCTGGATAAAAAATTGGGCGTTATCGATCTGACGGCTGCATCGCTTTGTATGGAAAAGAAAATGCCCGTCTTGTTGTTCCAATTGGGCAAGGGAGAAAGCATTGCCGAAGCCCTGTGCGGAAACAACGTAGGAACGGTTATTAACGTATAATTTCTCATCAACACGAAATAATTATCATTACGGAGGATTCAATATGAAACCTGAATACAAAGAAACCAACGACAGAATGGAAAAGACCCGTCTTGCTCTGCAAAACGATTTTGCCGCCATCCGCGCTTCTGCCGCAAACGTTGCGGTCCTGGACAAAATCAGCGTGGATTATTGGGGCGTTAAGACCCCCATCCAGCAGGTTGCCACCGTTTCCGTACAGGAAGGGAAAACCTTGCTGATCCAACCCTACGATACTTCTCTTTTGAAGACCATCGAAAAGGCTATTCAGGTTTCCGACCTGGGCATCAACCCCCAGAACGACGGCCGTGTGATTCGCCTTGCCTTCCCCCCTCTCACCGAGGAACGCCGCAAGAGCATCGTAAAGGATATCGGCAAGATGTCCGAAGAATCCAAAACCGCAATCCGGAACATCCGCAGAGACGCATTGGAAGGGTTTAAGGCTCAGAAAAAGAAGAGCGAAATCACCGAAGACGACCTGAAAAATGCAGAAAAAGAAATTCAGAATCTGACCGATAAATTCTGCAAGGATATCGACGCTATGCGTGCCGCAAAGGAAAAGGAAATCCTTTCGGTCTGAGTTAAAAAAGCATCTTGGCCGTTGCCGCAGTCCCCTGTGGCAACGGTTCGATTATAACGAAAAAAACAACTTCGGGAGTAAACCGTTTTGAATCAGAACCATTTGCCGATACACATCGGATTTATTATGGACGGAAACCGACGCTGGGCCAAGGAGCGGGGATTGACGACGCCGCAGGGACACAAGGCCGGAGCCGATGCTCTGGAACGAATCGTGGAAGCCTGTTTTGCCCGGGATATCCGTCATATTACTTTTTACGCCTTCTCCACCGAAAACTGGAACCGTCCCCCGGCGGAGGTTTCGGCTTTGATGACATTGTTTTCCAAATATCTGGATTCTCTTCTGGACCGGTGGGAGAACGGCGACAAGGAAGTTTATCACCACACCCGCATCTGCTTTATCGGGGACCTTTCCGGATTCGACCGGAAGTTCCGGGAACGGGTGGAAAAAATTGAATCCCTCTCCCGGACCAAAGAAATCCGGATGACGATGAATATTGCCATCAACTACGGAGGAAGAGCCGATATTCTTCAAGCGGTCAACCGCGCCATCGCGGAAGGGAAAACCGAATTGACCGAAGACGATATCGATCAGCGGCTATACACCGCCGGACAGCCCGACCCGGACCTCATCGTCCGGACCGGAGGGGAAATGCGTCTGTCCAATTTCCTTTTGTGGCAATCCTCCTATGCAGAATATTATTCCGACCCCTGTTTTTGGCCGGATTTTGATGAAGAACGCCTGGATACCGCCCTGGACGCCTACGGAAAGCGCGTCCGTAAATTCGGCGGAAACCAATAAAAGAGGAGCGTTTTTATGAAAACACGAGTATTATCCGGTATTTGCATCTTCACCTTTTTGGTCTTATTGGTGTTGACGTCGGGAATCCCCTTCGTTTTGAACGGGATTATGGCGGCCATTGCCGCAATGGGAATTGGGGAATTGCTGAAAGTCGGGGGGCTTTCCCATCGAAAAGGGCTTACCGCCGGAGCGATGATTTACGCGGCGGTGTTCGTTTTTATTTCGGACCCTACTTTTGTCTGGGCTGAAAAGCTCCCGTTGATTGCAACCTTCCTTTTGGTCATTTTGGCTTTTACATACTATTTGAAGGAATACGGAAGCATCACCTTCCCCCAACTGACCTTTGCCTTAGTAATGACTCTTTTGGTGGCCTATTTCTTCTCTGCCGTCACCCTGACGAGACGGACCGACCAAGGATTTTGGAATCTGATTATGATTTATCTTCTGGCCTGGGTCCCCGATACGGGAGCATATTTTTCCGGATTTTTCTTCGGAAAACACAAGATGGCACCGGTCGTCTCTCCCAAAAAGACCATCGAAGGGGCGGTAGGCGGCCTTCTGATCTGCGTGGGATTTTCCTATCTCTACGCCTGGCTTGTCAGCTTAACGGGAGTTGCGGTCAATTATTGGATCATTGCCGTTTACGGCGTGCTGGGAACGTTGATTTCTATTCTGGGAGACCTGACCGCATCGTTGATTAAACGAAATTTTAACGTAAAAGATTACAGCAATCTGATTCCCGGGCACGGAGGAATTATGGACCGGTTCGATTCCATCTGGTTTGTGGCCCCCTTCGTGTATTTGATGATTCAGATTTGTCCGATGTTTGCATAACGGGAACGAAACGATGAAATCAATTTTAATTTTAGGTTCTACCGGTTCGATTGGCCGACAGACGATATCGGTATTGGAAAACCTGGGGTTGAAAGCCCCAGGTCTTTCGGCGCACACCGACGTGGACCGGATGGAAGAACAAATCCGCGCGCTCTCCCCTGCCTTTGCGGTAATGACCGACCCGGACGCAGCGGAAAGATTAAAGAACCGCATTTCCGATACGGAAACGGTAGTCTTTTCCGGAACGGACGGACTGGTCAAAATGATTCGGGAAGCGGATTTTGACGTGGCGGTCAACGGAATTGTGGGAATGGCCGGTACGCTCCCCTTCTTGGAAGTGATTCGCCGCGGAAAAGATATTGCCGTTGCCAACAAAGAGTCGTTGGTTACCGCCGGCCCCATCATTCGGGAAGAAGCCAAAAAGTACGGGGCAAACATTCTCCCCGTAGACAGTGAACATTCTGCTATTTTTCAATGTCTTCAAGCGGCACCGCCTCAACGGAGACTTCAAAAAATTCTTCTGACCTGCTCCGGAGGACCGTTTTTCGGACAGACCAGAGAAGAAATCGCCGCCGTTACCCCCGAGATGGCACTGCGCCACCCCAGTTGGAAAATGGGGGCAAAAATCACCGTGGACTGTGCTACGATGATGAACAAAGGGCTGGAAATTATGGAAGCGGTACGGTTGTTTGACCTGCCGGAAGACCAAATTGAGGTTCTCATTCACCGGGAAAGCATCATACACTCTCTTGTGGAGTTTGACGATAATTCCGTTTTGGCTCAGTTGGGACTTCCCGATATGCGTATCGCCATTCAATATGCGTTGACCTACCCGGACCGTCTCCCCTCTCCGGTGGAACGGCTGGATTTGACGAAGGTGGCAGGGCTGACTTTTGCCGCACCTGACACCGACGTTTTCCCCGCTACGGAACTTTGTCGCAAAGCCATTCGTGCCGACGGAATCTATCCTACGGTCGTCAATGCCGCAAACGAAGTGGCGGTTCACGGATTTTTGCAGGGAAAACTGTCCTTCCCCGCCATCGTGGACACCGTTGCCCGACAATTGGAAGAAACCGTCCAATGTTCCCACCCCACCTTAGAAACCATCTTTGAAACCGACCGGCTGGTCCGGGAAAAGACCGCACGCCACATTGCAACCCTCTGACCGTTAAAGGAGCGCTTATTTTGAATATTGTTCTGCAAATTTTGTATACCGTCCTGGTACTGGGCGTCTTGATTTTCGTCCACGAATTGGGGCATTTTATCGCCGCAAAGGCCTGTAAGGTCCGGGTGACGGAGTTTGCCTTGGGGATGGGTCCCGCAATTTTGAAAAAACAAGGCAAAGAAACGCTATACGCTCTGCGGCTGTTCCCCATCGGAGGCTACTGTGCAATGACGGGGGAAGACGAAGAAATTGCCGACGACCCGAAGGCGATGCGAAACAAACCCGTATGGATGCGGATGATTATCGTCCTTGCAGGCTCGGTGATGAACTTTGTGTTGGGGCTGGTGTTGGTTTCTATTATCGTCTGTTTCAGCAACATCCCCTCCACCACGGTGGCTCAATTCGATGAAAACGCCACGTCGGTCAACGGAGGTCTCCAAGTAGGAGATAAAATTATTGCCGTAGAAGGAGAGCGCATCTCCGATTACACGGGAATGGCCACCCAATTTTCCCGCTGCTACAATAAAGACACCCTGTCTTTGACCGTTCTTCGGGAGGGACAGGAAGTTATTTTACAATCGGTTCCCTTCCCCACGGAACAGGTGGACGAAGACCTGTCCTATCCGATGCTGGACTTTTTGGTCTACCGGGCCAAAAAGACTCCCGGCGTGGTCTTAAAACAGATTTTTTTGCAGACGGGCTCCTACGTGACAAGCGTCGTCAACGGCCTTGTGGATATGATAACCGGTCGAATCTCCCTGAAATACGTATCCGGACCGGTGGGAATTTCGTCGGTGATTTCCGAAGCGGCCTCCTACGGAATCTTATCCTTGCTCTCCGTGGCAGCCCTGATTTCGGTCAACTTAGGGGTAATGAACGTACTCCCCTTGCCGGCCTTGGACGGAGGACGGTTTTTGTGCCTTTTGGTGGAAGCCATCCTCCGAAGACCCATTCCGGCAAAGGTGGAAGGAATGATTCACGCCGCCGGTTTGATTATCCTTCTGGGAATTATGGTTTTAGTCGCCTTTAAAGATATTTTCTTCCCCATTGCATAAGGAGAACGATATGGCATCGAAAAAACAAATCGTGGCCCGAGGCGTGGCCGTCGGGGGCGGAGCGGATATTTCCATTCAGTCGATGTGCTCCATTCCCTTTTCCCGCTTTGACGAGTTGGTAAAACAGGCCCTGGAATTACAGGAAGCCGGTTGCGATATTTTGCGCGTGGCCCTGCCCGACGAAGCGTCGGCAGAACCCTTTGCACGCCTCCGAAATCGTTTAAAGATTCCTTTGGTGGCAGACATTCATTACGATTACCGTTTGGCGCTGAAAGCGATGGAAGCGGGGGCGGACAAGATTCGCATCAACCCGGGAAACACCGATAAGACCCATTTAAAATTGGTGACCGATATGGCAAAAGAGCGTTCGGTTCCCATTCGGGTGGGAGTCAACGCCGGGTCTTTGGAAAAAGATTTGCTTGCAAAATACAGAAAACCCACGGCCGAGGCCTTGGCGGAAAGCGCTCAGAGAAACGTGGAATTGCTGGAACAGTTGGATTTCGACGACATCGCAGTTTCGATGAAAGCATCCGACGTAAGAATGATGGTGGACGCCTATCGCATTTTTGCGAAAAACTCCCCTTATCCGTTACATTTGGGAGTCACGGAAGCAGGAACGCTTCGGTCGGGAACGGTCAAATCCTCCGTTGGAATCGGGGCATTACTGTTAGACGGAATCGGAGATACCATCCGCGTCTCGCTGACGGCAGACCCTGTGGAAGAAGTGGAAACGGCAAAGATTCTTCTTCGGTCGCTGGACCTGTATCACCGGGGAATTGAGGTCATTTCCTGTCCCACTTGCGGACGGACGACGGTCAATTCCATTGAACTTGCAAACACCGTAGAACGGGAATTTCGGGACATTCGTGCCCACGTAAAAATTGCCGTAATGGGATGTGTGGTCAACGGCCCGGGAGAAGCAAGACAGGCCGACGTGGGAGTTACGGGCGCAAACGGCGAATACGTTCTCTTCCGAGGAGATAAAATTATCAAACACATCTCCCCCGATAATATCCTTCCCCTCCTTCGCAAAGAAGTAGAAGAAATTGCAAAAACAAAAGAATAAAAAATACACCGGAAGAGTTTCTTCCGGTGTTCTTTTATCCCTCAAAATATTTTGCAAAGGGGAAGCGGTCATAGAAGGAAAAACAACGGTCCAACACTTTGGAAAACAGGCCGATAAGCCAACCGTTGACAAACGCGACCAGCACCGTCCCAAGACCGATTCCGTGGTCAAACAAGGAGCGAAACACCGCCAGGGACAAAACCAGAGCAACGGTGCAACTTGCAAGATCGTACACGACTTTGAAGCGGTGGAGATTTCGTCCGTACCGCGCCGAAACCTCCTTCACAAACAATTCGTACGCCCCGGGGGCAAGATACGTCTTAAAGAAGAGCGCGACCCCCAAAGACGATAAAACCATCCCTGCAACCATCATTGAAAACCGCAATACAAATCCCCCTTCCCCGGCAAACGAAAGAAGCCACAAAAAGCCGTCCAAAACCATCCCGTATAAAAAGGCGGAGACAAAGGACAGCAGATAGGTCCAACGAAATTTTCCAACCAGAAAGCAGATGGCAATGACAAGCACTCCTTGCAGGCAATATTCCGCCGTTCCGAAGGAGATATGAAAAATTTGAGATAGAATATAGGCTGGTGCAATAACAGCAGAAAGACCAAAATTTGCCTTCGACATCAGTGCTGCCCCGAGTGCTAAAAACAGAGTCGCGGGAACGTAGCAAAATTCCCGGGAAACGCACGGTTTTTTCATACAGTAAAACTCCAAATGTTTTCCTTATTATATACAATGGATAAAAAAGGGCGATGCGCATCACACGCATCGCCCTTCGTCAATCAAAATCAGTTGCTGTGTCTTTTCCGAAGAATCACGGCAGATGTGGCGGCAACTGCCATCAAGCCAAGGATAATGAAAGGAGCAACGGAAATGTCAGAGGTCTTGGGGTTCTGACCCATCAGAATCACGTAACCTTCCTTACCGGTAACGTTCTCAACGGCCTTAGCTTTTTCTTTGGTATCACCGGCCTTGATGCTGCTGCAAGTGAAGGTAGTCTTCCGGTTCTTCACGTTCACAGCGGGGTCACCGAACATTTCGACGACAGAGGTGCCGTCCTTCACTTCAATAACACCCTTCGCAGAACGGTTGTATGCACGGATCGCGGAAACGTCTTTGCCTTCACCAACAATGGTAACGTAAGCATTTCCTTCGGCGGTGATGGAAGATTTGCTTTCAAAGGTAACGCCGGCAACGGCAGTACCCTTGGCAAGAATGTTCATCTTACCGTTGTCTTTTACCACGATGGCGCTGGCCTTCAAGTGGATACCGGCACCGGTGGAATCTTTCGAATCACCGCCGGCAGAAGCGTTGAACACCGCATCGTCCTGAATGGTCAGAACGTGGTCGGGATGCAAGAACAGACCGTGAGCACGGTTGGCATATTCTTCCCCATTCTTTTCTGCATAGGTAGAAACAACGGCTTTTCCTCCAATGACAAACTTGCCATCGCCCTTACAGTCGAAGTTAATACCGTTGGCAATATCCGCACCGTTCTTCGCAATCGAAGAAGAAATGTTGGAAACGTTCAGTGTAGTATCTTCAATCAAAACGTCGTACTTCACGCCGGTGATATAGAAGGCGCCTCTCCAACCGCTGGAAGTGGCGTTCATATCAACCCTACCGGAAGTGGTCATCGTCACGGTATTGTCCGGACCGCTCAACCACACGGCGGCACAACTCTCGCCCTTCTTCGTGGCGTCAATCTGGGTGAATTTCGCATTTGCATTTTCAGAAATGCGAAGAACGTTTACGTTGTTTTTCTTATCGGTGTTGTACAGAAGAGCCTGAGCCGAACCGGTAAGGTCAACGGAAGCATCGTCGGTAATTTCAACGACGGTGTTCACGACGGTCGTGGTAGCAATACCCTTTTCATCGTCGGCGTAGCAGTTCAATTCTACACCCCTCTGGCCGCCAGCAATCACCAGAGAAGCCTTGTCGGAGACAGTCAGGACCATATCCTGGCTTCCGGTCTTGTTGTCGGAGTTGGTGTACAGAAGAACACCTTGATTGAATGCTTTTTCTTTGTTTGCAGGAGATACAGTAACCTTTGCATTATCTTGGAGTTCCAAAGAGGGACTTGAACCGGCGATATAGATACCGCGGTCGGTCGCAAGAACGTCCACTTTGGCGTTATCTTTTACAATCATCGGACGGGCATCCAAAGCATCGCCGCTCTGAGCACCGATGTGAATGGCGTTGGTGCTTTGAGAAATAACCTTAACGTTTACGTCTTTTTCAACGGTCAGAGAGCTGTAACACAACATTGCATAGACGTAACCGCCGACCGTCAGAGATCCGTCACCGGTAATTGTCATACTACCGTTCGTACCAAAAGCGCTATTAGTACCGCCGCTAGGAGCCTGAGGCATCACCACGCTGTTTTCGCCCTTAACATTAAAGGTAACGGCATTGCTGGCCCAAATGCGGTAAATGGAACCGTTGGCATTGTTCAGATATACGGTAGCAGTATAGGGGTCGTAAGAAATAGCATCCAGAGCAACGCCCAACTTAGCGGCATCTTTTTCGGTCAGGTTCCGCTTAGACGCGCTCAGAACGATATCGCTACCGGCAGGAGGCGTAATGCTTACGGTGAACGCCTGTACGCTGGGGTCACCGGTAACGAGACCAACCTTAGAGGTGAAGTCTGCACCGGAGAGGAAGGTAGCGTCGGTAGTGACGGTGCAACTACCGGCAACAACACCCTTCGTCACCCGATAATCGGCAGAGTTGGTCTTATCGAATCCAATTTTAATTTCGGAAACGAAGAGGTCTTTTTCCGCAGTGTCGGGAGAACCGATCATATAGATGGAGTTCCCTTCGACCTTGGAACCGATGAATTTCAAATCAAAGATAGCGTCCCGCTTCTTCGCTGCGACGTCATTTACAGAGATAGCGTAAGTAGCCAAAGGAGCGTCGATTTTCAGATTACAATTGGTTATGGTCATTTC
The DNA here is from genome assembly GCA_045542115.1 of Eubacteriales bacterium. Taxonomy (GTDB): domain Bacteria; phylum Bacillota; class Clostridia; order Oscillospirales; family UBA644; genus RGIG995. The sequence continues at coordinate 424,356 of JAZQKK010000014.1, forward strand.
CTTCGCATTCTTGGTCTGAATGGCTCCGGGAGTGGAGGAAACGCCTCTTCCGTATTTGACAAGGATGTCGATATTGGCTTTTTCCAGCACGATGGGGTCTTTCCCTTCAAGGTGCATTCCGACAGCGGTGGAAGTCTCCGTATAGTCGGACACGACGTCAATATCGATCTTACCGCCGAGGACTTCGGTCTTTCCGGTAACGACCATACCGTACATCGATGCAACACCGGGGATTTTCGAGTTGCTGCCATTGTAGTTCACACCGCCGTAAATTTCGTGAACCAAAAGGGTCAGTTCCCCGCCGGTCATTTTGAAATTGGGAGCGTGAAGCGCTCTGACGGAGTCTTTCGCAGGATTCTCCACGATACCGGTAACTTTGGCGTTATCCTTTACGATAACGGAACCGCCCTGTTCGGAAGCACTGCGGATGGCAGACATCCCGTGGGACGTACAGTTAACGACTGCGTCACCGCTGAAAATCATATCCTTACCCTGGTTGTTCACGTGAATCCCTTCGCTCCAACCGTTACGGTCTTCCAGAACACAGTTCACATTCACCGTGACCTTATCGGTAATCTCAATATTGCGTTTCACAACGATGGCATATATCGAAGCAACCACGTTCAGCTTACCGTCGCCCTTAACCGTGAACACACATTCCTTTTCCAAGGCGTCGTCCGCATTGACAACTTGCTGAACGATAACTTCACTACCCTTTTCGTCTTCAATGAAGTTCTCCCCTTTAACGACGAGCGTCAGGGACTTCGAGAAGGACATTTTCTTGAATCCTTTGATGTCTTCAATGGTCAAGATGGCCTTGTCGGCATCAAAGGTGATGATTCCTTCCGTCTTATCCGTGTCGTTCCCGATATATTCCGTATCGGTGGCGTTCAAGACGACAGTTTTGCCTTCGGTGGTGGTAAAGGTAACGTTATCCGCAAGAGGAGCGTCAGCAGAAGCTGAAACTGCAAATGCGAAAACCGCCACCGCAACCAAAACCAGAGACAGTAAAATTGCGAAGGTCTTTCTCATAGTATCTCTCCTTAAAGCAATACTCGGGGGGCTACCCCATATTATGTATATATAATAACAGATTAAGAGAGAAAATGCAAGGGGGTTTTCCGAAAGTTTTATTTCTTGTCACCTTTTGTTTCGACTTTTGAAACTTTTGAGGAAAAACGCACGAATTTATCCAAAAAGAAAGTACCCCGGGGAGAACCCCGAGGTACTTGATTCAGGATATTAAATTCGATTACAGAAGAGATTCGTAAAGGGCCTTGATTTCGGCAACGGAGGTGGCTCTGGGGTTTCCGGGACGGCAAGCGTCGTCGAAGGCAGACTGAGCCAGGAAGTCCAGATCTTCACGCTTCACGATGTCTTTCAGGTCAGCGGGGATTCCCACGTCGGCAGACAGCTGACGAACTGCATCGACGGCAGCCTTGCGAGCTTCTTCGATGGTCATCGCGTCGGTACCGGCAACGCCCATTGCACGGGCAATGTCACGGTACTTATCGCCGGTAGCTTCGGCATTGTATTCCATAACGGTGGGGAGGATGATAGCGTTGGCAACACCGTGGGGGGTGTCGTACAGAGCGCCCAAGGGGTGAGCCATCGAGTGAACGATCCCCAGACCTACGTTGGAGAAGCCCATTCCGGCAACGTATTGACCAAGCGCCATATCAGCACGGCCTTCGGGAGTGTTGGCGACAGCGCCGCGGAGAGAACGGGCGATGATTTCAATCGCCTTAATGTGGAACATATCGGACAGTTCCCAAGCACCGCCGGTAATGTAACCTTCGATGGCGTGGGTCAGAGCGTCCATACCGGTAGCGGCAGTAAGGCCCTTAGGCATCGAAGCCATCATATCGGGGTCAACTACGGCAACGACGGGAATGTCGTGGGGGTCAACGCAAACCATCTTGCGGTTCTTTTCCGCATCGGTGATAACGTAGTTAATGGTAACTTCCGCAGCGGTTCCGGCCGTGGTGGGAACGGCAATGATGGGAACGCACTTATTCTTGGTATCGGCAACGCCTTCCAAGGAACGGACGTCAGCAAATTCGGGGTTGTTGATGATGATACCGATGGCCTTTGCGGTGTCCATAGAAGAACCGCCGCCGATGGCTACGATATAATCGGTACCGGCAGCCTTGTAAGCGGCAACGCCGTTCTGCACGTTTTCAATGGTGGGATTGGGTTTGATGTCCGAAAAGATTTCGTAAGCAAGGCCGTTCTTATCGAGAACGTCGAGAACCTTTTTGGTAACGCCAAACTTAATAAGGTCAGGGTCGGAGCAGACGAAAGCCTTCTTAAATCCGCGGCCGGCAGCTTCGGTAGCGATCGCTTCGATGGCACCGGAACCGTGATAAGAGATTTCGTTGAGAATGAAACGGTTGGACATAACAGACTCTCCTTTTTCTATTCCGGGAAAAACCCGTTTATTTTCATACGAGTTCATTATAGCACAATTCTTTCCAAAAAGAAAGGAAGAAAGTGTGAACTTTTTCTGCGAAACTTCTTCTTTTTGACAATCTGTCCCTAAAAAAGCGACGAAATCGGCTTGACAAATCGAACCGGGTGTGGTAAGATAAGGAAAGAAAATTGAAACCGAGGGGATTCCCTCAGGAGGGATACGATGAAATTAAGAAACGAGATCGACGTAAATCTGACCTGGGACCTTTCCCAGATCTATGCCGACGACGCCGCTTGGGAAGTGGCCTACAACGAAGCCTGCGCCGCCGTGGAGACCATTTCCGCCGTCAAAGGCACGTTGGGGAACTCCGCAGAAGCCCTGAAAAAAGGACTGGACGTATTGTACGGCGCTCTGCAAAAAGCGGAATTGGTCTACGTATACACGATGCTCCGCAAGAGTCTGGATAACGGGGATGCAAAATCCCAGGAAATGAACGGTAAGGCGATGATGCTGTTCACCAAACTGTCCGCGGCTTCCGCCTTCCTCGACCCGGAAATTTTAGCCATTGACGGTGACACGTTGGCAACCTATCTGCAAGACCCCTGCCTTGCGGGATACAAGCACATCGTTCAAGATATCGACCGGGCAAGACCCCACACGTTGGACGAAGAAAAAGAAAAGATGCTGGCTTTGTTGTCGGAGGTCTCCTCTTCCGCCGACGAACCCTTTGATATGTTTGAAAGCGTGGATATGTCCTTCCCCACCATTAAAAATGAAAAAGGCGAAGAGGTCACGCTGTCCCACGGCTCCTTCGGTGCATACAGGGAAAGCAGCGACCGGAACGTGCGGAAAGAATCTTTTGAAACGTATTTCGGAGAATTTAAAAAATACATCAACACCCTGTCCGCCATTTACGGAAACTCCGTCAAATTTGACAACTACTACACCAAGATCCGGGGATACGAAACGGCTTGTCACAGAGCGTTGTTTGCCTCCAACGTTCCCGTTTCGGTGTATGACAATCTGGTAAACACCCTCCACGACTCCCTTCCCATTATGAAGCGGTATCTGGAACTCCGCAAGAAGGTTCTCGGGTTGGATGAATTGCATATGTACGACCTGTACTGCCCCATCGTCGCCGACTGCGACAGCGAAATGACCTACGAAGAGGCCAAAAAGATGGTCAAAGAAGCCTGTGCCCCCTTGGGTCAGAAATATCTGGACCTTCTGGACCGGGCCTATAACGAACGCTGGATTGACGTATACGAAACCAAGGGAAAGACTACCGGTGCATACTCTTGCGGTGTGTACGGCGTTCACCCCTACGTGCTTCTCAACTTCTCCGGCACCTTTGACGACGCCTTTACCTTGGCCCACGAATTGGGTCACGCAATGCACTCCTACTTTTCCAGCGAAAAGCAGGATTTTGCAAATCACGATTATAAGATTTTCGTAGCGGAAGTTGCCTCTACCGTCAACGAAGTTTTGATGACCCGCCATCTGCTGGCCACCGAAACCGACCCGGCGAAAAAGGCCTACCTTCTCAATCATTTCCTGGAAGGATTCCGCACCACCGTATTCCGCCAGACCCTGTTTGCTGAATTTGAACGAAAGGCTCACGACCTGAATCAGCAAGGCGTTCCCCTGACGGCCGACGTTTTGAACAAAGTCTATCGGGAATTGAACGAACTGTACTATAACGGTGCAGTCGTTGATGAACTGCAAGACATTGAATGGGCAAGAATTCCCCACTTCTACCGTGCTTTCTACGTCTATCAATACGCCACCGCCTTCTGTGCTTCGGTCTCTATCGTCCGCAACATTTTGCAAACCGGCGACGCCTCCAAATATTTGGAATTCTTGGCCACCGGCGGTAGCGACTATCCCATCAACGAACTGAAAATTGCCGGCATCGATATGACCGACCCGGCGGTCATTCAGAACGCGATGAAGGAAATGGATTCCGCATTGACCGACCTGGAAGGTCTGCTTTTGAAATAAGAAAACAAAATATTAAAAAACTGGCTTCGGAACAACCTCCGAGGCCCGTTTTTTATTGTTCTTTCACGGAACTCAGCGTGGCAAGATATTTTCGGGAAGACAATTTGTAAAAAAGTTTGAAATTTTTTCCCCGGTCCCCTATTGCATTTTTCAAAAAACTGTGGTATAATATCACGGTAACAACGTATCGGGGTGTAGCGCAGTTGGTAGCGCGCTTGGTTCGGGACCAAGAGGCCGGGCGTTCAAGTCGCCTCACTCCGACCACAAAAAAACCTCCGATGAATTTCCGTGATGTTCTTAACGGAGAATTAGTGGGTGGTATGTAACCGGAAGGTGTAAAAACCTTCCGGTTATTACTTTTTATGCGGTTTTTGCAGTAGGTTGTGTGAGGACTTCGATGGCAGGGATGCCTTCCTGTTCGGGCAGTCGGAAGGCGTAGTGTATGCGGATCGGGTTGCCTGCTGTTCGGGAATATTTCTCGAACTTCTCGTACACCTCTATTCTGCGGATGAACACTCGCAACAGTTCGGGTGTCAGCTTCGGCATCTCAATATACTGCTTAGCGTTGCGGATAAATTCTTGTATGCATTTATCCCGCATATCTACCTCGCCGATTCGCTCTACCAACTCTTGCAGCTCACGTTTCTTTTCCGCCTGCTCCTGCTCGTATCCGTTTGCCATCGAGTCGTAGCGTTCGGGTGTGATCCTTCCCGATACTCTGTCCTCGTACAAGCACCGAATGATGTTGTCCAGGTCTTGGATTCGCTTTTCAAGCTGCTCCTTTTGTAGCTTGGCATTGCGGTAGAACTTTTCTGCTTCTTCCTCGCCGTTCTGTGTTGCCATCGCATAGAACTCGTCGGGGTTATCTCTTGCGAAGGCGGTAACGGTTTGGAGGTTGTGCAGCACGATGGTATCAAGGATACTCTCTCGGATATAGTGAGCAGTGCATTCGGTGGTTCTGCTTTGGAAACCGCCGCATTGGAAGGCATTGTTCTCCGGCTTTATGGTTTTTCCTCGGTGGAGATATAATCGCTTTCCACATTCACCGCAGAAGAGCAATCCCGCATACTTGTCCATCTCACCTTGCTTGTCGGGGCGTTTCCGTCCGGCGAAGTGCCGTTGTACCATTTCGAAAGTCTTTTGGTCAATGATCGCTTCGTGGGTGTCCTTGAAGATGAGGATATTTTCGGGATCGTTCTTCAACCTTTTCTTCAGTTTGTTGGACTTGGAATAGGTTTTGAAGTTTACGGTATCTCCCACGTATTCCTGATTGGACAGCATCTTACGGACGGTGTTCTGCGCCCAATGATACGGTCTGCTCAAATCGGGGTTGCCTGATTTGTTTCCGCTTTTCCTAAAGGCGTACACGCTTGGGCAGAGGATCTTCTCAGCGGACAGTCTATCGCAGATCTTTACTATACCAATTCCGCTTGCGTACATTTCGAAGATCCGTTTTACGATAGGCGCGGTTTCGGGATCGGGGATATACTGCTTCGGGTTATTCGGGGCTTTCATATAACCGTATGGAATAGTGGTTCCGACTCGCTCCCCACGCTCACCTTTGGCTCGTTGTACGGCTCTGATCTTGCGGCTTGTATCACGGGCATAAAAATCGTTGAAATAATTTTTGATGCCTGAGAAGTCGCTGACGCCGTTGGCACTATCCACACCGTCGTTGACGGCAATGAACCGAACGTCGTATTGGGGGAAGGTGATCTCCATCAGCATTCCCGTTTGCAGATAATCTCTGCCGAGACGAGATTGGTCTTTCACGATGACGATTCCTACCTTGCCTTGTTCGATGTCGTTCATCATCCGCTTGAAATCGGGACGGTTGAAATTCGCTCCCGAGTATCCGTCATCCACATAGAATTGGATGTTCGGGAATCGGTGCTGTTCTGCGTACTGCTGTAGGATTAACTTTTGATTTTTGATGCTGTTGGATTCGCCCTGCAGATCATCCTCTTGGGACAGGCGGCAGTATATGGCTGTTATTAAATTTTTGCTTTCGGTTGATTTCATTACACGTTTCCTTTCCGAGCCGAGTGCTGCTCTGTCAAATCAAACCGAATAGGATACGGCAACAACATATCACAACTCGGTCGAGTAGTCCAGCGACTTTGCTGAAACAGTTTTGTTAACTTTTTCGACCGTTGATCAGGTATTTCAGTTTGTCCTTTGCTTCTTCCGTTTTTTCACTGACAGAGAAACAAGATAACACGGGATACCGCTTTCCTTCAACGGTCAGCACGTAACCGAGACCGATATGCTGTTCTTCTCCTAATTCTTTCTGTGATTTCAAATATTTCTCTCTGCGCTTTTTCAGTAATTCATAATCCATGATGTTTTCTCCTTTCTTGTTACAACCCCGTTCACAGCGCCTATGTTTTTCCCTTAAACACGGCACTTTCGGGGATCTGTGGCACCGTATACTGGCACAAGGCCTTATTTACGACGCCTATTTTTTTCGGTGTCCAAAATCCCGAAAACCCTTGTGCGGTCGGGGTTTCCGGCCGCTGTGATCCGAGGCGAGCGTCGTTTACGACGCCGACTCTTTCAC
>JAZQKK010000015.1:0-2101 GCA_045542115.1 Eubacteriales bacterium
CATTGGCGTCAACCCTAATTGCAAGAACATTCGTTTTCATTTTATTAACTTTTTTTGTTTCCAAGAACCCGCTTGGTCGGTTGGGGTTGCTCCCCCTTTCGATTACAAAGGTAAGGATAATTTTTAAATATCCAAAAAAAAGTTAATAATTTTTCGAAAAAAGTGTTGGCGGCTCTATAATTTTCGGCAACCAGACAAGCGACCCATCCGCCAAGGCACGCTTGAACGCCTGATCGCTCTCGAAGTGAAAGCCTATTATATGCCAATGCTTAAATTTCGCCCTCTGGATTTCTATATAAGCTATACCGCCGTCCTCCGGCTTCCTTATTCTCGCCTTTACCATAATTAATCGAAATATCCGTGTTCCTTTATGTATTCAATCCCTCGTTTACGGGCGTATATCATCCCGTTTTTACATTCTCGTAAATATCCATCATCAACCAATTTTTTAATAATTGGCAAAACGTAAGAAGCAAACGCAAACTCGGAAATATTATCAAATCGTCGGGCAATTCCCATAACCGTTCCGGGCTTTGCGTAAACTGATGCAATAATATCGCCTTTGTTATATTTCGGATCGATTATCATATCAAAACAATTTCGGCTGCGGGTCGAGCATCGCACCGTTAAACTCATCAAGTTTCCGCTCCATTTCCTGCGCTATATGCAGTGCGTCAAAGTTACGCAGCCGGAACCAGCGGTTTTGATTGTGCCGCAACGTGGCTACATAAGCTATATATAATTTCATGTCCTCGACGGTCATCCCCTCGATGCTGGACACCTCCGGCAATTTAATTTCGTCCTGTGCCATATCTCAAAATATCTTCTTTTGTTTTCCTTAAAGCGCACCGCTCGCACCCTTCCAGCCTGTAACGGCAGACACCCTGGCGCAAATGGACGCACCCGGTTATTTTTTCAAAATTTCCCGTATTTCCGCATTTCTTTTCTTCCATGAGTGATTTATCATTTCGTTTTCGTTTTGCGTTTTACGGGCTTCTTTTTGGCCTTTCCGGGCGGGCGTCCCCTTTTCCTCTTGGGTTGCGTCATTTCCGGGGCTTCCTCGATTGGATGGCAGCACCAGAAGAACGTCGCCGTTCCCATCCTGTAAAAGTGTTCACACGAACGGCAATCCGTGGAATCAATCATTATTTTTTTTCCGAACGGGCATAGGGCGGAAATGGTCGTGAAAATCTTTGTCGGCATTATTGAAACTGTTTAAGGTTTCCGGCCCTCTTAATCGCCGCGTCATGGTTTGCGTCCGCATAACAGGCCGCGTTGCAATAATGGGAGTTCAGCCCCCGGACAATAAGGCCGGAATCCCTCAAAGTTTGGTCACTCGGTTTAGTATTCCCCCGGAACCTGTGTTCGCGTCCGCAATAATCACAGGTAACAATCCAATATTGGCGTATCATATTTATTTGTATTCTACAATTTCAACGGGGCCGTTAATATCGCGGGCGACGTTAATGGCGGCTTCTTCCGCTTTGGCCCTTGTGGAAAACAACGCCTTGTGCTTTTGGGACGACGCCCAATAATAAAGTATCAGTTTTTCCGTTACAGGGTTACGCAACCCGTATAAAACCGTGTATTCGCTTGTACGCATATCAAAACAATTTTTCGTATTCTCTTTTTGGAATATTTGATTTTACCCAATTCGGGTCATTAACCAATACTTTACGGCCAAAATGCAATATGTTTAATGCGTCCGCATTCCACAACGTTACGTTTATATCGGGATAATTTTTTTGAGCAAATTCCTTATATCTGTTTTTCCTTTCTTGTTTCGTTTCCTTTAGTCCATTTCCCCGAACAAGACGTAAACCCAAATAGGCCGTCCACTTTCCCGGATGCACCATAACATAAGGAATGCCCACCGCCTCGATTATCGCCTTTAAATGCTCATAGTTCGCCATCATTTTCTGGATGCGGTACAACTTACCGAGCGCCGCTTTCCCTCCATCCACGGCCACGTCGTCCGGCCTTACCGACAACTTTTCCAAAAACACGATCGGACTGTAATACTCGGCGAAAAAGGCGAAAAATTCCTTTAGCTCGGTTATATCCTTCGGCATCTTGACTGTCTTCGCCAGCTTGCCGGGGA